>CALCJD010000071.1 GCA_937960895.1 uncultured Spartobacteria bacterium | reverse complement strand
GCCTCGCTGTCCATGCGGTAGAAATCAAAATGAAAAACCGGCAGCCGTCCGCCGGAATATTCGTGCATGAGGGCAAAGGTCGGACTCGACGCCTCCGTGTCACACCCCAGTTCCTCCACCAGACCGCAGACAAACTGCGTTTTTCCGGCTCCCAAGGGGCCTTCCAGACTCAAAACGGATCCCATGGTCAATTGGGAGGCCACCGTGCGGCCCAATTGACGGGTGTCTTCAGGCCGCGCGCAGATAACTCCCTCAGCGGAAAACAGTTGAGCAAAGTGGTCGGACGGCGGCATGCCGCACTCTAAGGAACTCGACGCACGAACCTCAACACCGCATTCGAAAATCCCTCTGCTAAACACGCTGGCAATTTTCGTGCGTCCTGCTAGCAACGCGCCTCGGAGGAGTCATGAACTGGTTTTACGCGACGAAGGAAAAAACCCAAGCCGGGCCGGTGGATGAAGCCACCCTGAAAGCCTTGCTGCAATCCGGGACCATCACGCCGGAAACCCTCATCTGGAAGGAAGGCATGGACAACTGGAAACCCTATTCCCGTGTCTTCCTATTGGCCGCCCCGTCCGAAGCGCCTGCGACTTTGGGCGCCGTCACCTGCGCGGAATGCGGCCAGTCCTTTTCCCCGGACCAGACCGTCTCCATCGCCGGGCGACGCGTTTGTGCCGGCTGCAAACCGGTGGCTCTCCAGCGATTTCAGGAAGGCGGGGCCCGCCTGGCCGACCCGGAGGATCCGGACGCCCTTTGGGAAAAGGTGGTCGCAAACGGAGGGAAAGCGCGTCTGGAGGAGGTTCTCCGCGGCGCATGGAAAACCTATTCGGGCAACTTCGGCCCGTGTCTGGGTGTCACGTTGCTCGCCTACCTCATCACCACCGGGCCCGGCTACATCCCCTATCTGGGATACTTTCTCATCATTCCCATGATGCTCTTCGTCCAACAGCAAATGATGGCCGGCCTGCAGTGGTATTTCCTCAAGCAGATTCGCGGTGGTCAGGCCATTCTGGACGACGCCTTTACCGGCTTTCGCCGCGGATTCTGGCAGCAGACGCTCTTCATGCTGATTTACGTCGCGGTGACGTTCGCACTCATCATTCCCTTCCTGCTCCTCGCGTTCGCCATGGGGAGCTTCAAAGAAGGAGACCCTCCGATCCTGCTGATCGCGCTCATTTCGGTTCCCGCCCTGATCCTCATGTATCTCGGCATTCGCTGGTTTTTCACGTCGATCATCATTCTCGACAAAGGCCAGCCCGTGCTCGCGGCGATGAAACTAAGCGGTCGGGCCGCCCACCGAAACTTTGGCATGTTTCTCCTGATGAGCCTCGTTGTAATGATTCTTGCTTTGGCCGGACTCTGCACCTGTGCGGGCATCTTCCTGATCCTGCCGTATATCACGGCCATCATTGCCCACACGTATGACCAGATTTTCGGACAGGAAGGGTCCATCGAGAAGATCTAGGTGGCGGCATCCCCGATCGAAGCGAAACTCTCCTGTCCCGTCTGTCGGGGCGAGCTTCCACTCGACCTGGCCGCCATCCACCAGCCCTTTGATTGTCCGTCCTGCCGGAGGACGGTGACCTGCCTTCCCTTTCCCGCCCTCACCCGACCCCGCGCCGTCGGGGCCGCGGCCGGTCCGCAGATCGAAAATGGCGCCACCTGTTTCTACCACCCCGATCACAGCGCACAGATCCCCTGTGACCACTGCGGGCGATTTCTTTGCGCGCTTTGTGATCTGCCACTGAACGGCCGCCATCTGTGTCCGGTCTGCCTCGACAATACGGACCGCCAACTTACGGAGAATCCGCGGCCGTCGCATCGCTTTCTCTGGGGACGGGCCGCGTTGTTTCTCTCCATCACGCCGGCGATCATTTATCCGATGACGCTCATCACCTTTTTGACTGCGCCGCTGGCAATCATCCTGTCCCTCCTCTGGTGGAAAAAACCTCCCGGACTGACCGGAAGCGGCGGGCGCCTTTCCCTGGTGCTTGCGCTCATTTTCTCGATCCTTCAGATTCTGGCTTGGATCACTGTGGTCATCGTGCTGGTGGGTATCCTCCAAAGCAAGGCACAGTTCGGACCCGCGATTCAGGAGGTGTTTTTCTTATGAACGCCCATCCCTACAAACGACTGCCCGGACATTGCTGGGGCTTCGGTGCCCTCTGGGAGGGCGAGGACCATCTGTTATTGGTACAAGGCGTCGGACTTTCGGAAAACTACCATCGGTTTTATTTCCGAGACATTCAGGCGATCACCATCTGCACGACCCGAACCTGGATCGTCCTGGCCATCCTGCTGGGAAGTGCGGCGATGATGTTCGGCATTCCCGCCCTTTTCGTGAACGGGTTCTTCCGCTGGCTGCTCGCACCGCCTGCGGCCCTGTTCCTTCTCCTTACGGTCTGGAACCTTTGGAAAGGCCCGACCTGCCGGACCACCCTCCAAACCGCGGTCCAAACGAAGAGGATTCCATCACTCCACCGGACCAAAAAAGCCCTCGCCGCCATGGCCCGGGTGCGGAAAAAAATCCTCGCCGCCCAGACCTCCACCGCATGAACACGCTCGCGGCCCAACGCTGCCTCCGGCACATGGACCGGGAAGCCGCCGCACGGTGTCCCGAATGCCGGGGGTTTTTCTGCCGCGAATGCATCTCGGAACATGACGGACGTGTGCTCTGCGCCACGTGCCTGAGCCGGTTGCACGCGGCTTCCAAACGAAAAGCCCATTCCTGGAGCTGGCTGCATCTGCTCGGGCGAACGGCTCTCACTCTGGCAGCCTGCGGTCTGGTCTGGGGTGTCGTTTACCTGGGCGGCCGCGCCCTGCTGCTCATTCCGAGCGCGTTCCATGACGGCACCCTCTGGCGGCAAATGCCGATTTCCGGGGAATGAAAGCGTATCAGCGCCTCACGGGAAAGCCGGTGATCGACCTGATCGAGGAGGCCTTCGTTGTTCTGCGCACCTGTCCGCCCCCCATCCTCGCCTGGTATCTCGCCGGTAGCGTGCCCTTCGCGGCCGGCGTTCTGGTTTTCTGCTCGGAAATGGCCGGAAATCCCGACGCCGCCAGTCTGCTTCCAGCGGCATCCGTCGGCCTCACCCTTCTGTATTTTTGGATGACCTGGGCGCTCGCCCGCTTTTCCTCCGCGCTTCTGGCTCATTTGCGCGGCTCGCCGGCGCAATCCTGGAGCCTTCGGCGCAACCTTTCCCTGGCCGCGCGACAGGCCATTCTGCAATCGACCGCACCGGTGGCCATTCCCCTCTCCTCCCTCACCCTGGTGGGATTCGGCCCGATGTGCGCGTTTTACCAGACCGCCGCCACCCTTGACGACGGGCGGAGTTCCTCCCGGGACCTCGTTCGGGCCGGCGCCGCCCAGGCCCTGCTCTGGCCCGGCCAATGCATCGGCATGTTTTCCCTGCTCTCGGTTTTCTCCCTCATTGTCTTCATCAACTGGCTCACGCTGATCGCCGCAGGCCCCATTCTTCTGAAGATGGTCACCGGCATCGAAAGTGTTTTCACCCGGTCGCCCTGGAGCATGATCAACAGCACATTCTTTTCCGCCGTGCTGGTCCTGACCTTTCTCACCGTGGAACCCCTCTCCCGTACCTGCACCGTGCTGCGTTGCTTTTATGGCCTCTCCATCACCACCGGAGAGGACATCCGCGCCCGCCTGCGTCGCGGCGGGTTTCGCGTGCTCACCCTCCTGGCCGCAGGCTGGCTGATTCTCTCCACTCCGACACTCCAGGCCGACGAACCGACTCCCTCAACCTCCGCGGAACAACTGGATGCCGTTATCCGGGAAGTGATTGAGCAGGACAAATACCGCTGGCGTCGGGGACGGGAGGCGGAAAACACCCCGGAGGAGAAGGTAACCTGGATTCGAAAATTTCAGGATTGGGTCAAAAACCTCCAGAACCGCATCCGCAGGGTCTGGCGGCAATTCCTGGAGTGGCTTTACCCGGAGACCGGCGCCGAAACCGGTCTGCAGGGTTTGGTTGTCACTTTCAATCGGCTCCTCATCTATCTCCTGCTCACCCTCGCCGCGCTGATCCTGGTCATCTCCATGACCCGCGTCCTGCGCAACCGACACAGGGGTGTCCTTTTTTCGACAAGCACGGATTCCCTCGCCATTCCCGACCTCAACCACGAGGACACCACGCCTGACGCCGTTCCCGAGGACGAGTGGATCCGGTGGGGACGCCGGCTTCTTGAACAGGGCGAACTGCGCCTCGCCCTGCGGGCCTTTTATCTCGCCAGCCTCGCCCAACTGGCCGGCCGGGGATTGGTCACCATCTCACGTGGCAAAACCAATCGGGAATACGCCCGCGAACTCGAACGCCGCGGGCGGGCGCTGCCCGGCCTGCCTGGTCTCTTTGGCGAAAATGTTCGCACCTTCGAACGCATCTGGTACGGCCGTCAGCAAGCCGACGCCGATCTCGTCGTCAGTTTCCTCGCCCGGGTCGAGCAAATGAAAACCGCGGCATGAAGAACCTCACCGCCCATCTGATCGGTCTCGCCTGCGCGGCTCTTTTTGTCGGAACCGCCTGGTGGCTCCTCATGGCCCGCATTGAGGAAGGCAATGTCTATCCGCCCGGCTCCGGCCTTCGCTCGGACCCCTTGGGCGCGATGATTCTGTGGGAAAGTCTCAGCTCACTCCCGGGATTCACCGTCGAACGCAATCAGAGTCCGCTCCCGCAGCTTCCCCCCGGGCGAAACACGACGTACCTTCATGTCGGGACATCCGTCCATGACTGGTTGCTTTTATCGACCGTCCGGCAAAAGGCGATTGACCAGTTTCTCGCGGAAGGCGGGCGCCTGATCGTCACGCTGCATCCCAATCCGCTTTGGTCCCTGGAAGATGTGGATCAAAAAGCCGACCCCTCTCCCCCAGCATCCCCGTCGCCAACTCCCTCGTCGTCCCGCGAACGCCGCCAGATGGCTCTCAAGAAACATTGGGAATTTGCCCTCGCCACCGACAAATCCACCGAAGCCAAACTTCCCGCCACCAAAGCCGCGCCTCTTCAGGAACTACCCGAGAACCTGCCGTGGCACAGCCGCACGGTTTTGAAGGACCTGGGTGCCGGGTGGACTGTTGCTTACACCCGGAATGGTCATCCGGTGATCGCCGAAATGAAACGAGGATCCGGCACGTTGGTTCTTCTCACGGATTCCTACCTCCTCAGCAATGAGGCTTTGGTTCACGACCGCCAACCCGCCCTCCTCGCCTGGCTGATCGGCCCCCATTCGCGGGTCGTTTTTGACGAAGCCCTTCACGGCATCACGGAAACGCCCGGCCTCGCCGCGATGGCCCGGCGCTACGGTCTCACCGGCGCCGCCGGTGCCCTCCTCATCTGGGTCGGCCTCTTTCTCTGGAAAAATTCCTCCAGCCTGGCACCACGCCAGAAAAAACAAGCCGTCGCCGACGAACCGATCCCCGGGCGTCCGGCCTTTGATGGATTTGTGTCCATGCTGCGCCGGCACGTTCCTCCCTCGGAGCTCTTCGGCGTTTGCTGGGCCGAGTGGGAAAAAACCTTTGCCCGTTCGCGATGTTTCGCCGGCCACCGCAAGGCGGCCGCCCGGGCCGTCGCCACAGCCGAGGCCGCCCGCCCCGCGCAGGAACGGGATCCCCTCGCTGCGTGGCGACGGGTCCACCGAGTGCTTCACCATCCTTCCGCCGAACCCTGACACCTCATGGAAAACGACCACCTCAAAAACATCCTCACCGCCGCCCGCGCCGAAGTCGCAAAGGTCATCATCGGCCAGCAGGATGTGATCGAAAAAGCCCTCATTGTCATTCTCACCGGCCACCATGCCCTGATCGAAGGGGTTCCCGGCGTGGCCAAGACGCTTCTCGTCCGGGCCCTCGCGCACGTGCTCGGATGCGACTTCTCGCGCATCCAATTCACGCCCGACCTCATGCCGTCCGACATCACGGGAACGAATGTCTTCAATCTCCGGACCAACGAGTTTTCGCTCGTCCCCGGTCCCATCTTCACTTCGTTTCTGCTCGCCGATGAAATCAATCGCGCGCCGGCCAAAACCCAATCCGCCCTGCTCCAGGCCATGCAGGAACGTGAGGTGACCATTGACCGCAGCACCTACAAATTGCCGGATTCGTTCACGGTCTTCGCCACGCAGAATCCCATCGAATACGAAGGCACCTATCCCCTGCCCGAGGCACAAAAGGATCGCTTCATGCTCAAGATCGTCATGCCGCTTCCCGAGCGTGGCGACGAACTGGCCCTGGCGCGGCGCACACTCGGACAGGATGCTCCGGAAAGCGTCCTCGCCAGCGGCGCCGTACATCCCGTGATCCGTTCGGGCGATCTCGTCGCGATCCGCCGGCAACTCGCGGCTGTCACCATGCATGAACAACTCGTCGATTACGCCGTCGATCTGGTCATTGCCACCCGGCGACACGAAGCCATCCTCGTCGGCGCCGGCCCGCGCGCCACCCAGGCGTTGTTGCTGGCCAGCCGGGCCGCAGCGGCGATGGCCGGTCGCGATTTTGTCACTCCCGACGACATCAAGTCCATGGCCGGCCCCGTTCTCGAACACCGCCTCATCCTCCGGCCGGAATTCGAAATCGAAGGCGTCACCCTTTCCGAGACCGTGGCAAACATCCTCGCCCAGGTTCCCGTTCCCCGATGATTTCCCCGCGCGACCGGCTGCTTTTCTGGTTTGGCCTGGTGGTGATTCCCGCCGCCGCGCTCGGCGGTCTCATCCCCGAGCTGGGCCCGGCCTGCGTGGCCGTTGCGGGCATTTTTCTCTTGGCGGCCGTCGCCGACGCCCTGAGCTCCTCGCAGACTCTGGAAGGAATCACCGTGGAGGTTCCCCCGGTCACCCGTTTCGCCGTGCACAAAGGCGGCGCGGTGGAAATGCGCATCCGCAATCCCGACGCTGCGTCGCGAACCATTCGGCTCGCGCTCCCGCTGCCCTTCGGGATCGAATCTGCGCACGACGAAATCGCCGTCACCCTTCCCCCCGCCGACCGGTCGATTCTGGCCTGGGCCTGTCGCCCCGCCAAACGCGGTGATTTCCCGATTGCGGAGGTCCGCCTCGAAGCGCCCTCGCGTCTGGGTTTCTGGAACATCCGCCGACGGCAGCCTCTGCAGGGATCCGTGCGCGTTTACCCCAACATTCAGAAGGCCCACCGGGCTCTCACCCTCATGTTTCGCCGCGCCACCGGAATGCACGCGCAGCGGCAGATCGGCAAGGGGCGCGAATTTGAAAAATTGCGCGATTATGTTCCCGGCGACGGTTCGGAGGACATTCATTGGAAGGCCACCGCGCGACGGGGAAAACCGGTCACAAAGGTTTTTCAGATCGAGAGGACGCAGGAGGTTTACATTGCCATCGACTGTTCCCGCCTCTCTGCCCGGGACGATGCACTCGAAACCCATCTCACCACGTCGCAGATTCTCGGACTGGCCGCGGAAAACCAAGGCGACCATTTCGGTCTCCTCGCCTTCTCCGACCGCGTGGAGAAATTTGTTCGCGCACGCAGCGGCAACACCCACTTTCAGGCCTGCCGGGACGCCATCCATGCACTCAAGCCCCGCATGGTGAATCCCGACTACGAAGAGACCTGCGGTTTCATCCGCCTGCGGCTGAGACGCCGCTCCTTGGTGATCTTCCTCACCGCCCTCGATGATCCCCTGCTGGGCGAACATTTCCTCCACGCCGTGGATCTCATCGCCCACCAGCATCTCGTCGTGGTCGGAATGATCAATCCGGATGGGCTGGCGCCCCTCTTTGAAAAGGTCGACCCCGGAACCCTCGACGCGGTTTACGAACAGCTTGGACGGCACATGCGCTGGCGCCACCTGGAGGAACTCTCGCGTCAACTCCAACGCAAGGGAGTCCGTTTTGTCCTTTGGGAGGACGCCCGGATCGGAATGCGGATGGTTTCCGAATATCTCAACCTCAAGAAGCGCCAGATCCTATGATCATCGACCTGCCGCGTTTCCTCGCCGCCGAACGCCCCTATTGGCAGGAACTGAAGACCCTGCTCGATCGCCTCGAGACGGAAACCCAGCCGAAACTTTCCGTGGCGGAGGTCGAACGTTTTCATTTTCTTTACGAACGCACCGCCGCCGCCCTGGCCCGCATCGCGGCCCACGCCGATCCCAACACTCACCGATTCCTCGAAAGCCTCGTTGCGCGCGCCTACGGTGAGATTCATGAAACACGCGGGACCGCGTCACGGTTCAGCCTGCGCCAGTGGGCCTTCCGGACATTTCCGGAAACGTTTCGGCACCATTTCCGCGCCTTCCTGGCCGCCCTCGTTGTCACTTTCGTCGGTGCCGCCTTCGGCAGTACCATCCTGATGTTCGACCCGGAGATGAAGCCGCTGATTCTTCCCTTCTCCCACCTGCATGGCGATCCGGCCGAACGCGTCAAGAAGGAGGAATCCCAAAAGCCCGAGCATCTGGAGGAGGGCAAGTCCCGATTTTCGGCCTATCTCATGACCCACAACACCCGGGTGGCCATTCTGGCCCTGGCGCTCGGCATGACCTTCGGCACGGGCACCCTCATCCTTCTCTTCTACAATGGCGTCATCCTCGGCGCGGTGGCGTACGATTACGTTCGGGCGGGGCAAACCGAGTTCCTGCTCGCCTGGCTCCTGCCTCACGGATCCATCGAAATCCCGGCCATTCTCATTGCCGGTCAGGCCGGTCTGGTGCTGGCCGGAGCCCTCATTGGCCGGGCAACACGCGAACCGCTCAGGCAAAGATTGAGGCAGGCCGGTCCCGACGTGGTCACGCTCATCGCCGGCGTGGCACTTCTGCTGGTCTGGGCCGGCCTGGTTGAAGCCTTCCTCTCGCAATACCACGCCCCGGTGATTCCCTACCCCGCCAAAATTCTTTTCGGTTTGGTCGAACTGGCCCTGCTGGCGCTATATCTCGGAAAATCCGGACGCTCCCCGGCATGAACGCCCGCATCTTTCGCATCCGCACTCCGGAGGGAGTGGTGTTCTCCCAGGTTCTCGCCGGACCGATCGTTCGCTCCGCCGCCTGGTTGGTGGACGTGACCGTCGTGCTGATCCTCACGGTAATGCTCTCCTGGTGCTTGCTGCTCATTCAGTTTGTCAACGCCGACCTAGCCGCCGCGCTGCAAATCGTGCTCTATTTTGCCATCTCAATCAGCTACGGCATGGCCACCGAATGGGCCTGGAAGGGACAGACCCTCGGCAAGAAGTTGCTGCGTCTGCGCGTAATGGATGCGGAAGGACTCAAACTGCACTTTCACCAGATCGTCATCCGCAACCTTCTCCGCTTTGCCGACGTCCTACCGCTGGCCTATGCCGTCGGCGGCCTGGCCTGCACCATTTCGCCGCGATACCAGCGACTCGGAGATCTTGCCGCCAACACCATCGTGGTTCGGCTTCCCCAAATCGCCGAACCGGAATTCGAAAAGCTCGCCCCGCCCGCATTCAATTCCCTCCGTCAACATCCCCACCTCGCCGCAAGACTGCGTCAGCGCGTCGAAACCACGGAAGCCGCCCTCGCGGTAAACGCCCTGCTCCGGCGGGACGATTTCGATTCCTCTGCGCGCGTCACCCTCTATCAGGAACTGGCGGATTTTTTCCGCGAAAAAGTTGCCTTTCCCCCGGAGGTCACCGAGGGACTGAGCGACGAGCAGTATGTCCGCAATGTGGTTGACGTGTTGTATCGTCCGCGAACGGAGGAATAAGCGACCTATTTGCCGAAAGCGAGACGCTGGATGGTTTGCTCGAGCGTCGTGATGTCCACCGGCTTGACCAGATGGGCACTGAATCCGGCTTCCAGGCTTTTGCGTACATCCTCGTCCATGCCGTAGCCGCTCATGGCCACGCCACGAAGTTTGTGGCGGGTCGCCACCTCGCGCATCAAGGCGTAACCGGAGGCGTCCGGCAGGCCAACGTCACTGATGAGCAAATCAAATGTTTCCCGCTCCGCCAGCGCGAGGGCGGAGGCCACGTCACCGGCCGTCTGCACGGTGTGGCCGGAACGCTCGAGCAGATTTTTCAACAGGGAGGCCGTGTCGGCATGATCCTCGACGATGAGCAACCGCAACGTTCCCGCCGTCTGA
>CALCJD010000070.1 GCA_937960895.1 uncultured Spartobacteria bacterium | reverse complement strand
TTCCGCTTTCCGCTTTCCGCTTTTCCTCCCCCGTCTCCTCACGGCGCCCACGGGTCAGGGGCGGAAGGTTCGCACGTGGCCGCTGACCGGAAGGATCTGGATGGAGAAGAAGTTGCCACCCTCGCCCAGCGGGCGGTCGTCCCCAAGGACGAGGGTGAGGAAGTTTTCGGAGCTGCCGACGTTGGCCGAGCCGTTGGGGGTGAAGCGGATCGCGCGGTAACGGTAATTCCCTCCGTATTCGCCAAGACGGACGGCGTCATCCGGTCCCATTTCCGGGTGGTTGGTTGAGGCCAGAAGGGCCGACTCGGCGGCGTTGGCAGATATCCGCACGGGCGCCGAAAAGTAATACGGACGGTCCAGCGGGGTGGCCGTTCCTCCTTCGACCAGGAAGGTCTGAATGGCCCGATAGACGGAAGGCGTCCCGTCGCGGCCGGCGTGGTAGTCGGGCAGCAGGTAACAGCGCACCTCGACGCCGGCGTTGCGGCTCAGGGCGCTTTGCCGGGCGAAATTCAAAAGATCCACCATGTGCTGTCCGTCGGTGGTCAAACGGGTGGCCCGCAACGACCGGCTCACGGACGGAAGGGTCACCACGGCGAGAATGGCCAGGACGGCCAGCACGACCAGGAGTTCGACGAGACTGAAGCCCTTTTGTCTCATGGCGCGAACGGTTTGGTCTGGATGATGCGAAAGCGGTAGAACTCGCTCAGCGGGGTGGAGGTCGAGGGATCGGCGAAATCCGGGAGGTCGGGATCGTTGGGGTCCACAAAGCGCTCGATGGTCTGGCTGCCGCGATATTCCCCGGTGATGCGATCGCGTTTTTCGTCCCAGGTCGCCGGGTCGGTCCCCGGCGCCTTTTGCAGGGCCTGCGCCCGGACGTGGATGGTGAAGGTGTTCGATTTGGTGGTCAGGCGCGGATAAAGGGTCGCGTAGATGCGTTCCCTGCTGTTGTCGCCCGTGAGCCGATGGCTGGCCCAGTAGGCGTCCATCGTTTCAAAGGTGTCGTTGTTGCTGTTGGGATCGATCGGCACGATGGGCAGTTCGCAGATTTCCGAGGCGGAGCGGAAGATGTCGCCTTCGGTCTCGAACCGGCGCCTGAATCCCTTCAACGTCTCCTCCACGTTGACATCAAAGCGGATGTCCGGGTGTTGACGGGCGTTCGGATTGCCCACGTTGTTTTTGTAAACCTCGGGATGTGTCTCCGGGATGGCGATGACCTTCTCGGACTTGAGCAACGCGCGAATGCCGCTGTCGCGGTTGACGTAGGTGAAGGGGACGATCTGATGGTTCATGTTGATGCGTCCGGCCGTGGAGAGCGGCTCGCTGATCGCATAGGGTTCCACCACCGGCATGTGGAAAAAATCGAGCCAGAGATGGTCCGCGGGCATGTTGGGGGCGGGTGTGCCGTCGCCCTTGTAGCCGGCGCTGCCCGGATGGCCCGGTTCCGGACGGAACAACAGCGTCTGCCAGGGACGGTCGGCGAACACCCCGGTCGGCAGCGATCCGAAGGCCACGGCCGAGGCGAGTTCCCGGTTGGGCGTGAAGAGCGTTTCGGTGATCTTCCCCGAAGCCTTGGCCTTCAGTTTCCATTCGTAGGGGTCCACGTCGGACTTGGAGCTGCGGTCCCCTTCGTCCGGTTTGTTGATAAAGGGACCGTCGCGGATGTTGAAGGGGCCGTTGTCAAAATCCCCCGGTACGTCGCCGGAAGTGAAGCTTGTGTGTTTGCCCGCGGCCACGCCCTCCAGAGGCGCGTCGGTGGCCAGGGAGTAGCGGCCCTTTCCAAGGTTGAAGGCGTTGGGACCGCGTTTGTTTCGCGTGGATATGCCCGGTTCGGCGGCATCCTTGTATCCCTCGTAGTTGAGCCCGGGCACAAGGCGTCCCAGTTTGGCGCCGTAGTAGGGCCGGCCGTAGCCGTCGAAGAAGTTGTGGGTGCCGAGGACACGTGCCGTGGGGGAGAAGTAGTCGCCAAGGGGGGCGAAATCCGACTCGGGCACGTTTTTCTTTGCGGCGACGAGCCGGGTGTCCCCCGATCGCACGGTCACGCTGCGCACAACGTCCTCGTCCCCGAACCAATGGGCGGCGGTGCCTCCGGCCCGACAGCGACCGCCGGACACCGGCAGGGGGTGGGCGGGATCGGCGGGATTGTAGGTTCCCGTGCATCCATCGAACGAGCGGTAGTTGTAGGTGATCTCGTTTCCGTCGGAATCCTTCTTGGGCTGTTGGTTGTTCCACTCGTAAACGTCGGTCGGCGCGAGGTCCGGAATCGGGAAATCCGCAGGCGGGAAGTACAGTTTCACGGTCTGCACGACCCGACTGCTCGGTGGCGGAATGGACGTACGGTCCGCCGCATAAATTGTGATGGTCACCGTTCCTCCGCCGAAGTGAAACGTTCCGGTGTCCTTCGGAACATCGATTTGATTGCTGATGATCTTGGCGGCCTGGCGGACCTGGAGGATTCCGAACTGGTCGCCGAAGGCGGTTTCGTCCAGCGACTTTTTGTTCTGGTTGTACCGCGTGTCCGGATCCTGCGGAAACATCCTCTCATTGGCCGGTCCCCAGCGCAGCTCGCTCAGGTCAACGCTCCACTGGAAGTTGCCGATGTTCCAGGGTGCGCCGACGGTCGGGCAGAAAAACTGCGGGAGAAACATCGCTTGGATCCTGCGCTGTCCGGGACTGACCGCCGTCTGGTCTGCCGTGGGCAGGGGCAGTCCCGTGGTCACATCGACCTGGCTCGTGTTTTCCGGGAAGGGCGGTTTCGGGTTGCCTTCCGTGTCCTTCTCGACGACGGGATCGTCGCCGTCGACCTGGCCGATGAACAGCAGCGAGGCTCCCTGCACGGTGCGGTAACGGCCGAAGCCGTGCGTGCCGTTGGTGGTGTCGTCGATGGGAACGACCTGCCCTTCGCCGATGCGCCCGTTCCAGGGAGCCTCGCCGACGCCGGGGGTTCCCTTGGCATAACGTTGGTCCGCCGGAAGATTGCAGTCCTGGAGGTTCGTGGCTCCGCGGATGAAGTCAAACATCTGGGTCAGGATCTGGTTGGCGTCGGGTCCGTATTTCTCGGCAAACGATCCGCCGAATCCCGGAATGTTGCGTCCCGCGAGCGAACGCAGGTATTCGAGCAGCATGCGATTGCGGCCGAGGCCGGTGACACTGCCGCCGGTCGGAAGGTCCGTGGTCGGGCTGTCCGGATCCTGCCTTTGGAAATAATACCGATACGCCCCTTCCCCAAGGTCGGTCCGCATTGTCGAGCAAAAGGCGATCAGTTCATCAAACGGGGTGGCCAGCGGGTTGCCCGACGCATCCACCGTGATCGGCCAGATGCTGACGCGGGGCAGGTTGAACAGATTGACGTCCGGGGCGCGGCTGGCGGTGGTCAGGAAAAATCCGGCCCGGTCGAGCGCCTTGTCATTGAGCACGCGATCGCTGCCGGGCGCGGTCGCGTTGGACGTCTGATCGGCCGCAAAAAACAATTCGTCAACGGTCGCATAAAGGCGGTCCGAATCCGGCTCGATGGCCGAGGGTGCGGTCGGGGAGGCCCATGCGGTGTTGACCGTTCCGAATTGGGATCCCCCGGCGGCCACACGCGGTACGAGCTTGTAAATGAACTCCGCCCACTGGGCGTCGGTCAGGGTCGAGCCGGAGGGTTTTTTCAAAACGGTGGAGAGGGAGGTCATCGCGGGATGTCCGGGATAGCGCTGGTACTCCCCGGTGACGGGCTGGTTGCTTTTCAATCGGTCCTCGAAGTTTGTGACCGCGCGCGGGGTGTCCCAGTACGAACCTTCCGAAGCGACGTTGATGTTGAGTTTTGCCGTTTCATCGTCGGTCCAGAAGGCGACGCGGCCGACAATCGGGTTTTTCTCCGTGGGTGCGAGGGAGCCGGAGAATGTGGCGACATCCGTCCCCCCGTCGTCCGGCGCGATGATTTGTCCTTCCTTCAGGATGTAGAGCCATTTGACGGGAAGCGGAACGGGATTGGCGCCGGGGTCGGGTCTCCGCGGGGTGTCCGTCGCGCTGATGGAAAAACCCTCCACGGCCACTTCTCCGTTGTCATTGTAGGTCAGGCGCGGCCGGCCGTCGGCGTCGGTGACGGTCAGCGTGAGATCATTGCCGTCGATGATCGGATAGCGAGCACCGCCCTCCGCGTTGACCGGTTCGTTGAGATCGACGAAGAGCGCGGGGCGGTCGAACCAGTCGTCCGGAATGGTTTCCCCGGGATCCTTCGGATCAAACGCGCCCGACGTCGTCATGCGATCCCACGAGTACAACTTGAACGCCCGATCCGGGCCGCCGTTTTCGGTGTAGGTCCGGATCATGCCCGGCTGCGACGCCCAGGCGGTGGGCGAGTTGTTGTTCCCCACCCCGCGGGTGGCGTCGGAAATCTGGGCCATCACCAGTCCGGCCGCCGACTGGGCCAGCACCTGGGCGCGGCCTCCCTCGGCGTATCCCTTGGAGGCCTTGAGCTCCGTCGCGCTGTTGAGCAGGAAGGCAATCGCCATGGCGGAAAGGAAGACGAGGAACACCAGGACCAGCACGAGGGTCATGCCGGACTCCGATGCGGTCCGTCCGGGACGGCGGGGAAAAGCAAAACGACGATTCATGAACTCCACTTGGAACTCCGCAGGGCCACGGTCGTGCGGAAGATGCGGTAGCGCAGCCGCTGCGGCGCAAGGATGTCATTCTCCAGTCTGCGAAGATCGTCATCGAGCTTGTCCGCCTGGGCAAAGAGATCCCCGGGAAGCGCCAGGCCCTCCTCCTCCCAACGCCGGGCGGAGCGTTCGTCGAGCGCCACGAGAACCACGTCGATCAGCGGGGGAAGTTGATGCACGGTGGACGGATTGTTTTTGTTCCGGCTGTCGTATTCGTAGTTCGGAGCAAGCGGGGCGTCCGTCGAATGGGCCTCGTCGCCCGTGCTGCGGCGCGGACGCAATACCATCGCGATGATGTTGGAGGCGATCTCCTCGACCGGCGGATTGCCTGCATTCAGGGGGGCGGTGAACCAGGTGTTGCCGGAGTCGCTGTACACCGTCATCTGGTCGACGGGCGCCGTGCGGGGCTGGATGAATTGCATGAAACGAAACCGGACCTCGTTGGGCGGGGCGTGCGGCAGGCTGTCGAGAAAGGCCGGTCTCTGCGCGTCCGGTCCATGCACGATGTAAAACCCGCACGCATTCAGCAGGGTGTCGAGCCGCTGAAGGTTGGTCGATTGCGCGTAGCCCCGCGGCGCCTGAAAAAACACCGCGTGGGTCACCTGGCCGGGAACCAGGTTTTTTCCCGAAACGAAGTGCAGGTCGGACTGGCGGCCGTAGTGGTGCGGTCCGCTGAAACCCGGCTCGCGCGAGGAACGCCCCGCCGAATCGAAATAATCGTAATAGGTGTTCAGCGTCGCCTGGCTGAGCAGCCGCGTCACATTTTCAAAGACATTCCGCGCCGCCTGAAACGCATCCACCCTGGTGCGGGCGTCCCGCCAGGCCCGCGCGGTGAAATCGGTCAGCCCCACGACAATCAGCAGGATCATCGCCAGGATGGTCATGGCGACCAGCAGCTCGATCAGCGAAAAGCCGCGCCGGGGAGAAACGACCGATTCCCTCATGGCCAGGAAATTTTCTCAAAGGCCGTGCGGCAGCACGACCGGATACACATTGGTGGTTTGGGGGGCCGTGTGGTGAACGATGCGGATCAGGATCGTTTGCGCCGCCACATCGCTTTGCAGAATGCCCCCGGTCTCGACCGCCCGGGGTTTGTCCACCGACGCGGTAAAAATCGCCTCCGTCTCCGCGACGGCAATCCCCCGCTCATCAAAGGTCAGATTGGTCGCACTCAGATTTTCATATCCGGTCTGCTGCACATCCGCCGCCAGACGCTGCACGATACCCGCCTCGACCGAACGAAGCATCGCCTCACGGAAGGTGGTCATTCCCACCGGGATCAGTCCCAGAATGCTCACCATGGCGAAGGAAACGATTCCGAGAGCCAGAACGACTTCGATCAAACTGAACGCACGAACGGATGCAGGGCGCGGGGGAGTCATAAGGGGCTTGGTTGTATTTACGATGTAAAGTTGCGGGGCAAAAATTTCAAAGCCGGGGCCTGCTTAACGATTTATCAGCGGACGGGGCTTTTCATTTGCGGTCGTTGTCCGCGTGGTTCTAATTGGGCGCATGTCGGTTTCGCTGCGTGATATTGCGGAACGGGCGGGGGTCAGCACCGCCGCCGTTTCCCAGGCCCTTCGGGGCATCGGACGGATTTCTCCGGCGACCCGGGAACGGATCCGCGCCATTGCGCGCGAGCTCGACTATCACCCGGATCCGCTGATTTCGCGCGCTTTTTCGCGCGTCCGGCAGCCGGAAGCCCGTGCCTATCGCGAAACGATCGCCTTCATTCTGGAATGGGAGCTGCCGCGGTATCTGGAGGGCATTTTTCATGCGGCGTCCGAACGAGCGTCCGCGCTTGGATATCGGCTGGATCCCTTTGTGGTGTCCGGGCGTCCTTCGGAACATCGGCGGATGAGCCAGATTCTCCGCACGCGGGGGATTCGCGGATTGATCATTGCGCAGCGGCTCGGTTCCCCGCAGCCGCGGCTGTATTTCGACTGGCAGCATTTCACGGCGGTGGAATTGGGCGGCACCCTGCGTTATCCCCGCACGTTGCATCGGGTGCAGAGTGCCGGTTACCAGACGTTTCCGGAAGCCATCCATCTTCTCAAACGGGTTGGATACCGCCGTATCGGCATGGCGATTGAGCCGGCGCAGAACCGGCATCAGAACGGCGTCTATTACGCCGCCTATTTGCTTTACCAACTGCGGCGTCCCCGCAGGGAACGCATTCCGATCTTTGCTCCCACAGGGCCCTGGAACGAGACCACCTTCCGGCGGTGGATCACGCGCTATCAGCCGGATGTTCTTTTGGTTCATCGCTTTGAGCTGATCCGCGAATGGCTGGAGCGGATGGGATTGCGCGTGCCCGAGGACATTTCGCTTTTTGGGGTCAACGCCCCCCACGCCGCCGCCAGCGGATTGCGGCGTGATGTGGTGGAGATCGCCCACAGTGCGGTGGACATGGTTTCGATCGGTCTGTCGAACGGGGAGTTCGGTATCCCGCGGCATCCGCGCATCGTTTTGATCGATGAATTGTGGCAGGCCGGGAAGTCCCTCAGCCGGCCCATCGATTCCTTCATCTCGCCCGACGGCTGCCTTGAGCGCATGCAGCCCGCATCCCAACGCGCCCGGCCCGGCATCGTGCCCAGGTTTTGAAGGTTCGCCTTGGTCGGTTAACCATGAATCCATCTGGCGGCTTCGCGCTCCTGCGGACCGCGGTATGGTGATCGCACCATGCGTATCCTCCCCTTCCTTCCGATCCTCGGTGTGTTTTCCCTCCTGCATCCGTGCCCGGCCGCGGACCAGGACGTCCCCGTTCCGGCCCCGATTGCCGGCAAGGGGTACAAGCTCGTCAAAAACTGGGACTTTTCGTCGACCGTGACGAACCTCGATCAGCTGCGGGAGGAGTTTGCCACGCGGTATGTGTACAACAACGGGACGCTCGACACGCTCAACAAGGAATGGCAGCGCTACCGGGACAACGACAATCATGTCTTTGAAAACGGCTCGCTCAAGCTGGTGGCGCGCATCAAGGACGGCTTGAAACGCTTTGGCCTCGAAAGCGGAATGCTGCGGTCAAAGTGGACCGGAAAATACGGCTATTTCGAGTGCCGCATGAAGGTTCCCCGCGGCCGCGGCATGTGGCCGGCCTTCTGGCTGAATCCCGAGGATGGCAAATGGCCGCCGGAAATCGACATTGTGGAAATCGTCAACAACGGCCGCGACACCACCAAAAATTCCTTCCACATTCTCCACAATCGTTTCGAGGCGCCGGTCGACATCGAAACCAAGCTGGACAAATGGAAGTCGTATCGCCCGGGTTTTGATTATGCCGACGACTTTCACACGTTTGCCGTCGAATGGACGCCGGAGACGGTCACCCATTACGTGGATGATGTCGAAGTCGCCAGGCGGCGTTTTAACTGGACCCACACCGATGGCAGCGACGGCGGCCCCGCCCACGTTCTTCTCAACCTCGCGGTGGGCGGCAACTGGCCGGGACCTCCCACGTCGGAGGAGGACTTTCCCGCCGAGCTCGAAGTCAAATATATCCGGGTCTGGCAGAAGGATCAGACCGACACGACCCGGGCGCAGGCGAAGAATCCCTGAGGTCGGCAGGCTCCCGGAGCCGGGGAAACGGCCGGACCGTTTCCCCCCCCGCCCCCCTCCCCCGCCTGGGGGGCGTCCGGTTCGGGGACGACGGCCTTCGGGGAAAGGCATTCCAAAAAAGAGAGCGGCCGTGAGACTCCTCACGGCCGCTCTTCCTTTTCCCGCCCGCCATGGCAATGGGGTCATTGCCAGATATGCGGTGTGGATCCGCCGGCGTTTCCTGTCCGGGTGAGCGTGGCGGACGGATCCGTTATTCGACGACCTTCATCTCCTGGAGCAGCTTTTTGATCTCCGCGGAAAACGTCCCGTAGGCCGGCGGAGCGAGGTGGAGTTTGTCCTCGCCGAAAAACTCGGGATTCGGTTTCCCATCCGGCAGGGCAAGGAGGGCATGCAGGTCGAGGATGCGGACCTTGTCGGAGCCGAGGGCCAGGATCTGGCTGTTCAATTCCTCCAGTTTTCCGGGCTGGGTGGGAGACTTCGGATTGTCGCGGGGAGGAATCGTGCAGACGATGAGGGGGAGATTCGGATTCTGCTCATGAGCCTGACGGATCATCTCCGTGATGTTGGAGATGGTGTCGGCCGGTTTGCCGTGGGCGCTCAGGTCGTTCGTGCCAATGAGGATGACCACGGCCTTGGGGTTCAGGTCCAGGACGTCCTCCTTGAACCGAAAGAGCAGGCCCCGGCTGGTGTCCCCGCCGATGCCGCGGCTCACCACGTGTTCGTTGGGCAGCGCGTCCTCCAGAGCCTGCCACTTCTTGCCCGCCATCAGGGAGTCGCCGACCAGAACAATGGCACGCTGGTCCTCGTTGCGACGCGTCCAGAAGCTGTTCCGGTTGTCGGTCATGTACTTGAACGTTCGAATGGGTCCGCGGCCCGGCCAGTCGTCGGGCGATGACGGATACGGCGTGGGACCATCCTGCGCGCGGAGACAGGGAGTCAGGCCAACGGCAAGAAGAAGAGGGAGGAGTTTTTTCATCATGGAACCTGGTACCTTTGACACTCGGCCCGCGCCGGGAAAGCACGGCGCTTGCTCAAAGGTTAAGCAGCGCCTTCGTTCATCGGAAACCGCCTTGTCGCCGCCCCGGCGGGCAGGCGTACCCGCGCGGACCAGGGTTTATGGGGGGCGGCGAGGTCCGTCCAGGCCGGCGCGGACAGGGCACCGGCCACCTCGACGAAGTCGTCTCCGAAAAACAGCCGCACGTCCCCTTTCAACAGGGCGTTGTAAAGCGTGCGGCCGCGGTGCCGCAGATAGCTGGCATTGTGGATGGCCGCGGACCTCACTTCGCTGTGACGGTCGGTTTCCACGGCGAGCAGAAAACCGTCCGTGGCCCAGTCCGTCCATGTCAGACAGGCGTTCTGATGCATCTTGCGGCCGTCGGCGAGATGGTTGCAGAGGATGTCCCAGCGCCTGTCCGGAAGGGAGATGCTCACCCCGTTGTGGTTTTCCCCGGAAAACGCCGTGATCTGTGTGTCCGGTCCGTCCGGCAATTCGAAGACGCGCAGGATTTTTTCCCTTCGGTCACGCGCCGCATAAGGCACGGCGAGATACGGCAGTTCGTCGATCGTGTATTCCACCTTCCAGGGGTTGGAAGTGCTTCGCGAAAGATACCCGGTCCGTTTTTCGAAGGTTTCGGGGACCGGATAAACGTGATGCACGGCGAGGGTTTTTCCCGAGTTGGTGATTTTCACAACAGGCCCCCGCACCTCCGCCTCACCGCGGTAATGCAGGAGCTGGGTCAGGGTTCCGGGCTGCTCCGTCATGAGATCGTCCAGCACAACGAGGCAGCGACCGATCCAGAGCACATGACGGTAAAATCGCTGATAGACATCGGCCCACGGCCCGGTGGCGTCGGCCAGGACGTAACGATAGCCGGGCGTGAACAAACTTCCGGCGATGCGTCCGACAAATTTTGTCCCCAGGTAGTGTTGCTCCATGTTCTGGCCGCGGTCGTTGTGCAGGACCACATTGTGGGCGTGGGACGTCCAGAAATACGTCCCGTTCAGCGAACTGGAATAATCGGTCATGCCGGGATCGATGAGGAATTCCCTTCCCGCGCTGGAGAGGATGAACGAACCGGCGTCGGCATGATTGTGGTTCCAGGTTTCCCCGGCCTTGATGGCAAAGACCGTTTCGTGGTCGCCCGGATCGTCGCGCAGCACGGCCACGCCGATGGATGAAAAAATCGCCTCGTTCCGACGGGGGGCGCGCCGGGTCAGCGTCGCCGTGTCGGGCCAGGAGAGAAATTCCTGGAACCTCGTCGGCTGCGGCAGCACGCGCGTCACAACCTCCCAGAGATCCGCGCGTCCGAAACGTCCCGCCAGCCACAGCCAGATCGCCATCACCGCATGGGATCGTCCGCCCACCGAATCGGGTCCGGACCCCATGTTGCCAAAATTGATGCGCTGGATGCGTCCGTCGATCCGCTGCAGCAGCGCGAGGTAATAGTCGGGAATTTTCTCGAGCACCGGCAGCTCGGCGGCCACATCACGGCCGCAAATCATCCGGAAGGCGTCGAGCACCGGCAGGAGGGAATGCAGCGTGTAATCAAGGTATCCGCTCGATTCGACAAATTCCCCGTCGGGTCCGAAGGTCGGCCGTTTGTTTTGAAGAACGTTTCCCGGGAAGGCGAAAAACTCGGGCAGGCTGTCGGCGATGCGATTCAGCCAATCTCCGGCTTCCTCCCATTCGTCACGGAGGGCAAACAAACCCATCGCCGCGCCGGAGACACAAACGCTCCACCAATTGTGGCCCATTGAATCAAGCGCATGAACCCGCGTTGCGGGATCAAGCCAGTCGGAGAGAAGGGGCTTCACGCCCTTTTCCTGCACGGCCTGCAGCCAGGGGCCGGTTTCCCCGGCGCTACCCAGCAGGCCCAGCACCTGACTCACCGCGCCGGTGCCGTCCGCCGTCCACAGGTCGGCCCGCCAGTTGCTTTTCGTCCCCTGGACCACCCAGTGCGGTTCCGCGCAAAACCGACCGGTCCACCGCCGCGCAAAATCGGCCGACGATTCGTCACCCGTCATCGCAAAATGAAAGGCCATCTCGACGGAACGCCGGACGGCAATGCGCAGAAAATTTCCCCGCGTGTAGGAGGAATTTCCCGCCTTCTCCCGGGACCGCGCGTCGATTTCCTTCCACCGCGCCTCCATCCCGGCCTCCTCATCCCGCCACGCGGCCATCAGGACATCGAAATGTTTCCAACCCGCGGCCACCGTTTCGTCGCGGGCGATCTTTTCTCGGATGGTTTCCATGGCGGATTGAAAGAAGACATCCGCCCAAGGGGAGGAAAGTGTGCTCACCCCGAAGATGGTGAATTCCTACCTTCCCGGTGACCAGTGGCGGGAAGGATTAACAGTGAACCACACTTTTCCCCTGCTTTGCGTGCCAAGGGCGGCGTCCGCTTCGACGTCCGGTTCGTCACTGCTCAAACCGGTTGCATATGGTTAACGGTGTATCGTGATATGTCCTTCCCTCCGGCGCGGGACGGTTTTATTGCGGTGAGCATGGAATCCTTCACTTCCCCCTCGGTTGTCTTTCGTCACCTGACGAAATCGGTATCCCTGCTCTGTCTCAGCGTGGTGATGGTTTCGCCTTCCCGTGCCGACGATGTGTATTTCGAGGCCGGGACGGTTCTGAGCACGCCGGAGAACTGGCAGGGCGGCGCGCTGCCGACCGGATTGGATCAGGCGGTTTTTGTCGATGACGTTTACGGTGGTCCGCTTCCCGCGTCGCTGACCAACGGCATGACGCAAACTTGGGGAAGTCTGCTCTGGAACAGCAATTCCTCGTCGACCCTCTCGGGAAGCGGGCTCGGGCTGACGGGAGCGGGCGGCGCGAACGATCTGATCGTTCTGGGAGTCAATGCGACCTCGGCGACGCTGACCCTGGCGTTTAGTGATCCGCTGCTTCTTCTCGCCTCGGGGAACATCAACGTCGTCAATGCCGGCGCGACGCTGGTCATTCAAAGTCCCATCGCGGACGGCGGAAATGGTTATGGTCTGACCAAAACCGGGCAGGGACAACTCACCCTGACCGGGGTCAATACCTATGCCGGGCCGACCCGCGTTGAGGGAGGCACCCTGCTGCTGAATTTCAACGCCGGTGCGGCCCCGGTCTCCGATATCATCAATCCGTCATCGGGCCTGCAGCTGGCGGGGGGATCCCTGTCCCTGACCGGAAAGAACAACACGGCCAGTTCCCAGACGTTCAACAACACAACATTCGCCGCGGGGGCCTCGACGCTTACGGCCACCAGGACGGGCTCCGGCAGCATGAGTGTCAATCTGGGAATGGTCACACGCGAAGTGGGGGCTCTCGGCCGGTTCGTGTTGCCGGCATCCGGAGCGATCCATGTTTCCAACTCCGGTGACGCCAACGGTCTTCTCGGGCCGGGAATGCTTGTCGGCACCGCCAACTGGGCGGCGGTTGATGAGAACGGCAATGTCGTCGCTTTTTCGGATTACACCGCTTCCAACAATGTCTCGGCATGGACGGAGGACGCCAACATCACCACCCTGAATGGAGGGCTTTCCGGATCTCTCAGCGCCGATCTCGCCCTGAATTCCCTCCGTTTCGGCAATGGCGGGACGGGTCAGTCGGTCAATCTGGGTGGCAATACCCTGACCGTGGCGAACGGTATCCTGGTGTCGTCCGACATGACCCGGGACACGAGGATTCATAACGGCAATCTGACGGGAGCGAACGGGGAGTTGATTTTGATCAACAACAACAACAATAACAGTACCGGCAATGCCACCCGCAACATTCTGACCATTGATGCCAACATCGTGGACAACGGAACGCCGACCGCATTGACCGTGGGCACGTTTCAGACGGGTGTCCAGCTTGAGCTGGAATCCATCGACCTCGGAGGAACGAACACCTACACCGGCCCCACCCATCTGAACTCCGGAAGATTGCGTGCGAAGGCGTCGACCACGCAGGCCTTTGGCCTGAACTCGGCGATGATCATCTCGACCGGGGCCATCCTTGATCTCAACAACACGAACCAGTCGGTGGGCTCCCTGGCGAGCCGGACGGCGAACGACACGGGTTCGGTTGTTCTCGGGTCGGGAACGTTGACCGTCGGCGGAAACAACGAGGATGCGGTCTTTCGCGGAGTGGTCAGCGGGAGCACCGGTGGCCTGATCAAAGTCGGCAGCGGTGTGCAAACGCTGACCGGTGACAACACCTATGAGGGCCTGACCCAGGTCCATGCGGGGACATTGCTGATCGATGGAAGCCTGGCCGGGGCGGTTGAGGTGGCCAATGGCGCAACGCTCGGCGGGTCCGGAATCATTGCCGGTGTGGTGACCACCGCCGGCGTGGACAGTGTCCTTTCGCCGGGAAACAGTCCCGGCACTCTTTCCCTGCTGGGAGGCCTTGACGCCTCGGCGGGAGCGCATTTTGTCTTCGAACTGGGCACGACCCCGGACTTTTTGAATCTGGGCTCCGCCGAATTCCTGGGCAGCGAGGCCGAGGGCGGTCTGGTGTTTGATTTCCACAATGCCGGCGGTCTGCTGTCCGGGCAGCCATACATGTTGATCATGTTCGGATCCTCCAGCGGACTGGACTACACCGACTTCGCGGTCAACATCCTTCCGGATGGATTCCTGCTCGACATGAGCTTCGGCACGAATGGTTTCCTGATTACGGAGGACAGCGTGCAGGTGCAGTTTTCCGTTGTTCCGGAACCCGCCACACTCGCCTTCCTCGGTTTGGGTCTTGGCCTCCTCCTCTGGAGACGCAAGCGCCTCGCCTGAGGCAGACGCCCACGGTACGCTGAAGCGTAGATCCGCCCCGAAAGGAATCAAATGATCCCGGAGGCGCCGACGCAAGGAGGTGTGCGAATCAACGCGATTCGAACCTTCGCGTCTGCGCCGCCCATTTTCTCCGACAGGGCTGCGATAAGGTATTAAGTCATACGGGAACTTTCTCTAAGATATGCACTTATAAAAAGGTATTTTCATTGATCTAAGATTGTGTTCTTTTCCTCCGCCAAATCCGCATGTCCTATTATCTCTTCATCCATGAGGATGTACGCGGGCCTTATGCTGAAGGTGAACTTCGGGATATGCTTGAGCATCGGGACGTTACACCTGATATCCAGGTCTGTCCCGCCGGCGGGTCGAACTGGACGACGTTGGGCGACCTCTTCAATCGGTCTTCGGCGAGGACGGCGACCGTGCCGCGTTTGCTTCCTGTGCCGGTCGTGGAGACGGAACCCGATCTTGTGGGGAGTTATGGGCCGGCTGATCCGGAATTATCCCGTCCCGGAAAACCGTCGGAGCGCCATGTTCCGTTGTCATCCGAAGGAACGCAGCGAAGGGGAATCGGTCGCGGCCTGTTTTTTCTCTGCGCCCTGGTGCAGACGGTTGGTTATAACTTGGTGTTACTTCCCTCGAAGGCTATTCCTCTGAATGGGGCGGTTGTTCTGATCTTCCTGGGCATGGCGTGTAATTTTATGCGTCTCAGGAACATGCGGGTAAACGGTTGGTACGCTCTTTTCCGTGTGGTTCCCTTGGCCAATACCATACTCGACCTCTATTGTTTGACGGCGCCGCCCAATTATGGAGCGACCAGGCGGTACGACAGCCTGGGAAAGGCCCTGGTGCTTGTCTACGGAACGATCATCCTTTTGGATGTGAGCGGCGTTCTCTGAGTCTGGCTTCATAGGCGTCGACCGGGGAGACGGACCGACAAAAGGCCCCCTTTTCGGGATTGGAGTCCCTTTCGCAAAAATCGGCACCGTGTGATCGGGTATGTGGAAACGCCTTCTTCTCGCGGCAGGACCATTCTTTTGCGGCGGTGCTCCGGCGGAGAAGAAAAGTTGTTTCCGGATCCTCTTCCCGAGCGGAGGCCGGGGATTACAGGGAGGGTTCTTCCTGGGACTCTTTCCGCTCTTTCACTTTCTGCGCCACCTCCCCGACCGTCATGGCCACCTTCACCGGTTTGCTGACGACCTGCTTGACCGCAAAGCGGGCGACCTTGCGCACGCCCTCCGGCACGACGGGAGTTTCGTCTTCCGCAACGGAAGGTTCGCTTTGCGCGGACACGGCCCCCTTTTGGGCGCAGCCCGTCAGAAGGAGAAAGGGGGCAACAGCAAGGAGGACGAACGGCTTTGGGAATTTCTTCATCATGACAAAACGGGCTGCAGCTGGCGGGATTTGCCCGGACGATCCGCCGTCTTTGTGCGGAAGGCCAGGCTGGCTTCCGGACGTCAATAAGTCCGGATGGAAAATGGTTTGGAGACAGACCGGAGGCCGCCCCTCCGACGGGGGGAGGCGGAATGGTCCCGTCCTTTTCGGCGGCGGATCAGGAGGAGGCCGGCGGTTGCGAGCAGGGCGGCGGTGGAGGGCTCGGGAACGGCCGTCACCTGAAGCTGAACCATCTTTTCGTCGTGATTGTAAATCAGCTGGTAGTGGTATCCGGGATTGGTGCCGACGACGCCGGAGAAGGCCCCGGTGAGTTCTCCCGTGTAGGTGATCACCCCGTAGAGACCCTCAACGTTTTCCACGTCGACGATCTGGACATAAAGCAATCCGGAAAGGTTCAGGTCGCCGGTGAGGTTGATGGAGCCAATGAGGTCGAAGTGTTCGTTGACGATGGTGACTCCCATGGTCCCGCTCATGGTGAGGTTGCCGGTGATGCTGAGGCCGGCGGGTTCAAAATAGGCCCCGCCTTCGACCGTGGCGCCCTCCATGATGGTCACGTCGCCCTGAATTGTGCCCGCGCCGGAAAGGGTGCCGCCATTTTGAATTGTCACCCCTTCGGACGCCTGAAGGGTGCCGTTGCCCGAGACGAACTCCGAAATGATCAACGTGCCCGCGGATTCGACCTTTCCGGCCGCGGCCGTCGCACCCATGTCGATCAACAGGGCGGAGCCGGCGGCGATCGTCACGTCACCCAGGGAACCGTCGGCTTCGACGGAAATGAATCCCCCCTGGATGCTCGTTGCGGTGAGGTCGAAACCCGACATGATGCAAACCTGACCGTCGCCGGTCTTCACCAGGGTTCCCTGAACGGTGGTCGTTCCGTTGAGTTCCAGACAGCCGTCTTCTCCGTCCACGTGCGTCGTGAGCGGTCCGTTGGAGAGGAGATTGTTCAGCGCCAGTCTGTGCACGTCGCCAAAAACGGAAATGGAATTTGCCGCGGCGCCGAGAATCAGGTCCGCCGTGATGACATTTTCCGAGTCATCGGAGGCCTCGGAATAGAGCACGCCGCCGAGCAGAGTCAGGGTGGTGTCGGAATTTCCGGAAAGATGGAATCCGCCGTCCTGAAAGCTGAGTTCGGCCAGCGAATAGGATTCTCCGGCAAGCTGGAGGTTTTTGTTGGGTGTCGCGACGACACCAATGAGGGCGGTGTCATTTTCGCCCGGAACCATCGAGGGATCCCAATTTCCAGCGTTATCCCATGATCCGTCGATCGCTCCGGTCCAGGAAACGTGATCCGCACGGACAAGCAGAATGACACCCAGAAAAGCCAATACGAAAGGAAGGGTTTTCATGGCGGGGAGGGCAAAATTAGCGAAGGCCGCCGGACTCCTCAATGCTTAAGTGCCCCCGGAGCCGAGCGATGGGAAAAGGCGGAAGGAGGAAGGAGGAAAGAGGAAAGTGGAAGGTGGAAAGCGTGAGTCAAAAAGCTGAAACGCTGACCCGCGGATTCCGTGCGTCGTC
>CALCJD010000069.1 GCA_937960895.1 uncultured Spartobacteria bacterium | reverse complement strand
TTTCCGCTTTTTCTATTCCTGAAACCGCTTCACCACCGATCCCGGCCGGCAGGCCAGCGTGCCCGCGCAGTCGGCGCCGGGCGCGACCTCCTGGAGGTCCCAATCACACGGCCCCTCCCACCGCAGCGAGACAAGGCGAAGCGGATCCAGCCCGATCTCGATGTTGGCCAGAGGCAGGGCAAATCCCAGTCCGGTTGCCTTCATGACCGCTTCCTTTGCGGTCCAGAGGCGGTAAAAGCGGCGCAGATATTCCTCCTCGCTCCCGGTGTCGAGCATCGTCCGCTCCCGTGCGCTGAAATAACGCTCCGCGATGTCCCGCGCCCGCAGCCGCGGCGAGATTTCCTCGATGTCGAGCCCCAGCGGACCGTCCACCGAAAAGGCGACGGCCATTCTGCGTCCGGAATGGGAGAGATTGAAATGCAGACCGTCGAGCTCCGGCTTGCCCTGCGCGCCGTAACGGAACACCAGAGATTCCGGGGACACCCCCAGATAATGACCCGCCAGGAACCGCAGCGTGCCGCGCGCCACGGCAAACCGTGTCTGCAAAAGAGGAACCTTGAAACGCTCCATGCGCGCGCGTTCGTCCGGCGCAAGCCACTGCCGGCAATCTTCCGGAGAAACGTCGTCCAGGGTGCGGATCCAGACATGCACCTCGCCGGATGGCAGGCGGGGCGGCGGAACAATGGGGATCGTCAGGCTCAAAGGGATTCGGGAAAGGAATTGGTGCCGCGAAGAAACTCCAGAATCAACCGGCTCGGTCCATCATCCGGCTTGCCGATGTCGCGATTGAGTGTGGAATGGGTTTTTCCCCGCGCCAGCACGGCGGACGCGGAGGTTCCCGCCTTGCGCAGCGCGGCGGCAAAGTCGCGGGAAATCGGCCCCGAGGACCGGCGGTCGGTGTAGAAAACCAGAAAGCGCGGCAGATCTTTTCCCTTCCGCACATGTATGAGGGGCGAGGCGTCCTTCCAGACCGCCGGATCCTTTCCAAACGCGCTTTCATACAGCGCCCGATTGAACGGGCCCTCGGAAAGCCGGGTCAGATTGCGCTCAATGTCATAGCCGGCGGTGTCGAGCAGAATGACTCCCTGAAGCCGGGACGGCGACACTCCCCTCGCGGACAGATACCGTTCGTCCGTGGCCACCAGTGCGGCCAGATGGGCGCCCGCGGAGTGACCCATCAGATAGATCCGTCCGGGATTTCCGCCGTAGTTGCGGATATGCCGAAACACCCAGGCCACCGCCCGCGCGACATCCTCGGCATGCGCGGGATGTCGCACCGCGGGGGAAAGCCGGTAATTGACCGAAACATAAACGAATCCCTCCGCGGTGAAAAATGCGGCCTTCTCCCGACCCACCGCGGCATTCATTTTGTCACCGGCCCGCCAGCCCCCTCCATGCACCATGATGACCACCGGCGCGCCGCCCTTGACCGGTGGCACCGGCGAATACACATCGAGGCTCAAAAGGTTGGGATCCGCCCCGGGGATTTCCGCATAGGGCAAATGAAGATGCGCCTGATACGACGGGGCGGATGCGGCCGGCGCCGTCTGCGGAACGGGCGGAACATCCCCCCGCCGCGCCTGAGCCGCCGCCCGGGCCTCTTCCGGGGTGACGCGCCCATCCCCGTCGGCGTCGAGCCGCCGAAACATCCGCGGACGGTCGGACTCGTCGGGGGTGATCACTCCATCCCCGTTCTTGTCCGCCGCCTCAAACATCGCCCTCCAGCGCGACGCGGACGGTTCGGACTGACCGTGAACCACCCCCGTCAGCACCAAAACCGCCGGCAAAATTTTCCGCATCATCATTGTCTGTATATTCGCAGGAATCTCCTTCCGGTCCACCCGTCCCGTCTCGTTCGGTCAATCCTCACAGGCGGGCACGCCATCCGGAAACCACACCCGCCATCATCAGCCCATCTCGCAACCGCGACAAGTCCGCGCCAGCCCCTCCCCCGCCCCTTGGGGTTCAGGCTTCAGCCTGCTTGCGAGGTTCAAGGAGGCGGAGGAAAGCGGAAGGCGGAAAGAGGAAAGAGGAAAGTGGAAAGTGGAAACCATGAGTCAAAAGCGGAAATTGCGACGCGCTCCGTGCCTTGGGTCCACGAGGGAAACGCCGGCATAAAAAACGGGCGTGCTGAAGCGTGAACTCCAACGGGGCACAATTCGAAAATTCGGGCGAACGCTACGGCAATTCCGGCAATCCCAGCTCCTTCAGGAAGGCGTTGTGCTTCTCTTTGGCGCTGCGAATGGACTTCTCGATGTCCAGCAGGCTCGCGTGGGTGGCGGCGAGGTCAATTTC
>CALCJD010000068.1 GCA_937960895.1 uncultured Spartobacteria bacterium | reverse complement strand
GTCCCGAACGATTCAATACGCTCTAAAGACCGCTGTTTTGATTTTTTGCTTGATGGGCGGCAGTCTTCGGGCCCAGACCAACACCTACACGTACCGATTTGAGGAGATTTACGCCTCAGGAACGATGAATCAGCTTCGTTATGATGCGGCTCCGGACGTGAATGCCCAGGCGCTTTTTCCGGGAATGACCAGTTCCGAGCAGTGGGCGGCCTTGTTGGAGTCGGGTTATGTTCTGGGAACGGGAGGGGGGCTGACCAGGGCGCAGGACGTTAGCGAGGACTGGCATCTGAACTGGATCAATCCGGAAGAATCTACCTGGAATTATTATGACGACTGGTGGATCAGTGGGCAGGATCTCAAGGTGCTGGCGTCCGGTTATCCGAGGACTCTTGCCAACCAGGGACCGCATGCGGGGGAGAGCATTCTTCTTAATCCGAACATTCTTGGAATGGGGGACGACAACTTTTTGTTCTGGGATCCCGAGGATCAAACCCTAAGTGTTTATAACTATCCCGGCGGCACCTTGGAATTCGATTACACTTGGACCGAATTCAGCTCCGGTTATTGGGCCGGGGAAACCCTTGCCTCCAAGCTGCATCTGCTGATCGGCTACGAGGAGGGAAATCTCTACTTTCTGGAAGGCGACAGCCTGATGGTGCGCTACAATCTGGCGGGCACCTCGGGGAATTCATTTACGGTCGAATTTGCGCCCACCAGTGACTTGGCGGGGTGGACATTGGGGGATGTGGTGGACGGAAGGGTCGATGGATTTACCTATATCGGCTGGGACGTGGGTGCCGTTGTGATAGGAACAAACGCCACCCTTCCGGTTCCCGAGCCGTCGGGTTTGGCCCTTCTGGCGATGGGCGGTTTAACCCTTGTCCTGAAGCGGAGGGTTCGCCGATAAACGGATCTGTTTTTAACGGATTTTGAGGGCGGGGACCCAATTGGTCGGTCCCCGCCTTTTTTTCTGGTGATTTGGGTCAGGCACCGGAGATACGCGCGTTTTGAGGGCGCCTCCGACGGGTTGGGCGGACGGCCGGGTCAGGAACTTTGGGCGAATGACCGCAGCTCTTTGTTGGAGACTCTTGAAGTTTTGGGAATCAATCGGGAGGATGGTCGGCCATCGCTTGGCATCCGACGCATGTATTCCTCTCCTTGTCCCGACCGTCTTCCGGATTTTTCTCTTTTTGACCGTCGTGCCAGGGAGGGGGAGACCCTCCGGGTGGCCTTTCTTGGCGGCAGCCTCACCTGGGGCGCGCAGGCCACCGATCCGCAAAAGACGTCCTATCGGGCGCTGGTCGGCAGAAAGCTTTGGGAAACCTACCCCTCGGCCCGTTTTGAGTTTCACGACGCCGCCATTGGAGGGACCGGTTCGCAATTGGCGGCCTTCCGGCTGGAGCGGGATGTGCTGGTTCACCGGCCCGACCTGGTTTTCCTGGATTTCACGATCAACGACGATGCCCATGCGCCGCCGCACCGGCATCGGGTCGCCGCCTACGAATCCCTGGTCCGCCGTCTGATCCTCCACGGGGCCGCAGTGGTTCAAATGATCCTGCCTGCCAAAAGGGATGTCGGTCCGCACCCCGTGCCCCGTCCGCTTGATGTCCGTCACAAGGAGATCGGGGCGGCTTATGGATTGCCCGTGGCCGATGCCGTGGATCTGGCGCGGCGCAGGGTGCGGGAAGGGCACACCACGGCGGATGTTTTGTGGGACGTTCCGGACGACCCGACCCATCCGGGGGATGCCGGGTACGCGCTGTATGCCGAAGCCGCCTGGGACGCGTTCACCCACGCCGTGGAGAGCCGGCGGAAATGTCGGCTTCCGGAAACCATGCTGTCAGATCCCTGGTACATGTCCGTCGGGCGGTTTCGATTGACCACCCTCGCATGCCCGCCCGAAGGCTGGCAGCCGGGCCGTCCGCACCGGAATGCCATCGCCTACGATTTCATCTGCTCCCGCTGGATGGATGACCTCCTGGTGGCCCGGGACTCCGCCCGGCCGCTGCGTCTCCGGTTCCGCGGCGGGGACGTGCTGCTGTTTGGAGAACAAACCCGGACTTCCGGGGATTATGCCGTGCGCATTGACGGGGGAGAACCCCGGCTCTACCCGGCACAGTGTGCGGAGGGAAACATGCGCCTGGTCCAGGTGGTGGCCGAGGGATTGGACCTGGAAGGGGAACACGAAATCGAGATCGCTCCCCTGCTGAAAAACGGCCAGGAACTGCGCCTGGAGAGCGTTTGCGTGGCCGGAGGTCCGGCCGGCGTCGTGGCGGGGTAGGGCGCCGGTCCGGCCTCGGAAGGTCCGCGGCCGGGGAACGTGAGCCGTCTCCCGGCCGGCCGGGCGAATGTTTTTTTCAGTCTGCGAACTCGACCACCGCCATGGTGTGGCCGTCAAACCGAGCGATGGTGAAATGGCACCGTCCGTTTTCCTGCGAAAATTCCAGCGGCTGATTGACCGGCTGCAGGTGCACCGCGCGGACCTTGCGCGGCACGCGAAGGGAAATGCTCACGTCATACGCCGGGATGGTTTCCTCCACCATTTCCAGGGTGGGCGTGCGTTTTTGCGGCAGGAAACTCAGCAGATGCACGACGGTGTCGTCGGCGCGTTCGTTCACCACCGCCTCGACGTAACGAGGACCGGTGATCCGCAGGGCCCGGTCGGGCAGCAATTCCTCAAGCGCGGCCGCCACGAGTTCGCGGCAGACGAGATTGCCGTGTGTTGCGCAGGCGCGCAGAACCGGCCAGGCCAAGAGGGCGCGGTTGCCGCGGATGACCGCCGCCGCATAGGGGGAAACCTCCCGCTTTGGCGGCGTCTGCGCATGGGAACAGAAGTGGTCCCACGTCCGCTCGAAATAGGGTTCGACCACACGGGCCAGCACGATGTCCGTTTCAGCCGGCACAAGGCGCATGCCCTGTTCGTAAAACACATGGTCGGTTTTCGGCAGGCCCTGGCCGCGCCCCTCCTCGAACCGGCAGTACGTCTTGGTGAACGGAGACGGTTCCCCCGGCGGGGTTTCCTGAATGACCCTGCCGCCGCGCTTCTCGAATTCGGCCAGACGCTGCTCGAGGGCGGCGTCCACCTTGACGCATTCGGGAACGTAAACCGCCGCATATCCGGAGAAATCCTCCTCCGGAGGCAGAAAGGCGAATTGCACCCCGAGCGGAGCCAGGATGCGCCAGGCTCCCTCGTGGGTTGTGCCGGCCCGGGTGTCCGTGGAGGGATCGGTGAACAACACCGCCATCTCCGCAACCGCCTTGGTGTCGCGGCACCAGGGTTCGCATTTTTTCACATGCGAGAAGACCTCTCCGATCACCGTGTAGGCGCCTTCGTCCAGCAGACCGGAGGGATGCAGTTGGTCCCCCACGCTGCAGCCGGCCCCATGGGCGAGCGCCTGGGCGCAGTCATAGAGCAGGGACGGCGCCGTGCGCAGACCTCCGAAATCCGCCCAGCCCTTGTGGAAGCGTCCGGTCATGCCGATCATGGGCAGTCCCAGCGGACGGACCAGCCGGACATGAATCGGAAAATACGTGTAGCCCCAGAAGCTGGTGGGCAGCGCCTCGATCTCCACATGCCGCAGGTAGGACTGCTCCTCGCGGACGGCGGTGAGCGGGCGGCTGTTGAACCAGATGGGCACCCCGGGTTGGTACCGGTCGGCCAGCGCCTTGAGGCGGTCCATGTAGTGCCGGGTCAGCCGCCGCGCGTAACCGGCCCGATCCTCGGCCGAGGCCGGATCGAGATTCCATTCCCGCATGCGGGCCTTGGCCCAGTTCGAAACGCTGGGCTGGTCCCAGCACATGTCAAAAAAGAGGCCGTCCACCGGCGCGAACCGTTGCAGCACTTCCTCGGTTTGCGCGCAGAGATAGTCCAGATACGGACTCGCCATGTCGAGGATCTGCCAGGAGGATTCCCCGCCGGAAAGCGGCGGGCGTCCCACGCGCCTGCCCTCCGGGTCGAGGGCGATCCACTCCGGATGGTGATCCGCCGCCCATTCGTCGCACTGTACGCTCAAATAGATCGGACACTTGATGTCGCGTTTGCGCAAAGCGGCGATCTGCAGGCCGAGAAGGTCGCAGGAAAGATGGGGGTGCCGGGCCTCATGGTCGGTCTCGTAATAGAGCAGCCCATGATGGCATTTGGCGAAGAGCGTGATGCTGTTGACCGACGCCGTGGCGAGGGTGTCGGCAAAGCGATCGGGATCAAAGGCGGCGCCGATGCCTTCGATGTACGGACTGGTGTGGAAATCGAGATGAACCTGACGGAAACGTTCCGGTGTGGAAGACATGCAAAAAGGATGCGCCAGACCCGGGTCTTCCGGAATGACAATTTGCGGCGGATCCATGTAAAATCCCGACATGTCGCATGAAGCGCCGCCGGTCGATCAGCCGGAACAATCCCTGGATGCCCTCCGGACCCGCCTTATTATCAGCCGAAGGGATCCGCTGTTGGATAACTGGGATCACCAGAACTATTGCAGTCCCTTTTGGCGGCTTTATGTAAATAACCGAAGCGGAGCCCGGATTCTCACCCCGGAGGAAACCCACATCCTGCCTGCCCGGCGAATCATCCTCATCCCGCCCTGGCTCACTTTCGAAACGCGGATCCCGTCCGGCGCGGCCCCCATCTGGCAGTGTTACCTTCATTTTGAATGCCCCGGCCTGCCCGTCGGCCTGCAGTGCCGGTTGTTTTCCCGTCCGCTTTTTCTCGAACGGTCCCGCGAACTGGACGGACTGGCCGAACGCTGGCAGTCCGGTCTGGCCTCCCCGGGTGATCCGCTGGTGGAATGGTCGTGGGCCCAGGCGCTGGCCCAGGCCGCGTATTCCCGCGCGGTGGAAACGCTGCCGCTCCACGAGCGCCGCGAATGCCTCCAGTCGCTGCGTCGATCGGGAAGACTGGGCGAGGTCCTTGATCACATCGACCGGCATCTGGCGGGTTCGCTGCACAACGGGGATCTCGCCGCGATCTGCCATTGCAGCAGCGATCACCTGGTCCGCCTCTTCCGCCGGGTGCTGGGGGTCACGCCGGCGCAGTATGTGATCGACCGGCGCATCACCGCCGCGGCCGAGTGGCTGGCCCAGACGGACCGCACCCTGGAAGACATCGCGGCGTCCGCGGGATTCGTGGACCGCTTCCATTTTTCCCGGTGCTTCAAACAGAGAACCGGTCTGCCCCCGGCGGCATACCGAAGGATGCACCGGGCGGCTTGAGCCCGTCGGCGGGGTCGGACCGTGACATTCAGGCAACCGCCCGGGTGGATCTTCCGACGGTTACGGAATGTCGAGTTTGTCCAGGTTGGGGCCGCCGCTG
>CALCJD010000067.1 GCA_937960895.1 uncultured Spartobacteria bacterium | reverse complement strand
AACGTATTTTAGAATGATGTGTTGAAATATTGCAGAAACATGATGTCATTCTAACTCATGAAGTCTGACAGGCAAGATGTTTTTGTAAACTCAAAGGCAGCTGGAATTTGGGAGGAGCGGTGGTTGCGGTATCGGCTGGCATTGAAGCAGCATGGGGTGGAGGCGAGGCATCAAGAGTTTTATCGGGCGTGGGTCCTGAGCTGGCTGCGATTTTTGAAGCCGAAGGGATTTGAGGAGGGGAATTTGGAGGATGTGAGGGAGTTTTTGAAACAGATGGCGGGGACGGGCCGAAAGGTGTGGCAGATCAAACAGGCGGAGGAGGCGCTGCGCATCCTGTTTCAGGCAGTGGAGCCGCGAAGCTGGGCGCGGGTTTGGCCGGAGGATCTTTTCCAATGGCCGGTCGGCGAACTTGGCCAGGGAACGGCAGCAGAGACGGGGCGAGAGCCGGTGGCGGGGGCGGAGCGGTTTGCGGGCCGGTCGGATGGCGGAGAGTGTCCGGAGAAGTATCAAGGGTTTTTGGAGCAGGTCGAGGAGGCGTTGCGGCTGGAGCGCTATTCGTATCGGACCGAGCGGACGTATTTGGAATGGACGAGGCGCTTTATTGTGTTCACGCGTCCGGGTTCGCGTCGTGAGCTGAACTGGGAGCAGGCGCAGGAGTATCTGGATTATCTCACGCTGGTGCGGCGGGTGTCGTCTTCCACCCTGAATCAGGCATTGAGCGCGCTACAGTTTGTTTTCCGGGTGGTTCTCAAGAAACGGCCGGGTGGTTCCGATGGGGTGAAACGGCCGGAGCGGCGCAGCAGGGTGCCCACGGTGCTGGCGAGGGAGGAGGTGCGCGATCTGCTTGCAGGGATGCGGGGTACGGGCCGGCTGATGGCGGAATTGATGTATGGCGCGGGATTGCGGGTGCTGGAATGCGTGCGGCTGCGGATCAAGGACATCGATTTTGCCAACGGGTATATCGTCGTTCGCGGCGGGAAGGGGGACAAGGATCGCAGGGTGCCATTGCCGAAGGCGACGGTCGCGGGGCTGAAGGCGCAGATGGCTGTGGCGAGGGAGCGGTGGGAAAAGGACCGGGCGATGGGGGTGGAGGGGGTTTTTCTTCCTGATGCGCTTGCGGTGAAATATCCCAATGCGGCGACTGAATGGGGGTGGTATTGGGTTTTCCCGGCGCCGAATCTATCCGAGGATCCCTGGACCAAAAAAATCCGGCGTCATCATCTGAGCGAAAATGGCATCCAGCAGCTGGTGAAAAGGTCGGCGCTTCGTGCCGGCTTAACCAAACCGGTGACACCCCACACGTTGCGGCATTCGTTTGCTACGCATCTCTTGGAAGCGGGTTCCGACATACGCACCGTTCAGGAATTGTTGGGGCATGCTGATGTGAGTACAACGATGATCTACACGCATGTGCTGAACCGTCCGGGAATTGTCGTGCCATCACCGCTGGATCAGCATTCCTGACGACTTTACCACAGCGTCTTTCTCCACTTAAGAAGGCAAGCTGCCGCCCTTGGTGATCTTCGGGTTCACCATGACAAACATCCGATCAAGGGACGCGCGGATGAGCGTATTGTGAGGAAGCTTGAGAGTTGTCGCAAGCCGGAACCGCCCGGTAAACGGATCAGGCAAAAAACATCCTCCCGAAAGGCTTCCGCATTACCCATCGCGCAACCTTATTTAATACAAAGAGTTACCTACAGGCGACCCGCCGTAGAGCCAAAGGCATCAAATCCCCGGGCCCGATTCGAAGGGCACGTGGGAATGGGGATCCAGCCTGGAAAGATCGAATCATTCCCACTGTCGCGTCTCTTCAGGTCGCCGCATGGAATCCCAAGGAAACCCGGCCCTTTGAGCCGGGCTGTGATGCGCAGGCACGTTGGGCCCAAAGCCTCCCCCTGGCCTCGCGTCCCAGGCGGCGGTGTGAAAGGGCGACAACTTGCTGAACACATTCCCAAAGGGGAGGCTTCCTGCATTCGATTCAATGTGCGGCCTCATGCCGCTTTGCGGCGAGCTCACCATCCGGCCAAAACCACGCATCCGCTCCTGCCACCGCTGTCCCCTGAAGAGGATAGTCTGTCGTTGCCATCCCGCAGATTTCCGCCACGCGAAGCAACCGGATTGCACAACTTCCTGGGCAATGATGTTTTGCGGGGCGGGGTTATGCGCGGAACGGCATTTCGTCCGGCGGTTTTCCGGGCTGGACAACGGGGTGCGGAAGCGAAATCACAACAGGGATGGCCGTTCTACCGATTTACGATCTCGATGAGGAAATCGTCACCACCCTGCAGGCGAATGGCCGTCTGATTCTCCAGGCTCCGACGGGCTCGGGCAAATCGACGCAGACGCCGCAGATCCTTCTCGACGGCGGGGTGCTCGGTGACGGCCGGTGCATTGTGTTGCAGCCCCGGAGGCTGGCCGCGCGCATGTTGGCCAAGCGGGTCGCGGAGGAACGGGGCGTACCGCTCGGCGGCGAAGTGGGCTACCAGATCCGGCTCGACAACGTTTCGTCGCGGGACACCCGCATTTTGTTTGTCACCGAGGGCATCCTCCTGCGCCAGATGCTCGCCGATCCGGAACTTCGCGGCGTCTCCGCGCTGATTTTCGACGAGTTTCACGAGCGTCACCTTTACGGGGACATCAGTCTGGCGCGCGCGCTGGAACTTCAGGAGACCGTGCGGCCGGACCTGAAGATTGTGGTCATGTCCGCGACCTTGGACAGCACGCAACTGAGCCGGTATCTGGCCCCCTGCGAAACCCTCACCTCCGCGGGCCGGGTGTTTCCGGTGGACATCGAGTATCTGCCCCGCGAACCGCAGGACGAGCCACCGTGGGAATTGGCCGCCGACGCGGTGGCGGAAAACCTCGACCGTACGGAGGGGGACATCCTGGTGTTCATGCCCGGCGCCTACGAGATCCAGCGGACGATGCGGGAGATTGCCGGCCGGGTGGGTGGCAACTTTGCAATCCTGCCGCTGCACGGCGAGCTGCCGGCAGCCGAGCAGGACAAGGCCGTCGCCCGCACGGCGCAGCGAAAGATCATCGTGTCGACCAACGTCGCGGAAACCTCGCTCACCATCGACGGGGTGACCATGGTGGTGGATTCCGGCCTGGCCCGGGTGGCGCGCTACGACCCCCACCGCGGCATCAACACGCTTCTCATCGAAAAAATCAGCCGCGCTTCCGCGGACCAGCGTGCGGGCCGGGCGGGGCGCACGGCGCCGGGGGTCTGTCTCCGGCTCTGGACCGAACGCGACCATGCCCGGCGTCCGGGCAACGAACTTCCGGAAATCCGCCGGCTCGACATGGCGGAAACCGTGCTGTCCCTCAAGGCCGCCGGGGTGAACGATCTCGCGGCGTTTCGGTGGATGGATCCGCCGGAGGAAAAGTCCCTCGCCCGTGCGGAGCAGCTTCTTCGCGACCTCGGGGCGGTGGATGCCAGGACGGGACACATCACGGCCATGGGTCGGCGCATGCTGAGTTTCCCGGTGCACCCGCGCTATGCGCGGATGTTTCTCGCCGCGCAGGAACTCGGCTGCGTTCGGGCCGCCGCCCTCATCGCGGCGCTCACCCAGTCGCGCGGCATCTTCCTGCGTGCGGACAAGCGCGTGGAAGAGGAACGGGCGGAAATTTTCGGCGACGGCCTGTCGGACTTTCTGATTCTCATCCGGGCCTTCACGTATGCGAAGGAACACGGCTTCCGCATGGACGCCCTGCGTCCGCTGGCCATCCACGGCGAGGCCGCCCGGCAGGTGAACAAACTCTTCGAGCAGTTCCTCGACATCGCGCGGGAGGAAAATCTCGACGTCCATGCGGACAAGGCCCGGGACGAGGACATCGCGCGCTGCATTCTGGCGGGATTTGCCGACCAGGTGGCGCGCCGCCGCAGCGGGGGCACGCTGGTTTGCGACATTGTGCATGGACGGCGCGGTCAGCTTGCCCGTTCAAGTGTCGCGCAAAACAGCCGGCTGATTGTCGGGGCGGAAATCACCGAGATCGAAGGCCGGGGTGGCGACGCCCAGGTGCTCATTTCGCTGGCCACCGAGATCCAGGAAAGCTGGCTGCAGGAAATGTTTCCCGAAGATTTCCAGGAAAAGTCCTCCCACATTTTCGACAACTCGCAGAAGCGTGTCGTGGTGCGGCGGGAAAAGATCTTCCGCGATCTGGTCATTGAAGCCCAGGACCGCGACGCCACGCCGTCCGCCGAGGCCACAATCTGCCTGGCCGGAGTCGTGACGGCCGGCGAGCTCAGGCTCACCGCCTGGGACGATGCGGTCGAGCAATGGATCGAACGCGTCAATTTCCTCGCCCGGGCCGTACCCGAACAGAGACTCCCCACCCTCGGACCGGAGGAGCGCGAATACATCATCCACCTTGCCTGCGAGGGCGCCACCAGCTATCGCGAAATCAAGGACCGCCCCATCCTTCCCCTCGCCCGTTCGCTGCTCGAGCCCGCCCAGCAGCAGTTCGTGGACCGTCATGCCCCCGAACGCTATCAACTCCCGGGCGGCCGCCGCGCCAAGATCACGTATGGAGGCGAGCCCACCCTGGCGGCGCGCATCCAGGATCTTTACGGGGTCGGGGACGACATCCGGATTGCGTTGGGGCGCGTCCCGGTGACCATCCAGGTGCTTGCCCCCAATCAGCGTCCGGTGCAGGTCACGCGCAGCCTCAAGACGTTCTGGGTCGAGGCTTATCCGAAACTCAAGCAGCAGCTGCAACGGCAGTATCCTAAGCATGAGTGGAGGTGAGGCCGAGGACCGAAGACCGGGGGGCCTGGGGAGGGAGGAAAAGTGAAAAGGAGGAAACGGCTCAACGCGCTTCGCACCCAACACGGCCCGCGCGTCAGCACATTTTTTTGTTTCCGCTTTCCGACTTCCGCTTTCCGCTTTTTCCCGCGTCTTCGGCCGGGCTTGCCACTTGAGGGCCGGGGCCCTAGTTAATTCAACCGCAACCCTCTCTGTCGTGAACTCCACCGTCACCGCCGTCATCAGCAAGGAATGGAAACAACGCATGCTCCTCATGACGCTGATCATTACCGGAGCCGGAGCCTGGTTTCTTTACGACGGACTTTGGGCCTGGCCGCAAAACAACAAGCGTTGGGAGGTGTATGCGCCGCTGAAGGAGCAATACGGCAAGGACACGCCGGAACTGGAAAAGGCGTGGACCGCCGCCGCGCGGGAAAGGGGATGGTCGGACACCCCGCCCAAGAAGAAATATGAGGACAGCGACCTGCGGCTGCAGATCCTCATCAGCATCGGGGCCTTCATCGCGGCCGCGCTGTGCGCGCGGCATTATTTTGTTTCGCTTCCCACCACCACCCGGCTCGAAAACGATGTGATCATCCTGCCGGACAACCGGCGGATCCCGCTGGACAAGGTGCGGTCCATCAGCCTGAAGCGCTGGAAGAGCAAGGGCATTGCGGATCTGACATACGAGGCCGCGCCGGGGCAGCTGCGGAAATTTGTCCTCGACGACTACAAATACATCGGCGCCGAGGAAATTCTGAAGGCGGCCGAAAAGGCGCTGCCCAAAACCGAACCGTCCCCCGCCCAAACCGACGATGCCACTGAATCCGCTCCGGGAGATTATTGAGTCCGGTAAAACGGTCTTGAAAGGGAACGCCGTGCGAATGGGAAGTTATCCGGTGAGAGATTGGGGGATTGGCTGGAAAGCGGTCGCGGTCCTGATCCTTCTCGTGGTGCTGGCGCTCCCGTCCGTCCAGGCGGCTTCGGTCCCGGCGGGAGTGGAGGCCTTTCCGCCGTCGGTGGACAGCTACCATGACGGCGCGGTGACGGGTCTGTTCGCGAAACTGGCCGGACGGGTGGCCCAGCAGCCGTTCAATCTGGTCGCGACGGTGATCTTTTTTCTGGCGATCTGCCACACCTTCCTCTCGTCCAAATTCCTGCATCAGGCACATGCCTGGGAGCACCAACTTGACGGACTGGATGCAACCAGCCGTGATCCGGAGATCCTGCGCACCCGGGACCGGCTGCGCTTCCGGGCCACGGTGTTTCATTTTCTCGGCGAGGTGGAGGCCGTGTTCGGCATCTGGCTGGTGCCGCTGGGTGTGGCCATCGTGATTTTCAAGGGTTGGGGAACGATGGTGAATTATTTCAATCACCTGAACTACGTGGAGCCGATCTTCGTGTTTGTGGTGATGGCCATCGCGAGCTCGAAGCCCGTTCTCCGCTTTGCGGAGGCCTGTCTTTCACGGGTCGCCGCCCTCGGGGGCAAAACACCGGCGGCGTGGTGGTTTTCCATCCTCACCATCGGCCCGCTGCTGGGTTCGTTCATCACGGAGCCCGCGGCGATGACCATCTGCGCAATGCTCCTGCTTGAGCGCTTTTACCGGCTCCAGCCCGGTGAAAAGCTGCGCTACGCGACCCTGGGCCTGCTTTTTGTCAATATCTCGGTGGGCGGAACGCTGAGTCATTTCGCCGCCCCGCCTGTGGTGATGGTGGCCGGCAAATGGGATTGGGGTCTGGGGTTCATGTTTCTGCATTTCGGCTGGAAGGCCATCGTGGGAATCCTCGTCGCAAACCTTCTGTTTTTCGTCATCTTCCGCCGGGAGCTGCTTGCGCTGCGGTCGCGGGATGGGGAACGGTCCGAGAAACAGGAGCCCGTGCCGCCCTTCATCACCGCCGTTCATCTGTTTGCCATTGCCTGGACGGTGCTCAACGCGCACTACCCGGCGCTTGTGGTCATCGGACTGCTCTTTTTCCTCGCCTTCGTGGTGGCCACGGAGCGGCATCAAAGCTCCATCAGACTGCGCGGGCCCATGCTGGTCGGCTTTTTCCTGGCCGCGTTGGTGGCGCACGGGGGCTGTCAGCAATGGTGGATCGCCCCGGTGCTGGGCGAACTCAGCGAATGGCCGCTCATGATCGGCGCCACGATGCTCACGGCGGTGAACGACAACGCCGCCATCACCTACCTGGCCACCTTGGTTCCGGATTTCACCGACGAACTGAAGTTCGCCGTGGTGGCCGGGGCCGTCACCGGCGGCGGTCTCACCGTCATTGCCAACGCGCCGAACCCCGCGGGGCAATCGATTTTGCAGTCCGCCTTCGGCCCGGACGGCGTGAAGCCGCTGAAACTTTTCCTCGCGGCGCTGATCCCGACCCTCATCGTGGGCGCCGCCTTCATGCTGCTTCCGTGAAATCGGTCCTTCCCAAAACACACCGGAGGCGGAAAGAGGCCGGCGGTCCTTCAGGCAAAATCCCCCGCAATCGCCGCTTTTCTTTTCCGCCGGATTCGCCAAGCTCCGCCACTTTCGCATGAGGGGGTGTCTGTGAGCGGAACATTGGGAGCCCTGGCCACGGTCTTTGGCCTGGGGGTTGTTTATTTCATCGCCGCCATCCCGACGGGCGTGGCGATGAAGCTGCATCCCGCCGCCGCCGCGTTCGCCGCCTGGGCGGGGTATACGGCCATCGCCGCGGCGATGCTGGTCGTCGGGGAGCCGGCGCGCAAATGGCTGGAGCGAAAATTCAGGATCTCCCCGCATCCCGATCCCAAAAAACTCTTCTGGCGCGCCTGGAACCGGTTCGGGCTGCCCGGACTCGGCCTGCTGGCCCCCGTCACATGCGGACCGTATTTTGCCGCGCTCATCGCCCTCGCCTTGGGGGCCCGGCCCCTGCATCTCCTGCTCTGGATCGCGGGCGGCGCCATCCCGTGGTGCCTCCTCTTTGCCGTTCTGGCCGCGGCCGGAGTGAGTTTTCTCGGACGGTAAAAAAAACCGGCGCTGCGGGGCGTCTCACCGGCACGGCAAGACCCCGAACCGGGACGACACAAAGATCGGCCCCAACCCTATGGAAAAGGCTCCGGGGAAGAGCCTCCAAAAAAAGAAGCCGGCCCCCCTTTCGGAGGGCCGGCGGTCAAACAGGCCGGAGGGAAGCCTGTTTAAAAGCTTACGACGCCGGAGGCGGCTGGGGATTGATCTGGTTGCCGGAAGAGCCCGCCCCGCCGGCGGAGCCCGGACTTCCCGGAGCAAAGAACGCCCCCTGATTGATGACGCCCTGATCTCCGGAGAAGAAGGTCTCCTCCAGTTGATCGGCGGCAAAATTGTCGGCCATCACGAGAAAGTCGGGCGTCGCCACGTAGGGGCTGAGGATGCCGGCATCCACCAGGGCCTGGTCCAGCGCGAGGGCCTGGGCGGCCTGGGTGCTGGTGAGCGACTGGGAACCGGACGGCGAGGCCGGGTCGTCCCCCTTGAAGTCCCGCTCTCCGATGGGGTAGTCATAGATGGCAAACTCGCGCAAACGCCGCACCACGTCGGTGGAGGCAGTCTGTTTGAGTCCGCGGGCCCCCACCCCGATCACCGAGGCGATCAGTTCGGGACGATTCTTCAGATTGTAGGGAATGCCGCTGATGACCCCCCGTCCCACCACGGAGCGATCCTCAACGGAAACCGGACGGGACCCTTCACTCAACAACTCCAGAGCCGACGCCATGATGCGCGGCGCCTCGTCGGGATTCTGGCGGGTCAGGGCGGCTGCGGCCGTGCCAAGGGATTCCGCGCTCAGCTGCCCTCCCCCCGCCGCGGCAAGCTTCAGCAATTTCTCCCGAAACGCCGGCGTTCCGGTCATTTCCCGGATCTCCTTCGCGAAGGCCTCCTCCGGATTGGCCAGCAGCACCACGTCATTGCGGTAAACGGCAACCAGTTTGGCGAGGTGGTCCCTCCCCGCGGCCTCATCCCCGTTGGTCAACTCAAGCGGGAAATCCCGGGGAACCTTGATGACGGCAAAGCCGCTTTGCAGGGCCACGGTGGCCATCACGGCCAGCACCCCCCATCGAACCAGTCCGGGGCGGAACAAAGAAAGCGTTTTCATTGGTGGATCTTTGCGGGAAATTTTTGCAATGGGTTGATTGAAATCTTTTTGAACGGCTGCGTGCGCAGGAAAAACTCAAAGGCGTTTAAACAAGCGGAATAACAATCCTTCGACAAATTTCCTTTCACCATCACAACCGGATTCCTGCCAATTGTTCAACTGGTTGTCAAATATTTTATGCGTCTGGTTGTAGGACTGAATTCCCCATCCGGGCCAATGACGAAGGGGCTCCGGAGAACGCCATTCTCCGAGCGGACGGTTGCGCGGGGTTTCCGGGGAGGGATTTATTCCCTGCTGCCGAAGGCCTGGCGAATGACGTCTTCGATGGGCGGCTCGGTGATGGTGAGATCGGCGACGGGGGCCCGGTCGAGGAGGGACCGGGACACTTCGGCGACGCGGGGGCGCGGGGTTTCGATGCGGACGGAATCCGCGGACTGTTCGAGTACGCGGCCCAGCTCGCTGAAGTCCGAGGTGACCGGCGCGGAAAATTTGGCTTCGACGATCTTGTTGTTGGCGAACCGTTCCACGATGCGCTCGAGGGGGCCGTCGAACATGAGGCGGCCGTGATCGATGAGGATGACCCGTTCGCACAGCTCCTCGATGTCCTGCATGTAGTGGCTGGTGAGGAGGATGGTGGTTTTGCGGCGGGCGTTGTGAACCTTGAGAAACTCGCGCACGGTTTTCTGGCTGACCACGTCGAGACCGATGGTGGGTTCGTCGAGGAAAAGCACCCTGGGGTTGTGCAGCAGGGCGGCGATGAGCTCCATCTTCATGCGCTGGCCGAGACTGAGTTCGCGCACCATCACATCGAGTTGGGCGCGCACGTCGAGCATCTCGGTCAGTTCGGCCACGCTGCGGTCGAATTCGGCGCGGGGGATCTCGTAGATGGCGCGGTTGAGTTCGAGGGATTCGCGGGCCGGCAGGTCCCACCAGAGGGCGTTTTTCTGGCCCATCAGCAGGCTGATCCGGCGCTTCATGCCGTCGCGGCGCTCCCACGGGGTGAACCCCAGCACCGAGGCCTCGCCGGACGTGGGATGCAGCAGGCCCGCAAGCATCTTCAGCGTGGTGGTCTTGCCGGCGCCGTTGGGGCCGAGAAAACCGACAAATTCACCTTCGGCGATGGAAAAGCTCACCCCGTCGACGGCCCGCGTTTCGGTGTATTCGCGGTGGAAGAGTCCTTTCACGGCGCCGGCGATGCCCTTTTCCTTGCGGTAAGTGCGAAACACCTTGGTGAGGTGGCGGAGTTCGATCGTGCTCATCCGGTGCGAATCTGGCGCAGGGCCTCGTAAAGGGCGATGCCGGCGGCGGTGGCGAGGTTGAGACTGCGGGCCTCGGGTTGTTGCGGAATGGTCAGACAGCGTTCCGGGTGGGCGGCCAGCAGACTTTCCGGCAGGCCACGGGTTTCCCGGCCAAAGACCAGATGGTCGCCGTCCCGGAAGGAGGCTTCCCAAAAGATCCTCCGGGTTTTGGTGGTGAAATAAAAAAACCGGGCGTCCCCGGCCGCCTGCCTGAGGGCGTCGAACGACGGCCAGGTCATGACGTCGCACCGGTCCCAATAATCCATGCCCGCGCGGCGAAGCGCCTTTTCGTCGAGCGAGAACCCGAGCGGTTCCACCAGGTGGAGCCGGGCGCCGGCAGCCAGACAAAGGCGCGCAATGTTGCCGGTATTGGGCGGGATTTCGGGTTCGACCAGGACGACATGCAACACGGCGGCGCATGATGGGGGAAGCCCGAAGGTTCAGGCAAGCCCCGGGGATTCACGGAGCGGTTTTTCGGCGAAGGGAAGCGGCGGCCTTCCGGGCGGCGGCGGCCTGCTGCCAGTCCCCGTTGCGATCATGCGCCTCCCCGCGCAGATCCCAGTAATCCGGGTCGCCCTGCAACGAGAGGGTCAGCAGTTCCAGAATCGGAAGGGCTTCCTTGATCCTTCCGGTCCGCACCAGGGCGCGCGCCAGCTGCCATGCGGGCTGCACGCTTTGGGGACTCAACCCGCGGGCCCTGCGCAGATATTCCAGGGCTTCCTCCGGGCGGTCGGCTTCGAGCAGCAGCACCCCGACCCGGTAATTCAGGGGCACGGATGCGGGAATGTGCCGGACCGCCTCCCGGCCCACCCCGATGGCCTCGTCCGTGCGGCCCGCCTGCAGCAACAGGGTCATTTCGTTGGACCAGACAACCTCGTAAAGCGGATGGGACGCACGGATTTCCCGGAACCGTTCGAGCGCCTCCTCCGGATCGTGTTCCAGTCCCGCCAGCGTGGCGTCATTGATCCGGGCCGGCACGCTGTCGGGATACAGCGAGAGGGTCCGGTCGACGATACGGCGTTCGGTCCGCCAGAATCCGGCCTGGCGAAAGCTCAGCGGCGCAAGGACCAGCGCGGCGGCTCCGCAGGCATACACCGGCCAGCGCGCCCCGGCGCCCCATGCGCGCTGCAACCCCGCCCCCAAAGCCAGCGCCAGGAAAAGTCCCGGCACATACGTGAGGCGATCCGCCGTGAACTCGATGGGCATGGCCAGCAATCCGGAAACGGGAAAAAAACACGCCAGAAACCCGCCGAGACCCGCCACGAGCAGGGGATCCGTTTTGCGGAATTTCCAGATGAGTCCCGCCGCCGCCAGGAGAACCAGCACCCCGCCCAACGCATAGAGCCCGATCTGCCGGGCCGGCCAGGGGTAAAATCCCGCTAGGCCGGCCGGCCACACCCAGGCACCGGCCTGCCAGCCCAGCGATCCGGCCGCCTGCAGAAGGCGGTGGGCCAGCGGGTGATCGAACCACGGCACCGCCTGGGCGGCCGGACGCCAGTTCACCCAGAGCGTGACCGCCGCCGCCGCGGCCGCCAGCAGGAAATATCCCGCCGACCGGAAAAACGCGTCCCGGAAGGCGCTTCGCGATCCGCGACAGGCCTCCCAGAGAAAAAGAAAGACGGGAAATCCCACGCCGATTTGCGAGGACAACAGACTGGCCGCATAAGCCAGCAGGCTGAGAACCAGAGACTTTCCGTCCAACCGTTCCCGTCCTGCGCCCTGCTGATAAAAAAGCAGCGAGACCAGCAGGAATGCCGCCGCCAGCAGATGCTTCTGCGCGGAAATCCACGCCACCGCCTCGACCCGCAGGGGATGCAGCGCGTAAAGGGCGGTCACCACCACGGCCACCCCGAGGGAGAGCGAAAAGCGACGGGCCACCGCGGCCAACAGGACCGCATTTCCCAGGCACAGCAGGACGCTGACCGCATGAAACACCGACGCAAAAATCCCTCCGGCCAGCGAAACCTGCGCCGCCAGAAAAATCCAAAAAAGCGGACTCCAGTTGTTTTCCCAGGTCGAGGTGAACGCCCCGACGATGGCGGGAAGGGAAAGCCCGTTTTTGACGAGGGGATTCTCCGCCGTATAGAGCCGGTCATCCCAGGGGCAAAATCCCGCTCCCAGGATCGGCCAGCAGGCGGCCGCCAGAATCGCCAGTGCCGCGATCCCCGGCGCCCACCGTCGCCAGGCCATCAGGCTCTCCGACGCCGGCGCGACAACCCCAGCAGCGCCGCACCCAATCCGGCAAGGACAACCGTTCCCGGCTCGGGAATCGGAACAGGAAAGGGTCCTTCGGACACGATGATGTGGTCAAAGTGGGCCGTCATCTGGCTCGTGCTGCTCTGGAACATCAGGTTGGAAAAGGTCTGGTTGTTGTTCCAGTAGTTGCCTTTCACGAGATCCAGTCCCATCAGCGCCGACTGGTCGAGCACATTGCCGGATCCGTCGAGTTTGGTCAGCAGATAGTCGTAGGTGCCCGCGCCCATGTTGACAATCATGGTCACCTCATACTTCACCGTGCCATACTCCGGCGTGGAATATTGCGCGACCAAACCGGTGGAAACGCGGTTCGCGGAATTGGGTCCGGTGGCGTCCGTGGCCGAAAACTCGTTCGTGTTCCACGTGGAGGTCGTGAAACCGGTCGAAAACAGGAAGTCGTTATTGTATCCGCCCCCGAGGTAAAACAGAAATGCGGCGCCGCCGTTCGTGTTGTTGTTCAGATTCACATACGGATAGGCGCTGTTGCGATTGTTGGGATCCACATTGGGAATCACCGGCGGCACGGTGCTGGTCAAACTCACCGTGTATTGAATGTAGTACGTGTCCGTCTTCGTCATCGGCTGCGACAGCGTGATCGGCAGGGCACTGCCGCCGCCGCTCCACTCCACGTTGAAGGCCTCATACAAAACGGTGGCCTCAAGCAATCCCGGCGCCCAGAGCACGGTCAAAAGGACAGAGAGAAAAAGCTTTTTCATGCAACCTGTTGTGAAAGGATTCGCCCAGAACTTGAACACAGGTCGACGGAATGCAAGAAAAATCAAAGCAACCGGATGCGAAAAGTTCGGTTTTTCTGCTTTTTCCCCGGGGTGGGAGCGCTATTCGGGAAGGAGGAGAAACGGCCGGAGGGCGGGTTCGGCGCGAAAGGGGTCGAAATAGGAATCCTGGATGAGGGCGGCGAAAAGGGGCAGGGGAACCCGCGCGCGAAAGTCCGACAGGGAGCGGGCGGCGGCGGAGAAATCGCCGTCGCGCAGTTCCAGGGCGGCCTTTCCGAGGAGGTAGCGGTCGGAGTACCCCACCAGGCCGATTTTCTCAAGGTTCCGCACCTCCGTGCGCACCTCCTCCGGGTGTCCGGCCTGGATCCTGCAGATGAGGATCAGGTTGGAGGTGACGACGGTGTCGGGATCCAGGCGTGCGGATTCCTCGAGGTCGGCCAGGGCTTCCTTGTGGCGATTCAGGTGGCGCAGCATCGTGGCCCGTTTGAGCAGGACCTGGGGGCGGAGGAAACCGGCCTCGGCCGCCCGGCCATACGCCTGCGCCGCCTCGTCCCAGGCGCGGTTTTTTTCGAAGACCCAGCCCATGGCGTGCCAGGCTTCGCCGTCGGCGGGTTCCCTCTCAAGGATCCGCCGGGCGTGGGATTCAATTTCCTCCCACTCCCGCCGGTTCAAAGCCGACCGGAGTTGGGAGCGGAGGTTGTGCAATTCGAGCCGGCGAAGTTCCTCGGCGCTGGGGGGCGCGGGACTCGCCGCGGAGGAACCGGGGCTTTCCGGAAGCGGCTGGGACGCCGGTCGGAAGAACAGTACCCAGGACGCCCCGGCCAGGATCACGAGGACCAGCGCTAGGCCGAGGAGCCAGGCCCGTTTGTTTCCGGCGGGAGGCGGCGGCGGTTCCTCGACAAAAACGGGGGCCTGCGCCTTGGGGTTGCCGTGTTTGGGCAGCCAGCCGGCGGGAAGTTTCCTGCGCCCGGACTCGGCCGGCGTGGATTCGCCGTCCGCGGGAGGCGGACCCGCCTCGGCTTCGTGGGAGGGATTTTCAGATTCGTCGGACATCGGAGGAAAAAGTCTGTCGAACCGCAAGGGTCACCGCTTCACCGGAAGTGGCCGGACCGTCAACCCGACACGGACGTCCGCTTGGACTTGACGATGTCGATGAGCGTCGAGCGCCGGACCGGCGTATGCGGAAGCGGGGTCGATTCGCCCGTCTTCGCCACCTTGGGTTTGGCCTTCACCGGGCTCCCCTGGGCCGCCGCCCCGGCAAAGGTCACGGAAAGCGGAGAACGCAAAAACCAACTGCGCCGCAGCAATGACCAACTCTCCCAGGCTTCCTTCGGGACCATCGCCGGAATCGCCGGAGGGACAAACGGTTTGTTTTCCGTCCCGGACTGCGATTTCCGCCGCGCGAAAATCAACGATGTCCGCCAGCCATTCTTTGGCTTGAATTCCTTTTTCATTCCCCGGTTGTACACCGTGCCATTGTGTCAACGGGTTGTCAAATGAGCCGCTGACCGACGGTCTCCGTCCCTCAGGCCACCCGACCGCAGCAGCTCTTGAATTTTTTCCCGCTGCCGCACGGGCAGGGGTCGTTGCGGCCCACGCGCGGAAGCTCCCGCTTGAGGGGCAGTTCGATTTTGGGCGCGGGCGGGGGCTGCGGGGCGGAGGCCGGGGATTCCGCGGTCCTTTCCGCCGGAGCCTGGGCGGCCGCGGCCAGGTCGCCCTGGAGCAGGCTCTGCGGCAGGCTGCGCAGGAGGTTTTCAAAGGCCTGCAGGTTGGTCGTGCTGCGGAAGAGGTTGTTGAGGACCTCGAATTTGATGTTGTCCATCAACTCGCTGAACATCGCGAAGGCCTCGTTCTTGTATTCGATCAACGGATCCTTCTGGGCGAAGGCGCGCAGGTACACCGCCTCGCGCAGGCCGTCCATGGCATAGAGGTGTTCCTGCCAGAGGCGGTCGACCGCATTGAGAATGACGTAGCGCTCGAGTCCGCGCAGGGCCTCGGCGTGTTCCATGGAGGCCTTGCGGGCGTAGGCGTCCTTGATGACCTCCACGAGCCACTTGGCGTTTTCCTCCACGCTGCGGGTCTCGAGAGCGGCCTTTTCGGCGGAGAGTCCCAGCGGGAAGGTCGAATTGATCCAGTTCAGGAGTCCGGTGCGGTCGGGTTCCCCGTCCGGTCCGGCTTCGAGAAACTCCGCGACCTTCTTGGGTACGGCCTCCTCGATCACCTCGTTGATGAGCGTGCGGGGATCCTCGGAATCCATCACCTCCTGGCGGTAGCCGTAAATCACCTCACGCTGGCGGTTCATGACGTCGTCGAACTCGAGCGTGCGGCGGCGGATCATGTAATCGCGCTGCTCGACGCGTTTCTGCGCGGTTTCGACGCTCTTGTTGAGCCAGGGATGTTCGAGCTCCTCGCCCTCCTTGAGGCCGAAGGTCTCCATGATCTTGGTCATGCGGTCGGCGGCGCCGAAGTTGCGCATGAGATCATCCTCGAAGCTCACGTAGAACCGCGACAGACCCGGATCGCCCTGGCGGGCGCAGCGTCCGCGCAGCTGGCGGTCAATGCGGCGGGAGGAATGGCGTTCCGTGCCGATGACATAAAGGCCGCCGAGTTCCGCGACACCCTCGCCGAGTTTGATGTCGGTGCCGCGGCCGGCCATGTTGGTCGAAATGGTCACCGCGCCCTTCAGGCCGGCGCGCTGAACGATCTCGGCCTCCTGCATGTGGTATTTTGCGTTGAGGACGTTGTGCGGGATCTTCTCGCGCTTGAGCATGCGCGAAAGCAGCTCCGAGGCCTCCACGCTGGCCGTACCGACGAGGACCGGCTGGCCCTTGGCGTGGGCGGCCTTGATGGCCTCGACGACCGCATTGTATTTCTCCCGGCGGGTCTTGTAGATCCGGTCGTTTTCGTCGATGCGCCGGATGGGACGGTTGGTCGGGATGACGTTGACGTCGAGCCCGTAGATGTCGTGGAACTCGTTCGCCTCGGTCTCGGCCGTGCCGGTCATGCCCGCCAGCTTGAGGTAGAGGCGGAAATAATTCTGGATGGTGATGGTGGCGAGCGTCTGGGTCTCGCGGTCGATCTGGACCCCCTCCTTGGCCTCGACGGCCTGGTGCAGGCCGTCACTCCAGCGGCGGCCGGGCATCTTGCGGCCGGTGAAGGTGTCGACGATGATGACCTTGTTGTCCTCGACGACATATTCGACGTCCTTTTCGAAGAGGCAGTAGGCCTTGAGGAGCTGGGAAATGTTGTGGATGCGCTCGGCCTGCGAGTCGGTGTATTGCTGGCGTTCGGCCTTTTTCCGGGCCTTCTCCGCGTCGGACAGCGACGGGTCGGCATCGATGTCGGCAAACTCCGTGAGCAGATCCGGCAGCACAAAGGCGTCGGGGTCGTTCGGATTGAGGAAATCGCGGCCCTTCTGGGTGAGGTCGGCGTCGTGCTGGCGTTCGTCGATGGTGAAGAACAACTCCTCCTTCAGCTCGACCAGACGGGCCTTGCCCTCGGTGTCCTTGTAGAAGTCCAGCTCCGCCTTCTCCATGAGCTTGCGCATCTCGGGATCCTCCATCAGACGCATGAGCGCCTTGTTGCGCGGCTGGCCGAGCTTGAGCTTGAAGAGCGTGCGGCCGGCTTCCTCCTTCTTGCCGGCCTCGTAAAGTTCCTTCGCGTCGGAAGCCAGGCGGTTGCAGAGCATGGTCTGTTTGCGCACGAGCTGTTCGACGAGCGGCTTGAAGCGGTCGTACTGATGGGTGGAGACGGTGGCCGGACCGCTGATGATGAGCGGTGTGCGCGCCTCGTCGATGAGGATGGAATCCACCTCGTCGACGATGGCGAAATAATGGCCGCGCTGCACCTGCTGGTCGCGGCTGGTGGCCATGCCGTTGTCGCGCAGGTAATCGAAGCCGAACTCGCTGTTGGTGCCGTAGGTGATGTCGGCCTGGTATTGCGCGCGGCGGATGTCCGGCGGCTGGTCGTGCTGGATGATGCCGACGGTGAGACCGAGAAACTGGTAGAGCTGCCCCATCCATTCGGCGTCGCGGCGGGCGAGGTAGTCGTTGACCGTCACGACATGGACGCCGCGGCCCGTCAGCGCGTTGAGGTACACGGGGGCGGTGGCGACGAGCGTCTTGCCCTCACCGGTGGCCATTTCCGCGATGCGGCCGCGGTGCAGGACGATGCCGCCGATCAACTGGACGTCGAAATGCACCATCGCCCAGGTGACGGGCTGATCGCAGACGGTGAACGAATGCTTGCGCTCGGTCAGACGGCGGGCAGCATTTTTCACCACCGCAAAGGCCTCGGGAAGAATCTCGTCGAGACGGGCGGCGAGTTTCTCGTCATCGGTGATGGCCGACAATTCCTGCTTCCAGGCCGCCGTCTTGGCGCGAAGTTCGTCATCCGAAACGGAGGCAAGTTTTTGCTCAATCTCGTTGATTTGCCGGATGATCGGCTGCATGCGGCGCAGTTCGCGCGTGTTCTTGCTGCCGACGATGGTCTTGAGAATCCAGTTGAACATGGAACGATAAGGAACGGTTAATCAATCGCCGAACCGGGGAAAAGTCCACCGGAATTCTGGGGGGGACCCGTGGGAAATTCCGGGCCTTCCGGCAAAGAACCCTCTCGACACTCGCCCTGTCTCGCTTAAGTTTCCGCTTTTTCCTGTCATGCTGAAACATCCGGTCCAAACCGAAGGACGTATCCGTCAGGCCCTTGGCCGCATCGAGAAGCTCATTTATCCGGAGACCGCCCCCGTCGAGGTCGCCGCCTGGGACGTGGGCGGCGAACCGGTGCCGCCCGAAAAGGCCTTCAAGGCGAAATACACCCCCTTCGCCGTCGGCGAGATGTGGGGGGGCCTCTGGGACACGACCTGGTTCCGTTTCCGTGGGGAAGTGCCGAAGGAATGGAAAGGGCGGACCGTCGTGGCCCGTGTCCGGCTGACCAATATCGGCCGCGAGGGGTTCACCGCCGAAGGGTTGGTTTTCCAGAATGGCAAACCGGTCCGGGCCATCAATGCCAACCGCCGGGAGGTGGAAATCGCCGAAAAGGCGAAAGGCGGGGAAAAGTTCGAGTTTTTTGTCGAGGCCGCGGCCAATGGCGGCACCACGGAATCCGGGGAAACCCAGGGACTCAACCTGCCGGATTACCACGGCACCCGCCGTTACCGGCTCGAGCAGGCCGAACTGGCCACCTTCGACCAGGAAGCCTTCGACTTCTACCATGACTTCAAGCTGGCCTTTGAGGCCATGGAGGCGATGCCGGAAGACTCCCAGCGCCGGGGCGAACTCCGCGCCGCGCTGAACGAGGCGGTCAACCGTTTCAGCGAAACCCGCCGCGACTCCCTCAAGCCGGCCCGCGCCGCCCTGCGCGGGGTGCTGCGCCGCCGCAACGGGGACACCGTGCACACGCTCTCCGCGGTGGGCCACGCCCACATCGACACGGCCTGGCTCTGGCCGCTGCGCGAGACGATCCGCAAGTGCGCCCGCACCTTCTCCACGGCGCTCGACTACATGGAAAAATATCCGGAGTACGTCTTCGTCTGCTCGCAGGCGGTGCAGTACGACTGGATGAAGGCCTACTATCCGGAGATCTGGGAGCGCATCAAGAAGGCGGTCAAACGCGGACAGTGGGAACCCGTCGGCTCGATGTGGGTGGAGACGGATTGCAATCTCGTCTCCGGCGAATCGCTGGTGCGGCAGATTCTCAACGGCAAGCGGTTTTTCGAGAAGGAACTGGGCTACCGGACCCGCGATGTCTGGATTCCCGACGTCTTCGGTTACGCGGCCTCCCTGCCGCAGATCATGAAAAAATCCGGCGTGGAGTATTTCCTTACGCAGAAGATTTCGTGGAGCCAGTTCAACCGCTTTCCGCATCACACCTTCCTCTGGGAGGGCATCGACGGCACCCGGATCTTCACGCACTTCCCGCCGGCCGACACCTACAACGCCACCATCGCGCCGTCGGAACTCGTTCACAACGTCCGGAATTTCAAGGAACACGACCGCGCCACGCGCTCGCTGCTGGCGTACGGCTTCGGCGACGGCGGCGGCGGGCCGACCATCGAAATGCTCGAGCGGGCCGCGCGCCTCAAGGACTTCAACGGCCTGCCCAAGGTGGAACTTGAAAAGGCCATCACCTTCTTCGAGAAGGCCGAAGCCGACGCCACCGACCTGCCCGTCTGGGTGGGCGAGCTTTACCTCGAACTGCACCGCGGCACCTACACCAGCCAGGCCCGCACGAAGCGCGGCAACCGCAAGTCCGAGTTCCTGCTGCGGGACGCCGAATTTTTCGATGCGGTCAGCCTCGCGCTGGCTCCCGACCGCAAGGAAAACGCCGCCAATCCCGACCGGGCCGTCTATGATGTCACCGGCCTCGGCGCCAGGGACACCCACACCCACCGCTTCGCCCTCGAACGCGCCTGGAAGCTGGTGTTGCTGAATCAATTTCACGACATCATCCCGGGCTCGTCGATCCACTGGGTGTATCAGGACGCCGACCGCGATTATGAAACCGTGCGGGTGCTCGGCGAATCCGTGCGCGACTCCGCCTTCGGCACGCTGGAATCCCTCATCGACACGACGGGCTTCGACCGGCCGGTCATCGTTTCGAACACCCTCGGATTCCGCCGCCGGGAAATCATTTCCCTTCCCGACGGCAGCGTCGCCAACGTGGACGTGCCTCCCTGCGGTTATGCCGTGGTGGATGCGAAGGATCCGGCCCTTCATGTCGCGGAGACACCGGTCAAGGTCACGGAGACCCGCCAGGGCATCACGCTGGAAAACGGCCTCCTGCGGGTGAAGATCAACACCAAGGGACACCTCACCAGCGTCTACGACCTGCAGGCCAAACGCGAAGTGCTCCGCGGTCCCGGCAACGTCCTGCACCTCCACGAGGACATTCCGAACATGTGGGACGCCTGGGACGTGGACGTGTTCTACAAGGAAAAGTTCGAGACGATCGACACGATCGACCGGCTCTCCGTGGTGGAAAAGGGACCGCTGCGCGCCGTCGTCCGGGTGCGTCGTTCCTTTGGTCAGTCGTTGCTGGAGCAGGACATCATCCTCCGCGCCGGTTCGGCCCGCATCGACTTCCCGACGGAGGTCAACTGGCAGGAAAGCCAGAAGATGCTGAAGGTGGCCTTCCCGGTGGACATCCATTCGCCGCGCGCCACCTACGAGATCCAATACGGTCACCTCGAGCGTCCCACCCACACCAACACGAGCTGGGATCTGGCGCGGTTTGAGGTGTGCGGTCAGAAATGGGCCGACCTCTCCGAGGCCGGCTACGGCGTGGCCCTGTTGAACGATTGCAAATACGGCTACGACATTCAGGGCCATGTCATGCGTCTCAGCCTGCTGAGGGCTCCGATTTCGCCCGACCCGCTCGCCGACCGCGGTCACCAGCGCTTCACCTACGCGCTCCTGCCGCACGCCGGCGACCTGCGCACCGCGGGGGTCATCGAGGAGGCCTACGCCCTCAATGTGCCCCTGATCGTCCGCGAAACCCAACCCTCCTCCGGTCCGCTTCCCGCCTCGCGTTCCTTCTTCCACCTGGACCGTGGTGTGATCGAGGCGGTCAAGGTGGCCGAGGAAGGCCGGGCCCTCATCGTGCGCTTCTACGAGGCGCAGGGCGGCCGCGGTTCCGCGACCCTCTCCACCACCCTCCCCGTCCGCAAGGCCTGGCTCACGAACCTCATGGAAGAGGAACAGGACGCCCTCCCCCTCAAGGATGGGGACATCAAGGTGGATTTGAAGCCGTTCGAAATCGTGACGGTGAAGCTGGCGCTGTAAAATTCAACGTTCGGGCGTCCCGGGAATCCCCCCCCGGGCGCCTTTTTCTTTTCGGGCCGCGGCGCGAACCTCCGGCGTCCGAACAAAAATTCCGGTGCCCATCCGGGCGCCCTCGGAGGGAGCTCCCGCTTCCGTGTGGCGGTCAGGACCCCTCGCCCGGCTCCCGGTCCAGCAGCCCCCCGGCAAAGGCCCGATCCAGCTCCCCTTTCACCCACGCCCACAGCGTTTCGCTGCCCTCGGCGATGAGAGCATTGCGGGCGAGCACCTGCGCGGGGCTCACGACATGCTCCCTCCAGCCGCGTCCCCGGTTTTTCAAATTGTGGAGCACGGGCATGAGACGGTCCATGGCAGCGGCAAAGCGGGCCTCGGGCGTCGCCCCCGCCTCGAATTCCTCCCAGAGCGCGCGCAACTCCGTACCCTGGTCTTCCGGCAGCAGGCCGAACAGGCGGTCGGCGGCCGCCTGTTCGCGGGCCGCCTTGGTGGCATTTCCCTCGGCGTCGTAACAAAATGTGTCCCCGGCATCGATTTCCACCAGGTCGTGGACAAGCAGCATGCGCAGCACCCGGAAGGTGTCGAGGCCGGTGTTGGCGTATTCGGAAAGGATCAGCGCATTGAGCGCCAGGTGCCAGCTGTGCTCGGCGGAATTTTCCACCCGGGAACCGGAGATGAGATAGGACCGGCGCTGAATTTCCTTCAGGCGGTCGGCTTCGAGGATGAAGGCCAGCTGGCGTTCGAAACGGTCATTCATTTTCGGCGGCAAGAACGATGTCGAGATGCTGTTCGCGGAAGAGGACCCAGGTGTCGTTTTTGTCCCCGAGGCTGTTGCGGCGGGCGATGTTGAGCGTGACCTGCAGTTCCTGCAGCGCCCGATCAAAGCGGGACTTTTCGGGTTTCCGGGTCATGTCCAGGGCGCGGCGGAGGGCGGTGGTGGTGGCGGGATCGAAGCGCAGCAGGTCGGCGATCTTCCGGGCGAGGGGACTGCATTTGTGGAGCGGAACATGATGTTCGCGGTAGTGCGTTTTCAGCCGTTCCATGCTCATGAGAACGGCCAGGCCGCCGGGAATCTTGCCGTAAAAAATCTCCTCCGGCCAGCGGGCGGGCAGTTCGTTTTTCCAGGTCCAGATCGCGGTGATTTTCGGTCCCCAGCCCTTTTCCCCCGGCCGACGGTGCGGCAGGTCCACCACATCCCACAGGCAGGGCATGGCACCGTCGTTGTTGGAAAAAATGCCCACCAATCCCTTGCGGCGGACGAAGGCCCGCGCCTGGGACAGGGTGCGAATCGAGGGGGCGGGCCGTTTCATTGCTCGATGCGCCGCAACCACCAGTGCGCCGCGGCGCGCGACCGCCCGAAACTCCGCTGGAAGGCGAGATGGAGCACGAGTCCGTCCACGGTGCGAACCCGAAAGCCGTGCCGGCGCAGATACCGCTCGCCGCTCCCGTGGCGGCAGTCGCCATACTCCCTCCAGCTCTCCAGCACCTCGGTGACGGTCAGCTCCCGGTCCCGCCAGCGGAATTTCCGGGGCAGACCCGGTTCGCCGCGGGCCATGGCCCGCGTGTCAAACGCGGCCTCCCCCGGAACCAAGGCTTCACTGACAAAAAATACAGACATTGTCCGCAGCGTAGCACAGGATGGTCAGACCCCCCAACGGCGGGCGCACAAAATCGACACAAAACCGGGCGCATGCGCCGATTTGGACGCAAAAAGGGAAAAAGAATTGGCACGTGTAGGGTCATCTGTGCGAGGAAAGAGGGAAAGGGATTTTTTGACATGGAACTGACACCGGAAACTCTTGCCATCCGTTCACTTGGGATCCGTTCGATCGTTTCCCCGCTCGAACAGCATTTTACCGAATGCGGTACCCACACGTTCTACAGTGACGATGCTCGCGTGTTGGTGGATCACACTCTGGCCGGCCTGCGGGAAACACTCAAAAAGGACACCGAGCCGCTGTGTTTCGAAGCGGCGGGACCGCGCCGGAAAATCTACTTCGACCCCCGCTCCACCGTTGCGGCCATTGTCACCTGCGGCGGCCTCTGCCCGGGGCTCAATGATGTCATCCGCGCCATCGTCCTGCAGGCGTATTACCGCTACGGCGTCCAACGCATTTACGGCATTCCCTACGGCTACGAGGGCCTGATTCCCGACTACGGCCATCCCATCTGCCATCTCACTCCCGAATACGTCAGCAACATCCACACCTTCGGCGGCACCGCCATCGGCACTTCGCGCGGACCCCAGGATGTCGGGCGCATGGTGGACCGGCTGGAGGAACTCAAGGTCAACCTGCTTTTTGTCATCGGCGGGGACGGCACCCAGCGCGGCGGCAAGGCGATCGACGAGGAGGCCCGGCGCCGCGGATTGAACATGGTCGTGGTCGGCGTGCCGAAGACGATCGACAACGACATGATCTACATGGACAAGAGCTTCGGCTATGAAACGGCCTGCGCCGCCGCGGTCGAAGCCATCAACGCCGCGCACACCGAAGCCCGGAGTTCGCGGCACGGTGTCGGTCTGGTCAAACTGATGGGCCGTCATTCCGGCTTCATCGCCTCCTCCGCCGCCATCGCCAGCGGCGAGGCCAACTGCGTGCTCATTCCCGAGGTGCCCTTTGTCCTGGACGGTCCCAACGGTCTCCTTGAATACCTCTACAGGCGCGTGGTCCACCGCGGACATGCCGTGGTGATCGTGGCCGAGGGCGCCGGTCAGGAACTGATGGAAACCGACGGTGGAACGGATGCCTCCGGCAACAAGAAGCTCGGGGACATCGGCGTCTTCCTCAAGGGCCGGATCGAAAACTACTTCAAGGAAAAGAAGACGGATCTGAACCTCAAATACATTGATCCGAGCTACATGATCCGCAGCGTGCCGGCGTCGCCTCAGGACCGCATCTACTGCATGCGTCTGGGTCAGGCGGCGGTCCACGCCGCGATGGCCGGCAAGACCGGCCTGGTCGTCGCCCGCTGGCACAGCAGCTACATCCACCTGCCCGTCGCCGTGGCCACCTCCGCCCGCCGCACCGTCGATCCCGGCGGAGACCTCTGGCTCTCCGTGCTGGAATCCACCGGTCAGCCGCCCCGCTTTTATTGACGGGAGGGCGGTTCGACGAACCGCAAACGTTTTCCCCGGCGGAGGGGAGCTGCCCCCCCTTCGCCGGCAAAAAGCAAACCGCCGCGCGACGGCGGGATTCTTCCCCTCTTCCGGTGCGGTCCGGGATTTTCAGTCGAACAAATCCGCCTGGGACGCGTTTTTCGGCGGTTCGAGGCCGATTTTCCGGTAGGCCCGCGGCAGCGCGACGCGGCCCTGGGGGGTGCGTTTGATGTAGCCCTGCATGATGAGATAGGGCTCGTGAACCTCCTCGAGCGTGCCCGCCTCCTCGCCGATGGCGACGGCGAGGGAATTCAGTCCGACCGGACCTCCGTTAAAGAGGGAGATGATTCCCTCGATGATCCGTTTGTCCATCTCGTCGAACCCATCCTCGTCGATCTCGAGCATGGCCAGGGCCTTTCGGGCGACCTCGGCGGTGATCACTCCGGACCCGCGCACCTGCGCGTAATCACGCACCCAGCGGAGGAGATTGTTCGCGATGCGCGGCGTGCCCCGGGACCGGCGTCCGATTTCCAGGGCGCCCTCGGGTTCAATCGTCACGCCCAACAGGCCCGCGCTGCGCGTCACGATCGATTGCAGGTGCTGCGCGTCATAATAATCCAGCCGGCAGGTCATGCCGAAGCGGGAGCGGAGCGGGGCGCTGATCATGCCCGCGCGGGTGGTGGCACCGACGAGGGTGAACCGGGCCAGGTTGAGGCGCACGCTGCGCGCGCTCGGTCCCTGGTCGATCACGATGTCGAGCTTGAAATCCTCCATGGCCGGATAGAGGTATTCCTCGATGGCCGGCTGGAGGCGGTGGATCTCGTCGATGAAGAGCACCCCTCCGCGTTCCATGTTGGTGAGGAAGCCGGCCAGATCCCCCGCCTTTTCGATCATCGGCCCGCTGGTGCTTTTCACCTCGACCCCCATGGCATTGCCGATGATGTAGGCAAGCGTCGTCTTGCCAAGGCCGGGAGGACCGCTCAGCAGGATGTGCTGGAGCGCCTCCCCCCGCTGCCGCGCAGCATCCACCAGCAACTGCAGCCGCTCGACGGTTTTTTCCTGGCCCGTGAATTCCTCAAAAAGCGGCGGGCGCAATGAAACATCGAACGCCGTGTCCGGCGTGTCTTCGGAAGGCAACGTAAACTCAGACATCCTGCCGTGGAGTCTGGCTCAGCGCCCGGCGAATGTCACGCAGCGGCGTGATGGTCCGCGCAAGCAGAATGCCCAGCGACCCCAGGGTGATCGCCATCGTCACACCGAGAATGCCGGAGACGTGCTGGGAATACTCGTGGGAGTTGAAGACCCCCATGAGGAATGTGCAAGTGGGGATCGGGGTGAGCGCCAGAACGAGGGATTCCCGGGAAAAACTGCCCATCATGGCCACCAGCACGGTCAACACGACAAAGAAAAATTGCAGGGCGAGGTAGATCGCCAGGAAAAACCTGGTGCCGGGCGCAAAAAGGCGGATCAGCGCCGCCGGAAAAATCAGACCTCCCAGAAATGCCACACATTTCAAAACCTCCTTGGTCTCCGCCGCCTGACCTTGCAGCCAAAGCAACCCGCCGCCCAGGAGGGCAAGCGGCAGCAAAAACCAGGAGGCCGAAACCCAGCCCGGAGTCAGCATCAACGCGGCCGGTTGTCCGATTCTTCCCCATCGGAGAAAGGCCCGGCGGGTCGAGCGGACGAACTGATGGGGCTCGGCCAGGGCGTCGATGATCACCACGGCCAGACACAGCATGGCCAGACCCGCCGCCACCGAAAAACTCGCCCCCAGGAAAACCCACACCGCGGCCGCCGGCAGAAAATAAAGGCCGATCAGCCGTTTCGTCAGGGCATGATTTTCCGCCGGCGGGGCAATGCGGGAGGCGGCAATTTCCAGGCACAGAAATATGAAGGCCGGGACAAAAAGAACCGCCCCCGCCCAGACCAGACCCATCGACGTTGCGGAACGGAAGGCCCCGCCCGTCCGGGACATCACCAGCAGGTTGACCACCACCGGAATCAGAACGACGACCGCCAAAATGCTCCCGACGCTGAAAAAGGCGCGCAGGATCCGCGATTCGTAGGGGGAAACCGCGACGGTGACGGCGGTGAGCATTCCGCTGATGAACAGAAGGAAAACGAGGTTTTGCAGGTCGTCGACCACATTGACCCCGCCGAGGAAATACCGCAGCAGCACGTAGGGCAGCACCGAACACACCAGCAGAAGCGTCTGCACCATCAGGGCCATCCACTTGCCCGCGGCAATGCGCAGCGCGGACAACCGCGTCAGAAAAACCAGCTCCAGCGTGCCGTTCTTGATTTCCCCATACAGCGCACCAAAGCCGCGGAGGGGCATGAGAAGAATCAACGGCACACCGATCAGGAACCAAAACAGCCCGGTGAGAAACCCGAAGGCGGAACGGTTCTGCCCGTCGCCCGCGGCGACCAGGCTGAAAATCACACACAGGATCATAAACCCCTGCGTGAGGTAGAAGGCCGTCATGAACACCCTGGACCGGACGCCCTGTCGGAGCTCCTTCACGAGCATGGGGCTGAGCCAGTCGGCAAAATCGGATGGTGCGGCGAAGGAGGCCATGGGCGACTACGGAATCGGCGGAGGTTTGGACTTCAGCATGTCCACAAACGCCTCCTCGAGGCGTCGTTCGAGCTTGAAAAACGCGGTCACCGCCAGTCCCTCCCGAACCAGCGTTCGCAGGAGCCCGGCCAGGCATTCGTTCCCGGCGTCGGCCACGCGCACCCGGGCACCATTTTTCAGCCGGTCGGCAATCTCCAGACCCGGCGCCCGGGCAATCCAGGCATAAAGCGCCTCCGGATCCCCGTGCACGCGGATCTCCACGAGGGCTTCGACGGTGTGATCCCGGGTAAGGCTTTCCGTGGTTCCCTGGTGCACAATGCGCCCGCCGTCGATGAAAAGCAGATGGTCGCACATCTCCCCGAGCTCGGAGAGAATGTGGGAGCTGAGGAAGATCGTCTTGCCCTGACCGGCCAGGAGACGGACGAGGTTCTTGAATTCGATGCGCGCCTTGGGATCGAGGCCGGCCGCCGGTTCATCCAGCACCAGCACGTCGGGGTCGTGAATGAGCGTGCGGCCCAGGCAGAGGCGCTGCCCCATTCCCTTGGAAAGGGTGTCCATCGGACGGTCGGCAATTTCCGTGAGATCGGTGAATTCCATGACCTCCTCCACGCGGCGGCGGCGCTCCGCACCCTTGTAGCCGAACGCCCGCCCGTAGAAGTCGAGGTATTCGAACACCGTCATGTTGTCGTAGGTGCCGTAGGCATCGGGCATCCAGCCGACGCGACGGCGGGCCTCCGCGGGTTCGTCCACGACATCCCGGCCGTCGATACGGATCGAACCGGCCGTCGGAATGTCCAGCGTCACCATCATGCGCATGGTGGTGGTTTTTCCCGCGCCATTCGCGCCGATGAAACCCACCACCTTGCCGCGTTCGATCTCGAAGGAGACCCCCCGGACCGCCTTCACGTTCCCGAAGTCCCTCTCGAGATTTTCGACCTGGATGATGGAATCGGCCACGGCGATCTTCTGCCGGAGCGGGCGGAAAATCACAAGGAGGAACAACGGCCTCCCGTGCTTCAACGGGCGTCCCTATCTGCTTCGGACCGCCTCCTCGAATTCCCCGAGACAGGCCCGCAAGCCGCGCGGATCCCGCAACAGCGACGTGCCAACCAGCACGGCGTGAAACTTTTCCCGCACCGTGTCGAGATTGGACGGCGAAATGCCGCTTTCCGCGACCTTGAGGGCGGCGGAGGGCAGTTTGTCCGCCAGGTCAAAGGCGGAATAATCGAGGCTGAAATCCTTTTCCGACGCGCCGGAGGCCCCCACAAATCCCGAGGTCGTCTTGAATTTCCGGCTGTTGATACCCACGACGCGCGCGTCGGCGGGAAGCAGATCCAATTCGTCGGCCGTGTGCACCTCAAAGAGAGCCTCCATGCCGAGTTCCCGCGTCAGATCGTAGAACCCCTGCAACCGGGACCGATCGAGCACGTTGGCCATGAGCAGGACGGCGTCCGCCCCGAAGGCGCGCGCCTCGCGGATCTGGTATTCGTCCAGGATGAAATCCTTCCGCAGCACGGGCTTCGACACCACGGTCTTGGCGGCGGCGAGGCGTTCGATGTCCATACCGAAGTGCATGGCATTGGTCAGCACGGAAACTGCCGCCACAACCGGCGATTCCTCATAGGCCGGAAGCGCGTCGGCCACATTCTCCGGCCGCATCGGTCCCACGCTGGGGGAGCGTTCCTTGACCTCCGCAATCAGGCAAAATCCGCGGGCCAGGGCGGAGTCGAATCCGCGGGGCGGTTCCGCGTCGACCACCATGCGGCGGATTTCCGCCAGCGGACGCCGGGCGCGGGCGGCTTCCAGTTCTGTGCGCACATCGTGCAGAATTTCGTCGAGAAT
>CALCJD010000066.1 GCA_937960895.1 uncultured Spartobacteria bacterium | reverse complement strand
AAGGCAAACAACCAATTGCATTTTATTATTGTCACTCCCTCATTCCTCTGCCACCGTGCCGGCGCACTTAGAGGCGTGAGACGTTTCACACAGCCTGCAACTCAGCAATAGAAACGCAAAAGGAGATATGAAAAAGCAACTCACTGAATTTTCCTGGATTTGGGCTGTGCCGGGAAAAACTTTGGCAGCTCTGTCGGTCGCGGCGGTATCGAGCCTGTTTTCGGTCAACACCGGATGGGCGGATAGTGTCTACAACTATATTGGCTTCGGGATCCAAGACCATACGTTGTATGGGTTTACGGATTACGAAACGCGCGTTGTTCTTTCGAATTCCATTTTGACTGCCAACGCCCACGGGAACCATCTGGCAACCGATGCCCTGAACAATCGTCTGCTCTACACCAAGGGGTTGGGCGACGGCAATATCACCGCGCTGTATGCCTGGGATTTCGATCTGGGCGGGGAGGTGCTTCTCTACAGCGGCCTCAACGTGGTGGGGTATTCTTCCGGGGGAGCGTCGTTCTGGAACGGAAGTTATTATTTGTATGACGACGAGCCGAGCGGCTCGCCTTCGGCGGTCGGTATCGTCAAAATCACCTTCAATCCGGACGGCTCGGTTGACACGATCAGCAAACCTTTCGGCAACATCAATCCCGCCGGGGGGTTGGGTGATGTGGCCATTGATCCCAGCGGGATCATGTACATTCTGAGCACGAACGGAGAGCTTCGTTCGATTGACCTCACCATTGAAACCACGACCCCCACCTTTACCCTCATTGGGGACACGGGGCTGAATGGCGGCGGGCAGCTGTTCTTCGATCCGGTGGGCAATCTTCTGGTTCGTTCGGGAACGAACTGGGTCATCGTTGATCCGTTGACGGCGGAACCGGTGGGGACGATTAACGGCGGGGCGTCGGCGACCTATGCCGACCTTTCGAGTGCCGCCCTGAATCCGATTCCGGAGCCGGGATCGGTCCTGCTTTTCAGCATGGGGGCCTGTCTGGTGCTCTTCATGCGTCGCAGGGCGCATTATTGACGCCCCGTTTCTTCCGGGGACGATTGTAAAAAGGGGAAAGACGGACGTCTTTCCCCTTTTTTTGTTCCGGGGGAACGATCGGGTGTGGAATTTGGTTGGGGTCCCGTTGGGAGCCTCCCGGGAGTCCCTGCCAGGCCCGGGAACCTTCCTGCCCGTCGGGGAGGTGATTGATGTTGGTTAAGGTGGTTGATGTTGGCGCCCGCCTTTGTGCCGGCGTCCCGCTGCCTTTGGGTGTTCCGGAGCCATCCGGTCGGAAATCCGGGATTGTCCCCCCCCTCCGCGCGTGGTCGCCCGGCGGAAACCGGATCGTCAGTCCCCGATGGTCACCACCGTGCCCAAGCGGGAATTTTCAAAAAAGAGGCGGGCGATTTCCTCCGGCAGGCGGATGCAGCCGTGGGAGGCCGGATAGCCGGGGAGGATGCCTGTGTGCAGGCCGATGCCGGTGTCGGTGAGGCGCATGAACCAGCGCATGGGCGCGCCGCGATAGACGGTGCCGCTGGGCGCCGAATCGATTTTGGTGCTGATGCCGGCGCGGACCACCCGGCCGGTGCGGGGATCGATGAAGTCGCCGTAGATGTTGGAGCGGTGGTCCTTGTTTTTCTGGGTGACCTTGAAGGTGCCCTTGGGGGTCATGCCGGCGCGTTTTCCCGAGGAGATCGGCGTGTCGATGGCGATTTCGTCCCCGACGAGGAAATAAGCTCTTTGCTTGCCCAGGGAGATGGAGATGGAGACATTTTCCGGCGTGGCTTTTTCCAACACTCTCGGATGCACCTTGGGCGGCTCCTGCTTGCGGATGAGCTCGGAGGCTTTCTTTTGCTTCCGGGGCGCCGGGGTTGCGCCGGTTTGTTGCTGGGCCCAGAGGGGGCCGCAGAAACACACCGCCAGCACGAGGGCCAGGAGGGCGGGAAGTTTGCTTTCCGAGAGTGTGGCGCTGGTCATTGTGATGACACGAATGCCCCTCCGCTTAATCGCTGGCGGCGATTTTCGCAACGAGATTCCATGACCTTCTGGCGCAAATTGGTTTGGGGATGGCTGCTCGGATTGGCCGTGGCTCACGCCGCGCCCAAGGAGGAACCCACCCCGCCGCCCCCGCCGATGCCCCAGACGCAAAATGTCGGCACGTTCCGGGGCCGGCCCGTGGAGATTCCCCTGCGCGCGATCGGACGGGCGCCGACTCAGTTGAAATTTCTGATCCGAAAGCCGCCGAAACACGGGCGGCTGGGGCAGATCCAGTTCACCAGCCGCAAGACGGCCGTGGTCACTTATTACCACGATGAAAAGTCCGCGGTCACGTATGACAGCTTCACCTATGCCGTGCAGGGCGTTGGCACGCCGGTTTCGGCACCGGCCACCGTGCATATCGCCATCTCGGAGGAACCGCCGGCCCTTTCGGTGGTCCATGCCCTGGATTTCGGGCAGGTCTGGGTGGGTCAGAAGCGCACCGAGGAGTTGGTGATCCGCAACACGGGGGGGGGATCCCTGGCGGGGCGGATCGTGGTGTCCGAACCCTGGATGATCCTGGGTTCGCCCGAATACCGCCTCGGCCGGAAGGAGGAGAAAAAGGTTCTCGTCCAATTTGCCCCGTCTGACGCCGGGGAGTTCACCGCGCGGCTGCTCTTCAGTCATGACCCACGCTCCAGCGTTGTCCTTTCCGCCGGCGCCAGGGCGCCGCTCGAGTTCGAGCCGGAGGGTGAAGTGGTGCTGGACGCCGCCCCCGGGAAGACGGTTCGCGCGGGCCACCTGATCGTGCGCAATCGCACATCGGCCGACCGCATGGTGGACCTTTCCCTTCCGGAACAGGTGGAGGGCCCCGAGGAAATCACCGTGCCGGCCGAGGGGGAGGTGTCCGTGGACCTGCGGACGAAGGAGAATTTTTCGGGCGCCCTGGAGGATCGCGTGGATCTGCAGAGTGAGGGTTTTCAGCACAGCCTGCCTCTGCGGGTTTCGGCCGTGCCGCCGTTGCTGCGGTTTGAGCCGGCGGAGGGACTGGATTTCGGCGAAATGGCGCTCCGCTCCCCGGTTCGGCGGACGCTGACCCTGTGGAACGAAGGCGGTTCCCCGGCGCGGGTCCGGCTGGAGGTTCCGAAGTCGGCGCTGGTGATTCCGGATCCGAATCCTGTGGTGCTGGCGCCCGGGGAGAGGCGGGCTTTTGAGGTGGAGCTCGAACTGACCGACGCCGGGAATTATCGGGGCGGGATTCTCCTGGGGCTCGAGGGTGCGCCGGGCGGACAAAACATTCCATTGCGGGCGGAGGGAGTGGCTCCGGCGGCGGCCGGGTCCGCGACGCCGCAACCGGCGTCACCGCCCCGAGGAGGGGAGGGGGGGCGTCCGGCGCCGGCGGGTCCGGCGGAGATGACGACGGAAACCTTCAATTCCCTTCCCCCGGTGGAAAAAATCCAGACGCAGGCGCTTTCCCGCAAGACGGTTGAATTGCGCTGGAAAAAACCGGCCCCCAACGCGGTGACGCCCCTGTTGGAATATCGCACGGTCGAAAGGGACGTCTCCGGCCGTCCGGCCTTCCGTTGGAACAAATGGCAGGGGGCGAACTTCCGCGAGGAATCCGGGGAGGTGGTGGCCCTGCTCGACAACCTGCCTCCCGGAGCCACCTGGTATCTGCGGGTGGTGAGCTTGGACGAAACCGGACGGCGCTCCCGGCCCTCCGAAACCCTGCGCCTGGTCACCCCCCGGGCGCCGTCGTGGCGGTGGTTGTGGTGGGTCGGAGCGGCCGCCGGGGCCGGTCTGGTGGGGTATGCCGTGGTCCGGATCCGCCGCCGGCAGGAGGCGGAGGCCCGCGCGGACGCGGAACGGTTGGCCAAAATCCATCCCTGACCCCCAAAAAAATGTGCATTTGAGGTTCGGCCAGGCTGTGCTACGATTGCGGCTCGTGGTCCGAGTCCTAACGAACGTTTTCTGGATGGCCTTCCTGGCGGACGGCGTGCTTTCCCTCGCGGACGAATCGATTTTCAGGGGGCAGCCCTCCCTGCTCACCGGGGTGCGAACCGGCCTGTCCGTGCTGGTCATTCTCATGAGCCTCGTGGCGGCTCTGGTCGTGGCGTTCACGCCGCGGGCTCCCAAAAGGGTTCTGGTTCCGCTGATTCTCTTCACCTGGTGGGGCGGGCTGGCCCAGGGGTTCCCGCTGGGATTCTTCAAGGTTCCCCAGGTGATGCTTTGGGTTTCCCTTCTCCAACTTGCCCTCGCCACCCTGTTGTTTGTCTATTTCCGCAGTCCGGAAGGGCGGCCGTTTGCCGCCGCGGACCGGCGCGCCTTTTCCTGGCGGCATCTCCTGATTGCCGCGCCTGTGACCGCGGCGCTGTTTGTGGTCTTTGCCGTCGTGGCCCTCTTCACCGGTCTGGCGGAGGAACTGGAGACGCTCAGCGGCGGGTATGTGAAACTGCGGCCGGACGGCATCTACCTCGTGGAGCGCCGGTTTCAGGCGGGCGACCGGGAGGTGCGTCTGGCCGGCATGATGCACATCGCCGAGGAGGAATTTTACACCGACCTGCTTCCCGCTGCCGATCCCGATGTGCCCTCGGTGGTGCTGGTGGAAGGTGTGACGGACCACCAAAACCTTCTGGGGGAAAACAAACTGACCTACTCCCGCCTGGCCAGCATGCTGAAGATCTCCGCACAGGAGGACAGTGTGTTCATGGACCGGGTGGCCGCCGGCCTGCGGCGTCACCGTGAGCAGGCCTCCAGGGAATTCCGGTATTCCGAGATGCCGGAACGGGAGCCGGGTTCGCTGGACTTTGTGCACGCCGACGTCGATGTGGGCACATTCCATCCCAAGACCATTGCCTTTGTGCTCGCCGTGATGAGCCTGTTCCAAGCCGAGGATTGGCAGGCTTTTCTGAAAAAATTTTCCGAATCGTCCGGTCCGCTCAACGACGAGGCGGCGCAGCATCAGGTGATCCAGGACATCCTGCATGCCCGCAACGACCACCTCGTCGCGGAGATTCAGGCCTCGCTCAAGGACTATCGCCGGATCATCATTCCGTGGGGCGCCCTGCACCTCACCGGGGTGGAATCCTGGCTGCGCCAAAACGACTTTGTGCAGTCGGGCGAGACGGAGCGCAAGGCGGTCGGATTCTGGTGATCTCCGGCCGAAAAACCTGGCCCATCCCGGGAGAATAACCTTTACGTGCCCTTCGTCTCTCACGTTCACTGGTCGACTTTTGGATGAAGATCATTGATCGATATGTAGGCGGCAGTGTGATCGCGACGGCGTTGTTCGGCGTGATCGTGTTGAGCCTCGTGCTCGTGCTGGGCAAAGCCATCAAGGAACTTCTGGAGATCGTCATCAACAATCCGGACATTCCGATTTCGACGGTCCTCATGTTCATGCTGCTCGGACTGCCCTTCTCGCTCACCTTCACAATCCCCTGGGGATTTCTGACCGCCCTGCTGCTGGTGTTTGGCCGGATCTCCGCCGACAACGAACTGATCGCCCTGAAGGCCAACGGGGTGAGCATCCAGCGGGTGAGCGCGCCGGTGTTCCTGGTCGCGATTTTTCTGACCGCCGTCTGCTGCTGGATCAACATCGAGGTGGCGCCCTGGGCCGAGCAGAAGATCACCCGCACGCTCACCGAGCTCGTTACGAGCAATCCGGCCGCCCTGTTCAAGGGCGATGAGGTGGTGGACGATTTTCCGGACCGGCGGATTTACGTGGGATCGAAGGAGGGGGATGTCCTGAAGAACCTGATCATGTTCGAGATCAACGACGTGAACGAACCCCTCAAGATGATTCACGCCCGGGAGGGCATCCTCAAGCCGGATCCGGAGAACACCCGCCTTCTGGTTTATCTGAAGGACGCGCGATTCGAACAGCGGGACGAAAAGGCGCCGCGCGACATCTCCAAGATCCGGCAGGGAATGACCATTACCGAGGGCGTTTTTCCCATCACCCTGGACCGCTTCTACAAGGAACACCTCGGCTCCCGCCGCCTGAGTTCCTACCCGGTGCCGGAGCTGCTCGAATACATCGAAAACGGCGCGGACGGAAAACTGCTCGAAGCCCACGTGGAGCTGAACAAACGCTTTTCGGCTTCGCTGGCCTGTTTTGCCTTTGCCCTCATCGCCATCCCGCTGGGAATCACCACGCATCGGAAGGAGACCTCCGTCGGGTTTGCCCTCAGCCTTGCGGTGGCCTTCACCTACTTTTTCTTCATCATCATGGCGGATACCTTCCGCAGCGTGCCGGCGGCCCACCCGACGTTCCTGATCTGGATTCCCAACATTCTGTTCATGACGCTGGGAGGCATTCTTTTCTGGCGACTGACCAAGAAATAACCCGGGCCGTCACGACAAATGACATCTTCCGGATGTCAAAAAACGCTTGCCATGGCCGGCGGCGCATGATTCCTTTTGACCCCTTTTCCGCAAAGGAGGCGGGCGCCCATGCTCCGCTCCGTGGACACTCTCTAAATTCCTATGGCTAAAGAAATCGTCGGACAGATCAAATTGCAAATCCCTGCCGGGCAGGCGAATCCCGCTCCTCCGGTCGGCCCCGCACTGGGTCAGCAGGGCGTGAACATCATGGCCTTCTGCAAGGAGTTCAACGCAGCGACGCAGAAGCAGGCCGGCGATATCCTTCCGGTGGTCATCACCGTCTACAAGGACAAGAGCTTCAGCTTCATCACCAAGTCTCCTCCGGCGTCCATCCTCCTCAAGAAAGCCGCCGGTCTGGCCTCCGGTTCCAAGGAGCCCAACAAGACCAAGGTGGCCAAGCTCACCAAGAAGCAGGTCATGGACATCGTCAAAATCAAGATGAAGGACCTGAATGCCCGCAGCGAGGAAGCCGCCTTCCGCACCATCTGCGGAACCGCCCGCCAGATGGGCATCGAAATCACGGACTAGGATTCCCCGAAAGCCGGGATCACCTTCAACGCCGCCAGCCGGAAACGGCTGGCGGTTTTTGTTTTGGTCCCGGAGGGCGCGCGGGACACGCCTTCCGAAAAAAGCAATGTTTTTTGTTGACCGGCGTCGTGCGCTTCCTATTCTTTCCAATTCCCGCTGAAGGGAATCCTGAACCTCAACTGCAGGAGACCGGTGATGAACCGGTCGTCCGTACTGCTCCAAATCATGTCCAAAAAACGCAGCAAACGCTATCGCGCCGCCGCCGAAAAGGTGGACGCCAAACGCAAGTACCCGCTCGCCGAAGCGATCAAGACGCTCAAGTCGCTTCCGCCGACCAAGTTCGACCAGACGGTCACCCTCTCCTTCAAGCTGGGGGTCGACCCCAAGCAGAGTGACCAGATGGTCCGCGGCACCTGCCCGCTCCCGCATGGGTCCGGCAAGAACGTCCGCGTGCTCGTCTTTGCCACCGGTCCCGCCGCCGATGCCGCCCGGGAAGCCGGCGCCGAATATGTCGGCTACGAGGATCTGATCAAGAAGGTCACCGCGGGATTCGCCGATTTTGACGTGGCCGTCGCCACGCCGGCCGCCATGGCCGAGGTCAAGAAGCTCGGCAAGGTCCTCGGACCGCGCGGCCTCATGCCCAACCCGAAGACCGGCACGGTCACCGACGACACCGCCAAGGCGGTACGTGAAGTGAAGGCCGGCCGTGTGGAATTCAAGCTCGACAAAAACGCCAACGTGGCGGTTCCGGTCGGAAAATTCTCCTTCAACGAGGAGGCCCTCCTCGAGAACGGCAGTGCCGTCATCTCGGCGGTGGTCAGGGCCCGCCCGGCCTCGGCCAAGGGCGCCTTCGTCGAAGCCATCACCCTCAGCGCCACGATGAGCCCCGGACTCAGCGTTGACCCGGCGCCGTTCCTCAAGAACTGAAGTCACGCAACCCGCCAACTCCACTTACTCAGATGAGACCCGAAAAAATCACCATCGTTGCTGACCTTCAGGCGAAGCTCAAGGCGTCGCCCTTCCTCCTCATCGCCGACTTTTCCGGCATGCAGGTCAGTCACTTCGAGGAACTTCGCACCCGCCTGGCCGGGGCAAATGCCGAGATTCACGTCGTCAAGAATTCCTTCCTCAAGCGCGCGATCAAGGAACTCGAGCTTCCCGAACTGAATGGCGCCCTCACCGGCCAGACCGCCATGGTCACCGGCGAAAGCGACATCTGCGGCGCGGCCAAGATCCTCAAGACCTTTGCGGCGGAGTTCACCAAGCCGGCCATCAAGGCGGGCATCCTCGACAACGCCATCCTCACCACCGAGCAGGTGCTCGCGCTGGCGGACCTCCCGTCCAAGGATGCCCTCCGGGCCCAGCTTCTCGGACTGCTCCTGGCTCCCGCGACCAAGCTCGTCCGCACCCTCAACGAACCCGGCGCCAGCCTGGCGCGGGTGCTCAAGGCCAAGGTCGACGCCGCCCAATAACCCCGTCCCGGGGTGGCGGACCGGGGCGCAACGCCCGTCGGTTCCGGACTCCGGACACCCAACCGAATTCCGAAAAATTTCCCGGCATGATGAAGCCGCATGCCGGGAGCAACCGAAAACAACAGGTTCCTCGTCGGGCCGACGGCTGTCGGCCTCAAATGCCCTGAGGCTTCGGGGTGCGACGATACCACACAAAACATACCATGGCAGACACTGCTAACCTCGTGGAACAGCTCAGCAACCTCACCGTTCTGGAGATTGCTGACCTGGTGAAACAACTCGAAGAAAAATGGGGCGTCAGCGCCGCCGCTCCCGTTGCGGTTGCCGCCGTCGGCGGAGCCGCCGCCGGTGGAGCCGCTGCTCCCGCCGCCGAGGAGAAGACCTCCTTCGACGTCATCCTCGCCGACGCCGGATCGAACAAGATTGCGGTCATCAAGGAAGTCCGCGCCGCGGTCGCCGGCCTGGGCCTCGCCGAAGCGAAAGCCCTCGTCGAGAGCGCTCCCAAGCCCCTCAAGGAAGGCGTCACCAAGGAAGAAGCCGAAGAGATCAAGAAGAAGATCGAAGCGGCCGGCGCCAAGGTCGAAATCAAGTAACCTCCTGTCTTTCACTGGAACGCGGCCGAAAATTCCCAAAATTTTCGGCTTGCGTTCCAGGCGAAGGGCTCCACACTTAATAATTCCGCCGAATCTCGTCTCCGCTCTCTGCATCGTCCGGTAAACGCCCCTATCTTGCGTCCCCGCGCGAGTCTGGAAATCCTTCCAGATTCGTGTGAGGGCGCTTTGTCTTGTCCGGATTTTGCTCCCTGCGCGGCCTGATCGGTCCACATTCCGCAACCACTCATCGTCTCATGTCTGAACGCATCTACTTCGGAAAACTCAAGGAGGCCATCCAGCCCCCGAACCTCATCGAGCTGCAGATCAATTCCTACAACGAATTTTTCCAGAAAGATGTCGAGCCCTCGAAGCGCAAGAGCATCGGGCTGCAGGCGGTGTTCAAGGAATTTTTCCCCATCTACGGGTTCGAGGAAAAGTCCTGCCTCGACTTCGTCAGCTACGAACTCGGCGAGCCGAAGATGTCGGCGATCGAGTGCCAGCGGGAGGGCCAGACCTACAGCGCCCCGCTCTATGTGACCTTCCGCTACAAGGATGAGCGCTCCACCAAGGAGGAAAAGGTGTACATGGGCGAAATTCCGCTCATGACCCCGCAGGGCACCTTCGTCATCAACGGCGCCGAACGCGTGGTGGTCAGCCAGTTGCACCGCTCCCCGGGCATCTGCTTCGAGACCAGCGTCCACCTCAACGGCAAACTCCTCCATGGGTTCCGCATCATTCCGGACCGCGGATCCTGGATCGAGGTGCAGTTCGACACCAGCGACCTGCTGTATGTTTATCTCGACCGCCGCAAGCGCCGTCGCAAGTTCCTGGCGACGACCTTCCTGCGCACGTTGGGGCATCCCACGGACGAGGACATCATCAAGCTTTTCTACGACATCGTCGACCTCAAGCTCAGCGAGAACCTCGACGAGGAGGAAATCGCCACCAAGGTGCTCATTCAGGACATCCGGGACGGCGAAATCACCGTCGCCCGCGCCTTTGAGCCGCTGAACACCGCGACCATCCGGCAGTTGCTCGCCCTGGGCCACAAGACCGTGAAGGTCGTGGACACGAAGGACGACGATACCATCATCAAGTCCCTCAAGAAGGACCCCGCCCACGACGAGGAGGAGGCCCTCAAGGACATCTACCGCAAGCTGCGCCCCGGCGATCCGCCGACCGTCCAGAACGCCCGCAGCATGCTCAAGCGGCTGTTCTTCGATCCCAAGCGTTACGACCTCGGCCGCGTGGGACGCCACAAGATCAACCAAAAACTCGGCCTCAACATCAGCGAGGACGAGCGCATCCTCACCAAGGAGGACTTCATCGCCGCCATGAAGTACCTCGTGGAACTGCGCGCCGGCGAGGGCATGACCGATGACATCGACCACCTCGGCAGCCGCCGCGTCCGCACCGTGGGCGAGCTCCTCGCGAACCAGTGCCGCGTGGGCCTGGCCCGCACCGAGCGTCTGGTCCGCGAGCGCATGACGCTCTTCGACGCCGGCGTCGACCAGATCACGCCGCAGAAACTCATCAATCCGAAGTCGCTCAGCGCCGTGGTGCGCGATTTCTTCGGCCGTTCGCAGCTGAGCCAGTTCATGGATCAGACGAACCCGCTGTCGGAGCTGACCCACAAGCGCCGCCTCTCCGCCCTCGGACCCGGCGGCCTCAGCCGCGATCGCGCGGGCTTCGAGGTGCGCGACGTGCACCCGTCCCACTACGGCCGCATTTGTCCGATCGAGACCCCGGAAGGTCCGAACATCGGTCTCATCAGCTCGCTGAGCACCTTTGCCCGCGTCAACGAATTCGGCTTCATCGAAACGCCCTACCGCGTGGTGAAAAACAGCCGGGTGACCGACGAGGTGGTCTATCTCAGCGGCGACCGCGACGAAAATTTCTACATCGCCCAGGCCAACGCCCCCGTCGATGAGCAGGGGCGCTTCACCGCGTCGAAGGTGTCCGCCCGGTACCGCGGCGACTTCGTGGAGGTTGAGCCCGAGAAGATCCAGTACATGGACGTCTCGCCCAAACAGCTCGTCTCCGTGGCCGCCGGCCTCATCCCCTTCCTCGAGCACGACGACGCCAACCGCGCGCTCATGGGTTCGAACATGCAACGCCAGGGCGTGCCGCTTCTCGTTTCCGAGTCGCCGCTCGTCGGCACCGGCCTCGAGGCCCGCGTGGCCCAGGATTCCCGGGCCGTGGTGATGGCCGAAGCCCCCGGCAAGGTGGCCTCGGTGACCGGCAGCCAGATCATCATCACCAAGGACGGTGAACTCCCCGAGGGCAAGAAGAAGATCAAGACCGATCCGGAAGCCGGCGTCTGGGTGTACGAGCTGCGCAAGTTCATGCGCTCGAACGCCAGCACCTGCATCAACCAGAAGCCCATCGTGAAGAAGGGCCAGGCCGTGAAGAAAGGCGACGTGATCGCCGACGGCCCCAACACCGACAAGGGCGAACTCGCCCTCGGCCGCAACGTCCTCGTCGCGTTCATGCCGTGGAACGGATACAACTTCGAGGACGCCATCATGATCTCCGAGCGGGTCGTGAAGGAGGACATCTACACGTCCATCCACATCGACGAGTTTGAGATCGGCGCCCGCGACACCAAGCTCGGTCCTGAGGAAATCACCCGCGACATTCCCAACGTCAGCGAGGAGGCCCTGCAGAACCTCGGTCCGGACGGTGTCATCCGCATCGGCGCCGAAGTGAAGCCCGGCGACATCCTCGTCGGCAAGATCACGCCGAAGAGCGAGACCGAACTCGCCCCCGAAGAGCGCCTCCTGCGCGCCATCTTCGGTGAAAAGGCCGCGGACGTGAAGGACACCTCGCTGACCGTGCCCTCCGGCACCTACGGCATCGTCATGGACGTGAAGGTCTCCTCCAAGAAGGAAGTGACCCGCACCAAGATGACGCCGGCCGAGTCCAAGCGCCAGCAGAAGATGATCCTGGAGGACTACAAGAAGCGGAAGGAGGACCTGCACGAGCAGCTCACCGCCGCCCTCTCCAACATCCTCCTCAACGAAAAGATCCCGCTCGACGTGGTCAACGCGCAGACCGGCGAAATCATCATCCCGGCCAACCGCAAGATCACCAAGCAGCTCCTGCGCAAGCTGGCCGCGGTCTACGATCACATCGAGATCGATCCGAGCCCGATCCGCAACAAGATCCGCGAAATCATCGGCCAGTACGAACACCGCTTCGAGGATCTCGAGCGGGAGAAGGACGAAAACCTCGGCCGCATCGAGAGCGGCGACGACGTCGATCCCGGCATCATCAAGCAGGTCAAGGTCTACATCGCCAGCAAGCGCAAGCTCTCCGTCGGTGACAAGATGGCCGGACGCCACGGTAACAAGGGTGTCGTGGCCAAGATCGTTCCGGAGGAGGACATGCCGTTCCTGGCGGACGGAACGCCCGTCGACATCGTGCTCAACCCGCTCGGCGTGCCGAGCCGCATGAACGTCGGTCAGGTGCTCGAAACCCACCTCGGCGTGGCCGCCAAAGCCCTCGGGTTCAAGGTCGCCACCCCGGTTTTCGACGGCATCTCGGAGGAAAAGATCAAGGAATACCTGCGCGAAGCCAAGAAGAAGGAGAACTACACCTGGGTCACCGAAACCGGCAAGTCGACGGTCTACGACGGCCGCACCGGCGAGGCCTTCGAGCAGCAGGTGGTGGTCGGGTACATCTACATGATGAAGCTGGGTCACCTCGTGGCGGACAAGATTCACGCCCGCGCGGTCGGTCCCTACAGCCTCGTCACGCAGCAGCCCCTCGGCGGCAAGGCCCAATACGGCGGCCAGCGCTTCGGCGAAATGGAAGTCTGGGCACTCGAGGCCTACGGCGCGGCCTATACGCTGCAGGAACTGCTCACCGTCAAATCCGACGACGTGCAGGGCCGCACGCGGATCTACGAATCCATCGTCAAGGGCGACAATTCGCTCGAGGCGGGCACGCCGGAATCCTTCAACGTGCTCATCAAGGAAATGAAGGGCCTCGGCCTCGACGTCCGCGTGGGTGGCCGCGAGCCGTCCCTCACCGAAAACGCCGCCTGAGCCTAACCACGAAGACCACCAAACCAACCCACTGAGTTTGTTATGAAAGAAGCGAATATCGGAGAAATCTTCGGGGAGCAGCGCGAATTGGGCTTTGACGAAGTTGGCATCACCGTCGCCTCTCCGGAAAGCATCCGGAGCTGGAGCAAGGGCGAAGTCAAGAATCCCGAAACGATCAATTACCGGACCTTCAAACCGGAAAAGGGCGGCCTTTTCTGCGAGCGCATTTTCGGTCCCACCCGCGACTGGGAGTGCTCGTGCGGCAAGTACAAGCGCATCAAGCACAAGGGGGTCGTCTGCGACCGTTGCGGCGTCGAGGTCACCCTGAGCCGCGTGCGCCGCGAGCGCATGGGCCACATCGATCTGGCGGTCCCGGTTTCCCACATCTGGTTCTACAAATGCATGCCCTCGCGCATCGGCCTCATGCTCGACATGACCAGCCGCCAGCTCGAGCGCGTGATTTATTACGAGGATTACATCGTCATCGATCCGGGCAACACCCCGCTGCAGAAATGCCAGCTTCTCACCGAGTCGGAATTCCGTGAGGCCGAGGATCAGTACGGCGATTCCTTCGTGGCCGGCATGGGGGCCGAGGCCATTCAGAAGCTCCTCGAGGCCATCGACCTGCAGAACCTCAACGACGAGATCGAGCAGCAGATGGGCGCCACCCGCAGCAAGCAGCTGCGCAAGAAGCTCGCCAAGCGCCTCAAGCTGGTCCAGGGCTTCATGACGTCGAAGACCCGTCCCGAGTGGATGATCCTCAACGTCCTGCCCGTCATTCCGCCGGACCTGCGTCCGCTCGTCCCGCTCGAGGGCGGCCGTTTCGCCACCTCCGACCTCAACGATCTCTACCGCCGCGTCATCAACCGCAACAACCGTCTCAAGACCCTGTTGCAGCTCAAGACGCCGGAGGTCATCATCCGCAACGAAAAGCGCATGCTTCAGGAGGCGGTCGACGCCCTCTTTGACAACGGCCGTCACGGCCGCGCCGTCACCGGCGCCGCCAACCGCCCGCTCAAGTCCCTCAGCGACATGCTCAAGGGCAAGGGCGGACGCTTCCGTCAGAACCTCCTCGGCAAGCGCGTCGACTACTCCGGCCGTTCGGTCATCGTCATCGGCCCCGAACTCAAGCTCAACCAGTGCGGTCTGCCCAAGAAGATGGCGCTTGTGCTGTTCGAGCCGTTCATCATCCGCCGCCTCAAGGAACAGGGTCACGTCCACACCGTGCGCAGCGCCAAGAAGCTCATTGAGCGCCAGACGCCGGAGGTGTGGGACATCCTCGAAGAGGTCACCAAGGGACACCCGGTTCTCCTGAACCGCGCACCCACCCTGCACCGCCTTTCGATCCAGGCGTTTGAGCCCCAGCTCATCGAAGGGGAGGCCATCCGCATTCACCCGCTGGTGTGTACGGCCTACAACGCGGACTTCGACGGCGACCAGATGGCCGTGCACGTTCCGCTCTCCGTGGAGGCCCAGATGGAGGCCCGCATGCTCATGCTGGCTCCGAACAACATTTTCTCGCCGTCCAGCGGCAAGCCGATCACCACGCCGTCGCAGGACATTCCGCTCGGCTGCTATTACCTGACGCAGAAGCCGCGTGAGGATCAGGGCGACCGGCGCCTGCCGCTCTTCGCCGATTCGGCCGAGGTGGAACTCGCCCTGGCCGAAGGTTCGGTGCAGACCCACACCCGCATCCGCTACAAGAACCCCGACTACGGGATTGACACCGTCTACGGCAACAAGGAGGTCAAGATCCTCGAGACGACCGTGGGTCGCGTGATCTTCAACCAGATCTGGCCGGCGGAACTCGGTTTCTACAACAAGGTCTGCGGCAAGAAGCAGCTTTCCGACATCATCTGGCGCTGCTACAAGGCCGTCGGCCAGCAGCGGACCGTCGAAACCCTCGACCGCCTCAAGGAGATGGGCTTCCGCTGGGCCACCAAGGCGGGCATTTCCATCGGAATCACCGACATGATCATTCCGAAGGAAAAGGCCACCCAGCTCGAGAAGGCCTACAAGGAAATCGCCGAGGTCGAGAAGCAATACCGCCGGGGCATCATCACCGACGGCGAGCGCAAGAACAAGGTGCAGGACATCTGGACCCACACGGGCGAAGAACTGGCCAACGCCCTCTTCCGCACGCTGGAGTTCAACGACGGACGCAAGGAAATGAACCCGGTGTTCATGATGGTCGACTCCGGCGCCCGCGGCAACCGCACGCAGGTCAAGCAGCTCGCCGGCATGCGCGGCCTCATGGCCAAGCCGTCCGGTGAAATCATCGAGCAGCCGATCATTTCGAACTTCCGCGAGGGTCTCTCCGTGCTCGAGTACTTCATCTCGACCCACGGCGCCCGCAAGGGTCTGGCCGACACCGCGCTCAAGACCGCCGACTCCGGATACCTCACCCGCAAGCTGGTGGATGCGGCCCAGGACGTCATCATTCATCAGGAGGACTGCGGCACGGTCAACGGCATCGTCGTCCGTCCGATCTACGAAGGCGACGAAGAGGTGGTCAGCCTGTCCACCCGCATCATCGGCCGCACCAGCTGCGAAACCGTCAAGGATCCCGTCACCGCCAAGGCCGTCGTCAAGGCGGGCCAGCTCATCGACGAGGAGGACGCCGCCGCCCTGGAGAAGATCGGTCTCGAGCAGCTGAAGATCCGCTCGGCGCTCACCTGCGAATCCAAGCGGGGCATCTGTGCCAAGTGCTACGGCCGCAACCTCGCCACCGGGGGACCGGTCAAGCTCGGCGAAGCGGTCGGCATCATTGCCGCCCAGTCGATCGGCGAGCCCGGAACCCAGCTCACCATGCGTACCTTCCACGTCGGTGGTACGGCGAGCCAGACCTTCAAGCAGCCGATCATCAAGGCCAAGAACGACGGTACGGTCCGTTTCAACGACCTCAAGGTCGTGGAAACCACGGACAAGAACTTCGTCGTGCTCAACAAGAACGGTTCGGTCAGCGTCCACGACAAGGAAGGCCGCGAACTGGAAAGCTACAACATTGTCATCGGTTCGGTGATTTCCGTCGCCGACGGCGCTTCGGTGAAGAAGGGCGAAACCTTCATCCAGTGGGATCCGTATAACGTCCCGATCATCACCGAAAAGGCCGGCAAGGTGGAATTCCGCGACATGATTCCGGGCGTCACCATCCGCAAGGAGGTGGACGAGACCACCGGCGTCATGGGCACCGTCGTCATCGAACACAAGGAGGACCTGCACCCGCAGATCGTCATTGTGGGCGAGGCCAAGGAAGTGCTGGCCAGCTACTCGATCCCCGCCGGGGCTCACGTCGAGGTGAAGGAAAACCAGAAGGTGCCGGCCGGCACCCGTCTGGCCCGAACCCCGCGCAAGATCGCGAAGACGAAGGACATCACCGGCGGTCTGCCGCGTGTGGCCGAGCTCTTCGAGGCCCGCCGTCCGAAGGACGCCGCCGAGATCGCCAAGATCGACGGCATCGTGGACATCGGCGGCACCGTGCGCGGCAAGCGCCGTCTCATCGTCAAGGACGTGGAGACCGGCGCCGAGGAGGAACACCTCATTCCGCTCTCCAAACACATCATCGTGTTCAAGGGCGACTTCGTGAAGAAGGGCCAGCAGCTCACCGAAGGGCCGGTCGTTCCGCACGAAATCCTCGAGGTTTGCGGACCCCAGGAACTTCAGGAGCACCTGCTCAACGAAGTTCAGGAGGTGTACCGCCTCCAGGGCGTCGAGATCAACGACAAGCACATCGAGATCATCGTGCGCCAGATGCTGCGCAAGGTGAAGATCACCGATCCCGGCGACACCAATTTGCTCTGGGGCGACCAGGTGGATCGTCTGGAGTTCGAGGAGGAGAACGAAAAGGTCATCGAGAAAGGCGGCAAGCCGGCCGAAGCCTCCCCGGTGCTGCTCGGCATCACCAAGGCCTCGCTCGAAACCGACAGCTTCATCTCCGCGGCCTCCTTCCAGGACACCACGCGCGTGCTCACCGAAGCCGCCACGCTCGGCAAGGTGGACCGCCTGCGTGGCTTCAAGGAAAACGTGATCATGGGCCATCTCATTCCCGCGGGCACCGGGTTCCCGAAGAACCGCGAAGTCGAGATTGTCCAGGTCGCCGACTCCTTCCAGACGGAACCCGAACCGCACCAAGCAGCCAGCTAAATCCCAAACGGCCGCAGGGGCCGCCGGATGAATGGGGAAATTTGCGTTTCCCTCTTTTCCTCCGGGGCCATCTGCGGCTAAACCACTACCATGCCTTCTCCTAACGTCGAAATTATGACCGAACTCCTGGAAGCCGGGGTCCATTACGGACACCAGACCAAGCGATGGAATCCGAAAATGAAGGATTTCATCCTCGAAGAAAAAAACTCCATCTACATCATCGATCTCTCGATCACCGTTGATCAGCTCGCCAAGGCGTCCGCCTTCCTTGGCGATCTGGTGAAGGGTGGTGGAAAAATCCTGTTCGTGGGAACCAAGAAGCAGGCCCAGGAGGCCGTCAAGGAAGCGGCGCAGGCCACCGGCCAGTTCTGGGTGAACCAGCGCTGGCTGGGCGGAACGCTCACCAATCTTCAGACCATCCGCCGCAGCGTGGCCCGTCTGCGCGAGTTCCAGGAGATGGAAAAGACCGCCGCGTTCGCCAAGCTCAACAAGGCCGAGGCCGCCTCGCTTCGCCGTGAGGCCGCCAAGCTGCACCGCAACCTCGAGGGGGTCCTGAACATGGACAAGCTCCCGGACGCCCTGGTGGTCATCGACACCCCGCGCGAGCAGATCGCCGTGGCCGAGGCTTCCCGCCTGAAGATCCCGATTGTGGCCATCGTCGACACCAACAGCGACCCCGAGCTGATCGACTACCCGATCGCCGGCAACGACGACGCCATCCGCTCCATCCGCGTCATCCTGCAGAAGCTCGTGGACGCCATCGTCCAGGCCCAGGGGGTCCGTGGCAAGGCGGAATCCAGCGACCTCGAAGCGGTTGCCGAATAATCTTTGATCGGTCGGATCAGACCGATCAGTCCGATCAGACTGATCAATTTTTTCCAAATGCCCGAAATTTCTTCTTCTCTCGTCAAGGAACTCCGCGAAAAGACCAACGCGGGGATGATGGACTGCAAAAAGGCGCTCGTCGAAACCGGCGGCGACCTCGCCAAGGCCGAGGAATACCTTCGCAAGAAGGGCATCGCCAAGGCGGACTCGAAATCCTCGCGCGTGGCCAAGGAAGGTGTGGTGGCTTCCTACATCCACCTGCAAGGCAAGGTCGGCGTGCTCGTGGAGATCAACTGCGAAACCGACTTCGTCGCGAAAAACGAGATCTTCCGCGAATTCGTCAAGGACATCACCCTGCACATCGCCGCGGCCCATCCGCAGTATGTCTCCCGCGACCAGGTGCCGGAAAAGCTGGTGCAGGCCGAGCGGGAAATCTACGCCGCCCAGGTGACCGGCAAGCCGGCAAACATCGTGGAAAAGATTGTCGACGGCAAGATCGACAAGTTCTACAGCACGATCTGCCTCCTCGAGCAGCCGTTCATCAAGAACCCGGACCTGACGGTCAAGGATTTCGTGAACTCCAAGATCGCGGAGCTCGGCGAAAATATCGTCATACGCCGTTTCACCCGCTACATGGTGGGTGAGGATCTCGGGGAATCCGCCGCCTCCTAAGGGGTTTCACCGCGGTTTGTTTCCAAGCGCGAAGGTTTCGGCCTTCGCGCTTTTTTTTGCGGTCGGCCCCGGCGGAAATCGTCCGTCCGGGTTTTATGACCTTTTCTCCGCTTTTCCTTTTTCCCAATCCGGGTAATTTTTTCGCCATGATCGATCCCAACTACGCCCATCCCGATGCCCTGGTGACCACCGACTGGGTCGCCGCCCATTTGCAGGATCCGGAGATTCGTCTCGTCGAGAGCAATGAGGACATCCTCCTCTACGGCACGGGGCACATCCCCGGAGCGGTGCACATCGACTGGCGTGCGGACCTTCAGGATCAGACGATGCGGGATTACATCTCACCGGAGGCCTTTGCCGCCCTCTGCTCGAAGAACGGCATCACCCGGAACACCACGGTGATTTTTTACGGCGACAAGGCCAACTGGTGGGCCTGCTACGCCCTGTGGGCCTTCCGCCTGTTTGGTCATGACAAGGTCAAAATCATGGATGGCGGCCGGGACAAATGGATTTCCGAGGGCCGCGAGTTGACCCGGCAGACGCCGCAGTATCCCGCCACGGAATATCCGGTGCCGGCCCGGCGCTGTGATGACGAAATCCGGGCGTTTTACGAGGACACGCTCAGGCAGAGCCAGAACCGCCTGCCGCTTATCGACGTCCGCTCGCCGGGGGAATTCAAGGGGGAGGTCACCCACATGCCCGAATATCCCCAGGAAGGCGTTCTGCGCGGAGGACACGTGCCCGGAGCCAAAAGCTTCCCGTGGAAACGGGCGGTGAACGACGACGCCACCTTCAAGTCCGCCGCCGATCTCAAGGCCATTTACGAAAACGAGGCCGGCCTCAAGCCGGATGACGAAACCATCGTGTATTGCCGCATCGGCGAGCGTTCCAGCCACACCTGGTTTGTCCTGACCTATCTGCTCGGACACAAACATGTCCGCAATTACGACGGATCCTGGACCGAATGGGGCAATCGGGTGCGCGCTCCCATCGAACGCGGGGAGTGAGGGGCCCTCCGATGTATCCTCCGAAACTTTCCGAAATCATCGCGCTTTTCGAGTCGTTGTCCGATGCCGAGAAGCGCGAGATGCTGATCTCGTACGCCGATGGCGCCAAAAACCACGCCCCGCGCGAGGGCGAGGTGTTTGACCTGGAGGACGTGCGCAAGGATGAGGAATGCACCGACACGGTCGGCATTTTCCTCAAGGTCGGGGAGGGGTTGGCATCCCATTACCGGGTGACGCTCGGCCCGCATGTGCAGACGCTGACACGGGCCATGACGTCCATCCTGTGCAAGGGATTGGAGGGGCTGACCCCGCAGGAGGTGCTGGACGTCCCCGCGGATTTTGTCCCGCGGATCGTGGGAGCGGACCTGGTCCGGCAGCGCAGCCAGACGGTGTATTACATCCTGACCCGGATGAAGAGCGCCGCGAAGGTGTGGCTGAACCGGGAGCGGGCCCGGGCGGCCGGCGGGGATCCCCTTCCTCCGAGTCAGCCCAGTTGCCCGGGCTGAGACTTTTTCCGCGTCGGGCCGTCGTGCGGCCGGGTCTGGATGAACGGCCGGAGTTTTTCCAGGGTGTTCTTTCCGATGCCCCGGACCCGGAGAAGGTCGGCGGCGCTCTGATAGGGCCGGCCCTCCACGATGCGCTGGGCCAGGGCGGGGCCGATGCCCGGCAGGGATTGGATTTCCTCCCCGGTGGCGGTGTTGAGGTCGAGCGCGCGGACGGGGTCCGGAGTTTCCCGAATGGCGGCCAGTTC
>CALCJD010000065.1 GCA_937960895.1 uncultured Spartobacteria bacterium | reverse complement strand
GGTGAGGATGCCTTCGGCGGCGATCATGCCGCGGAGGTCTTCCGGCGAGGTTTCGTTGCGGACGAGGAGCACCTTTTCGCCCTTGTCGGCGGCGGCGGCCGCACGGTCGGCATTGAGATAGATCTTGCCGGAGGCGGCGCCGGGGCCGGCCGGGAGACCGGTGGCGAGTTCCTTGGCCTTCTTGATTTCGGCCTGATCGAAGATCGGGGCGAGGAGCTGGTCGAGCTGGTCGGCCGGGTTGCGCAGAACCGCCGTCTTCCAGTCGATGAGCTTCTCCTTGTACATGTCCATCGAGAACTTCAGCGCGGCGGCCGCGGTGCGCTTGCCGTTGCGGGTCTGAAGCATGAACAGCTTGCCGTCCTGGATCGTGAACTCGAAGTCCTGCACGTCCTTGAAGTGCTTCTCGAGAATGACACGAACCTTTTCAAGTTCGGCGTAGGGCTTGGGAAGGCGCTTCTTGAGGAGCGCGACGGGCTCGGGAGTGCGCACGCCGGCAACGACGTCCTCACCCTGGGCGTTGATGAGGAATTCACCGTAGAATTCCTTCACCCCGTTGGCCGGGTTGCGGGTGAACGCCACGCCGGATCCGGAGTTTTCGCCCGTGTTGCCATACACCATGGCCTGCACGTTGACGGCGGTGCCCCACTCGGAGGGGATGTTGTATTTGCGGCGATAAACCACCGCGCGGTCGTTCATCCAGGAACCGAAGACGGCCCCGATGGCGCCCTTGAGCTGATCCCACGGATTGGTCGGGAAGCTCTTTCCGGTGCGGTCCTTGACGAGCTTCTTGAAGCGCTTGACGAGTTCCTGCTGGTCCTCGGCGGTCAGTTCGCTGTCGACGATGTCCTTGTGGTACTTCTCGTGCTTGTATTCGTGGATGACCGATTCGAAGGGCTCGTGGTCCTCACCTTCGCGTTTCTGGACGCCAAGCACGACGTCGCCGTACATCTGGATGAAGCGGCGGTAGCAGTCCCAGGCAAATCGCTCGTTGTTCGTCGCCCGGGCGAGCGCCTGCACGGTGTCGTCATTGAGACCGAGGTTGAGAATGGTGTCCATCATGCCCGGCATGGAGTCGCGCGCGCCGGAGCGGACGGCCACAAGGAGCGGGAATCCCTTGGAATCCCCGAACTTGTAGCCCATGATTTTCTCCATGTTGCGGATGCCGGCCTCGACCTGCGTCTGGAGAGCGGGCGGATAGGAGCGCTTGTTGGCGTAGAAATACGTACAGACCTCGGTCGTGATCGTGAACCCGGGAGGCACGGGGAGTCCGATGCGGGTCATTTCCGCGAGGTTCGCGCCTTTGCCCCCAAGGAGGGCCTTCATGGTGCCGTCGCCGTCGGCTTTGCCAGCTCCCCAAGTGTAAACGAACTTGCCCTTGGCGGAAGGGGCCGGGGATTTTTTAGAGGTTTTGGTTTTTTTGGGCATAAAGGAAACAAGGAATGTCGTTGGAAAAAGCGTGCGCAACCCTCAACGAAAAAAGCCCGCCGGGCTTGAGCGGTCTGCGCAAGAAAAGGGACAAAAAGGCCCCGGCTCAGGCCCGGGCCCCGTTGGCCGCCAGCACTTCATTCAGCATGCGTTCAAATTCATCGAGGCCGGTGCTGGGAATGATCACGGTATTGCGGCGGCCATGCGCTTCCTCGGTGATTCGGAGAAAACGGCCCCGGTCATTTTCCCGGAATTCAATGAAAAAGTGCTTGCGCTCAACCTGGAGCTCGCGCGACTCGAGTATGGTATCCATCTAATTAGACTATTGGGAGAACGTGGTATTTAACAGCATTGCCCGGAGTCTCACAACTGAAATCTTGGAGAATCCCGGCTCCCGTTTTCCCGTCGGGCCGCGGCGGAAATTGCGTCATAAGTTAAACAACAGCAAGATCTTGCATCGATCCCCGCTGTTGCCGGCATCCACCCGATCGGCCTGCACCCCGGAGAGGTAGCCGGACAGGCCCGCTGCAAAACTCTGTTCTTCAACGAGTTCTCCACGGGGCGGACGCCGGTTGGTGACCAGGGCGGGAAGTGTTCCCGTGTAGCTGAATTGCACCTTCACGTCATAACCGTCAAAGCCGGCCTTCATGTCGATTGAGGATCCTTCATGCAGGCAGGGGTGGATGGTGGACAGGACGTCCCCCACCACGGCCACGATCCGATGCAGATCGGCTTCGGGGATTTTCCAGAGCTTCGCCTCCCGTTCGAGGAAGGCCCGCGGATCCCCTTCCTTCACCTCGAACCGGGCGCTGCTGTAGCGCCAGCGTCCCAGCAGGAAGAACAGATTGAGCCCGACCGCGCTGACCACCGCAATGGCAATCGGGGAATTGGTCAATTGCCGCACCAGCGGCGGCATCTTGTGGAAAAACTCGGGAAACACCAGGACGCCCACGCCCAGCATCACGGAGAATCCGATGACGATGTGACCCCGCAGGGTGAGCGGACGGCTCAGCGCCACCTGCAGCCCGGCGACAAACATCATGGCGCCATTGAAAAACAACGCGGCACCCATCACGGGTTTGGGCATCTGGACGAGAACCATCAACGGCATGGGCAGGCAGGCCAGCACCACGCAAAGCCCGGCCACATACCAGGCAATCACCCGACTCGTCACCCCGGTGGCCTTTTGCAATCCCACCAGGCTGGGGCTGGCCGCGGACGCCGCCGTTCCCATCAGTCCGCAGACGGCGCACCCCAGACCATCCGCCAGCACGCCGCCCTGCGTGCGCGGAATGTCGGAGCGTTTCCACGAGGCGTCGTTGAGCTGCTGACAGGTGGTCAGAACCCCCACCGCGCGCAGGCCGTTGGCCATGGCGGCGATCAGGAACACCACCAGCACATCCTGGGAAAAGGCGAAGGAAATGCCCGCAAAGGACGGCAGTTGCACCGCCGGCAGGGCCGCAATGCGGGACAGGTCCGCGGTGGTGAACAACCCCGCCACGGCGGCCGCCCCATAGCCGACGATGATCCCGATGAGCGCACAGAGCAGGCGGCACAGTCCGCGTCCCCAGACTCCAAACACCACGATCGGCAGCAGGGTGGCCAGCGCCACCGACGCCACCCGGGAAAAATCATGCCGGACCACCAGCACCGGATCAAACACCACCCCCATGCCGATCTGGCATAACTCCATCGCCACCGCCATGAGGATCACCCCGGAGACCACCGCCGGAAACACCTTGCGCAGCACACGGATGGTCCGGGAAAACAGCATCTGCACCACGCCGCCGAAGATCGTCATGCCGGCGACAAGGGCCGGGCCGCCCATTGCGCCCGCGGACAGACTGGCCGGCAGATAGGTGGCCGTGACCACCGGCGGCAGAAAATATCCCGACCCGATGCCGCGGAACCGGATCGCCTGAAAGACGGTCATCAGCGCCACCGCAATGAGTGCGCGCGCCATGGCATGACGGCTGGTTTCCCCGGACTCCCCCGCGCCGTGGGCAATGATGGCGACGATGACCAGCGTGGGACAGATCACCGCCACATGCTGGGCGGCGACCAGAAGGCATTTTTGCCAGGGAGGACGCTCGTCCAGCGAGTAGGTCAACTCCGCGGGCCGTTCCGCCATGACCTACGCCGGCTGGAAATCCACCTGCTGCTTGAACACGTCCACCCGCGCCACGAGCACCTCGATCTCGTCGCCAACCCGGTAAACTTTTTTGGTCCGCTTGCCGACAAGCCGACCGCGCGCCGTGTCCACGGTGTAAAAATCCCCCTGCAGGGCCGAAACGTGAATGAGTCCGCTCATGAGAAACTCCGGCAGTTCCACAAACAGTCCGTAATTTCGCACCTCCATGATGCGCGCCTTGAAGGGCTCGCCGGTGCGTTTTTCCAACTGCATCTGAAAATATTCAAGCTTCTTCAGCTTCGTCGAATCCCGCTCCGCGTCCTGGGCAATGCGCTCCGTGGTCGAGATGTGCTCGCAGAGCGAGGCCAGTTCCGAGGAGTCCGGACCACGCTTGGTCAGTCCCAGATGCCGTTCCAGGGAACGGTGAACCACCAGGTCGGAATACCGCCGGATCGGACTGGTGAAATGCGTGTAGTCGCTCTTGTTGAGCCCGTAATGGCCCAGCGGAGCGGGGGCGTAGCAGGCCCTTTTCAGGCTCTTCAGCAGGCCCAGCTTGATGGCGTATTCCTGCGGGCGGCCCTTGGCGACGGCGAGCAGCCGCTGGAGTTCGGGACGGTGGGACAGGTCGCCGCACCGGATGCCCTGGGCGAGGGCGGTCTCCCGGAACTCCGCCAGCTTGTCGGCGTCGGGTTTTTCGTGAACCCGGTACACCGTCGGCTGTTTGGCCCGCATCAACTCCCGGGCAACCAGTTCGTTGGCCAGCAGCATCAATTCCTCGATGAGCTGGTGCGAGATGTCGTTCTCGACTTTCTCCAGCCGCACCGGACGCCCGCTTTCGTCCAGCCAGACCTTCACCTCCGGAAAATCCAGATCCAGCGAACCCGCGGCGAACCGCACCTTCCGCAGCACCGAGGACAACTCCCAGGCCACGTGCAGGCGCTTGGAAAGCTCGTCGGAGGGCGGTTTTTGCAGCAGCGCAAACGCCTGCTTGTAGGTGAGGCGGGCCTTGCTCCGAATCACCGACTTGGCAAACCGCGCCGAAACGACCTTCCCCTTCCTGTTCACCTCCGCAAACACGGAAAAGGTCAGATGGTCCTCGTCCGGACGCAGACTGCAAACCCCGTTGCTCAGCGCCTCGGGGAGCATGGGAATGACCCGGTCGGCCAGATACACACTATTGCCGCGCGACAGCGCCTCGCGGTCCAGCGGGCTGCGCGGACGCACATAATGAGAAACGTCGGCGATATGGATGCCCACCCGCCATCCCTGGCCCGTGCGCTCGACATCGATGGCGTCGTCGAAATCCTTCGCGTCGTCGGGATCGATAGTGAAAATGAACCGGTTCCGCAGGTCCTCGCGCCGGGCGATTTCCGCCTTCGGAATCTCCGTGCCCACCGCGCGGGCCTCCTTTTCCACCTCGGCGGGGAACGGTCCGGGCAGGCGGTGTTTGCGAATGATGGACAGCATGTCCACCCCGGGTTTGCCGGCGGGACCCAGAACCTCGATGACATGCCCCTCCGGATTGACGTGCCGCGTGGGCCAGGAATCGAGCTGCGCGACAACCTTGTCCCCCACCCGCGCCCGCAGCGACGGCTTGGGTTCGGGCACATAGAGGTTGTGGACAAACCGCGGATCGTCCGCGACCACGAAATAAAAATTCCGCGACTTCTGCAGCGTGCCGACCACCGTATCGTTGGCGCGCTCCAGAATGCGAATGACCCGGCCCTCCTGGCGGACCGGGCGCGGGGGCGCCCCCGGATCGATCAGCGAGGGCCGTTCCCGCATGATGCGGGCCACCACCCGGTCCCCATGCATCGCCGTCCAGGTGTTTTCCGGAGCGATGAACAGGTCGGACCCGCCCGTTTTTTCGGCCAGCACATGAGCCGCCCCGCTGGCGTGAAACTGAATGATCCCCGTGAACAGGTCCGCCTCCTGCGGGATGATGTAGCGGTCCTTGCGGATCCGGGCGATCTTGCCGTCGCGTTCCATGTTCCGCAGGAGATCGCGCAGGGCGGAGCGGCGGTCCGAAGGCAGTTCGAGCGCCTTGGAAAGTTCGACCTTGTCCAAGGGGCGTTGCGACAACAGTCTGAGGATGCGGCTCTCAAGGTCGCCCTGGCCGCGCCCTTTTTTCGCCCATTGCTTGTTCCGAGGCACGCACCTTTGTTGCGAAACACGGGTCCGGACGCAAGAAAATGCTTGCCCCCATGCCTCACCCGAACCACCTTTTGCCATACCGTCGTTTCATGAAAACCTCCCGCGCTTTTACCCTGATTGAGCTTCTGATCGTGATCGCCATTCTGGGGATCCTCATGGCCCTGCTCTTCCCGGCGGTGCAGTCGGCCATCGACAGCGCACGCCGAGCCCAGGCCAAGAACGACGTGGTGCAGATCGCCACCGCCGTCACCGCCTACGAAACCGAATACGGGCGCCTCATCGCCACCAATTCCAGCGCGGTGGAAGTCGGCGGCAGCATCCTGTCCGCCCTGATGGGTTCCCCCGAAGGCACCCTGAACCCCCGCCAAATCGTCTTCCTCGAAGTTCAGCCCGCCAGGAAAGGCAAGAGCGGTGTCTCCAACGGCACCTTTGTCGATCCGTGGGGAAGCGCCTACAAAATCGTTTTTGACCACGACTATAACAACCGCATTGACCAAGCCGGCAAGTCGCCCGGTCCCGTCGGGACCAACATCATGAAGAAGGTGGCCGTCTGGAACGAGCCGACCGGAAAGAACGACTCGGAAAAGAAAAGGCGCTCCGTCGTCTCCTGGGAATAATTTTCCGCGGGTGTAGTTCAATGGTAGAACGGCAGCTTCCCAAGCTGCATACGAGGGTTCGATTCCCTTCACCCGCTCCCATTGATTGATTGTAAACGAAATACAATCTTTGGCAGCTCTCGTTTTCCCGCGTTAAGGCAAGCAAAGTCAGACATCTGCCGGGGGATCCCCGGTTGGTCACCCCTTTCCCGACAAGCTTACAGGCCCAAGCGATTCGCAGCAGCCCTCCCTACGCCGTCACCAAATCCACCTGCGCGTTCTCGTCGAGGTCGCTCAGGTAATGAACGCACGATACCCGCCGGGCTGACGCACGTAACGTCCGGCCCGGAAGCGCCACTCGGCCGATGGCTCGCGCGGATCACTCATGATTGGCTGAATTGAGCATGGGACGATATTCGGGCCATGTTAAATCGTGACTATAACGTGGCGCCTTAATCGAGCCCTACTAAAGGCGGGATACGGCAAACCAGACATGGAGAACGGGGATCGGTGTCCGGTGATGTCCTCCAACAGCCCTTCGGTTTCCTGTTCGAGCACGCGGATGCCCTACAACCGCCGCCCCGCGGCCGCCCGGGACTTGCTTTTTCACACGGGACTCTCCATCGGCGAAATCACCGACCGCCGCGGGTTCGGCACGTGTTTCATTTTTCGCGGAAACTCCGTCAGGCCCACGATTTGAGCCCGCGGGAGTGGCGCACGAGCGAGCAGGAGGCCGCCGAAAGGTCGTCAGGGTGACTTGGGACCGTCCGTGCGAAACGGCGCCGCGGGAATGGCC
>CALCJD010000064.1 GCA_937960895.1 uncultured Spartobacteria bacterium | reverse complement strand
CATCGCCCTTTCGACGCTCCGGAACGGACAGGTCGCGCTCGGGGAACACGGCACGTCCAGCCAATATCTCCACACCCGCGTTTCCCAGTCTCCCGAGCGCTGTTTTTGTGGTCGCACCGGGTGCTTCCACCATCACCTGCGCTCCGGCCGCATCACAGGGCGGGTCATGCGCGACGGACTGCGCCGCGTCTTCGAGCAGGTTTGCGCACGACGGACCGCCATCGAACTGCGTTCGAGTCCGTTCGTACCCGCCGCCCCCTTCCCCGCCTCGCCGGAATTGGAAATCGTATCCGACGGGGAGCCTTACGCGCGCGAGGGCGTGCGCGTGCTGACCGCGCTGTCCTGCGCCCGCATTCTTCTTTATCGCGCCCTGAACGCCTGAGGTTCGGGCGGGGGATCGTTTCCGTTGAGGTCCGGCGGAGGCGCCACCGGTCCTTCGGCGAAGGCGCCGGCACGAATCAGTTCGTGCCGGATCCAGGCGGAATCCACCCGGCGCACCCGGCCCTCCGCATGATGCGCGGCGAGTGCGGCGGCGATGCCGGCGGCCTGGCCGACACAGCAGATGACACTCATCACACGGTAGGCGGAGTGCGCTTCGTGCGTGCCGCTGATGCAGCGTGATCCGAGCAGCAGGTTGTCGAGATCCCGCGCAATCAGACAGCGATACGGAATGTGAAAATAACCCGATCCGGGAATGAACACCTTGCGCGTGCCGGAACCGTCGGGACTGTGGATGTCAATCGACGACGAACAGGCCGCCACCATGTCGTCAAACCGTGCTTCGGCGAGACATTCCTCCTCGGTCAGCACATGGTCCCCCACGATACGCCGTCCCTCGCGGACACCCAGCACCGGAGAAATGGATTCAATCCACGCCGAATGAAAGGCCGGGTGTCTGCGCAGACATTCGAAGAATTCGTTCACCTGACGGCGCCCTTCCTCGTAAGCCCGCCGCACGGATTCGGGATCCGTCGGATCCACGCCGAGGATGCGGGTCTGGTTAAAAAGCAGGCGCCGATTGTCGGGATAAGGAAAACACAGCACATCCTCCCGAGGATTCAGCGTTTTCCCCGAGGCCTTGAGGTCCTCGAAATACGGCTGCAGTTCCCGCCACAGCGCCCAGAGACCCGGACCGTGCCGGATGCCGCCGGGCGGCAGGCGGGCATGGTCGATGCCGTCGACGCTGAACGTGAGCGTGGCCGGCTGCATGCGCCCATCCCCTTTGCGACCCTTTTCATAAGCACAGCCGGTCAGCGCGGCGAGGTTGCCGTCCGCCGAGCCATCCACCCACACCGTGCCCCGCACCACCGCCTCGTGCCGGCCGGTCACCGTCACCGTCTCGAGAATTCGATTGCGCACCCGCGCCCCGCGAACCTCCGTGGAGGTCCAGACCGTCAGCAACCGCTCCCCTTCGATGGCCCGGCGGTAATTTTCGGCCAGTTCGCGTTCATCATAACTGAGACAATGGCCGGTCACGGGAACGATCTGGGGAAAGAACTCCCGGTGCAATCCGTCGTTGATGATGCGCAGCGAACGGTCCCAATAGGGGCAGATCAGCGCCACGGGCGAATGGACCCCCGTGCCGCCGACCTCGGCCATGCGTTCGATCAGAAGCGTGCGACATCCCTGACGCGCCGCGCTCACCCCCGCCGAGATACCGCCGATTCCGGCTCCGACCACCACCACGTCGAACGTTTTTTCCGCCGTCTCCGCACCGGCTTGGTTTTTGGAGGAATTCGCTCCGTCTGTCGTTTTCATAAGGTCAGCCCTCCCGGGGAAAGATTTCCAGCCACGCCGCCCGCCGGCTCAGTCGGAGAGGGACCGCCAGTTGTCCGTCCTTTTCCGCAAAGCCGATGGCGCGCGGCTCCTGTTCATTGAGGTCGTGCAGGATGACGCGGGAAGGACGGAAACCGTCCGGCAGCGTCACCGACAGTTCGGTGGCAAAGTCCCCCCGTTGCGGCTGCCTCTGCTCAAGACGCCAGACCGGCAGAACGAGGGCGCCATCGGACCGCTTCCAGACATAGCGTTTCACCGCGTCGTCCCAGTTGGACGAACGCACCGCGAGCGGGACCGGTTGGAAATCCGCAGGGTTCTGAAAAAACCGGGCGATGCGCCGGTAGGCATCGTAGGCCGGTTTGACGCGGGAGGTATCGAAACTGACGAGCCCGAAGTGGGCCTCCATGTGATCGCCCGTGCCGTCATTCTTGAGGTCGTACCAAAACACCGCCTTGAGCGGCAGACCGTTGAGGCGCGCGGCGAAATACATCAGCATGAGCCGCGAGAGGTAGTCGGCCTGCAGATTTTCATCGTTGATGGCAAAGAGGCCCTCGCGGGCCGCGGAATACCCCAGCTCCGTGAAATAGAGTGCCGGTTTGCGCCCTTCCGGCGCCTTGGCGCCCACCAGGGCGTGAAAGGCCGCGATGGCCCGGTCCAGATGGTCGGGGGTTTCGGGGGGGGCGCCGTCAAACCAGGGATCCGTCTCCGGAGGCCGCTTGCCGTTGTAGGGATGCGTGGAGACGGCCGTCCCCCACTCCAATGCGCCTTCATCGAGCACGATTTTCAACCAGTCGACGCCCGGCTTCCACCACATGCTGGAGGTCGATCCAATGACGATGTCCACCTCGGGCGCGCGGGCGCGGATGATCCCGGCCGCCCGGCGATACACCGTCACATAGTCCTTCGCGGTGCCACCCCAGAAAAACTTGAGATTGGGTTCGTTGTGCATTTCGACGGCCCGCACGCAGCGGAATTTCGCCGCCAGTTCACCGATCCACTCGAAAAACGGTTCCCGAAACGGCTCGTGTTTGGATTTGCCCGGCGGAAACGACATCGGCACGAGCAGCACGCCGACCCCGTGTTTTTCATAAAGGGCCAGGTATTCCTCGACCCTCCGGCGGTTGGCCACGGCCCGCGGATTGGACACGTCGTCGAACCAGGGTTGATACAGCGGCTCACGCACCCACCCGAATCCGCCTTCGAGCAGGAAGGGCAGCGTGTAATCGGGCTGCCAGTAGTCCGATTTGTCGCTGTCGGGATAAAACAGCTTCGTGTGCATGAAATGCCCGCACACTCCGAACATGCTGTGCGCGGGGGCCCGGCGATCCGGAAGCGAAGCCGGCAGAAAGGTCACCGGCTGCAGGGGGACAGTGTCCGTCCTGTCCGGGGTCGCAATGACAATGAGGTCGTCAAAGGCCGTCGCCCCGCCGCGGTTGCGCTGTCCCACCAGCCCGGCAAACATTTCCTGCGCATCGTAATTGCCCAGCACCGGGGTCGTTCCGGCCCCTCCGTGCACGACGGAGCCCGGCTTTTCCCCCTTTTCCCCGCAGTCGCGGAGTTCGGCCTCCCACGACCAGGTGGCGCGGTCCCCGGACATTGCCAGCGTCAGACGCAGCAGATACCAGTGCCCGTCCCGCAGCGCGAACTGCTTTCCGATCTCGCGCGTCGCCACACCATTGACCAGCTGCAGGATCCACGGCGCATCCGGGAACCTGGGCTTTTCCGATTTGAAAATCCGCACGCCGATTTTTGCATCACCCGTGGCCAGGCTGGTTTCGGGGCGCTGACCAAAACCGAAAAAAATGCGCGCGGTACCCGGACCGTTTGTTCCGTCCGCCCGGAACGACACCGACAATTCCACCTTTCCTCGCCGCAGATCGAACGCTTCCTCCATGACGTAGAGGCCGCCGTCCTGGGGACCGACATTTTCGCTGAGCAACACACCGGGGACACCGCCCGCGCCGTTTTCCTGCGACCAACGGTAACCGGCTCCGTTGAGGTTTTGCATTTGCTCCACGGACGAAAAATCCCAGCGGCGTTCGATTCTTTCGGTGTTCTCCCCCGGTTCCGTGGCGACGACGGAGGAAATCCACAAAGCGGCGACAATGACTGCGGAGAGGCGAAAAAATGTCATGGGCGGAACCAACGCCTTCCGGCTCTTCGCCGGAGCGATGCGCATGGAAGGGAGGATGGGATCGGGTGAATCAGGTTGGATGTTGGAAGGCAAAGGATCATTCCGACACGGCGGAGGCGGCCCCAGCCTTGGCTTGGACAGATTCGGGAGCCGCCGCATATCCGACGGAAAAATTGTCCAGCGCCACGGCCCCGCCGCCATCGTTCTGGATCATGACCCCGGCCACCCAGGTCAGGTCGCCGCCAAGAGTGTTGTTTGTGAAGGTCGCCGATCCGCTGCTGACAACGGTCGGCCGGGCCTTTCCATCCAGTCCGCAATCCCTCAGCTCCCCGGAGGCCGAAAACGTCTTGGCCCCGGTGCGCGACACCTCAAAGGTCAGTTCATACCAATGGCCGTCCGCCAGGGCAAAGCGCCCGAAACTGACCACCCTGTTGTTGGGATGCACATTGTTCGTTTCGGTGGCCAGCAACTGCAGCGTGAACTCGCCCGGCTCGAACTCACCCGTGTTGTTTTTGAACACCCGGGCTCCCATCTTCGGATAATTGTGGGAGGACAGGTTCTGCGAGTTCTTGTCCGTGAAACACACGATTGTCCGCGACGGACTTTTTTTGGTTCCCGCCTCGGCCTGAAAACACACGCTGATTCGCAGGGGCGCACCCCCCTCCCGAGGATTGAACGTCTCGTCCTTGTAATACAGGGCCGGACTGTAAACATCCCCGTTGTTCACATCACGCACCACCGCCCCCGGGGTCCCGCCGAATCCGGTCGTTCCGGTCCATTCATAAGTCCAGTCAAACGGCTCCGGATACTCCGGTTTGCTCCCCACGATGGGCAGCTTCCGAACCAGGAAATGTTCCTTCAGCTCCCCGGGATCACTGAAGGAAAAGACCGTCGCCGCGGAGGGGCCTCCGGCTGACAGCCCCGCCGCCAACAGAAGAAGCAAAGTCGCCCGCTTATTCATGGCCAATCCGAAAGGGTTTCCGACCGCGCATCCCCAGCAGGCCGCCAATGGCCGCCGTCAGCAGACCGGCGGAGGCCGGCTCCGGGACGACATTCACCGCAAAGTTGTCAAGCGCCCAGGCCCCGCCGCCGGAATTCTGCAGCATCACGCCCGCCACCCAGGAGGTGTCGGCTCCCATGACGTTGTTCGTAAATCCCTGGCTGCCGCTCGCGATGAGCATCGGACTCGAAGTCCCGTCGGGACCGTAATTCCAAAGACTCGCCGCCGTCTCGAAGGTGTTCGTCCCCGTTCGCGACACCTGGAAAACGAGTTGGTACCAGTCATTTTCCACAAGGCTGAACGCATCGCCCAGATTGATTGAGGAGGTGCTTCCCCCGGAACCGCTCTGCACCTGCAGCGTGAAACTGGTCGAGCCGTTCTTGAAAATCCGGGCACCCAGCTTGTTGGAGTCCACCGAAAGATTCTGTGTGTCCGTCGAAGCAAAGCCGACAAAGTTTCTCGATGCCGCGGTGGTCGTCCCGGGGAGCACCTGAAAATAAACGCTGATCTGCAGGGGTTCGCCGCCAAGAAGCGGATTGAAGGTTTCCCCATTGTAAAACATCACGGGGCTGCTTGTGCTGTTGTTCAGCGGATCGCGCACCACGGCACCGGATCCCCCCACGCCGGTCTCGCCGGTCCATTCATAGGTCCAGCCCGTCTGTCCATCGAACTGGCGGATCAAAAAGTTGTCCGTGAGATCCGAAGCATTGTCGAACGTGATCAGAACCGCGCGCGCCGAGGTCGTGAACACAACAAAGGCGCCCAGCGCCGCTTTCCAGACTTTGAGGGAATTGGAGGTCTTCATGTGGGGTTGGAGGTTGGGGTTGCTTTGCCAACGGGAATACGGCCGCCCTGACCGCCCACCCGTTTCGGCAAATCGCCGGCAATATTTTCCCATCAATAAAATTATTCAAGAAAAATCTTAGTCCCCTCTGCATCCCATCACGTGGGGACACGGCCGCACAGCGTTTCATTTTTGCCGAGAATCGAAAATTCCAGTGACCCTCTAAAGTTTTTGATGCCTAAAAATATTTCCTTGACGGAGCCTCCGTTTCGCAATGTCATTGTCAAATCCATGATGCCCCTCCCCTGCCTCACCGGATCCCGCCCCGCCGGACCGCGGGCTTTCTCCCTGTTGGAGCTGATGACGGCGCTCGCCATCCTGGCGGTTCTGGCCATGCTGTCGGCCTCGGGCTGGTCCGGCTGGATGCGCAGTCAATCGCTCACCCAGGCGGGAATGAAAGTGACGGGATTGCTGGACCTCGCCCGGCAAACTGCGCTCACCCGCAACACCACCAGCGCCCTAGTGGTGCTGACCGGAGGGCAAGCGTCCGTCCGCGACCGCACTTTGCGGGTGATGTATTACGACACCGACGCGGATCAGTGGACCGCCCTCACGGGCTGGGAGGCGCTTCCTTTCGACATTGTGGTGGCGGAAGGAGAAGGGTCCCCGACGCCACCCGCCCTTCTTTCCCAACTGGACTATCGCGGCGAAGCCGCCCCGGCCTGCCGCTGCCACATTTTTCTTCCCGGCGGACAATTGCTCGATCCGGACAACGGGGAACCGGCGCTTGTTTTGGAGGAGAACCGGCCCGGAACCCCGGCAAACCGGATCCGGGTGCAAATCAATCCCCTCAATGGCCAGACCCGCGTCGTGCGACCGTGATTCGTCCGCCTTCTCGCTGGTCGAGATAGTTCTGGCCATGGGACTGTTTGTTTTTGCCTTCGTGGCCATGCTGGGACTGCTCGTGACGGCGCTCCATGCGGGACGCGAGGCCCACGAATGCTCGGTGGCGGCCCATCTGGGCAACCGGGTTGCCGGCGAAATTCGCAGTCTGCCATTTGCCGAACAGCCTCCCGCGGTGCGTTATTTTGACTTCGACGGGCATGCGGTTTCCTCCCCGGAGACGGCCCATTTTCAGTGCACGATCACGCCGCTTGCCCCGCCGGCCGAATGGGATGCGCCCGGTACGGCCCGGAAATTCCGTCTCGACTGGACGTGGCCGCTGCACGCCCGTTCTCCGCGCACGCTGTCCCAGCCCGTCACCCAGAGCAATCCGGACCCATGAAAGCCCGTTCTTCCGTCGTTTCCGGATTCACGCTGATCGAACTGCTCATCGCCGCGGCGATTTTTCTGCTGCTTGCGTTGATGCTTCTTTCCGTCACCGATCACGTCAACACCCTCACCCTGCAAAGTGAAACGCAGACCCTCACGCGCCAGGGTGCCCGCGCGGCCCTGGGATTGATCCAGCGTGATCTGGAGGCGGCGGTCCTGCCTCTGGACCGCACAAATACTTCAAGCCTGCAGATGATTCTGAACGGCGCGGGGATCCCCGCCCCGTGCCGCAACCCCGACGCGCTTTTCTGGCACCGCGCGGGCGCCGACGGCACCGCCGCCGTCGGCTATTTTGTCCGCTGGAAAACCAATGACGGACGGATCCGCGCGGACCTTTATCGTTTTTATGCCCCGGCGTCGGACACCGGCCTTTTCACCGTGCACGAGGATCCGGAAAACTGGGTGAACGCCGACCGGATCGACGCCCTGCAGTGGCCCCTGTCGGAAAACGTGGCGGCGCTGTATGTCACCTGCTGGAGAAAAACCGCCTCGGGCACGCTGGAAGCGGTCCCCGACTTTGACTCGCGGGCGGAGCAAAACCTGCCCGTGCTCGTCTCCGTCTCGCTTCTCGGCATCGAGTCCCGCACTTTGCAAAGACTTTCCTCCGCGGATGAAATCACTTCGCTATACAAAAACGCCGCCGGGGCCCGCGAACTGCAGGCCCTGCTGCCAGCTGCGCTGCGGGCGGGCACCCGCGTTTACGAAAGCAGCTTCTGGTTGCCCGCCGTCCAATGAAGGCTCCCCTTCCGAAACCCCGGGGTTCCGCCCTGCTTTTGACCCTCGGCCTCCTCGTGTTGCTGACGGTCTTGCTGACCGGACTCTTTTTCAGCGCCCGTGTCGAGCGCAACAGCGCCGAATCCTATCTGCGGGCGAATCAGGCCCGCTGGCTGGCCGTCGAGGCCACCGAAACGGCAAAGGCCCGGATCACCGGTCTCATCCGATCCGGCACGGCCCGTTTCCTCACGCAGCCCGGCGCCCTCCATCTCCGGGACGACCATGGGGCCCTGCAGTCCGTTCCCCTCTTTACCAAAGCGGAGAACGGGGATCCCGTGGACCTCAACCGCGCCCCGGGCGGCCTGGAAAACCATCCGATCGCCCCCGACGGCCCGTCCATGGCGCTGACCTGGGTTTATGTGCGAAAAAACGGCGACACCGAGTCCGGACCCGCGCCGGCGTATGATCCGGAAAATCCCTTGATCGGCCGCTACGCTTGGTGGGTGGACGACGCCTCCGCGCGCCTGAACATCAACACCGCACGCGGTCGCGTCGGAAACACCGCGCCGCCCCACTCCCCCAGTCAGGTGGAACTCTCCGGCCTCGCCGGCGTCTCCCAGGAGGACATCGCCGCCTTGGCAAGCGGGCGTCAAAAAGGTTGGTTTGTCACCGTCGCCGAAGCCGTCCGGGAGGCTCCGGGACTTCAGGTTCCCCTGCAGCAGGCGGCGTTTTCCCTCACCCCCTATAACCACACCCCCGCATACAACTGTTTCGGAGAACCGCGGATTGTGCTCACCACCCGAAAGGAAGTCGCCGACCGCCATCCGGGACATCCGTATCTGGACACCACCAAAATGGCGGAGACGGTCGCCCTCATCACCGGGTATCTCACGCGAACCGACTGGCCCGTGGCGCCCGGTCACAGTTTCGCGGAAAAATACTGGGCCGGCCATCCGGAGCGTGCCGCCCAACTGGCCTACAACATCATCGATTACGTCCGGTCCAAGGAAAGCGCGAACCCCGTCGTGGTGCCCAGCCGGGTGACACCGCCCGCCGAGCAGTTTCTCGGACTGACCCGCTCGCCGCTCGTCACGGAAATCGGGGTCTGGGTCGCGGAGAGTCCGCAGGACGGCTTCTACGAAGCACGGACCATGGTGGAGCTTTACCTGCCGCCGCAATACGGTCTGGAGGAAATCGACCTGACCAAGCTGGGGCTGTGGGTGAGCATCCAACCGGACTGGGGCACCAATTCCTTCGCGGAAGCCCTCATCAAAACGGAGGAATCCAGCACCGGAGCCACCCTGAAGGCCGGCGAATACGCGGTGATCACCCGGGTGGCGAGCCTCAAGGAAAGCGCGGTGAATCCCACGCGCCCGACCCAGCTGACCATGCGCATCGCCCTTTCCCTGGGCGTCAACAAGGACCGCCTGCAGGTTTGTCCGCTGACGTATGCCCCGGACCCCGGGGGACTCGATGACAAAAAGAACCCCACCCTGCTCGACTATCCGGTGGATCCGGCCGGAACCCCGCCGGATCGGATCCGCACCTTCGAAGTCGCCGATCCCCGGGTGAATCAAGGCCTGCACGACTGGCAACTCCGGGACTCCGGCAATTCCCTTGGCGCACCGAATGCGAACTCCGGACTGGGCGCCGCTCCCGCCGATCCCGGGGCCGGCCAGGACACCGACGAAAACGGTCATCTGACGGCGGCCGGCCTCGCCATGCCGGCACCGGCTTTCTCGCCCAAAAATCCCCTCGGACAGGTGGAATCCGTTTCCGAACTCGGGGTCATCCACACCGGCGTGGACGGCGGTTTGCAGGGCAAGGGAATTCCGTGGCGCACCCTCCGCCTGCAAAAGGCTCCTCCCGGGACACTCCTTCCGGACTGGGTGTTGCTCGACCTTTTCCTGGCCCCCCGCCCCGCCGCCGCCCCCTTTCCGGAGGCCCCTCACCCGCTCACCTCCGGGGGACGCATCAACATCAACTCAACCCTTCTGCCGTTTGAGAACATCCAACGCAAAGCCCCGCTCAGGGCGCTTTTTCTCAACATCCCCGCTTGGAACGCCGCCCTTGGCGCGGACGCGGCGGCCGCGGCGGTGGCCGAATTTCAAAAATCCACCCCCTGGGGCTCACCCGGCCTTTACGATCTGGCGGGAGAAATCCTGGAGGTCCCGGGACTGGCCGACGACGGGGAAGCCGGGGAAAAACGCCTTGCGGGATACATCGATCATGTGACCACCCATTCGAATGTCTTCCTCATCTACGCCCTGGCGCAAAGTGTGGTGCAAAGCCGGGAGGGAAAAATCCGGCCGGTCGCGGAATGCCTCACTGAAACATTGTTCGAACGCATTCCCGGGAATCCCCCCACCTTCCGCACCCGCACGCTGAGGAACCTGCAACCCTGAGCCTCCTGGGAGGGCATGGGACAACGTCCGGCTTGTCCCGGAAAAAAGCGCAGGGAGGCGCGCTCCCGATGCGCTTTTGCCCCGGATTCCCACGGCGTGTTTCAAATCAGGGTCACACCGGGGCCTGACCCTCCGTTTTTTGATCGCGTCCCCACAGCGGGCCGTACCAAAGGCCCCTCCAAAAGGGGGTTCCGCCCGGCGCAAAACGCCGGTCCAGAAAAACCTGGAGGTGATGCTGGTCGGGATCCCGGAAATCCAGCGCCCAGTTCGTGCCATTGTTGCTGCCGATAAAGGGCACCTGGTGTTCCCGCAATCTCTCGCCCATGGCCTCAAAAGAGGCCGCATCGCCCACCTCAAAGGCCACATGCCCCACATACAGGGCACGTCGCGGCGGTCGAATGGCCCAGGCCCCCAACTCTTCCAGTGCGATGGAATGGTGTTCTTCTCCAAAGGCGAGAAATGCGAAGCGTCCCACCTGTTCGGTCAGACGCAGACCGAGCAGGAAAGCGTAAAAGGGCACGGACCGGGAAAGATCCCGTACTCTGAGGTGCACATGACCGAGGCGGAGGTTCACCGCCCGGTGCTGCGGTTCCGGGCCGGTCCCGGCAGGAACATCCATTCCGGGTTTCCCGGGATGATCCCACGCGGAGGAAACGGGGCGATTTCTGCGACGGGGCTGGGATTGACGGGTGAAAATGCGGTTCATGATGTGTTTGGTTGATGGTGAGGCGGACGAAGGGAAAACGGACCGGATGCCGACATCAGGGATCCTCGAAGCGGCGCTCGAGTCGCGCCAGGCGGGCCACCAGACGGCGCGCCAGAAGTTCGTCGGCGGTTCCGTCGCGGGGAAGGGCCCGCTGCGCGCATTGCACAAAACGCCGGACCGCCGCGCTGACGAGACGGCGTCGCAGCGTTTTCATCGCCTGGAGGGGACAACAGTCCCGGGATGACGGTGTGAGCATGGTGTACGTGAGAAAAATCATGAGAAATTCCGGGCGGACCCGGACGGGTTGAAAGGACCTCCGGCTCAGCAGAAGGCCGGCAACGGGCTGCCCCAGTCCGAATCCGTCTCCCCGTCGGCGGAGCCGAACGCCGTCGGCGGCGGAGTGGCCAGCGGCGGCACGATCAGGGAGGGCAGCGCGGAACGCCGACCCTCCTCCAGGATCTGCAACAACCGCTCCCTCGCCCGCCGGCGCTCCCCCGGCCGGCTGGCGGGATGGGCCAGAACGGAATGAAGGTCCCAGATCTCCTCCCGCAGGGCCGCCGGGCAGCGGGGGTCCCGACGCGCCTTCGGAAAGGCGGGCGGTTTGTGGGTGAAGGAGACGAGAGCGAGCATGACGGCAAAGGATTGAGAGTCCCGATGCCCACAGAATACGCCGGGATATTAAGTTCGACTAATACTATCTTTATATGCTATTGATTGGTTTTTCCTATCTTTGATCCCCTTATGGAATTTCTGAATTTTCACCATTTGCGGTACTTCTGGGTCGTGGCCCGCAAGGGGGGCGTACACAAGGCGGCGGAGGAACTCGGCGTTTCCCAGCCGTCCATCAGCGCCCAGCTCAGGCTCCTCGAGGAGTCCCTCGGGGAAAAACTCTTCCGGCGCAGCGGGCGCAATCTGGTGTTGACCGAGGCCGGCCAGACCGCGCTCAGCTACGCGGACGAGATTTTTTCCACCGGACGGGAACTGGTAAACGCGGTCAGACAGCGGCCCGGCAGCCGGGCGCTTCGGTTCAACGTGGGCATGACCGACGCCCTGTCCAAGCTGCTCGCCTTTGAGCTGCTGCGGCCGGCGTTTCATTTTTCCCGGCCCACCCATGTGGTGTGCCGCCAGGCGGAACTGGGCCCCCTGATCCGCGACCTGCAGGATCACCGGCTGGATCTGATCCTTTCGGACGAACCCGCCTCCGCCAGTTTCAAGGCGAAGGTGTTCAACCGCCGGCTGGGCCGCTCGAGTGTCACCTTCTGCGCGGTGCCCTCCCTGGCGACCAAACTGCGCCGGGGATTCCCGCGCTCCCTGCACGGGGCGCCGGCCCTGCTCCCGACCGAAAACATGGGAACACGCATCGCGCTGGAAACCTGGTTTGCCGACCAGGGCATCCGCCCGCAGGTGGTGGGCGAATTCGAGGACGCCACGCTGATGGCGGTGGCCGCCTCGCTGGGCAAACTCGGATTCACGGCGGTTCCCACCGTGGTTAGCAAAGCCGCAATGAAACATTACGGACTGAAGGAAATCGCCACCGTCCCGGAATGCGGCAGCGATTTTTATGCGATCAGCGCCGACCGGCTCGTCCGGAATCCCGTGGCCGCCGCCATCACCGAGCACGCCTTTGCCCGGTTGTTTTCCTGAGCGGGGAATCACGTCCCGTCCCGCGAGGCGGTCCAGCGCAACCAGATCGTGGAGACACCGCCGAGGAGCAGATTGAAACCGACGATGAAGCCGAAGATGGCGTCGCGTTCGCCCACGGTTCGGGTGAAGAGCAAAACCGCGCTGGCCAGCATGGCCAGCCCGAGTCCGACGGACGACAGCCAGCTTTTCATCGGCCGGGATCGCAATCCCACCACGATGCGCGCCACACCATCCACGGCCAGGGCAATGCCGAAGAACCCGCCGGCCCAGAATGCCACGACGGCCGTGTCCACCAGCAGCGCAATGCCGGCCGCCAGGTTGAGCAGGGCAAAAAAGAGCGTGTGCAGAATCTGGCTCCAGAGCCGGCCATGGCAGGCATACACGACATCGGCCACTCCCGAGGCCATGAAAAACAGGCCCAGAACCATCACCGAGCGCTGGGCCGCCACCACCGGAGCGAGAAAGGATCCGACCCCCAGGACAACGGCCACCAGGGCAAAAACCAACGACGCGGGAACCGTCGGAGGCCGTTCCTTCCAGAAAAGGGATTCCGCGGGATCGTTCACCGGTCCGGACGGAACCAGTCCCCGCTCCCTTTCAATCCGGTCCATCCGCCGGCGCAAACGGTCCGCCCAATCCTGACACTGATTGCTGAAGAAGGAGTAATAATATCCGTCCTCCTGTTCCGCGAGGGCCTGGCGGGCCGCCTCGGGATGATACCTCCGGCCCACCAGCCAGTATCCTTCCCGCTCCAGGTCGGCCAGGGACTGGATCGACTTGCCAAACTCGGCCTCGCTGAAACGCCGCCCCTTCTCGTTGTAGCCGATGTCCGCCAGCACCCGATCCCCATCGATGAAAAACAACTGTTCGTGCACGAACTCGATGTTCAGCGCGTCACCGACACGGTTGTTGGTGAGCGGCGCCAGCCAGGAAAAACCGTCAAGGAATCGCTTGCCAAACCGGCAATAGGCGGTGGGGGAATCCGTGCTGGCGTGGGACAACAAAACCGGTTTAGGACGGCGACGGGGCTCTGTCAATCGCCCCCTCAGGTCCCGCAGGTTCCGACCCGATCCCCTCCCCGACCCGGCCTTCAGGAATTTGCCCCGTTGCGATTTCTTCAACCTGTGCCAAGTTTTCCTTGGATACTGCTATGAAACCGGAACTCAAAGTACCCAAAAACTTCATTGACCCGGAAGCGGAGAACCATGCGGAAGAGACCCGTTATGCAGTGATGCATGCCGGTCGCGAACTTCACCCGGAAAAGTCGGGAGACCAGCGTCCGGAAAAGCCCCAGAAAAAGGCGGATCCGCCCTGGCAGATCGACTGAGGCGAAGTTCCCCGTCTTCTGACGCAACCGGAGAATCCTGACCGCCGCCAAGACGGACAGGAAAGGCTCCGTTTAATTCCGGATCAAAATCCAAAAACGGCGGCCTCGAGGGTCGCGATCGGAAGCATGTTCTGTCCCCTCGCGACCTTGCAGGCCGCTGTGGCCTGACCCCGCAGGCGCCGACGTAAGGAGGCGAAAGTTTCCGACGACGACCGTCCCTCTTCGTCATCATACCATCCCCTTTTGAAGATTGGGGACAGGCCGGAGGCTGTCCCTCCGGTTTTTCAATTTTCCCCTTCGCCGGAGGCGAATTCCTCCAATGGCATCGGGTCGTCGTGGTCCAGCGCCCGGGCGCAGATGGCGAAGAATTCCTCGCGTCGGGTGGCCCGGCGGATGTCATGCAGAAACCGCCCGGTCTCATCGATTCCCATGCCGAGGAAGTTCGCGTATTTTTTCATTTTCTGCACCTGCTGAAGTTCGGTGACGCCCGGACTGCACACCGCGTCGTAAAGCCGGTGGACGTAATCCAGCACCTCACGACCGGTCGGCTGCACGAATGTTCCGGTTTCGCGAAGCTGACGGATCTGGGAGAAGATCCACGGATTGCGCACCGCTCCGCGGCCGATCATCAGTCCGCGGGCCCCGGTCTGTTGAAGAATCCGCATTCCCACCGGGGCGGAGGAGACATTGCCATTGGCGAGGACGGGACATCCGGCCTCCTCGACGGCGCGGGCAATGAGATCATGGCGGACCCCGTTGCGGTACATTTGTTTGACGGTGCGGCCATGCACGGTGAGCAGGTCGATGCGGTGCCGCCGGATGAGGGGCAGGAGCGCGTCGAAGGTTTCCACGGTGTCAAACCCGAGGCGGGTCTTCACCGTGAATTTCCCGGGAATCGCCTCACGCAGGGCGCCCAGGATGGCATCAACCCGCGGCAGATCCCGCAGCAGTCCCCCACCCGCGCATTTCCGATAGACCACCGGCGCGGGGCAGCCCAGATTGAGATCGATGGCCGCCACCGGATGGCGGGCCAACTCGCCGGCGGTGCGCACCAGCGCCGGAATGTCGTTGCCGATCATCTGGGCGATCACCGGACGCCCCGTCGGATTCCGTGTGATGGATTCCAGGATGTATTTGTCGAGGCGGGACTCCGCGTAGACGCGGAAATACTCCGTGTAATAAACGTCGGCACCGCCGTATTGCGCCATCAAACGCCAGAACGGCAGGTCGGTGATGTCCTGCATCGGCGCCAGCGCCAGGATCGGACCGTCCTGGACCAGCAGCCGGTCAAATGCGCCGGTCCCTTCCATCAATGCGTCTTTTCCCGGATGGCCACATATTCGCCTTCGAACTCCAGGGCGGGTCCGCCCTCGCCTTCCACCGTGGTCCGCAGGGTGATCCTGGCCTTGCCGCGCGCCCGGAAGCGCGCGCGAAAATCCTCCAGTTCCTCCTCCGGCGGGGAAACACAGACGGCCCGCAGCCCGCCGCGCACCGGTTTGAGAAAACTGGCTTGGCCCCGGCGAATGACGACATGCGCGGCGGCCTCCGCAAGCTTCAGCCAGATGAGACCGTAGCCGGCCATCATGGCCAGCGCGTTGAGACTGCCGCCAAAGGCCGTGCCCAGATGGTTGTGGTTGGGTTCCAGCGGGGCGGAGAGCACGAGGCGCCCCTCCCGCCACAAATCCACCCGCAGCCCCATCGCACGCGTGAGGGGTATGTTGTCATGAAAAAACTGCTCGATTTCGGGAGGGGTCATGACAGCAACCTCCGAAGCCTCAGGGCATGAAAAACCCGTCCTTCGGCGAGGAATTTCTTCTGAAATTCCGTGAGCGGATACTCCCGGTCGTCCGCCTCCTCGGGTGCAAACCGGGTGTCCCCGCCCACCACCGCCTTCATGGCGCGGGCATAATCCCCGTCATCGGTGACCAGCCGCAGCAACCCGCCCGGTTTGAGAATGCGGTGAGCCGCATCCAGGAAGGCCGCCTGGACCAGCCGGCGGTTGTGGTGACGCCGTTTCGGCCAGGGATCGGGAAACAACACGTGAATGTGATCCGCGCAGGAACCCGGAAGTCCCTTGAGGGTTTCCAAACCCTCCGCGCACACCACCCCGGCATTGGTCAATCCGAGGGTCTCGATTTTCTTTCGCGTCTTCTCCACCCGTTCGCGCTGACGTTCGATGCCGAGAAAGTTCCGTTCGGGGTACAATCGGGCCATTTCCACCAGGAAGCGTCCCTTGTGACACCCGACGTCGATCTCGAGGGGCCGCGCCCCGGGGCCGGCCCAGCCCGCCGGCAGAACCTCAGGCGGCGGTTGGCTGGAGGACGGACAGTCTTCCGGCAGGGTCGGCAATGGCGTCATGATCTTTCAGAATCCGGCAAAGTGAAGAGGAGGTGCGGTGGATGTCAAAAAGCTCCCGGCAGCGCCGCCGGCCGGCCGCCCCCAGCGATTGGGCGAGGGACGGATCGTCGATCAGCCGGGCCAGGCGATCCGCCAGGGCGGACGCATCCTTCTCGGGCACGAGGAATCCGGTTTCCCCATCCACCACCATCTCGGGAACCGCGGCCACGGGGGTGGACACCGACGGCAGTCCCGCGGCCATGGCCTCCATGATGACCGTCGGCAAATTGTCCCGCCCGCCATCCGATGCGGTCAGGCATGGCAGGGCAAACACATGCGCCCGCGCGAGGATCTCGCGAATTTCGCCCTCGGACTTTGGACCCGCAATGATCACGCGGCCCTCCAGTCCCAGACGGCCGACCTGTTCCCTGAGGTCGTTCTCGAGCGGGCCCTGCCCGATGATCTGGCATTCCCAATCGCGTTCCCTCAGAAGCGCGCAGGCGTCGATCAAGGTGGAAAATCCCTTTTTCTCGATGTAGCGGCCGACGCTGACAATGAGCGGACGTCCGGCGGGGAAGGAACTGACCGTGAACCGGTCCATGAGGATCCCGTTGTACACGCGGAAGAATTTGCCCGCGAGGGACGGGAACTGCCTCCGCAGATAGTCCACACTGTACTCGCTCACCGTCACCACCACCGAAGCCGCCTCGAAGATCTGGGCCAGCCGCTCCGGCGGTTCGTCGCAGAAGATGTCGTTGGCGTGGGCGGTCACGCTGAACCGGACGCCGAAAAGTTTGTTCAGCCAGAATGCGGTGCGGGCCGCCGTGCCGGCGAAATGCACGTGCACGTGCCGGACTCCGGCTTCGCGCAGGCGGGGGCCGAGCCAGAGCGCCTCATAGATGCGCTTTTTTTCCTGCTCGCCACCCCAAAGACGGCGGAGCGCATCGAGCGCCTTGCGGGCGGCCCGCCGGAAACCGGCGTCGGAAGCCAGGATGTCGTCAAACTTTGTCGGCAGGAAGGTGACCGGACAGCTTCCGTCAAAACAATCCTGCTCCGGTTCGTTGGAGGGTGTGCGAATGGAATACACCGGAAACTCGAGCCCGAGCCGGCGCATGGCCCCGACCTCCCGGATGCAAAAGGTCTGGGTGAACGTGGGAAAACGTTCAAAAAGATACGCAAATTGAAAAGGGGCTCGACCGCTCTCCGACATGGTCCCGGAAACGACGTGTCAGGCGGCGTCCTTGTCCTGCCGCTTGCGAATGAGGGGAGCCCGCTTGCCTTCAACCACGGCGCGATTGATGGTGATCTCGGCGATGTCCTCGCGTCCCGGGGATTCGTACATGACGTCCAGCATGATGCGCTCCAGCAGGGCGCGCAGCGCGCGGGCGCCCGTTCCCTTCCTCACCGCCTCGGCCGCCAGGGCGCGCAGGGCGTCCTTGGTGAAGGTGAGGCCGACGCCGTCGATGGCCAGCAGCTTTTGATACTGTTTGACCATGGCGTTCCTGGGTTCGGTGAGGATGGTCATCAACTCGTCCTCGGTGAGCGCGTCGAGGGTGCTCACGACGGGGAGACGCCCGATGAACTCGGGAATCAATCCGAAAGCCAGCAGGTCCTCGGGTTCGACCGCCTTGACGGTCTCGCGGGCGACGGTGTCGGGATCCCGCGGGTCCCGCGCATGGAATCCCATGGCGCGTCCGCCCAGTCGGCGCTGGATGATCTTGTCGAGGCCCACAAAGGCCCCTCCGCAGATGAAAAGAATCCGCTCCGTGTTGACCTGGATGTATTCCTGGTGCGGGTGCTTGCGGCCGCCCTGCGGCGGCACGTTGCACACCGTGCCCTCGAGAATCTTCAGCAGCGCCTGCTGCACCCCCTCGCCCGAGACGTCGCGGGTGATGCTGACGTTCTCCGTCTTGCGCCCGATCTTGTCGATCTCGTCGATGTAAACGATGCCCATCTCGGTGCGCCGGACATCGTAATCGGCGGCCTGCAAAAGGCGGAGCACGATGTTTTCGACGTCCTCGCCGACGTAACCGGCCTCGGTGATGGTGGTGGCGTCGGCGATGCAGAACGGCACGTCGAGAATGCGGGCCAGCGTACGGGCCAGCAGCGTCTTGCCGGACCCGGTGGGACCGATGAGCAGGACGTTGCTCTTCTCGATCTCCACGTCGGCCAGGGGGCCGAGGTGCTGCACGGTGCCGTCCGAGGGGGCGCTGTCCTGCAGGATGCGCTTGTAGTGGTTGTGGACGGCGACCGAGAGGATCTTCTTGGCCTGGACCTGTCCGACGACGTGCTGGTCGAGTTCCCGCATGATCTCCGCGGGCTTGGGCACACGGATGTCCGTCTTCTGCTTGCGGGCTTCGTCATTGAGCTCCTTGTCCAGGATGCCCTTGCAGACGGTGATGCAGCTGTCGCAGATGTAGACACCCGGACCGGCAATGAGTTTGCGCACCTCCGCGTGGCTTTTGCCACAGAAGGAACACATCGTGAGGTTGCTGGCCCGGGCCATTTGGGGAATTCTACTCGGCCGGCTTTTCCGAGGAAAGTTCTTTGATTTCCTTGCGGGATTTCACCACCTCGTCGACGAGGCCGTATTCCTTCGCCTCTTCCGCGGTCATGTAATAATCGCGGTCGGCGTCCTTTTCGACCTGCTCGATCGATTTGCCGGTGTGATGCGAAAGGATGCGGTTCAGGCGCTTCTTGAGCTTGAACATGAACTCGACCTGACGCTCGACGTCGCTGGCCTGACCCTGGGCGCCGCCGGAAACCTGGTGGATCATGATGTCCGAGTTGGGCAGTGCGTAGCGCTTGCCCTTCGTGCCCGCGCAAAGGAGCACGGCCCCCATGCTGGCGGCGATGCCCATGCAGTAGGTGTTCACGTCACAGGTGACGAACTGCATCGTGTCGTAGATCGCCAGGCCGGCGGTCACGGAACCGCCGGGCGTGTTGAGGTACAGGTTGATGTCCTTCTTGGGGTCCTGCATCTGCAGGAACAACAGCTGGGCGACCACCACGTTGGCGACGGTGTCATTGATCGGCGTGCCGATGAAAATGATCCGGTCGACGAGGAGTCGCGAATAGATGTCGTAACTGCGTGTTTCCCGTCCCGTCTGCTCAATGACATACGGCATGGGAATGTAGTCGGATCGTACGTTGGACATAGAATCAGGATGCTGAGGGTTCGCGCACCGTAACATTCGACGCGAGCAAATCAAGCGCCTTGCCCATGAGAATCTGTTCGCGCAGCGGACCGAAGCCGTTGCGGCGCTGAAGATCCTTGACCAGCTTCTTGACGGGGATCTCGTAGCGGGCGGACATTTCGAAGACCCGCTGGGCGATGTCCTGCTCCGTCACCTCGAGCTTCTCCTTCTCCGCGATGCGCAGGAGCAGGAAGTTGGCGCGGACACGTTCACGGGCGCTGTTCTGCGCGGCGCCGATGAGTTCGTCCTGGTGCTTGCGGATCTCCTCGTCGCTGACCCCGCGCACCTGATTTTCGTGCACGATCTCGCGGAGGATGCCGGTCATTTCCCGTTCGACCACATTGGCGGGCAGCTCGCAGGTCACCTGACCCAGGAGGTGGTTGATGGCGGCCTGTCGCTTGGCGGATTCGAACTGCTGGGCGGCGATCGCTTCGAGACGCTCGCGCACCTTGGTCCGCAGCTGTCCGGCGGTGCTGCCGGCCTCGATCTTTTCCGCGAGGGCGTCATCAAAATCGGGCAGGTGCTTGGTGTTGATGGCGTGGAGGGTGACGGTGTAGTCCACCTTCTTGCCGGCCAGATCGGTCAGCGGGAAATCCGCGGGAAACTCGATGGAAAAGGTCCGCTCCTCGCCGACCTTCATGCCTTCGACGCCCTTGGCAAAGCCGGGCGCGAGGGACTCCTCGGACATGAGTACCCAGCCGTTGCGGCGGCTCTGGAGCTGCACGGGCGCGGAGGGGATGGCCTCGCCGAGCGGTTTGCCTTCGAAGGTCGCCTGGTAGGTCACGACGGCGTAATCGCCCATGGCCACCGGCCGGTCCTCCACCGGGGTGTAGGTGGCATGCGGTTCGCGGAGCTGGTCGATCCAGCGCTGGACGTGTTCGTCGGTGACCTCCTCCTTTTTCAGTTCGACGGGGATGTTCGAATAGTCGGGCAGTTCGAATTCCGGGGCGGTGACGACCGTCGCCTTGTAGCGCATCGTCTTGTCCTCTGCGATTTCGACATTCTGCACGTCGGAGACGGAAATGACGCGGAGGTTCTTTTCCTTGATCGCTTCATTGAGGCTTTCGCGAAGAAGGCGGTTGGTGACCTCCTCCTTGATGTCCTTGGCGAAGCGGGTGTCGACGAGGGACTGCGGGGCCTTGCCGGGGCGGTATCCCGGGATGCGAACCTGACGCTGGAATTGACGGGCAACGGACTGCCATTCCTTGGAGACTTGATCCGCAGGCAGCTCGACCTGCAGGGTCACCAGGCAGTTGGGTTGGGATTCTACGAGAACGTTCATGTGTAAACGGTCGAAGTAAGCACAGCCCCGGCGGGGAGACAATAGCGAACCGAACGAAAGGAAATCCGTTCCTTGAGTCCGCCCCGCACCCGGGTATGCTGAAAACAGTGAACAAACCCCGCACCCTCTCGAGCGCCTGGCGGCATTTTGTCCGCGCGCTGCGTCTCCGCTGCCCCTCCTGCGGGATCTCGCCGATGTTTGTGCGCTGGTATCGGGTGCGCAGTCTCCGGGACTGGTTCACGCCGCTCGACGGTTGTCCGCGCTGCGGGTATCCCTACGAGCGCGAAGCGGGGTATTTTTTGATGTCCATCTGGGCACTCAACTACGGTTTCGGGGGACTGGTCGGCCTGCTGCTTTACGGGGTGCTCGAATGGTTTTACGACCTGCCGGTGGAAACATTGATCCTGGCGGTGATCCTCCCCACCCTGCTGTTCAACCTGATTTTCGCCCGGCACTCGAAATCCTTCTTCCTGGCGGCCGACCTCTTTTTTGATCCCCACGAGAAGGACGGCGGGGACGAGGGGGGCAACAAGCCGCTTTCCCCGGCGCCGCCGGACGGCGGAAATCCCGGCCGCCGGCCGGTCAAGCCTTGCGAACCCCTCGGACCGGTGCGATAACGCCCGGCCAAATGCGCTGGGGCTGCCTGATTTTATTGCTGTTTTGCCTGACCTCCGGCCTGCGGGCCGCCCCTCCGCTTGAGGAACTGGGCCGCCCGGTCGACCCCTCCCTCATCGAGGGCACCCCCGTCCGGTTCAAACTGGAGCTGGCCGGGGCGAAGGACAACGTGAAGCTGGCGCGCCTGCGGGACGGAAGCGAGGTCTTCATCATTCAGCGCCTGGGCGCCGGTAAGGACCGCATGCTGAGCCCGGAGGAATTTGCGAAGTTTTATTACGATCAGCGCCGGAGCCGCGGCTGGATCTCCACTATCTTTAATATCACCAGTCCGGCCGGCCTCGCCTGGGTGGCGCTGGGGCTCGGGGGTCAGCTTCTCTTCACCGGCCGCATGCTGGTGCAATGGCTGACCAGCGAAAAGGAACGCCGCTCGGTGATACCGGTCTCCTTTTGGTGGATGAGCCTGACCGGCGCCACGATGCTGCTGGTTTATTTCATCTGGCGTCGGGACATCGTCGGCATTCTCGGACAGGCCACCGGGTGGGTCATTTACGTCCGAAACCTGGTGTTGATCCGGCGGGCGCGGGGTTGAGACGGCAGGACGGTCCCGACGCGGATTTCCGGCCCCCGACTCTGCCTATTGCCATAACCGGCCGCTCTGCATAATATGGAGGATTGCTTCAATGGAACCGAAGGAACAACCACTCATTTACCTCGACAACAACGCAACCACCCAGGTGGACCCCGCGGTTTTCGAGGCCATGATGCCGTGGCTGCGCGATGAATACGGGAATCCTTCCAGCGTCTATTCCCTGGGAAGGCGTGCGGCCGCTGCGCTCGACGTCGCCCGCGAACAGGTTGCCGCGCTCATCGGCGCCACGCCCGCGGAGGTCGTTTTCACCAGCTGCGGTTCCGAATCGATCAATTCCGCCATCCTTTCCGCCGCCTCGCTCGATCCCGACAAGACCCACATCATCACCACCGCGGTCGAGCACAGCGCCACGATCAAACTCTGCGAACACCTCGCCCGGCGCGGTTATGAAATCACCTGGCTGCCCGTGGACAACCTCGGCCGCCTCGACCTCGGCCGTCTTGAAAAGGCCATCCGTCCCGACACCGCGCTGGTCACCCTGCTCTGGGCCAACAACGAGACCGGCGTGCTTTTCCCCGTCGAGGAGATCGCCCGCCTGACCAACGAGAAAAAGGTTCCGCTGCATGTCGACGCCGTCCAGGCCGTCGGCAAGCTGCCCATCAACGTGGCGGAACTCGGCGCCCAGTTTGTCTCCCTTTCGGGCCACAAGCTCCACTGTCCGAAAGGCGTGGGCGCGCTGTATGTGAACCGCCGCATGCGGTTCACCCCGTGGTTGCGCGGCAGCCAGGAAAACAGCCGCCGCGGCGGCACGCAAAACGTCGCCTCCATCGTGGGCCTCGGCAAGGCGGCTGAACTGGCGGCCCGGCACATCAGGGAGGAGGCCACCACCGTCCGGGCGCTGCGTGATCACTTCGAACAGACCATCCTCGCCACCGTGCCGGGAACGGATGTGAACGGCGACCGCGAAAACCGCCTGCCCAACACGACCAATCTCGCCTTCGAATCCATCGAAAGCGAGGGCGCCCTCATGCTGCTCGACGAACGCGGCATCTGCTGCTCGGCCGGCTCGGCCTGCACGAGCGGATCCGTGCATCCCTCGCATGTGCTTTCGGCCATGGGGTGCTCCGCGGACCGCGCCCGCAGCAGCCTGCGCTTCTCCTTCGGCCGGTTCAACACCTGCGAGCAAATCGACATCGCCTGCACGGTCATTCCCGAGGTCATCGAAAAACTCCGCCGCCTGTCCCCGACCCCGGGGCCGGTGGTGATGGCGGCGTAAGGCGGCGGGCGTTTCCGGACGCCCGCCCGAACGATCGGTCCGCCTCAGGTCGTCCGGCAGACCGGCGCAACCACCCGGCCGGTGGCGGCGGATTCCGCGATGGCCTCGTAGAGTACCATCGTGCGGTAGCCCTCCCCGATTTCCGACCGGGTGGACCGTCCCTCTTTGAGGGCGCGGAAAAAGTCCTCGATCTCGGAAAGGTGTCCGGTTTCGCGTCCGCTGTCGCCCTTGCTGATGTAGGTGGGCGGCTCGCGCCACTCGCGGGCCTTTTTGTTCTCGGTGATTTTCCAGACGGATGAATTGTGGATCGTCATGAAATTGCCGCCCTTCACGGTGAGTTCGATCTCCTCGGTGGGCAGTTCCCAGGTGCGGCCGTCGTTGAGATTGAGGGATCCCACCGCACCGTTTTCAAAACGCAGGGAGACCGCATAGGCATCGGGGCCTTTGGCAAAGGCAAAAACCTCCCGGACTTCGCCAAACAAATACCGCGCGAGATCAATGATGTGGATGGCAAAGTCCAGCAGGAAGCTGTGCCGCGGATCGGCGTTGGTGTAGGGACCGGAGCAATAGTCCATCGAAAGGGAGAGCCGGTCCTCGGGAGGAAACTGATCCAGCCACTGCCGCGCGCGCTCGGCCGCCACGGTGTAACGCTTCTTGAAGGCGGTGGTGCAGAGCCGTCCGGTCTGCCGGGCCACCTGCACGACCTCCCAGGCCTCGGCCGCCGTGGCCGCGGGGGGTTTTTCGGTGTAAACGGGAAAGCCCATCCGGAGAATGCGCTTGGCAAGTTCGGCGTGCGCCCCGGGTCCGACGCAAACCATGACTCCGTCCGGCTTTTCCGTCCGGAGCATTTCCTCAAAATCGTCGTAGGCCTTTCCCCCGAAGCGTCCCGCATTGCGCTCCGCCTTTTCGCGGTTCAGGTCGCAGACTCCGACCAACCGTCCACCGGCGGCACCGATGTACGGATAGATGCGCAAGCTGGCGAGCCGGCCGGCGCCGATGATGCAGATTCGCGGATCATTCATAAGGCCTGATCGTAAAGCGAGCAAAGGTGTGTTCGGGCGGCGGCGAGTCCGCGCAGAGTCTCCCCGGGCGGAGCGCCGTCGAGTTCCAGTTCGACCACGATGTTTCCCGCGTATCCCGACTCCCGGATCTTTTTCATGAGTCCGGCAAAGTCCACCTCGCCCGTTCCATAAGGCACGGAGCGGCCCTCGCGGATTTCGTTGACGTGGATCAGCGCAATGCGGCCCTCGAGCAGTTCCCATCCCTGGCGCCAGGAAATGCCGACCCGCTGGAAATGCCCGACCTCCAGGACCGCTTTCACGCGCTCATCGTGGCCCATGCGGGCAAACACATCCCGGTAATCATCCAAAGTCGTGATGGACGATCCCTTGTGGTTTTGCAAAGCGAGTTCGAGTCCGAGCCCTTCGCTCCCGATCGCATCAAGCAGACGGCGGCCGGCATCGGCAAAAAGCTCGCGCCGTCTGGCCTTGAACAGGATGACCCCCGCCCCCAGTCGGGCGGCGAACCGGGCGGCGGCCAGCGCATTTTCATAACTCTCTCCGGAATCGTCCGTAATCGGAGGCAGATGAAAGGAGGTGATTTCAAACCCGTGGCGCCGCGCCTCCTCGCGGGCGGCCCCGGCATCGCCGCGCCAGTCGTGGGCGGCGGCGGCCCAGGTGGAAAATCCTTCAAATTTTTCAAAGCCCAGTTCGCGGTAGGCGGGATACAACTCGGCGAGGGAATGGCGCGGCAGGCAGCACGGGCTGGCCACCAGGCGGGACGACAGGGACGACATGGGATCAGGCGGGGTGGAAATCCAGATAAACCCGGCTCACCGCAAAGGCCTCGTGGAGTCCCACGTCGCGCGACTCGTCATCCACGATGAGCCAGTGTCGGTAGCCGATGGCGGGAAGCACCTCGAGCACGGACCGCAGATCCAGCGTTCCCCTTCCGACGGGGCAGAACCTACCGTTTTCGTCGAGGTCCTTCAGATGCACGTTCCAAAGATGGGACTGGAGGCGCGGAATCCAGGCGGCGGCCTCGGATTCCCCCGCCTTGGCGAGATGGGCGGTGTCGAGGGTCAGGCCGCACACGTCCGGGTCGAGCAACTCCACCATGCGCAGCAGGTCGGCGGTCGTTTCAAAAATCGACCGGGCATGATTGTGGAGCGACACCTTCACGCCGCGGGATTTTCCCTCCGCGCCAAGGGCGTTCAGCCGCCGGGCCGCCTCGGCATGGGGGGCTTCGCCCGAGGCGGGACGGCGCACGCCCGCGCAAAGACAGACGTGCCCGGCGCCGATCCGGCCGGCCAGTTCCAGCACGGGCAGGACCGCCCCCTGCCAGGCGTCCATGTCCTGCGGGCAATAGACGATCAGTCCGGCGCGGGCGAGTTCGCCAAGCGGACCGTAGACTTGGAGAAAATGCTCCGCATTCGGCACGCCGTCGGCATCCACATATTGATCGGGTTTCAGCTGGACGCCGTCAAAGCCGAGCTTCTGCGCCAGGGCAAGCATGGTCCGGGTTTCCTCAAGGTCCCGGGTGGGTCGGGAGATGCCGATTTTCATAAGCAGGCCACCTCCACGGTGCGGCGCGTGGCCACAGATTCGCCGATGGCTTCGAGAATTTCCATGGTGTGCACGGCCGAATCAATCGACGAGGGTGTCGGCTGACCGGTCCGGATCGCATCCACGAACGCCTGCAGTTCGCCGACAAATCCCGTTTCGATCGACGACCGTGAGGACCCCGCAACAAACTCCGGCTTGTGGGCGGCAAAGGGGACGTCCTTTTCAAAGGCGATCATCTCCACCGAATTGTCGACCTGCACGCAGACGCCGTTGCCGCCGACGGCGGTGACCTCCTCCCAGCCGCGCGCGTAAGACATGCGGTCCGTCAGGGCCAGCGTTCCCACGGCGCCTCCGGCAAACTCCAGCGTGACGGCGAAATTCGACGGCGCACTGCGAAAGGCCGAAACCCGCGCCACGCGTCCAAAAAACCACTGGGCGAGATCGACAACATGGATGCCGGAATCGAGAAGGTACTGGGAGCGCGGATCGTCGGTGTTTTTGTAATTCCCCGACGTGCGGAAAATGCTGAGCACCGCCGCCGTGCCGAAACGTTCGCTGTCGATGATCGCCTTGGCCTTGGCATAGGCCGGCGCAAAGCGCTTTTTGAATCCCGTCAGACAAACCCGTCCGCTTTTTTTCCACGCCTCCCGCACACGGCGGGCCTGGGCGGCGTCGCGGGCCGGCGGTTTCTCGGTGAACACCGCAATCCCCCGTCCCAGCAGCTCGATGGCGGTTTGGGCGTGGAAATCCGGCCCCACGCAAAGGATCGCGCCGTTGGGCTGTTCGCGCTCCACCATCTCGCGGTAATCCGTGTAGGACGCCGGAATGCCGTGGCTGGTGGCAAGCGCCCTGGCCTTGTCGAGGTCGAGGTCCGCATTGGCCACGACGACCGCGTTTTTCAACAGCGCAAAGCAGGGATAAAGATTGCGGGTGGCGTGCCGTCCGGCACCCACCATGCACAACCTGACGGGAGACCCGCTCATGAAAGCGTCAGTCCGCAGAACGCCTCGATCTGCGCCTTGATGGCGGTCTCGGTCGGCAGACGCTCCATTGAGCTGGCGCCGTAAAATCCGTGCACACCCTTGGTCCGCTTGAGCAGATAGGCGGCGTCCTCGGGCATGGCGAGCGGACCGCCATGGCACAGCACAATGACGTCATCGCGCAGGGAGTGGCACGTGTCCGCGATGGCCTGCACCTCCGTCACGCACCGGTCGAGCGTCTTGGCGGTTTGCGCGCCGATCGTGCCGCTGGTGGTGAGTCCCATGTGGGCGACGATGATGTCCGCGCCGGCCTCGGTCATCCAGCGGGCCTCCTCCACGTTGAAGACATAGGGTGTGGTCAGGAGGTTTTTCTGACGGGCCAGGCGGATGATTTCCACCTCCTGGCGGTAACTCATGCCGGTCTCCTCGAGATTGGCCCGGAAGACTCCGTCACAAAGGCCGACGGTGGGAAAGTTCTGGATGCCCGCAAATCCAAGCGCGCGCAGTTCCTCGAGGAAGCGGTCGGGGATCATGAAGGGATCCGTACCGTTGACACCGGCGAGAACCGGCGTGTGACGGACCACCGTCAGCACCTCACGGGCCATTTCGCGGACCACGTCGTTGGCATTGCCGTAGGCCATCAGTCCGGAGAGCGATCCCCTCCCCGCCATGCGATAGCGGCCCGAGTTGTAAATGACGATCAGATCGACGCCGCCGGCTTCCTCGCATTTGGCGGAGAGGCCGGTGCCGGCTCCGGCTCCGATGATGGCTTTGCCCGCCGCGATTTTGCGGCGCAGTTTTTCCAGGATTTCCTCGCGTTTCATGAGTGGGATTCGGCCGCCACGGGACGGCCCGCCGTGATGGCATAAAAATGCTCCAGAACCTCACGGGCGAATTCCGGAGAGTTGATGTGACAAGGCACCCGCAGGAACTTTCGTTCCGGCGTCCGGTGCAAAAGGGCTTCCAGTTCGTCAAAAAGCGCGGCATCGGCCTCCGGATCAAAAAACGGTCCGCCTTCCTGATCGAGGTGGGACACGCCCTTCTCGGGAACCAGCACCACGAGCGGGCCGACCGACCGGTTGAGGCGCGGAGCCATCCAGCGGGCGAACGCGCGGTTTTCCTCCGGGGTCGTGCGCATGAGGGTGATCTGGGCGTTGTGCCGGTGCAGGCGGCGGGAACGAAAACGCTCGGGCACGGTGTCCCAGGCACCGAAATTCACCATGTCGAGGGCTCCCAGACTGAGCACGCAGGGAATCGGCCGGGAAGCCAGAACCTCAAACCGATCCGGCGCCGCCGGAAAAATTCCGCCCACCACCGCATCCGCCACCTCCGTGGTGGTGAGATCAAGCAGGGCCGAAAAGAGTCCGCTCGCGGCCATTTTTTCCATGGCGCATCCGCCCATGCCGGTGGCGTGAAAGGTCACCCCTTCCCAGCCGTTTTTCTCCAAGTCCCGCCGCACCTGCGTGACGCACGGCGTGGTTACGCCAAACATGGTCATTCCGGCCGTGCGGGCCGATCCCTGCACCTCCCGATCGCCGCCGTGCGCCGCCATGCCGGCGATGGCTCCCGCGGCATTGGCGAGGATCCGGCGCGACACGCTGTCGAGACCGGCGATGTCCACCACGGAATTGACGAGGGTAAAATCCGACACGCCGACATAAGGCGCCGTATTCCCGCTGGCCACGGTGGAAACCAGCACCTTGGGAACCCCGATGGGCAGGGCGCGGAAGGCCGGTGAAAGCAGCGACGAACCGCCCGTTCCGCCGACCCCGATGACACCCGAAACCAGTCCACGTTTCCAGGCATCCAACAGATAGCGCTCCAGCGAGACGGCCATCCGTTCGACGGCCTCTCCGCGATCGAGGGCCGCCGGATCCCACGGTCCGTCCGGATGAAAGGTCGCCACCTCGTCCCGGCCGACATCCGCTCCGGCGCCCGGCCTACGGCCCGTGGCCACATCGACCAAAAGGGCCCGGACGCCGGCCGCGCGGATCTTTTCCGCAAGATAAGCCAGCTCCGCTCCCTTGGTGTCCAGGGTTCCGATGACCAAAACCGCGGAGGCCGTTTTCATCAGGTCTTATTCGCCGATGGTCTGCCGGTCGGCCGACGAAAACGCGATCATCAACACCGCATCCTCGTCGCCCAGATTGGTGGCGCGGTGCGACAACATCGGTCAGGGCGAACGCAAACCGATGGGCCATTGGGACGTGGTGGATGTGTTTGCCTGCGGGCTCACCCTGCAGGGCCTGATTGTCATGGAAACCCTCGGCTGGCTGCATTGGCTGCGGAACGATCCGCGGTTTGATGCGCGGCGGATGGCCGCCATTGGAAACTCCGGAGGGGGCACGCTGACGATGTTTCTCGGCGCCCTCTGCGCCGGGGAGCTCGCCGCCCTCTCCTCCTCGGCCTATCCCTCGACATTCGACCATGTCGCCCGGAAGGAAAAAAAGCACTGCCACTGCAATGTCCTTCCGCACATTGTGGGCGAGTTGGAGATGTGGCAGATCCTGGGATGCGCCGCCCCCACACCGATGCTGATTTTCCAAGGCAAGCAGGATCACTTTTTTCCCGCCGATCTGTTCCGGCACCTTGCCCGGAAGGTGGCGGCGGCTTATGAATTCGTGAACGCGGGCGACCGTTTCCAGGCCCACCTCCTGGAAGGCGATCACAGCTGGGACCTGCCGCGGCGTCGGCTCCTCACACGTTTTCTTTGCGAAACGCTCGGAGTGCCCTTCCATCCGGACCGGGTGACGGAAGAAACCCCGCTTCGCGAAATCCCCCCCTGTTTTTCCGTCTGGCCCGAGGCGGCCCTGACCGCCGATGCGCTGGCCCGCAGGCTGTCCGGTCATCGCGGTCCCGTGGCCCACCACCTCTGGGAAGTGTTCCCTCCCCGGCCCCCCTGGCCCGGGATGGAGTCGTCCCCGCTGCTCGGCACCGACTTCCGCCAGATTGCCGCGCAGTTTGAGGCCTTTTTGAAATAAGGCGCCACGGGCGCGCATCGCGTTCCGTCCCTTCCTCCCCTCCCCGCCCCCGGAAGGCGCTTGCGCCGGCGGGCGACAGGCGATCGCCGTGGCGGACGTTCCCGGAGGGCTGGCTCCGGATAGCGGCTTCACGACGGCCGGACGGCGTCCTGCTTTGTTGCATATTTTTGCTTCGTGTACTTGTTGTTCTACATCTTTCTGCCATTTTTCTTGCCATGGCGCGGGATTTTTGCCTTCACTTCCCGTGCGCCAGGCGCATCCCCCCATCATGAAAACACTCGTTTGTTCCCTGTTGGGCCTGTTCGTCCTCGCGACAGGCGTTCAGGCGGCCTCGACCACCTATTACCTCACCCACACCGGCACGGGATTGAAGGACGGCAGCAGCTGGGCCCATGCGTTTTCGGGCTCCTCGCTTCCGGCTGTTGTCAATTAGCTCATGATGCCCGGCGACACCCTGCTGATCGGAGGACCGGAGACGGCCGGCGGCACCTACAATGTCCAGGGCACGCGGGTCACGATCACCAACTCGGGAAGTCCGACCCAGCGCATGACAATCCGGGGCGTCGACCGCGGGCACGGGTATCCGGTTCTGCAGATGTCCGGAACCGGCACCCGGAGCAATTCGGGCATCCGCTTCGACCCGGGCGTCGGTTATTGGACCGTGGAAAACATCGGCATCTACCGGCGGGACATCGGCTTTGAAACCGCGGGCGACAATCCCGGACTGATCTTCAACAATTGTGAAGCCATCAGTCTCAAGACGACCGGCTTTCTCTTCCGGGGCTGCACGAACCTGATCGTTAACAACTGCCGGGCCTATCTTTACGACCGGCGCGGCTTTCACTTCATCAGCGGCAACGAGAATGTGACGGTGACCGACTGCACCGCCGACTTCACCGGTCCGGATGTGGAACACGATGAAACGCGGGCCGCCCTCAGCGGCGTGGAGGATCCCGTGGGGTTCTACTTCCACATCAACACCGGAACGACCTCCCCCAACAAAAACATCGTCCTGAAGAACTGTGTCGCCCTGGACAACATCGAATCGGGAGACAGTTACAATCAGGGCGACGGATTCATGGCGGAACGGCTGAACGAGGGGTTGACCTTCCTGCGCTGCAAGGCCCTTCGGAACCGGGACGGCGGATTTGATCTCAAGGGCACCAATCAGCTGATCAAGGACTGCGTGAGCAACCACAACCGTCTGGGCTTCAAAATCTGGTATGACGGATCTCTTGTGAACTGCATTGCGGTGGGGAACACCCAGCGGGGCATTTATGTGGCTTCGCAATCCACCGCCGAGTCCTTCACCATCACCGCCACAAACTGCACCGTCCATTCCGCGACAAACAGCGGCGTCGCCAACGTGGCCATCGAGAAACCGCTCAACACCCT
>CALCJD010000063.1 GCA_937960895.1 uncultured Spartobacteria bacterium | reverse complement strand
CCGACGCCAGGAGGCGGGGGAGGGAAAGGGAAAAGCGGAAACAATTCAGGCACGCCAAAGCGTGATTTCCGCTTTTCCTCAAAACACCGCGGGCTCGCCTTCGTTGAGGAGGCGCACTTTGTCGAGGAGGCTCAGCTCGAGGGCTTTTTCGAGCAGGCGCTGGGGAGGTTCGTGCAGCGGTTCGTAGCTGAGCCGGAAGGTGCCGAAATGCATCGGAATCATGGTGGAGGCCCTCAATTCCAGGAAGGCCTGCAGGGCCTGCTCGGGATTCATGTGCACGTCCCGCTTGGTCGGCGCCTCGTAGGCTCCGATGGGCAGAAGGGCAATTTCCACGTTGGCACGTTCACCGATCTCCTTGAAACCGTCGAAATAGGCGGTGTCCCCGCAATGCAGGACGGAACGGCCGGCATACTCGATGAGGAAACCGCCGAATCCGCGATGACTGTCGTGCAGCACGCGCGCCCCCCAGTGGCGCGCCGGGGTGAGGGTCACCTTGAGCGAGCCCAGTTGAAATGAATCCCAGTGTTTCAACTCGTGCACGCGGTCAAATCCGAGATCATGGACCAGATTGCCGACGTGCTCGGGCACGGCAATGGGCTGGTCCCGGGCCACGGCACGCAGCGAGCGGCGGTCGAGATGGTCAAAATGGGCGTGCGTGACAAGCACCAGATCGATGGCGGGCAGGTCGTGCAGTTCGATGCCGGGGTGTTTGATGCGTTTGATGACCTTGAGCCACTTGGCCCAGTTGGGGTCGATCAGGACACTGTGCTCGGGGGTCTGGATCAGAAACGAGGCGTGGCCGATCCAGGTGATGCACACCTGACCGGGTCCGAGTTCGGGAAAGACCGGCTTGAGCTTGTGTCCGTGGCGCCGGGTGAACATCGAGGGAATGATGACCTCGGCGAGAAAGTTGCGTTTGTGCCACCCCTCCCCGAGCTTCATGTCCACATGATTTTGCGGCTTCGCGCTCTTCCTTTTCTGCAACAAACGGCGCACCATAATCCGGAGTACCGATGTTCCAATGATTCCCCGGGAAAAGCAAATCCTGCGCGCACAAATGAAAACCGCGCTGAAAGCCTTCCCCGGGAAATCCGCGGCCTCGGAAAGCCTGCGGACCCATCTGCGCCGCTGGAACCTCTGGACCGCCGCGCGGGTGATCTACGGGTTTGCCCCGCTGGGCTCGGAACCCGACTGGCTCGGGGACGACCGGCCGGCGGACACGATCCTGGCCTTTCCCCGCGCCACGGCCGACGGACTGGCCTTTTTTGCCGACCGGGAACTGCAACCGGGCCTGTTCGGCGCCCTGGAGCCGCCGGGCACCACCCCGGCCCCGGCGCCCGATCTCATTCTTGTGCCCGGCCTGGCCTTTGACCGGGCCGGGTTTCGTCTGGGGCGGGGCGGCGGGTTTTACGACCGTTTCCTGGCCTCCCTGTCCGAACCGCGTCCCGTGCTCTGCGGCGTCTGCTTTTCCTGCCAGATCCTCCCGGCCGTGCCCCGGGAGCCCCACGATTCGAGAATGGATTACCTGCTCAGCGACAAGGGGTTGGAACCGACCTTTCCGGCAATTTCCCCCGACTGACCCCCCATCCGGGCCCTCCCGCCCCGAAACTTTTCTCTTGCCTGGGGGCGCCGCTTCACTACCTTCCCAAACCCCGTATTAGACGGTTTGAATCAGGGGTTTGACCCGCAAAACCGCCCTAGAACGGGAGAAACACACACCATGTTCGTCCGGTTTTCAGAGATTTTCGCCCGGATGGCGGCTTTTCTGGCGCCATCCCGAGTCTCCGTGGCCTGACGCACCCAACCCGACTTCTTATGTCCGCCACGCTTGAGGCTAAAGCCACCAATCCCAATTCGCCGAACCGTGCGTTCCCGCTGGAGCGCACGCGCAACATCGGCATTGCTGCTCACATTGACGCCGGAAAAACCACCACCACCGAGCGCATCCTTTTCTATACCGGCATGATCCACAAGATCGGTGAAGTGCACGAAGGCACCACCGTGACGGACTGGATGGAACAGGAACGCGAACGCGGCATCACCATCACTTCCGCCGCCACGACCTGCTCGTGGACCCAGCGCAAGGAGGAGGGGCTCTACAAGGCTTTCGAAGGCGTCAAGATGCGCATCAACATCATCGACACCCCGGGGCACGTCGACTTCACGGCCGAAGTCGAACGCTCGCTTCGCGTGCTCGACGGCGCCATCGCCGTCTTCTGCGGGGTGGCCGGAGTGCAGCCGCAATCGGAAACCGTCTGGCGTCAGGCCACCAAATACGGGGTGCCGCGCATTGCCTTCGTCAACAAGATGGACCGCACCGGCGCGGACTTTGAAGCCGCCGTCGAGAGCATGCGCGAAAAACTCGGCGCCAATGCCTGGCCCATTCTCATCCCGCTCGGCCGTGAAGACCAGCTCAAGGGTCAGATCGACGTCATCAACCAGAAGGCCATCATTTACACCGACAACGACGCGCTGGGCTCCACCTACCAGGTGACGGAGATCCCGGAGGAGCTCAAGGCCAAGGCCGAGGCCGCCTATCAGGATCTGGTCTCGCAGATGTGCGATCTCGACGACGAGGTCGGCATGCTCTTCCTCGAGGAGAAGCCGATCACCAAGGAGGCGCTCAAGACCGCCATCCGTCGCCAGACCATCGCGAACAAGTTTGTCCCCGTGGTCGGAGGCTCCGCCTTCAAGAACAAGGGCATCCAGGCCCTTGTGGACGCCGTGGTCGACTACCTGCCCAGCCCGCTGGACATTCCGCCCGCCAACGGCCAGAACCCCGACACCGGCGAACCCATGGTGGCCCCGTCGGATGACAACGGAAAGTTCTGTTCGCTCGCCTTCAAACTGTGGAGCGACCCGTTCGTCGGAAAGCTCGTCTTCTTCCGCGTCTACAGCGGCAAACTCTCCAAGGGCGACACCGTCTACAATCCGCGCACCAACAAGCGCGAGCGCATCAGCCGTCTGATCCAGATCCAGGCCGACAAGCGCGAGGACATCGAAACCTGCTACTCGGGAGACATCGCCGCCATCGTCGGCATCAAGAACATCACGACCGGTGACACGCTCTGCGCCGAGGATTATCCGATTCTCCTCGAGCCGCCGTCCTTCCCCGACCCCGTCATCAGCATGGCGGTCGAACCGAAGACCAAGAGCGACCAGGAGAAGATGGCCAACGCGCTGCAGCGTCTCGCCGAAGAGGATCCGACCTTCCGCGTGTTCACCAACGAGGACACCGGCCAGACCATCATCGCGGGCATGGGCGAACTGCACCTCGAAATCATCCGCGACCGCCTCATGCGCGAGTTCAAGGTCGAGGCCAACGCCGGCAAGCCGCAGATCGCCTACAGGGAAACCGTCCTGGCCCCCGCCGACGGCGAAGGCAAACTCGTCAAACAGTCCGGTGGACGCGGTCAATACGGTCACGTCGTCATCAAGATCGCCCCGAACGAACGCGGCAAGGGCATCACGATCGACAATAAGATCGTCGGCGGCGCCATTCCGAAGGAATACATCCCGGCGGTCATCAAGGGCCTCAACGAAGCCGCCCTCAACGGCGTGGTCGGCGGCTACCCGGTGATCGACGTCCATGTCGACATCGTGGACGGAAGCTACCACGACGTGGACTCGAACGAACTGGCGTTCAAGATGGCGGCCATTTTCGCGCTCAAGGACGCGCTGAAGAAGGCCAAGCCGATCCTGCTGGAACCCATCATGAAGGTGGAAAACATCACGCCGGAAGAGTTCCAGGGCGACATCATGGGCGACCTCAACCGTCGTCGTGCGCGCATCCAGGGGATGGAAACGAAGGGCACCCTTTGCACCATCACCGCCGAGGTGCCGCTCGCCGAAATGTTCGGTTACGCCACGGCCATCCGCTCACTCTCGAAAGGCCGCTCCTCCTACTCGATGGAGCCGAGCCACTTCGAGCAGGTGCCGACCAACGTGCTCAACGCCGTGCTCGACGAGCAGAAGAAATAAGGAAAACGTTCCGTTTTTCGTCACAAAAAGGACGCCTCATCCGGGGCGTCCTTTTTTGTTGCCGTCATCGGCCGGGCGAATCCCGTCACAGGAGAGCGGGGAGCCCGCAAGGACCCCGGCCGGCGGCGGATTCAGCCCTGGCGCAACGACGCTAGCGCCGTGGCGATGGGAACGCCCCGCCGTTTCCGTCCGACAAAAATGCTCACTTCCTCGTATCCGACGTCGCGCAGCATCTGGAGGGCGGTTTCAAATCCGTCGGCGACGCGGGAGGGACGGTGGGCGTCCGCGCCGACCACCACCGGGATGTTGCGTTCGCGCATGAGCACGAGCTGGTCGTATCCGGGATTCATCTCGGGATAGGCCTTGTTGACCCCGCTGGTGTTCAACTCCATGGCCACGCCGGTGGCGGCAATGCGGTCAAGGGCCCGTTCGACGAAGGGCCGGATGCGCGCAAAATCCCACTCGGACGGCGATTCGTTTTTGATGAGATCGGGATGCGCCAGCGTGTCGTAGAGCCCGGTCTCGGCCGCCTGCGCGAGGTGTTCATAATACACCTGCTGATACCGGAAGGTGTCCCCGGGATAAAAAAGCTTCCGGTAATCGCCGACCTGGTAATGCACGGACCCGAGCACGTGATGCAACGGCACCCGGGCGTGCAATTTTTCCAGCCAGGGCTCCACCCCCGGGTAGTAGTCGCTCTCGAGGCCGAGCAGCACCTCCACGCGGCCCTCCCATTCGGCGCGCGCCTCGTCCACCATTTGGACGTAGGTCTCGAATTCCTCCGGGGCCATGCGAACGTCGGCGGAAAACCCGCCGGGCAGCGGGGCGTGGCAGGTGACGATGACCCCCTTCAGCCCGCGGGCCTCCGCCACGGCGGCGTATTCGCCGGGCAAGCCGGTGGCGTGTTTGCAGAGCGGAGTGTGACAGTGGGATTCGTACAAAACGGACATCGCTCCCCCATCTTCACCCGGGCCCGGCCGCCTTGCAGCAACTTTTCACGGTCGGAAACCGGCAAAATTCCTCCTTCGGACCCGCCTCCCCGGAGCCCGCAGTCCTCGGCGGGCCGCCGAAATCCCCTTGCGCATCCGCCGGAAGGGTCGAGATTTCCCTGGAAGGCGCGTCCGGTTCCCCCCGGCGGGACGATCCTTCCGGAAAGAGAGATGTTCTTGATGAGGAAAAAAGCATTTTGGAGGGCGGCGGGGGTATTCCTGTCTTCGTTGGCGTCGGTTTTCGGCGTCCATTCGGTGCACGCCAAGGCGCCGGATGGAAAGGACTCCTCAAAAAGCGCCAAAAAGCTGCGGGCGGGACAGATGTGGAACACCGGAAGCACCGCGTCCGCCACCGAACCCGGTGCCCTGAACGACCCGCCGAAAAAACGGCCGGTCCGCCAATACCCGTGGAAGTTCGGCATCGTCACCACCACCTTCTGGATCGGCGAACGCCCCACCCGCAACAATCCCGTGCCCAATCACAAAAGCAGCTGGGACGCGAATTGGGTGCGCAATTACGGCGGCACGGACACACCGAACCGCAACGAACGGACGCGGTTCTACACGCCCGCGGGTTTCACGCCGCGGCAGAATCCCTTTTATGTCGCGCTTCCCTACAATGACATGACCGCTTCCGGCCACAAAGCCGAAGCGTCCCAGGTCATTCCGTGGTTCGAGGAAGCCTACGAAAACCCGCACAAATCGGTCTGCAAGGGCCGCTGGGTGGCCATCCGGAAGGGATCACGGGTCTGTTACGCACAGTGGGAGGATGCCGGACCGTTCCGCACCGATTACTGGCAATATGTCTTCGGCAACGAGCGTCCAAAACCCAATCTCAACAAGGGGGCCGGACTCGACGTTTCGCCGGCCGTCCGCGATTTCCTCGGCATGGAGGACACCGATGTCACGGACTGGAAATTCGTTGAATTCGAGGAGGTGCCCCACGGACCTTGGGCCCAGTTCGGCGACAACAACACCTTCGTGATCAACCGCCGCGCCAACGAGGAACGCCAGATCGCCGCATCCAACGAAACGGAAGGGGCGGGAAGGCGGAAGTAGGAAAGCGGAAAGAGGAAAGAGGAAGTAGGAAGGCGGAAACTTGTCGACGTGCTTTGCGCCTCGTTGGGTTTGAAGGGGGACAACCTCCGGCCTGTCCGAAATTCAGGGACCGGCGGCTGACTTCCACTCCGGGGGGAGTTCACGCTTCGGCGTGCTGAATTTTCGTTTCCGATTTCCGCCTTTCCCGCCCCGCCTCCCGACGTCGGCGCCTGCGAGGCTGTTCGGCGTTTTCCTCAAAACTCTCTGTCGAGCAGGTAGTCGGCGATTTCGTGGAGCCGGGCGGCCTTGGAGCCCAGGGGGTGGAGGGCCTTATGGGCGGCTTTGGTCAGGCGCCGCGCCTCCTTGCGGGCGGCTTCGAGTCCGATCAGCGCGGGGTAGGTGGTTTTTTGCGCGGCGATGTCCTTGCCCGCGCTTTTGCCGAGTTTTTCGCTGGTCTGGGTGATGTCGAGAATGTCGTCAATGACCTGGAAGGCCAGGCCGAGGTTCCGGCCGAAGGCGGTCAGGGCCCCGAGCCGGGCGGGGGTCGCATTGGCGCTCATGGCGCCCAGGCGCAGGCTCACCACGATCATGGCGGCGGTTTTGCATTCGTGAATGAAACGCAGTTCGGCGCGGGTGGATTTTTTCCCCTCCCCCTCGAGATCGGCGACCTGACCGGCAATGAGCTTGCGGCTGCCGGCGGCGAAGGAAAGTTCGCGCAGCAGATCGCGGATTTTGTAGCGGGCGGTCTCCGGCGCGGCGCCGAGAATTTCAAATGCCTGGGTGAGCAGCGCGTCCCCGGCCAACACGGCAATGCCCTCGCCGAACACCTTGTGCGAAGTGGGACGTCCGCGCCGAAAATCATCGTCGTCCATGCACGGCAGATCGTCATGGATGAGCGAATAGGTATGAATGCATTCCACCGCGCAGGCGGCGGGCAGGGCGCGGTCCCCGGACCCTCCGCAGGCCTCCGCGGCGGCCAGGCACAGGATGGGCCGCAGGCGTTTTCCGCCGGCAAAAAGGCTGTAGCGCATCGCCCTGTGAATCGTCGCCGGCTTCACGGAAGCCTTCGGCAAAAAACGATCCAGGGCGGCGTCAACGGTCTTCGACCGTTCCTTCAAATACAATTCCAGGCTCATCGGGCGCCCATCTACTAGATGGATTTTCGTTCCGCCGCCATCCCGAATCTCCGGTGCGGATTTCCGGTTTCGCACGGGGCGAAAAATTCGAAAATCGAAAATCTTTACTGTTCGCGACACCCCGCCATCATCGCGCGACGATGCAGCAAAAAATTCGACTGGGTGTTCTCGGATCCGGCAAGGGTTCGAATTTTCGCGCGGTGCTGGAAGCCATCCGGTCCGGGCGGCTGGATGCGGAGATCGCCCTGGTGATTTCCGACGTCCCGGGCGCGGGCATTCTCGGTTACGCGGCCGGGGCCGGACTGCCCACCGCGACGGTGGCCGATCCGAAATATCGCACCCGGCTGTCGCCGGAGGTCGAGCAAACGCAGGTGGCCCTGCTCAGGGAGGCCCGCGTCGACCTCGTCGTGCTCGCCGGCTACATGCGCATGATCAAGGCGCCCATGCTGGAGGCGTTTCCGCGCCGCATCATCAACATCCATCCCTCGCTGCTGCCGAAGTTTCCCGGTCTCGAGGCGTGGAAGCAGGCCCTGGAGGCCGGCGAAAAGGTCACCGGCTGCACCGTCCATTTTGTGGACGCCGGCATGGACACCGGGGAGATCATCGCGCAGGCCGAGGTTCCGGTTTTGCCCGAAGACACCGCGGAAACGCTGCATGCCCGGATCCAGGTCCAGGAACACCGCCTGTATCCCGAAGTCATCGCGCTGTTTGCACGGACCCATCCCGAAATTCCCCAACCACCCTATCACCTTTCGTGAGCCGTTTTCGTCTTTTTGACCTCAATCCCGAGCAGCTCGAAGCCGTTTACCACGAGACCGGCCCCATGCTGATTCTGGCCGGGGCCGGCACGGGAAAAACCCGCACCATCACCGCGCGCATCGCCTACCTGATCTCCCAGGGCGCCGATCCGTCCGGAATTCTTGCCGTCACCTTCACCAACAAGGCGGCGCGGGAAATGAAGGAACGCATCGCGGGCATGGTCGATCCCGACGAGGCCAAGCAGGTCACCGCGTCGACCTTTCACGCCCTCTGCGTGCGCATTCTGCGCGCCGACGCCCACCATCTCGGCTACAAGTCCAATTTTTCCATCTTCGACGAGAGCGACCAGATGGGGCTGATCAAAAAAATCATCACCCGCGTCTGCGCAAAGGACGAGAAGCTCGATCCCAATCTCGCGAAGAACATGATCAGCAAGGCCAAGAACAACGGCTGGCCGATCGACACGACCTCGCTGATCGGGGCGGTACACCATCGTTACGACCAGGAGCTGCGGGCGCTCAACGCCATGGATTTCGACGATCTGCTGCGCAAGACGGTCGAGCTCTTGGACGGCAACAGCGAGGTGCGCGCCAAGTGGCGGGCCCGGATCAAACACCTGTTGGTGGACGAGTTTCAGGACACCAACAACCTGCAGCTGCAGCTCGTCAGCCATCTCGCCTCCGGCAATCCGCCCAATGTCTGCGTGGTCGGCGACGACGACCAGAGCATCTACGGCTGGCGGGGGGCCGAGATGTCGAACATTCTCGAATTCGAGCGGCATTTTCCGAATCCGCGCATCATCCGCCTCGAGCAAAATTACCGCAGCACCAACGCGATCCTTGGCGCGGCCAACCGCGTCATCAAAAACAATCCCCGCCGCCGCGGCAAAAACCTCTGGAGTCCGCGCGAGGGCGGCGAACCGGTGCGCATCATCGCCATGCCCGACGACCGCAAGGAGGCGGAATTTGTGGTGCAGGAAATCGCCGCGCACCGCAACTCCGACAAACTCCCCTGGGAGCATTTTGCGGTCATTTACCGCATGAACGCCCAGTCACGGCTGCTGGAGGAGAACCTTCGCAAACACAAGATTCCCTACCGGCTCGTGGGCGGAAAGAGCTTCTTCGAGCGGCGCGAGATCAAGGACGTCACAGCCTACATCACCACCCTGCTCAATCCCGAGGACGATCCCGCCCTGCTGCGCATCATCAACACGCCCCCGCGCGGCATCGGTCCCACCACGGTGGAACTCGCGCTGGCCTTTTCCACCGAGCGCAACATCCCGCTCTTCGAGGCGCTGCGGCATCCGGAGCACCTTGAGGGTTGCACGCGAAAGACCGCCGAGGCCATTCGCGCCTTCACCGACGAAATCGAAGCCACCCGCATCCGGGTCCGCACGCCGGACGCCGATGTCGCGGAGATCGTGTCCACGATGCTGGCCAACTGCGGATACATTGAGGACCTCAAGCGGTCGTGCAAAACCGCCGACGAGGCGCTCAACCGCGAGGAAAACGTGAAGGAAATGCTCCGCGCGCTGGCCGAGCACCAGAAGCGCTCGCGGAAGGAAAACCCGCTGCAGACCTTCCTCGACGAGATCGCCCTGGATCGCGAGCGGGAGGAGGACAAGGAGGAAACCCGCGGCGTCACCCTCATCACCATGCACGCGGCGAAGGGGCTGGAATTTCCGCATGTCTTTCTGGTCGGGGCGGAGGACGGACTCCTCCCGCACGAACGTTCCAAGACGGAAGGCACCGTGGACGAGGAACGGCGTCTGTTTTATGTCGGCATCACCCGCGCCATGCAGACCCTCGTGGTGACGTGGTGCCGCGGACGGGCCAAATTCGGCAGCACGATGCACTGCCGGCCGAGTCCGTTTCTTCAGGAAATGCGTGGCGACCAAGTGGTTGAGGAAACCTACGAGGAAATCATGAGCCGCCCGATGGAGGAGGAGGACGTGGCGGCGCAATTTGCGCGGCTGCGCGCACAACTTGCCGCCCAATAGGGACAGTCTGGCACAGGGAACGGTGGGAATCGCAGATTCCGCCGTTCCCCCTGAAAAAATCAGTAGCCAGCCGCCCTGACGCGTGTAGGTTGACGCCTTCCAAATGTTAAAGTTCCCTTACAAGGTGAGATGGGCGAATTGCCTGTTCCTCACCACCACGTTCCTCACCACAGTTATCGCAGTTCCCGCCTACATCTGGCATTACGGTCTCGATACGTTTCAAATCACCCTCTTTGTCCTCTTCTTCATTGCCACGGGGCTCAGTATCACACTCGGTTATCACCGGCTGTTCTCGCACCTGACCTTTCAGGCAAAGTGGCCGGTCAAATTGTTCACGCTGCTTTTCGGGGCCGCCGCCTTTGAAGGCTCGGCGCTGGCCTGGGCGGCGGACCACCGCCGTCATCACAAGTTCGTCGACCACGACGACGACCCCTACGACATCTCCAAGGGTCTCTTCCATGCCCACATCGGCTGGCTGCTTTTCCGGACCGGTCCCGACACGCCGCTCACCTGGGTGCGCGATCTGCAAAAGGACCGCATGGCCTGGCTCCAGCACCAGTATTACATTCCCCTTGCCTTCCTCATGGGGTTTGGCGTTCCCACCCTGATCGGATTCCTCTGGGGCGGCCTGACGGCGGCTCTCGGGGCCCTTCTCATCGCCGGGGTGGCCCGCATCGTGTTCGTGCATCACATGACGTTTTGCATCAACTCGCTCTGCCACTGGATCGGCTCGCGTCCCTACTCCAGCGACTGCACGGCCCGGGACAGTTTCATCATGGCCCTCTTCACCTTCGGCGAGGGATACCACAATTTTCACCACGAGTTTCAGTACGACTACCGCAACGGCGTGAAGCCCTGGCAGTTTGATCCCACCAAGTGGACGATCTGGCTCCTGAGCAAGCTGGGATTGGTGAGCCGGCTCCGGACGGTTCCCGAGGAACGCATCCTCAAGGCGCAGATTGCCGAACAGAAACTCCTTCTGGAAAAGCGGCTCGCCAGTCACCACCAGCCCCTCTCCGAATCGCTGGTCGCGATGCTGCAAACGACCCAGGAACGCATGCACGAGGCCATGACCCGCTGGGAAACCCGTCTGGCCGAATATCGCGAGGCCCGCGAACGCCGCGGAGAAATCTCCCGCCGTCGCCGCAAGGAACTCAAGCGTCAGCTCGAGGAATCCGCCGACCACCTGCGCCAGGCCCTGCGCGAGTGGATCGAGACGCATCAGATCGTGAATTCCGGCCCGCCCTCGGCCGCGTAAACCGGCCCTTCCCGCACCACGGGACGGGCGGCTTCCGAAAAAATTTTCATCAGGGCGGAGCCGGGACGTAGTCCGGTCCGCCGATGCGCGCAGGACGCGCAGTTCACGGAGCCTCTTTCAATAGTGTCGGGGCCGATGTGCCGCCGCGGTTGCGCCCGCGCCATCGTCCTGTCACGGGACACCCCGGCAAAAAGCGCCCGCGTCGGGCCGATCCCCCTTGGCTTGCCGGCTTGGGCGCCGGAACGGCGGCAAGCGTCGGCAAGGTCTCCGAACAGGCTCTAGGAAGCGGTTCCGGTGGGCGCGCCCGGCTGCGCTCCCTTTTTCCGACGGGACCGCTTGTGCTTGAGCACGGTCACGGACCGGGCCGTGAGCCGCACCGGATGGCGTTTTTCGATGGGCGTGGTGCCCGGACCGTCATCCGGCCGCGCGGTATCAAAGGCCACGGTCCAGTTTTTGATGGCGAGCTTTTTGGGCAGCGCAAAATCGACGTCCTCGTGGTGGCTGTTCAGCAGGATGAGGAAATCGTGGTCCTCCAGCGGCGTGCCCTCGCTGTCCCGGATTTCCGGGGCGGTTCCGAGAAGAAGCATGCCGAGCGAGCGCATCCAGCCGCCCTCCTGCCAGTCCTTTTCCTCCATGTGATGTCCGTCGGCGCGCAGCCACTGGACGTTGTTTTCCTGCGGGGAAACGGTCGGATCGAGTTCGTAAAAACTGCGGCGGTGAAAATTGGGATGCTTGCGGCGGTAGTTGATGAGTCGTGCGGTGAATTCGAAAAGGCTCCGGCGGCGGTCATCGAGATTCCAGTCGAGCCAGGAAATCTCGTTGTCCTGGCAATACCCATTGTTGTTGCCGCCCTGCGTGCGGGAAATTTCATCGCCCGCGCACAACATGGGCACACCCTGGGAAAGGAGGAGCGTGGCGAGGAAGTTGCGTTTCTGCCGCTCGCGCAATTCGAGCACGGCGGGATCGTCCGTCGGCCCTTCCGCGCCGCAGTTCCAGCTCTCGTTGTCGCCGGCGCCGTCACGGTTTTCCTCCCCGTTGGCCTCGTTGTGTTTTTCGTTGTAGGAAACGAGATCGTTGAGGGTGAAGCCGTCGTGGCAGGTGATGAAATTGATGCTGGCGGTGGGCAGCCGTCCGCTGTGCTCGTAGAGATCGGAGCTGCCGGCAAGGCGCATGGCGATCTCCCCGTGCATGCCCATGTCGCCCTTCCAGAACTTGCGGACGCTGTCGCGGAACTTGCCGTTCCACTCGGTCCAGTTGACGGGGAATTTTCCGACCTGATACCCGCCCATGCCGAGGTCCCAGGGTTCGGCAATGAGTTTCGTGGTGGCCAGGGTGGGATCCTGGTAGATGGAGGTGAAAAAAGCGCCGAGTTGGTCCACGTCGTAAAGCGAGCGGGCCAGGGCGGCCGCGAGGTCGAAGCGAAAGCCGTCGACGTGCATTTCGGTGACCCAATACCGCAGGCTGTCCATGAGGAATTGGAGGCTGTGGGGGTGCACCATGTTGAGGGTGTTGCCGCAGCCGGTGAAATCCATGTAGTAGCGCGGATTGTCAGCAACCGTGCGGTAGTAGGCCTTGTTGTCGATGCCGCGGAATGACAGGGTGGGTCCGCGCTCATTGCCTTCCGCCGTGTGGTTGTAAACGACGTCGAGAATGACCTCGATGCCCGCCTTGTGCAGCGCCCTGACCATTTCCCGGAACTCCCGGACCACGTCCGCCGGATGCCCCTTGCTGGCGGCGTAGGACCGATGGGGCGCAAAAAACCCAAGCGTGTTGTATCCCCAGTAATTGTGCAGGCCCTTTTCCTGCAGGTGGCGGTCGTCGGCAAAATACTGGATCGGCAGGAGCTCGACGGCAGTGATGCCGAGTTTGGTGAGATATTCGATGATGGGCGGCGATCCGATGGCGGCATAGGTTCCGCGCATCTCCTCGGGCACATCGGGATGGCGCATGGTGAGGCCCTTGACGTGGGCTTCGTAGATCACCGTGTCGTGCCACGGGGTGCCCAGCTGTTTGTCGCCCTCCCAGTCGAAGGCGTCATCGGTCACGATGCCCAGCGGCGCGCAGAAGGCGCTGTCCCGTTCGTCGAAGGACAGATCCTCCGTCTCGTGGCCGATGGTGTAACCAAAGAGCGCGTCGTCCCAGGTGATGTCCCGTCCGATGGCCTTGGCGTAGGGATCGAGGAGGAGTTTGTTCGGATTGAAACGCAGACCCTTCCCGGGCTCATAGGGACCGTAGACCCGGTAGGCGTAAAGTTGTCCCGGCGCGATTCCCGGAAGGTAAATGTGCCAGATGCCATTGGTGCGCTCGCGAATGCGAACACGTCGCGACTCCGTGGTGTCCTGCGAATGGTCGAAGAAACAGATTTCGACCATTTCGGCCTCTTCGGAAAAGAGGGCGAAATTGACACCCTCGCCGTCCCAGGTGGCCCCCTGCGGAAAGGGGGAGCCCGCCCTGTAGTTTTCGTCCAGATTTTCGGCAGGATCCGCACCCCTCTTTTCCATGGTGACTTCAGTCATACGCGAAGCTATCGCGCCCCGGGGGGCCGTCGGACGTGTGAACGCCGATCCGGCCGTCCTCAGGCACGGCCGGAAATTTCCGGGGGCTCCGCGCGACGGGGTCCCCGCACAAGCCGCGCAAACGCTAAGCTTTGAATGCCAGTACCTTCCCTAAGACCGAACCCGGGCCCGGCGCGCCGCATTCCCCTAACCCTGTGAAAAAGCTGTCAGCGCGGCCCTGTTTTGGTGAATAGAATGGCCCGGCCC
>CALCJD010000062.1 GCA_937960895.1 uncultured Spartobacteria bacterium | reverse complement strand
TGGGGACGGATCAAAGGTCTGACCCCGCGGGAGGTGGATCAGGAAGCCGAACGCCGTCTATTGCGAGACTCCATCCGCGATCTGGCGGACTATCTGAAAAAAATCTCCGGCGCCGAGGTGGAGATCGTCGAATCGCTTCCCACGGGGGATTCCCGCACGCCGATTTATATCGGCGGGGCCGCGGAACCGGTCTTTGGTCCGGTGGGCATCAGCAAGGCGGGCCAGTACGGCTTCCGGGTCATTGTGAACGACAAGGGAGTGGGATTGTACGGGGAATCCGGGCACGGCACCAGCTATGCGATTTATGAACTCCTCCACCGGCTGGGCTGCCGTTGGTATCTGCCTTCACAACTCGGCGAGTCGGTTCTGCCGCAGCCCACCATCCGTCTGGACTTCGTGGACGACCGATTGGCACCGGCCACGGAATTCCGCGGCATCCAATCGCGGACGGCGGACGCGGATTTTCTCCGCCGGAACCGCATGGGCGGCACGAGGATCATGCAGCACCATACGCTCGAGAAATATGTGAGCGACGGGCAGCGGGAAGCGCATCCCGAATGGCGGCTGCTGGTGGACGGCCAGCCGGACAAGACAAAACTCCGCTGGACGCGGCCGGATGTCGCCGAGGCGATCGCGGACCGGATCCTTACCCAACTGGACGAGGCACCGAGCCGTTCCGTTTCCCTCTCTCCCGGCGACTACGTGGTACCTACGGAGGATCCGGAGGAAAAAAAACACGATCCCGATCCCCGGGTCTGGGAGCCGGCCGCAGGCCAGTGGTCGGTCACCGACCGATTGATGATGCTCGCCAATCGTGTGGCGGAGCGCGTCACGAAAAAGCATCCGGACACGCTCTTCGGCATGCTCGCCTACGTGAACTACAACCAGCCTCCGGCCCGCGAGCCCGTTCATCCCAACGTCGTTCCGATCATTGCCCCCATTGACTTCAACCGGCATCACCCCATGACCTGGCCGGACCATCCCAACGGAAGCCAGCTAAAGGACCTCGTCGAGGGTTGGGCCAAAAAGGCCAAGCGGTGGGGATACTACGGCTACGGCATGAATCTCGCCGAAATCTCCGCACCGAATCCCTTCATCACCAAATGGGGCACCGACCTGCCGATTCTGCTGCAGAATGGCATGACCTACTGGACTCCGGAGACAATGACCGGATGGGAATCCATGATGCCGGGATATTATCTCAGCATCCGCCTCACCTTCGATCCCAGGGAGCAGCCGGCCGCCATTCTTGACGAAATGTGGAAGCGCCTGTACGGCCCCGCGGCGCAACCCATGGGCGAATACTGGAATCTGATGGACCGCGCGTGGATCAATGCCAAGGAATATGCCGGCGCGCACTTCGGCTATCTGAAGATCTTCACTCCGGAAATCCTCGCGCGGGCCCGGCAACTGATCGACGAGGCGCTTTCGGCGCCGATCAGCGTCGTCGAATATCAGCGAATCAAACTGGTCGAGGAATCCCTCGCCCAACTCGAGCTGTTCATGAAAGTGCGTGAGGATTATGCCGCGGGTCGCCTCAAGGATTTGGCCGGCGATCTGGAAAAATGGCGCGCCTCCCTCCGGCATCTCCAGCGGCGCTACAAAGATCAGTTTGCGTTCGGATTTCCGTATGGAAAAACGACGATGACCGAGTTCTACGTCGACCAGTACTGTGGTGCTTCGTATGCCGACGCGTCACGCATGGAACGGGAGTTCAAGCGCGTGGCACCTCCAATCACCGACTGGAAATGGAAACACAATCCCGGACCGGAGGCGGAGGCCCTGCCATGGAGCGCACCGGAATTTGATGACAAGGACTGGCCGCAGCTCAACGTCGTGCGCGACACGTGGTCCTCAATCGGTCATCATGCCAGTCTCACCGAGGAATCCACTGGGCGTTCGGGCCGCATGGTCTACCGCGCCAGCGTGAAAATTCCGGCTGTTCCCGCGGGAAAACGCGCCTGGCTCTGGCTTGCCGCCACGGATGGATCCGCCAAGGTCTTTGTGAACGGGCGGCACGTCCCCTATGTGGTTCCGGAGAAAACCCGGAAACACGAAGCCGGCACGGTCCTGGACGCCTTCGAGGGCTTCTGCAAACCCGCCCGATTCGACATCACGAAGGCTGTCAAACCCGGCCCCAATCAAATCACCATCCTCTGTGACCGCAACCGCCTCTGGGAAATCGGCACCGGCGGCCTGATTGGTCCGGTGGCGGTGTATTTCGAGAAATAAGAAGGCCGGGACGGGATGCGCAGGCGCCTCTCAGGTTTCCCCATTTTTGCCCGGAAGCGGGTAGTTTATCACACCGAAGCTCTCCAATTGCGCGAAGCAGAACTCCTCGGTGACGGGCCGCCGTTCGGCGAGAAAATTCTCGAGGCGCGGATCCCGTTCTTCCGGCGGGCATTTTTCGCCCTCCTTCACCAAGCGACGGATGGCGGCGGCGGCGAGTTCGCTGTACCGGCGCTGGCCGGCACCGCGATCATGGCAATCCGCAGCTGACAATGTCGTGCCGTCTTCCGTCCGGAAAACGATGAAATAAGACGCATCTACGAGACACCAACTCCGGCCGTTGTGGAACTCCGCAATGGTGTGTCCGATCGGCGGAGTACTGTAAAACAAATGAATCAGCCGAGCCGGAATATTTTGCGTCTGGCACAGACGGACAAAGACCCGGGCCTGTTCGTTGCACCAGGCGCAGCCGGACCGGAGCAAAGCCAGTTCGTCCAAATTCCGGGAGGGCGAAATCACCGGTCCCAGCGGCGGAATATACGGATGCTTCAACGCACGGCCCGGCCCCATCAACAAAGCCTCCGCTTTGGCCTCCACATCGGTTCGGGATCGCACGGCGGCGGCCGCGATTTCTTCCAATTCGGGATACGTTCCGGGCACATAGCGCACCTCCAAGGGCGTATACTCTTCCTGCAGATAACGCGCGGTTTCCGGTCGGAAAGGAATGAAATGATTGGCCTGATAGCGATCGATCCCCGCCGTGCCCGGAGCATTGGGACCGTCAAAACACCGCTGCCAGGCCGCACTTAGCCCGTTGATTCCCCGGAAGCGCTCCATCCATTCGGGACCCTTTTCCCGAGCCCAGGACGGCACTTCGGGCGGCGTGTACCCGGGAAGGGAAAGATCATGCCAGACGGCACTGCCGGGGACGGCACCTGATGATGTGTTTTTCGTTTTCATGCAGTCAGCGGCAATTCCGCTTCACAACAATCCGTCCGCCTGCGCGACCTCGCGAGGCAGCAAAGCGCGTTTGGTGTCGAGGCTGTACATGTTTGGGATGTTGTAGAAATAGAGGGGCGCGATTTTTTGTCCATTCGCGAGCGTCCAGAGTTTCCCATCCTCCCCCTCCGGAACAGACAGCTGCACGATCCCGAAGACGCCCTCGCCCTCATGAGTCCTTCCCGCCGAATCGATGAGACGCAGCTTGCGGTCTTTGGTCATGCCCACATGGGCAACAATTTCGCGGGTTCCTTTCGGCACGTAAATGGCCAGGGGCAATTCGCCGGCGCTCGCCTGATAGCTCCCGCCGTCGTCCGGGCGGACGACCACGGCACAGGGCGCGGACGTTTCCGGCCCAAATGCCATTCCACGGTATTCGGGAATCTGGAACCGGTAGGTGCCGGGGCCGGGAACCGCAACCTCAACGGACCGCAAAACCCGCTTCTCTTTGTCTACAGGAACGGTTCCCTTGGCCACTTTCGCGCCTTTGTCATCGAACACCAGGTAGCTCACCTCCCCTCCCCCTTCTCGCGAAGAGGCATCGAGTTGGAACGTCACCGTCACCGGAGCGCCGTCCGTGCTCACAAAGGTCAGCGCCCCCGATTCCCGGGCGGAGATGCGGGTTTTGCGCGGTTCATCGGACAACGCCACCACGGCCAGGTCGGAGCTGAAGGACACCGGCTCCACAGCCGGACCGAACTGGGACAGAAACTCAAGGTCGGCCCGGAACCGTTCTTCCGTTTCCTCATCGGTCATCGGCGGAGCTCCGCTCCACGGCATCTCCGTCAATTTGCGTCCCTTCAGGTTCAGCAGTTTGTCTGCCGGCGCGGATTGGGTCAGCACGGGCACCGCAGCCATGATGTCACTGTCCTCGGTTCGGTGAACCAGCGTGTAATAATCGACTTTCAACGCCTTCTTCTTTTCCTCGTCCGTTTCCAGCATGCCGCGGAAGGTGAGCATATTGGCATGGAGCAATTGTTTCAGGCGGTTGATTCGCGTCAGCACCGGCGCCTCGTCCCGGGCGGCTTGGGCGGCGGCGTCGAGCCGTTCATAGAGCCGTCGCAGCGTGTCGTAGTTCGCCAGCCGGCCGCTGGACGGAAAAAGCAGTTCGTAAAAGGCCCGCATCGGCTCCGCCGCGGGACCGAAGGCCTTTTCGTAAAAATCGCTCAGCAGCGCGGCGGGATCGCTGCGCGGATCCCACATCTTGTGCACCGCGACGTAATAACCCGGACCATAAAACCCCCAGTTGCCGAGGCTTTCGGCGGAAATGGACCGGATCTTCAGGTCGTTGATGTACTCATCGAGATCCGCCGCCACCCGGGCCGGATCGGCGGCGGGGAAATAGGCGCCGGGATCCCGCAGGCGCTCCTGGCCCCACACATAGGTCGCGTAGTAGTCGTAAATGCCGAGATTCGCGGTCTTCTGTTTCCAAAGTTCCTTCAGCTTCGGAAGGTCATACAGACCGCCATACATCCTGGTCGCGAGCATGACATGGACGCGCGGGTCCAGATCCCCCGAGGGCGGGTCCGCATGCTGAAAATATGCGAGCAGGCCGATTTGCACATCCTTGCGGCCCATCGCGTCGAGGGCCCGGGCCAGATCATTGGCCAGTCCTGCGGCCCGGTCCGAGTTGGATCCGAGCGCCCTGTTTTCCGGACTTTCCGACCATCCTCCACCGTCGCTCGGCTCGATGCTGAGCATATCCACCTTCTTTCCATCGGCCCGATCGAGCGGACTGAGCGCGGTTTGGATGATCAGTTCCCGCACCCGCGGATTCGCCAGATTGAACTTGCCCGGCTTGTCCGTGCGGCCTTTGATCTCGGCGTAATAAGTCTCCTTGTTGGCGTCGAACTCCGCCTTATGGTTCCGATAGACGGCCTGATACATGTGCGCGTTCCGCACCTCGAGCGAGTGATCCATCCGGTTGTGACGTTCCCAGGCTTTCTGATCCGCCTTACGCCGTTCGCCACTCGGACCAAATCCCATGCCAAAGGCCATCCACACCCGCCGGCTCAGAATGGCGGGCCGGGACTCTTCCTCGGCATCAAAAACCAGATCCGGCTTGTCCGGCACGATCTCCCACTCGCGGCTCGGGAAAAACCGCCGTACCCCCATCAGTTCAAGAAACCGGTGCACCGCGTGCTGCGCTCCGAGGTCGGCGCCGCCGATCAACCGGATCCCGTTCGCTCCGGTGCGGATCGCAAAGGCCTCGCGCCCGTCATTCCACTCGCCGATCTTCAGGACCTCGTTCAGCGAAGCATCCGGGAATTCCGTCAGGGTTCCCACGGTGATGCCCCGGGGCTCCGCGCCCGTTTCAATGGAAAAATCCCCTCCCGTGATCCGTTTCAGAAAATCCGCGAGCGTCTTCGCAGCCTCCCGGGTGACCGGAGAGGCCTGCGGGGCAATGGTGATCGGCACCCTGGCCGCGCCATCGGACGCCACAACGACCTCCGTTCCGGCCCGCGGCTGAACGCCATTCGGGCTGAACGCATGTTTGGGGGATGAAGCAAGAATCAGGGACGCGGTCCAGAAGAACGAAAGAACCGCGAAAAGTGAGACGCGAACAGAGAACATGGCCTTACTGCGCCGGCCGGAGGGAAAAGTTGTCGAAAAGAATGGGCTGGGAATAACCCGGACCGGCGCCGTTGTTGGCCCCAACGGTAATTTCATCAACCCTCGAAGCATCGGCGCCATCCGCAGGAACCAAATTCACCTCCTCAAATTCGAAAGTATCTCCGAGTTCGGAGATCAGCCTCGCGGAAACCCGTTGGGACTCCAGATCCAATTCGGCCCGGAAATGATACCAGACTCCACGCATATGCAGCGGGGGTTTCATGACACGGGAATTCTTTCCGTGAAAGGCGTTGACGGTGACCGCATTCCCAATGGCCACTCCAATGACCGATTTGCCTCCGCTGGAGAGTCGGACCACAAATCCGCCGTCCTGGGGGTCATTCTCGCCTTCCATCCGCTTATAATCAAAACTCCACACCAGCTTGCCCGTTCCCGGAGAAATCGACTGCCGCATATACTTCTGGTGAACCAATTTCGGCGAATCCACCAACTTCACACATTTGCCGTTCGACGAATACACCTCCACAAACACGCTGTTCTCGTCGATGATTTCCCGCTTCGCCGAACTGGGAACCGATGGTGGATCCCACATCTCGAGGCTGCCCATGTCACCGCCGACAATCAACTCGTCGCCCGCGGCCTGTCCGGGGATGGCGGCGCCCAAAACAAAACCCACGGCGCACAGAGGGGGGAGAAACGTTCGGAGGGAGAAATTCCTGATCATTATGGCCTCAGGGAACCCAAGCATTCCAGGACGGAGGGATCAAGCAGAAATTACTTGCGTAATTCGATGGAACCGTTTCTCGGTATGGCGTCTGCCTGAACGGGTTATGCCCTGTTTCTTTGGAAGCACGGGATCAGCAAACGCGAACTTCCACAGGGCGGGCCGAGGCCTCTCCGTGATGGCAATGCGCAGGGCCTCGGCCTGGACCGGATTTCCCAGGGTATGACCGCGCAGACGCTGGTGGTTGTCGGCGCCCTCGAAGAGAGGCTTCCAAACGGACCCCACCTCTGCCTCAGGGGAATAATTCCTGATGGTTTTCCGGCGCCCCCGCACCCCAATACAGGCCGGAGGCGGAATGTCCGGGCTGAGGTACCCCACCTCTGCGACATCCCGCTTTGCGCCTGCTTCCCCCAAAGCATCCCGAATTTGCTTTTTGCAGGCCGCAACATTTCCGCTTCGCACATCGCGTTTACCTCAACCCGTGTGATGGCCACATGCGGCATGGTCGGGCAGGGAGTCGGAACGGCCGCCGCCCTCTGCACGCAGACGGGCGTGGATCCCGTCGACCTCGTTGGAAACCGGCAGAAGCTCCGTGATCTGCAACAGACGCTTCTGCGAAACGACTGTTTCCTCATCGGCGTGCGCAATGAAGATCCCGTCGACATGGCCCGCAGCGCGAAAATCAGCAACTCATCCTCCGCGCCCGAGTTCCCCTCCCCGGATCGGGTGATCAGCGGCGCGACCCACTGTGTGCATGCCGAGGGCGGGGAGTGTCCGATGGATAAGTGCTCCCCGGCCTTCCGGCCTCCCTCACCCTCGAATGGCTGGTGGATGTCAGTGGAAAGTTTCTTACGCGACAGGAGGGAAGGCAGGATCAGACCAAGCCGTTATCAAACGGAATTGGCATGAAAACCCTTGAGCAGGGATTGCATGGAGGAGCCAAGCACACGGACATCTGAGCCCAAGGTGGTCGCCCGGTAGCCCCGCTGGAGAAGATCCGCGGGCTTGGTCCGGGGTCCCGTGTAAAATCCCATTTTGCCATGACCTGCGGCGGCAGCCTCCATCTTCCGCCGGGCCTCCTCAACTTCCGGGGAATCGATTTGCCCAATCTTGCCGATGCGGTGCGCAAAATCGCCCGGTCCAAACATCAGGAAATCATAGCCGGGAACCGAAGCGATTTCCTCGGCATTCGTCACTCCCTCAGGGGATTGAATTTGCAAAATAATCAGTTTTTCCTCATTCAAACGGCGGGCATATTCCCCACCGGAAGCTGACAATAGTCTCTGTCCGTGTTGCCCCCGTCCACAGGCCTGTTGCCCAGGGGGAATGTCCGACAGGTGTCCACGACCCGCCAGGCCTCCTCCGCCGTGGTAACGGAACCATGATCCCGGCCGCATCGATTTCAATGGGTTTGAGGTAATCGCTGTAGGAGCCTTTGGAGACCCGAAGGCTCACGTCCATGTCAAAATTGCGGGCCGCCCTCACACAATAGGCAAGGTCGTTCCAATCATTCGGCCCATGTTCGTTGCAGAGCCAGACGGCGGAGAATCCCGCGAGCCCGCACATGTCGACGATGGCGGGATGAGGAATGCTCAATTTGAAAACCGTGGCCAACTTTCCTTGCTTGGCTTCGCGGAGCAGACGACTTGGCTTCATAAAATGATGAAAGGAAGGGTTGAGCACAGGCGAACAACGGGCAATCTCGCGTCTTTGCGCTGAGCACGCCCGGCCCGTCGTTGGAAATCACGATGTTCCAGAAGCGCACGTCGCCGCAGTTTCCGCCCTCACACCGGAAATCGTCCCCCTTCCACGGGAAATGTCCCCACGGATAATTACCCGCGTAAATTTCCGTTTGTGGAATTTCCCTTCTCTCCCCGACAGAGCGGGACTTTTCCAAGATCTTTCTGCAGGGGATCCCGCCAATCTTCGCTCCACCATCACGTGACCACGCGAATCGGTCTCCCACCGCCGCCCGGATTCGAAAACAAAAGAAAGCGCCGGATAACGTAACCTCCTCATTCACCGTTGGTTGCAAAAAGCACCCCTTTCCTCTCCTGCGAACCCGCAAATCCCATGTTCTTGAGGGACATCTCTTTTTCTTCTTTGACGGCGGCCAACCCATCCTTGCAACCCGCAGCAAGACATGCCTTCCAATTGGCTTGACA
>CALCJD010000061.1 GCA_937960895.1 uncultured Spartobacteria bacterium | reverse complement strand
TCGATCCGACCAGCCCGCACGAAACCTTGCCTGCATTGTGGCAGGCCAACCGGTTCTCCAGGTTTTCCGTCAATCCCACATAATGCCTTCCGGGATCATTCTCGCTGACAAGGATGCAGACGTCATGAAACAAACTTCAGGACATGCTCCTGAAACGAGTGCCAGCCAAGCCGGAGTCTCACAGCCGGCCAAGGGGGGATCGTCCGCCTACGCGCCTTCGGCCGCTCCGGCGGGACATCCTTCGCTCTTGCTTGGCTGCGGGCGAAGAATGGAGGCGAGGGGAGTCGAACCCCTGTCCACGAAGCGTTCAGCGAAACCTTCTACATGCTTAGACGGTTTTTGATTTCGGAGTCCTGCTGCGAACCGCCACGCCACCGACTCCTGAGCGTCCACGGGGTCGAATTCGTGGTCCGCCGCGGTCGCTCCGGCGAGCCACTAGCCTGCTGTCGTCGCATCCGTCCCTAGCAGGCGTCGGTCCGGATACGTCACGGCAACTTAGGCCGCGAGAGCGAGATTTTCGTGATCTGCGTTTATTTTTTCGATCCGATTGTTGACGGGGCCAACGGATCATCCCCGGCATGCAGGCTTGGCCTCAAACTTCACGTCGAAACCAGTACGCCCCCAGTGGGTTTCAAGATATCGCGACTCTCCGGAAAATCAAGCGGGGTTTCGCCCCCTTGAGGACGCTCCTCCCCCTGCCCCCGTTCGGATGGCCGACTGGCAAAAAACGCGCCGTACCGCTCGCCGGATCTTACGGAGCCAAGCGCTCCCCGGGCCATCCCAGTCCCAGCCTAGGAACACGCGGCACCTTCGGCCCGGGCGTGCAAACCACATTCAGGCAATTCCGGGCATCCCGGGGGTGGTATTCAGAAAAGACTTCGCCCCAGGAGAATTCCCGCTGTCCGCACAAGTCCTTGGCCAGAACCGCTTCGTGAAAGGCGGGACGCTCATGATCCTCCTCCGAGCCCACTTCAAAAAAGGGCTCCACGCTCCAGAGAATGACCGGAAAAACCGCCAACTCGGCGGTGGTGCAGGCCAGTTCGACCGCAAATTCGCCGTGTTTGGAGGGATGCCGACCTGCCCGAAACCGGGGGTCCAAACAAGCCCCTCCGCACCCGCCGGTCGGTCCGCTCCCTCCCCCCGGCGGCAGGGCCTTCGGTTTCAAAGGTTTGTTTTCATGGATATGGAGCTCCTATTGACAGTGACCCGAGCTGCCTCCATAGTCCCCGCCCCGCCGTTTTCGTCGGACACCACCACCTATGGATAATATTCGCAATATCGCCATCATCGCCCACGTCGACCACGGCAAGACCACCCTCGTGGATCAATTGCTCAAGCAGGCCGGCACCTTTCGGGCCAACCAGAAAACCGAGGAGCGCATGATGGACTCGATGGATCTGGAAAAGGAAAAAGGCATCACCATCCGCGCCAAGAACGCAGCCTTCCGGTGGCGGGACTACCGCATCAACATCGTGGACACGCCGGGTCACGCGGATTTCGGCGGCGAGGTGGAACGCATCATGAAGATGGTGGACGGTGTGCTTTTGGTGGTGGATTCGCACGACGGTCCGCAGGCGCAGACGAAGTTCGTGCTGCGCAAGGCGATGGAAAACGGCCTCAAACCCATTGTGGTCATCAACAAGATCGACCGTGAAAACGCCCGGCCGCACAAGGTGCTCGACATGGTGTTCGAACTCTTCCTCGAGCTCAACGCGACCGACGAACAACTCGATTTCCCGCACATCTACGCCAGCGCCAAGGCCGGTTACGCCAAGCGCGAACTGGAGGATCCAAGCGAGGACATGACCCCGCTTTACGAGGCGATCGTCGGACACATCCCGCCCCCGCCCAAGTCCGACGCGGACTATTTCCAGATGCTGGTGTCGAACCTCGACTACAGCGACTACCTGGGCCGCATCGCCTACGGCCGCATCATCAGCGGCCATGTGAAGGTCGGGCAGAGCATCGTCTGCATCCACAAGGACGGCCGGAAGGAACGCGCCACGGTGACGGCGCTCTTCGGTCATGAGGGCCTGGAAAAAGTGCAGATCCAGGAGGCGTCCGGGGGCGACATCATCGGCCTCACCGGATTCGAGGAGATTTACATCGGCGAAACGCTCGTCGACAACGAAGAGCGCGAGGCCCTGCCCTTCGTCGAGATCGATCCGCCCACGATCACGATGCGGATTTGCGTGAACGACTCGCCGCTGGCCGGCCGCGAAGGCAAGCTCCTCACCGCCCGCCAGATCAAGGACCGCCTCATCCGGGAGACCCGCACCAATGTTTCGCTCGTCGTGAGCGAAACCGAAACGGCCGGCCACTTTGAGGTCAAGGCGCGCGGTGAGATGCAGATCGCGATCCTGGTCGAGCAGATGCGTCGCGAAGGTTTTGAACTGCTCGTGTCACGCCCCGAAGTCATTTTCCAGCGCAACGAAGCCGGGGAACTCCTCGAACCCATGGAAACGCTCTATGTGGACGTCCCGACCGACAACCTCGGCGACATCCTGCAGTCCCTCGCCGGCCGCAAGGCGGAGATCGTCAACATGGAGCACAATCCGCACAGCGTGCTGGTGGAAGCCGTCATCCCGACCCGCGGCCTCATCGGTTTCGAGACTGATCTGGTCAATGTCACCAAGGGCCACGGCATCGCCTCCCACCTTTTCAAGGAATACGGTCCGCACAAGGGCGACATCCCGAGCCGCAACAACGGGGTGCTCGTTTCCATGGAAAGCGGGGTCAGCACCGCCTACGCCCTGGACAGCATCCAGGAGCGCGGACGCCTGTTCATCGGACCGCAGGAGGAGGTTTACGAGGGCATGATCGTGGGCGAAAACGCCCGCCCCGACGACATGCCGGTGAATCCCTGCAAGGCGAAAAAGCTCACCAACATGCGCTCCCAAGGCGAAGGCAAGGGCATCCAGCTCGCGCCGCCGCTCGTGCTGTCCCTCGAACGCGCCATCGAATACATCGCCCCCGACGAATACGTGGAGGCGACCCCCAAGAGCCTGCGCCTGCGCAAAAAGATCCTCGACGCCACGGCCCGCAAACGCGCGGCGGCCAAAACGGCCGCGTAAGGTCGCCACGGAAATCCTTTCCACGAACAGCCGGAACGGCCTCCGTTCCGGCTGTCGCCTTTTCCTCCCCCCGGAATTGCACCCATCCTTGCGGCTCCCCCCGACTTCTGCCACATTCCGGCCAATTGTCGTCCCGCGCCGTGAGCAAAAAAATTCCCGTTTCCGCTCCCCAGCAACCGCTGCAATCCCCGTTTTCCGCCCTCGACATCTCCGGATTGCCGGAAGGCCCCTCCACCCCCGAGGAACCCCGCGACGCGAAACCCCGGAAGGCAAGCCACCGGGTGGTTCTCCGCCGCGAAAAATCCAACCGCGGAGGCAAAACCGTCATCGTCGTCAGCCAACTGCCGACCCACCTTTCCCCGCCCGAACTGGAAAACCTCTGCCGCGATGCCCGGAAGGGACTCGGCTGCGGCGGATCGTTGCAGGGGCGCGAAATCGAATTGCAGGGCGACCAGGCCGACCGCGTCCGCTCTTTTTTTGAGAAGCTCGGATATCAGGTCGTCGGACCCTGACACCTTCCCGCCCCCCGCGGCGCGACAGGGCACAGGGAAATACAACTGTTTTCAATTTGTTGATTTCCAATAACTTGGGAACCATGTTCCGCCCGTCCGACCTCCCGCTTGAACTCCGTCCCCCGCAACCGTAGATTGACTTCCCCGGTCCATCGCAGCCGGGATTCGAAGAATACCTTGAAGTTCAGCGGAACCCAAAGTAGGCAGAAGTGTGGCGAGAAGAAGTAAGAGTTCCCTCAAACCGATGTGGATCATCGTGGCCGTCCTGCTGGTGGTCGCGGCCTTTGTCGGTTCCCAGTTGTTCACCCACATGGTATCCGATCCGTTCCGGACGACGGCTCCGCTGGATGTCCGGGCCTACCTCGAAAATGCCAACAGCTTGCGCGGCAATGTGTACAAGATCGAGGGCAAGGTGGAGGAACAACTGGCCTGGTCGCCGACGAGCGGAAGGCTGTTTTCCATCAGTGTCGGCAATGGGGAGGACGTGCTGCCGGTGCTGATCACGACGCAGTTCAACTCGGAGAACATCCAGAAGGGCCAGCGGTTTATTTTTTTGCTGGAGGTCACTGACGATGGTATGCTTCGGACAAAGGCTCTCACCAAAGCATGAAACTTCCCCTCGCCATTCTTTTGGCTGGTGCCGGTCTGGCTGTTGCCCAGGTTCCTGATCCTCCGGCACCCGTCCCCGTTCCCGAAAACCAGAATCCCCATTCTTCGGGTGGCGAGCAAAAAGGCGGTTCGCCCGGCGCGACCAAGGGCAATTCGAGCTTTCTGGGCAAGGACGTTCCTTTTCTGGATCCCAGCGGCGAAATCGTCACTTGGGATGGCAAAAACTGGAGCGTCACCGACAACCGGCTTCTCAGTGCCCGCTTTGAAAAATACCTGAACGCCCCGCCCCAAACCACCGAGGCCGATCGGGAATACCGCCAGATCATTTCCCGGATCATGGACTGCCTTGCGCCCGGCCGGGTGACCCCGGCTTCGCAGGACGAGGCGTTCAACCTGCTGGAAAAAGCCTCCCGGTTTCCCGATGACTCCCGACTCTGCGAGGCCATTGCCTTTCAGGTGATCGCCGCCTGGCAGGCACGCAAAAACACCGAGCGGATTCTCATCGCCAACAAAAACCTCGAAGCGGAGCGCAAGCGGCTCGAATGGAATGCCAAGCTGGCCGCCGAAGGAAGCATGCTCCAGTCCAGCGGGGGAGGTCCCAAGAAGGAAGGTTATGCCGCGGAATGGCAAAAGCAGCAGCAGACCAAGCGCGACATGGAGCTGCAACCGCTCCTCACCCGCATCGCCGAAATCCAGGCGGCGCTCAAGGCCAACCAGCTGAAACGGGAGGTGGCCGAGCTGCAGGTCAAAATCGAGTTTCAGGGTCTCATCGTCACGCACTTCCTGCAGCGCCGCTACCAGCACGCCATCATCGGCTCGCGGTTTTATCGCAGCGTCTTCACGGACGGGGACAGTCAGCTCCGGGTCGGTGAGGATGCCAAGAGTCTCTTTTCGAAGACCACCGGCATGCCCCCCACCCTCGGTACGCTGGACTCCCTGGCCAACGAAATCATGCGGGACGTGGATGAGGGCATCCAGTCCTTCAAATACCTCATGGAGAAGGGCGAGCTGAAGAGCGCCAGCGACCGCCTGCTCGAAACCTTCATGGTGGGCGAATACATGCCCAGCGTGCGCACGCTGGACCGCGATTCCAAGCGCAAGGCCCTCACCTTCGTCCAGAAGGGCCGCCAGCTCATCAGCGCCATCGAGGTGAAGGATTACACGCTCGCCGAGAAGCTGGTGCAGGAACTGAATGCCATGGCGAAGGACGTGGACACCTCGAAGGCGACCGCCGCCATCGAGACCGCCCGCCAGGTGGCCGCCATGCACATCGCCAAGGCCCGCAATGCCGCCGTCAGCGGCGACAAGGCCACCCTTGAGGCCGAACTCACCGCGGCCGCCGAGATCTGGCCGCGCAATCCCGAACTCAAGACGGTTTCGGAACGCATCTTCGATCAGGGCGACGTGCACGCCCGGGCGCTGGTTGATCTCGAGCAGCTGATCAGCCTGAAAAACTACCGCCAGATCTACGAGGACCGCATGCGTTTCATCGCGGCGGTGTCCATGCATCCGGAAAAGCAGGAACAGCTCCGCAAGGTGCTCGCCAACATGGAAACGATCGAAACGGCCATCATCCAGGCCCAGGAAATCGAAAAACGCGGCGACTTCGCCGGGGCGTGGGAAAGCGCCGAACGGGCCTTCCGCCAGTTCCCGGATGACAGCAAACTCAACCAGGTCCGCGCCAACCTGACCACCAAGGCGGCGGACTTCGTGCGCGCCATCCGGCAGGCCGAGGAACTCGAGGAGAAAAAACAGCCCGGTTCGAGCCTCGCCTGGTACCTCAAGGCGCAGAAAAAATACCAGTCCAGCGAATTTGCGAAACAGGGCATCTCGCGGCTGACCAAGGAAATTCTCCCCGACGCGACCTGATCCGCGGAGGGCAAAGCGGGCCCGTCCGTCCGGGTCTGCGGTTTTCGGAATTTTTTTCGCAACCAACGCGATCCGGCAGGGTTTCATCCTCCGTATGAAACGCATCGCTTTACTTGGTCTGACGGCGATCGGCACAGCCGGTCTCCTGGTCTCCCCCCTGACTGCCGCGGAAGGCGGCGCCGACAAACCCGCCCCGTCCCAGGCCGCGGAAACCCCGGCGAAAAAGGAGGGTCACAAAGGAAAAAAATGGCAGCATCGCGGGCCCGGCGGATTCAAGCATGACCGCAGGCCGGGCGGTTTCGGATTCGGTCATCACGGTCCGCGCGGCTTCCATCCCGGCGGTCCCGCCGGACTCTCCCATCTGCTCAACCTGACCGACGAGCAAAAGGCCAAGGTGAAGGAAATCATGGACGCCAACCGGCCGAAGATTGAGGCCATCCGCAAGGAGGAGCAGGCCAAGATCAAGGCCGTGCTCGACGAATCCATGAAACAGATTGAGACCATCCTCACGCCCGACCAGAAGCAGGTGCTCGCCGACATGGAGAAACTGCGTCAGTCCCGCGAGAAACTCAAAAAGGACGCCAAGACCCAATAATTGGGAACGACGCGAATCGCGTCGGCTCATTCCGCCCGGGAGTCTTCCACCAAGGCTCCCGGGCTTTTTTTCGCGGCATCGCCGTGCCGACGGAACGCTCCGGCAAAGCGCCGATGACGCGCCGTTGGCGTCCCGTCCCGAATACGCTCAAACCGCCCGTGCCGCATCCACCCTGCTGCAGCCATTGAACATGGCGAATTCCTGAAGCGCCTCCCTGAGCCGTTTGCGCAGGGTTCGGTTTCCCGAAAATCCCGGTTCAAACCAACAGCCGACCACCTGCAGCACCCCTTCGCTTCGCAACGCCCGGGCTTCCAGCCGGCCGACAAAACGGTCTCCCCACAGCAGGGGAAGCACAAAATGCCCGAACCGACGTCTGGAAGCCGGCACGTAACATTCGATCTGATAGTCGAAATCAAACAGCCACCGCAGCCTCTCGCGTTGAATGACCAGATTGTCGAAGGGTGAGAGGATGCGCACGGCCGACGGTTCGACGGGTTCCGGAAGGTCTTGCAGAACGCTTGTCGCCACATAAGCCGTCTCTCCGCCCCCCTCGACGTGCACCGCTTCAAGACGGCCTTCCTTCACCGCCCGGGCCAGACGACGACGGACGGGATCCTTCATTTCCCCGCCACGCAGATAACGCATCTCCTTTTCCCGCAGAATGCCATGCGCGCGCGCTCCCTGGGCGATGAGATGGTCCGCCACCCCGGCCAGGGTGGGCACCGAACGGTCCACCCCGGATGGCAGCACCCGATCGGTCAGATCATACACCTTCTCAAACCCCTCGCGCCCGGCCACCATGACGTCCCCCCGCATCCACAATTCGTGCAGCGCACGCTTTTCGATCTTGCTGAACGTCCAGAAGCCGGGCCGTCCCGGTGCCTTCGCCGCAAAATCCCGCGCCTTCAACGGTCCTTCCTTCCGGATCCGCGACACCACCCGACGCATGGCGGCACGAAGTTCCGGCGACTCCTCGGACCAATGGAATCTTCGCCGGAAACTCCGCATGCTCGGCAGCGAAAACCGAAAATCGCGCATCGGCAGATAGGCCGCCGCATGGCTCCAGTATTCGAAAACGCTCCCTTCCGCGAGCAACGCCTCGAGATCGGCCTTCCGGTAATCCGGCACCCGCGACCAAAGCACGTGATGATGCGCACGCTCGATCACCGACAGGGTGTCAATCTGCACGTAGCCCAGATGCTCGATCGCCCGAAGAACCGCGGAACCGCCCCGGCCGAACGGCTCCCGGGTCGCGAGACCCTGCGCATGCAGCGCGAGGGCGCGGGCCTGGGACGGATGGAGTCGGATCACAGAAGAACGGAATGATAAACGACATGCCTCCGCCGGGTCGATCCCCTTTCGGCGGAGGACTCCCGCGTCCGAAAATTCTCACGCACCCATCGGGGTTATTTTGCGGACATCTGCCCCCTTCCCTTGACATTCCCGTCCATCTCGAGGATTGCTGGAGTGCCAGGGACGACCTTGGCAGAAGATCCACTCAGGGACGACCCTGGCAATCCCTTGTCTGTATGTCGTGGTTTCTTCTTATTGTCGCCGGTCTCTTCGAAATCGTTTGGGCAACCGGACTCAAATTCACCGCCGGTTTCACCCGTCCCTGGCCGACGGCGGTCACCTTGGTGGCCCTTGTTGCCAGCTTCTGCCTTCTGGGCCTGTCCGCCAAGTCGCTGCCCATCGGCACGGCCTATGCCGTCTGGACCGGCATCGGAGCGATCGGCACCGCCATCTGCGGCATCCTGCTGTTCGGCGAAGCCGCCACCGCCTTTCGCCTGCTCTGCATCGGCCTCATCCTGCTCGGGGTCATCGGCCTGAAATTTGCCTGACTCCCCGCCTCCCGCGGAGAAGCTTCGCCAGCCTCGCTCCGAAAGAGAACCCATCGTCCGGAACGCCCTTGGGGAGTCCGCTGCGGCGTTATTTTCAAAAATTGCTTCGATCAACCATTTGCATGACCGACAGACCGGTTCTCCGGGGGGGGATCCGCCTTGAAAACGAAACCGTGCACGGTAGAAAGGAACTGAAGAGTTCTGCCGTATCATGTCACTTTTCCCGGACATCTGCCAGGGTTGCGGTTCGCACGGCGATCGTCGTTCCTGTCAGGACGCCATCGCGCCGCACCCTGCGGAAACCATTGCTCAAAATCCCGGGGCGGCACTCTCCCAACGCTTCCGCCGGACGACAGGGGGCGCCAGATCGCGGAAGTGAACAAGCCCTCCTCATCTCTTGCGAGCTCGCGAAAGTTGGCCGAAGCGACGCGCATTCTTCCGCCCCGCGAAGCCATGCTGGAAAGCAATCTCTCGCGGGCCTGGTGGATCCTGATCGTCACGACCATCTGCACGGCGTTGTTCACGGTGGCGCAGCGCCTTGTCCAACCGGGGGCAAACTTCACTCCCGTGCAGATGGTGGACTATCTGGCCTCGGTGACTTTTTTCCTGCTTTTCTGGAAGGCGAAGAAAGGCCGACTGCCCCGGCGGCTGCGGAATCTCCTGCCCATGGCCTATGCCGTTTTCTTCGTCCTGATCAACGACGGCTATTATTTCTCCGTGTGGCCGTTGGTGGGAGACAACGTCGGTTATGCCTTCGGTGTGCTGACACCCGGCGCGCTGCTGTACCTCCGCCCCACACGCTTTGTGCCCTTCCTTCTCGCCAACCACGTCGCCATTTGCGCGATCATTTTCCAGAAAAACGACGGGCTTGAACCGACCGTCTCCGCGATCTTTGGCGCGACCATCTGTGTCATGGTGGCCGTGGTTTCCAATGTGATCAATTACCGGATGAAGTTCGCCCAGCTGGAAAAGACCGCCCTGGTCGCCCGGCGGAATCAGGAACTCGCCGCCTCAAACCTCAACCTGCTTGAGATGTCCGAGCGCATGGACGAGATGATGGCCATGACCGCTCACGATCTGCGCGGTCCCCTTTTCGGCATTGCCAGTCTGTGTGAAATCGAGAAGGAAAATCCCCTCTGGAAACAGCCGGAGCACGCCGAATTCCTTGAAACGGTCGGCCAGAGCGCCGCGCGCATGGGCGAATTGGTCAACAAGATGGTCGAGGACTACGCGGCGCGGAACAATGCACTCACCGGAATCACCCTGGAACCCTGCGATCTGGTGGAAACCCTCAGCGAGGCCGTCCGGCAAATCCGGCCGCTGGCGCAGGGCAAGGACATCGAACTGAGCCTGGTCCCATTCCCCGCGAGGGCACCGGCCGAAGCCAACGACGAAGCGCTTGAACGGGTCTTTGGCAACCTGCTTTCCAATGCCATCAAATATTCGCCCACCGGCAGCCGCGTCGAGGTGGTCATTCAGCACCAGGATGCAAAGTGGAATTGCGAGGTGCGCGACGAAGGTCCGGGCGTTCCCGAAGAGGAACGGGCCACGCTTTTCGACAAATTGCGGACCGGATCCAATCTGCCGACCTCCGGCGAACAAAGTTCCGGCCTCGGGCTTTACAGCGCGCGGAAACTCGTGGAGTCGATGAAGGGCTCCATCACCTTCGTCCCCCGTCCGGAAGGCGGATCGATTTTTCGGGTCACCCTGAATGCCGCCGCCCCCGAGGTCAACGGAGCCAACGGAAATTGATCGCGCCCACGCCGTCCGTCCGCGACTTCGGGGAGGACGTTTGGGGGGAACAAGCCGGTGCGATAGGGACTTCCGCTCGAACGGCGGCCTTGATGCACATTCCGAAAAAGTTTTCGCCGATCCACTGCACCTCACACGCCGCACCCGCGGGACCGGGCACACCAACAGCGGCAGGCGGTTTACCGGGGCGGCTCCGGCCTACGGATAAATCTGCGACCAATGGATGATGCGAAAACGCACTTCGTTTCCATCGAAGTACCGTTCGACCATGGCCCGCACCATCTTTTCGCCGTTCACCACCGCGCGGCCGTTCACCACCTGAATGGTCTGGGCCTTGCTGTAAATGCTGAAAACCCCGCTGCGCGTCGTCGCCACACTCGCCACCTTGCGAAGCACCGCTTCTCCCGCCTCCCCCTGATCGCCGATGCCCTCGATTTCGGCCAGTTGTCCCACGGAGACAAAATTCGTGAAATCCGCCGCGCGGCCATAGTTTCCCGCGGCGGGCAGGGTCACCTGACCCACACGACCGACAACGTCGGCGAAGGCATTGGTCATCACCCCGGCAAAAAGCGCGTTGAGCACGTTGGTTCGCACGGAATTGCTTCCGTCCTGAATGAAGGTGTTCAGATTGATGCGTCCCGCCGTGACATTGGTGCCGGGAACAAAGCGTTCCGGCACGGGCGCGCTGAAAAGATCCAGCAGTGCCCAATCCGGAGGCACATTGGTGGCCGCGCTGGAATTCCTCCGCAGACGCAGGGAACGCCACGGCGCCGGCGGGGAACTCGCAAGCCCCGTGGCCACGTAGCCGAGTTCCCCCACGGAACGCACCCCCGAACCGGGCGCCGGAAAATGCACACTCTCCGCGGAACCGTCCGAAGCCGGGACCCCGGAGTACGCCGCATGGTTCGGAAGATGGGCCGGAGGCGGCACATCACCGGGCAGATTCGTGACCACCGCCCAATGGTCGGGCCATTTGTTCATCCGGGGATCATTCACCGCGGCATACACCGTTTGGTCGGCCTGCGTGGGCAGGGTGATTCCCGTTCCCGAATCGAGCGGCGCCACATCCAGAATGTTTTCGAGAGTCGGCGCGGACGACTTCAGCAAAGCCAGCCGAACCTGGCTGTTGGTCGGAACCGCGCCGGGCAGAACCGACGGAATGGTGAAGTTGGTGACGGCCACGGACGCGTATCCGTTGGTGAAGGTGACCGGCGACAGGCCGGTCGTCGTCGAGATCTCGCCCCCCCCGCCGGAGGAGGAAATGCGCGACCAAAGTGACCAGCCCGAGAAGGTGTTGGTGCCCGCATTGTATCCCGGCGGCAGGTACAGTTGCGCATGCAGGGTGCCGACAAAGCCGGACGCGTTGGTGTTCGTGCTGCAAAACAGTCCCACCTGGGAAAACATCGGACGCCGCACCGTGCCGATCGAGGCGTTGGCCAGCGCGGGATCATCGACCGCCGTCGCCGCCGGGAGCAATGTGATCGCATTCGTGGAAAGGTGGGCCACGATGGGTTCCGGCCAGAGATTGGTGGATTCGCCGGTGCGAACGTATTCGATCAGATCCAGCGCCATCTGCGAAACGCCGGACGTCCCGAATTTCGTCACAAAGCTGCCGCCTTTGGCATACGGCCAGTCGGCACGGGTCAGCAACGCGGTGAGTTTCACAAACGTATTCTGCAACTCACCCGGCGACAAACTGGCGCGGAGCCCCGGATCGCCTGACGGGAATCCCGTGATTTGCAAATACGGACGCCCCCGCGACTCACTCTGCCGGGTGGTCAGCATCATGCGGGGTTCCCCCCAGGGATTGATGTCGGGATCCTGCGAATAATGGGTGACAAGAAACCGGTTCGCCGCAAGGGCGTTTGTCCAATCCGGATTGCGTCCGAGGGCGTCGAGCGGGGTGAGAAACGGCGCATTGGACGCCGCGGACGCGATGGCGGATGCATGAGTGTCGAGCCACGGCAAGGCCCCCAGTTCGATCTGACTGGGCCAGGAGTCCGGCTGGGTGACCGTCCGCTTCGAGGCCGTGTTCAGATTGACCCGGGTGCTCTCGTCATCCACCCAGAAGGCGAACCTTCCCACGGAACGGGCGGTCATCGTTTCCGAAAAGCCGCCGTCGTCCTGCACGTAGATCCAGCGAACGCGCAGCGCCGGTCCATTGGGATCAAGCACCCTGTCCGAACCGATTAGAGCGCTCTGGTTGAGATCCGTGGAGACATCGCTGTTGGTGTTGTCCGTATATCCGGAGGAGAGAACGATGGATTCGGAAAGCTCCGCGAAGGTTCCCGGAGCGGAGGCCGCGACACGTCCCGGTGAACTGACCCAGAAGCGGTTCGTGGCGGTCGCATCCATCAGCAGCGCCTGTCCGTGGTCGATGCCCATGCGCACCAGGAAATCCGCGCGGCTGCGCTCGCGGTCGTAAAAGGAGGCGGACCTTTCAAGGCGCATGGCCACGGTAAGGCCGACGACCAGGATCGTCAGCAGGACAAGAATCGAGAGCACCACGACCAAGGCAGCCCCCTGTTGACGGAGAGGTCTGTTCATTGTGCAGCCGGAATTTCCATCCGGGAGCGGAACACCCGGACTCCCTTGGGCGGGTTGAGCACATCGGTCACGCTCAGATTGGGCTGACGCGCGAGCGTTCGTTCATCGGCGACCACCAGCGTCACGTCTGCAAAGCGCGGCAGGTTGGTGGAATAGCTGGCCGGCGCCGAAACCTCCGAACCGTCCGCTCCGATCAGCCTCACCTCCAGACGCAGGATGTTATCCGCCAGCAGTCCGCCTTCCTCCCGGGCGGTTCCGGACTGGTCCACCACATCGGGCAGGTTGGGCACCACCGCATTGGTGAACGCCCGGTAAAGACGGTTGTTGGCGGTCACGTAATACCCCACGGTGGCGACATCGCCGGCGGTTCGGCTGGAAGGAAGCGCCGCGAGCCAGAACATCCCCTCGCTGTCCTCCCGGCCGTAGTCCGCAAGCAACTGGAAGGGGACCGCATTGGTTCCCGCGCCGGGCAATGCGGGGATGGCCGCCTGAAGGTCGCGCTGCAGGAGGGCAAAAATCTGCCGGGCGTTTTCACGGCGCGCCTTCTGTCCAAGCGCCTGCTGCCAGGCCGTATTGACCTGGGACGCCATGCTGAGCAGGAGCGAGGTCATCAGCATGAAGACCACCGAGGCGACCAAAAGCTCGATCAGGGTGAACGCCCTAGTTGGTGAGGATCGTCGAGGCATAAAAAACATTGGTGGCGCGAGCCGCGGCGGGAGCCGCCACAGGATGGACAAACTCGAGACGCAGTCCGATCAGCCGGGGCGCGTTCTCCGCCGGAGCATTCGTCCGGACGACGCACTGAAAATGCGCGTTGCTCGAACCCGCAAGAGGCAGGCCGTCGACGGAGAACCAGAAGCTGGTCCCGTCCACCGCAGCCGGGTTGTTGGTTTGCAAACTGGAAAGGGCAAAGCGCGAGGCAACGGTCAATGCGGTGTCGACCTGGGCCGAACGGCCCGAATTCATTCCCACGCCAAGAAGTCCCAGTACCGCCAGGACCACAAAAGCCAGGATTCCCATCGCAATCGAAACCTCCGCAAGGGAAAAACCCGGGTGCGTCTGTCGTGACATCATGGTCTTTCGTTCCGGTGCGTTCCGGTCACCGGGTTAAAGATCAACTTGTAGCTGTTGGCTCCTCCCCGGCTGGGCCTCACCAAAAGCTGCGGAACCCGCGTCGGGTCGTTGCCCATGCGCCCGTCGGGATAAAACCAATAGGCACAGGCATTCGTCAGGGACTGACCACGGTATTTTGCCCCATCAAAAACATCCGGCTCAGACGCCGAAGCATCCTCGGCCGTCACGCCCTCCGGCAACACATGCCATTTCTCCAGTTGGTTGGTGGTGGCGGCGTCCCAGATGCTCGCAATGGAACGGGGAAGCCCGCCGGACCCGTCCTCGGCGACCACAAGAACCGTCAGCGTATTTTTCGAAATGGCATGCTGACGCGCCAGCGTCGCCAACGTGCTGAGAGTGTCGCCGGCCTGACCAATCTGAAACCCGTCCCGCACCGGCAGCGTTCCCGCGGCCAGCGCGGCAAGCACCGCAAGAATCGCCACCACCAGCAGCAACTCAATGAGAGAAAATGCCCGGGGACGGCATGAAAATCGGGGGATGAGTTCCATGGGGTTGAAATCACTATATGTTTACTACGTATTTACAAGATAAATTCTTGGCACCTACAAATCCCTTCAATAAGGTCCAAAAAATCAAGGAGTTGCCTTCTGCCCCGGCGGCCGGAGTCTGTGTGTTCCGACCCCGTCCTGATTTCCGCGGAATCCGGCGTCCCGATCTTCCCGCCCATCAAGTTCCCCGCAGAAACTCCCAACCGCGAGGACACCATGGACCTGCTGACGAAGTCCTCAAAGGCCCGTCACAGGGAGCACCCGGTCCCTGTGCGTTCAGGCGGAGTTTGTTTTCCCCCGAACTTCTCAGGCTCACGGAAGTCCTGAAGCGTCCCCAAAAAATTCGGACGGCTGACATTGATCGAAGAAAAGGGAGCGGGGTCCCCATGGTCGCGCGAAACGGCGAAGTTTCATGAGGCGTCCACCGGGTATTTGCCGAAGGACGCCGGTCAAGGAAGCCGTCTGAGACCGTTCTCCTGAAGCGATACAACCAAGACGCCCGCCTTCGGGACGGCGTGTTTCCAGATATCTGCCCAGGTTTTCAGCCGGATCCTATGCCCGGCCGAGAATCTCATGCAGCGTCCGGGCATCGCGCTTCAATTGTTCCGGATCGTCATTTTTCACGAACTCGAGCATCGCCCAGCCGTTCCGATTGGGACTTTGGGCAAGCTCCAGGTAACGCTTCCAGATTTCGCGACCGTCTTCCAGCGGAAGGCGGGTGCGGCTGTCGGGCCACCAATGGAAAACATGCACATTGCTGAGGCGGGGCAGGATCCGTTGCAGGCCCTCCAGGGCGACGTCCGGTTCCTGACCGACCGGCGGCTGCCAATAGGATCTCACCCGATCGGGAGGGGTCACCTTCAAAAGCTCCAGCGTTGATTCGACCGTGTCCGTCAAGGTTTTCACATGAAACTCCAGCGACACGGACATGCCGGCTTCGGCCGCCATGGCGGCCACCCGGTTGATGTCTTCCACGACAAGCTCCCGGTAAGCCGGGGTCACATCCGCGGAATTGCCCGTTCCCGCCCAAATGCGAATGGTCGGCGCCTGCAACACCGCGGCCGTCTCGCAAACCTGCGCAAAACGCAGCCCGGATTTTTCACTTTCCCCGGCGCGGTAATAGGAACCGTAGGCCGCCACCTCGAGGCCCGCCTCCCTCGTGGCACGGGCGACTTCCCGCGCATTCGCAAGATCGCCCGGCGGCACGTGAATGTCGCCGCCCCACTCGATGCCTTCCAGACGGGTTTCCACCGCCAACTGGATGATGTCCTTCGGGGCAAGCGATCGAAAAGTGACGGAAACCAGACCGGGACGAAACAGCATGGGGCAAGTTATCAAACAAAAACGACCCGCCGAAAAAGGAAAAACGAGTGGGGAAAATCCGCGGAGAACTCGCGCCATCCGACCCGTCCATGGAACTTCCCCGCAGAATCCGGAGCGACAGGATCCGAATGGGGACTCGAGTTTTCCTTGCACCCGGCCCCGTCCGACAAAAACAGACCCCGGCGCGGGAACACCGGGGTCGAGAAGAACCGGATTAAATCCCCTTCCGCGAACGGCGGCGGAAAAGAAAAGGAAGGCCCGCCGAGAGGGCGAGCAGTCCGAGTGTGGTGGGTTCGGGCACCACGGTGATCTGCAGAGCCTGGTAGGTGCCGGAACCGAACGTGACGTCCGGAATGACGGTATAGGTAAAACCCCAACCGGCATATTCCCCGACGCCCACGATGGTCAGGCCGGTAACGTCAATGGACGTCGAATACATGATGTTGAAGGTATTCCCGTATTGCAGCTCGAAGTTGTTCCAAGGCGAGATTTCGATGGTCGCAAAGGAGAGCTGAATGCCGTCGCCGTAGAAAAGCTGGTCAAAGTCGCCGGTGATGGGATTGTCGAACTCCCCGGCCGCCCCGGCCAGACCGCCGATCTCGATTTCAAGGACGGCTTCATCCAGCACATAGCTGCCGGCGCTGTATACGGCCGAAGGCGAAAAGCCCGGAGCATGGCGCCCCCCATCGGTCACGCTGGTTTCTCCGGTCACATTGAACGCTCCCCGCAGCACCCCGCCCGATTCGATGACCACGTCGCCATCGACCGTGCCACTTCCGGTCAGCACGCCTCCCTCCCCGATGGTGATCTCCTGAACGGTCAGCACCGCGCCGTCCTGCACCGCAAACGTCGCCGTGGCCCCGTCGGTGGCGGAAACGGAAACCACATCCGTCGCCTGACCAACCTCGCCGGACACTTCATAAACGTGCGAGGTCGACGTCGTGTAGCTGGGAGCCAGCGTGGTAACGTTCGAGATTTTGGAAGGATCCACAAATTCATAGGGTCGGCCGCCGTTGAGAAAGCTCAGCTGCAGGGAACTCACGTAACCTTCCCTGACGGCGGAGGAGGAACCGACGCCCAGCTGAATGTTGGTGATTACGGAGGTCTCGGCAAAAAGGATGTCGCCCCACGTGGGATCGCTGAGAAGCTGGGCCAAGGTCTTCCGCTCAGGGAGCTTGGGGAAGTCCTTGGAATCGATGTTGACCGATGCGTAAACGCTCCAGAGCCCTTCCGTGGCGCTGACGGTGCTGGTGGTCCACCCGCCGATGCCCGGCCCCACATAAACCAGGGCAAAATCCCAGGTGTCCTCTCCGGGCGGCACCACGGTGCCGGGAGGCGCCGGCGGCGGATTCTCGATCTTGATGTTGATGCGAAGCGCCACCTGCGCCGAGTCGGGATTGTTGTAGTAGGTCAGCGAACCAAAGAAACTCGGGTCAAGCAAAGTGCCCGCGGAAGCAAACCCCTGCTCGACATCGATCAGGCTCAGTGTGGCCTTGCCGGCAGAACCCGTCGTCGCCGTACTCGTCGTCAGATAAAGGGCCCCCAAACCGTTGGGGGCATCGATGACGGGAGTGGTCCAAGAGATCCGCTCCTCGATCTTGCCGTCGGCAGAAACGGAACCGGGGTGTTCCGCGTCGAGATACGAAGGATGCGTGTATTCCAGTCCCCACAAATAATAGTTTGCATCGGTTTTGGAAACCGATCCGTCACGCGTATCGTCGGAATACCATCCGTATTGACCGAAGTCGCTGACATAACTTTGCGCCAGTGCGCCGGCCGCTGTGGACAACAGAAGCAACAGGCGGCCGATAGAGCGTTTCATGTCTGATGTGCTACAAAATCGCTCGGACATTAGCAATCATGGGGCGGATGCCCGCCGGTTTGATGCAATAGGTCGCTCCCATAGCCGCTTCTCCGCTCACGGCGCCGATTTTTATCGCGCGACCGGTTGAAAGCGGGAAGGCCGGCCGGGATTCCGCGAAACCGTCCTCCGAAGACATCCTCCCCGCGAAGAACGGCCCCGCACGGTCCCGATTCGCTAAAAGCTTTGAGGCATGAAACCGGCCCCGCCGATCTCCGCTTCAGGAAATGAAACGGTCTTGTTCGTCGGGAATGACCTGATCATTCGGCCCAACGCGTACAATAAGCCGCTCCTGATCGGCAAAACTGGCGGTGAGGGAGGGATTCGAACCCTCGGTACCCTTTTGGGGGTACGGCGCTTTAGCAAAGCGCTGCTTTCGACCACTCAGCCACCTCACCAAGAAAGAACGGCCAATACACACGGAAATGCCGCTCCGGTCAAGTGTTGGGCGCGGAATTCCGGAGGGAATCACGAAAAAGGATCCGTCCGCGCGGACTCCCCGCGGGCGGGTGGGAATTTTCGCCCCCCTTCCTCCCGCCCCGCAACGGTCCGCGTCGGAGGATCGCCGGGTGCTTTTTTCTTCACCCCGGAAGGATTTGGTGGCGTCATGCGGTCATGCACCGTTGGACTCTCCTCGCCCTCTTCCTCCTGTTCTCGCTGACCGGCTGCGACAATCCGCAACGCACCATCGACACCCTCAGGGCGGAGATCGCGGAGTTCAAGAAGGCTCCCGACGATGAAAAACAGGCCAAGATCGAGTCCGGCTTCGCGAAGCTCGAACAGCAGATCACCGAGGTGGCCGCGAAGGACGCCACCAAGGCGGACCTGCTCCGGCGTCAATATGCCGGGCTGCAGGGGGAATTTCAGGCGGCCAAGCTGGCCAGGACGCTCAATGACGCCCGGAACGCCATTCAAGGCCTGGGCGAAGCCTTCAAGCAGGGGGCCAAGAGTCTCACCGAGACGTTGAAAAACTCCGGCACTTCGGAGTCGACGGACTAGCTTCGGAAAGCACCCGACCGCTTCCCCGCCGGCCGCAGGCCAAGGAGTTGGGGTCCCGACGGGCTGCCGGCCCTTCGCGCCGGGAACCGGGGGATTTGCGCCCCCTGGACGCCCCGCCGTGGCGCCCGTTTCGCACCCGCGAGGCCGCGCATCCGGCCCCCGGTCAATCCTGCATCCTGTTCCGCATCGGCAGCGAAACGATGGCGGCAAAAAGGAAAATCACAAACAGCGACCGAACGGTCTCCACTCCACTGGTTGCGATTCCGGTGAATCCCATCCCGGCGGCACCAAGTGCGATCAGGAAAAAAATCGCCGGGTAGTTGCGCATCGTTCGTTGGGCTTCGTGAGCCCCGAAACAACAGGCGGATTTATAGCGAAATTCCGGAGGAGCGGCAAACCCGTTTTCCCTTCCGATGCCTCCTTCAGGGAATCCCTGATTCATCCGCCGCCCAGACGCCGGCGCAAGTCGGCCCGGCTCACCTTGCCCCGGGCATTGACGGGAATTTCCTCGAGAAAAATCCACCGACGGGGCGACTGCCAGGAGGCGAGATGGTCCCCGCAAAACCGGCGCAGGGTTTCCTCGGACGCCGAGCCCGTGACACAGGCCGCCACCTCCTCGCCACGCAAGGGCGCGGGCAGGCCCAGAACCACCACGTCGTGCACGCCGGGACACCGTCGCAGGACCGCCTCCACCTCGGCGGGATTCACCTTGCGACCCGCCACGTTGATCAGATCCGACTCCCGCCCGGTGATCACATACCCCTCCGCCCGTTTTTCGAGCAGGTCGGCCGGGTGAAAAACGCCGCCCGCAAGTTCCTCCGCGTCCTCCGGCCAGTAACCCAGTCCGACCGCCCGGCTGCGCACCCGGATCCGGCCGGATTCGTCCGCCACCGGCTCCAGGGTCACCCCCTTCAACGGCGCCCCCACATAACCTTCCGGAACCTCCCGTTCCTCGCCGGCGTCGTAACAAATGCCACCGCATTCCGACGCCCCGTAGAACGAATGCACCTTCCGTCCCCACCGTTCGGCGAAGGACCGGGCCGTATCGGCGGCGAGGCGGGCTCCGGCGGAAATGCAGAGGCGCAGGCGCTCCGGAACGGGGGTCAATTGGGCCAGGGTGCGAAAATGGGCGGGCACCCCGGGAAAAACCGTGGCGCCCGAGGCGGCCAGTCCGCGCACGATGGCCTGGGGAATGGAATCCTCCGCCGCCACCAGCGGAATCCCCCGGCACAACAGCGGCGTCACGAGGTTGCTGAAGCCATAGGAATGCGCAAAGGAAATCACCCCGTAGTTCACATCGCCCCCGCGGATTCCCATCGACTCGCAGACATGATCGGCATCGGCCATCAACTGCGCCTCGGTGAAACGCACCGCCCGCGGGTCCCCGGTGCTTCCGGAAGTGAGCTTGAGCAGATCCGCCGCGGGACGGCGGTCCGCGGCGACGCCGGCGGCCGTTTCCATCACCGGTTCGCCGTCGCGTCGCACCACCCGGTGGGTCATGCCGCAGAGGACCTCGACCCTGTTCCGGCGTTCGCCCGTCAGGTCGAGATCCATCGGCACCACCGTGCAACCGGCCTGCCACGCGCCCAGCAGCACCCCGGGCCAGGCCGGGGTGTTGCCGGTCTGAATACCCACCACCTTCGCCCCGGCGGAGGCGAAAATCCCGGACCACCGTTCCGCCTCCTCCCGGAGGCCGCCGAAGGTGCGGGCCACCGTACCGTCGGGGTAAAAAATTGCCGCCTCCCGGCCCCGGCCGGAGAGAACCTCCTGAAACCTTCGCCAAACGGCATGCTTTTCAGGATTGCCTAAAGCAAAATTTTTGCTACCTTGGAAGTTTTCCACAGAAAATGAAGTCCGATATTCATCCCAACTACGTCGACACCGTCATCACCTGCGCCTGTGGTGCGACGTACCGCACGCGTTCCACGCGCGACAACATCAAAATCGGCATTTGCTCCGCATGCCATCCCTTTTTCACCGGCGAACAGAAATTCGTCGACACCGCCGGGCGCGTCGACAAATTCAAGCGCCGCTACGGCACCGTGCGTGCCCCCCGCCTCACCAAGGGCGGCAGAAAAGCCTAGGTTTTTTCCTTCGGTCGAAACGGTGATTGCGCCTTCCCGCGCCATCACCGTTTTGCGTTTTCTGATCCCGTCACCCTGCCCGGCCAACCGACCCCGTGGACTTTTCCGCCCTCATCGAAAAAAAACAGCGCCGTTTCGAGGAACTCGAACGCGAGATCAGCAGCGGATCGCTCTACGATGACGCCGCCCGGGCCCGCGAGGCGCTGCGCGAACACGCCCGGACCAAGGAGCTTCTCTCCCTCTGGGAGGACTACCAAAAGACGCAGCGCGAACTGGAGGAAAACCGGGAACTTGCGGCCGGCGACGACGCCGAAATCGCCGAGATGGCAGCGGCGGAGATTCCCGTCCTCGAGGAACGGCTGCCGAAGCTGGAGAAGGACATTCAGATCGCCCTCCTGCCGCCCGAACCGGGCGAGGATCGTGACGCCATTGTGGAAATCCGCGCCGGCACCGGAGGCACCGAGGCGGCGATTTTTGCGGCCGACCTTTACCGCATGTACTGCCGGTTCGCCGATGCGAACGGCCTCAGGGTGGAAACCCTCGACTCGAGCCCCGCGGACCTCGGCGGTTTGAAGGAAGTCGTGTTCCGCCTTTCCGGCGACGCCGTCTTTCGCAAGATGCGCTACGAATCCGGCGTGCATCGCGTCCAGCGCGTGCCCGCCACCGAGGCCCAGGGGCGCATCCACACCTCGACCGCCACGGTGGCCGTGCTGCCTGAAGCCGAGGAGGTGGACATCGAACTGAAAATGTCCGACCTGCGCATTGAAGTCTGCCGTGCCGGCGGTCCGGGCGGCCAGGGGGTCAACACCACCGATTCCGCCGTGCAGATCCTGCACATTCCGACCGGCCGCATCGTGCGGTGCCAGGACGGGCGCAGTCAGCAGCAAAACAAGGAACGCGCCCTCCAGGTCATGCGCGCCCGTCTGCTTGAGGACAAAATCCGCGAGGAAAACGAAAAATATTCCGCGCATCGTCGCAGTCTCATCGGCGGCGGCGGACGCGAGGAAAAGATCCGCACCTACAATTTCCCGCAAAATCGCGTCACCGATCACCGCATCGGCCTCACGCTCTACAATCTCGACCGCTTCATCGAAGGTGAAATCGGGGAAATGATCGACGCCCTGCTCGCCAGCGACATGGAGCAGCGGCTCAAGGAAGCCCGCGAGCAATAAAGGGGCTTTCCCGGGCGGTTTTTCCTTAAACCTGAATTTCCACAATCTAGAGTCCCGTTCATGACCGTCCTCGAGGTTCTCACCGCCGCCACCGGGTATCTGGAAAAGCGCGGTGTGGAGAACCCCCGGTTGAATGCGGAACACCTGCTGGCGCATGTCCTCGGGAAAAAGCGGCTGGACCTTTATCTGGAATTCGACCGTCCGCTGTCCGAGGCGGAACGCGCGCCCCTGCGGGATCTGATCCGTCGTCGCGGCGAACGGGTGCCGCTGCAACACCTCCTCGGCACGGCGGAATTTTTCGGCCGCTCCTTCCTCTGTGACGCCCGCGCGCTGGTGCCCCGTCCGGAGACCGAGCAGCTTGTCGAACTGGTCCTTCCCGCCCGGGCACACCGCATCCTCGATGTGGGCACGGGCAGCGGCGTCATCGCCATCACCCTCGCCCTGGAACACCCCGACGCCGAGGTGCATGCCATCGACCTTTATCCCGCCGCCCTGGAACTGGCGCGGGAAAACATGGTCCGCCTCGGCGTGGAGGGTCGGGTGACCCTGCACCAGGGGGATCTTCTGCCGGAGGGAACGATTCCCTTTGATCTCATCGTCGCCAATCTGCCCTACATCGCCTCGGGGGAAATGGCGGACCTGCCAAAGGAAGTGCAGGCCGATCCCGCCACCGCCCTCGACGGCGGAGCGGACGGCCTCGACCTGATCCGCCGCCTGATCGACGCCGCGCCCGCGCACCTCGGCTCCAACGGTTTGGTCGCCCTCGAAATCGGTCACGATCAGGCCGCCCGGGTCGCGGAGCTTTTTGCCCGGGCCGGCTATCGGGAAATCACCGTCTCCAAGGACCACCAGGGCATCGAGCGTTTTGTCAGCGCCCGACGGCCGGCGTAATTGTTTTCCCCCCAGGCTCTTCCTGATCCGGTTCCGATTCGGAAAACCCACCCTCCGCCCGGCGGTCCCCGGGATGGTCCGCCCCACCGTCGCCTGTTCACTCGACAAGGGCCGGCGTCCTGATATTCAAACGCGGAACATGGACAAGATCATCGTTCACGGTGGAACGGAGTTGAACGGCTCCGTGCGGATCAGCGGGTCGAAAAACTCGGCCCTTCCGATCCTGGCCGCCACGCTCCTGACAAAGGAACCCTGCACGATTTCCCGCGTGCCGGACCTGAGCGACATTCACTACATGCTCACGATCCTGAGCCGGTTGGGGTGCGAGGTGGAGCGGGCCAGCGGCACCGTGACCGTGAAAGCCGAGAAGGTCACCACCGAGGCTCCCTACGACATCGTCCGCAAGATGCGCGCCTCGGTCTGTGTGCTCGGTCCCCTGCTGGGCCGCGAGAAACAGGCGACCGTGTCCCTGCCCGGCGGCTGCATCATCGGCGACCGTCCCATCGACCTGCACCTGAAGGGATTTGAGGCGCTCGGCGCGGCGGTTCTGGTTCAGCAGGGCAATGTGCGCGTGCTGGCCCCGCAACTGCGGGGCGCGACCATCAATTTGCGCGGAAAATTCGGCTCCACCGTGCTCGGCACCGACAACGTGATGATGGCCGCCGTGCTCGCCGAAGGCACCACGGTCATTGACGGCGCCGCCGAGGAACCCGAGGTCGAGGATCTCGCCAATTTTCTCATCAAGATGGGAGCCAAAATCGAAGGCGCCGGCACCCGGCGGATCATCGTCGAGGGCGTGAAGGAACTGCACGGCGCCGAGCACGAGGTGATTCCCGACCGCATCGAGGCGGGCACGTTTTTGATTGCGGGCGCGATCACGGGCCGGGAGGTCACTGTCACCCGCGCCGAGCCCGCCCACCTGAAAGCCCTGGTGGATCCGCTCGCGGAGGCCGGATTTGCAATCGCCTCCGGCAAGGACTACCTCACGATCAAGCCGGGGAGCCAACGGCGTCCGCTCAAACTGGAAACCCTGCCGTATCCGGGATTCCCGACCGACATGCAGGCCCAGATGTGCGCCCTGCTCGCCACCACGGAGGGCATCAGCGCCATCACGGAAAACGTGTTCCCGCAGCGCTACATGCATGTGGCGGAACTCAAGCGCATGGGCGCCAACATCGAACTCGAAGGCGCCACGGCGGTCATCACCGGCGTTCCCCGGCTCAGCGGCGCCCCGGTCATGGCCAGCGACCTGCGCGCCTCCGCCGCCCTGATCCTGGCCGGGCTCCAGGCCGAGGGCACCACCGAGGTGCACCGCGTTTATCACATCGACCGCGGCTACGAGAGCATCGACGACAAACTGAATTCGCTCGGAGCCCGGATCGAACGCGTGAAGGAATAACCCCGCCGGCGGGAATCCGCGGGCTCCGTGCCGTCCTACGGTTGGACCCCCAGCCGCGTGCCCGCGGGCAGCTCGCGACCGCGCAGAAAATCCGCCGCCGCCATTCGCTTCCCGCCGGCCGCCTGCACTTCCAGCAGGCGCACCCGACCGGAACCGGCCGCCACCACGATGCCTTCCGCATCGGCGGACACCACCTCGCCGGGCGCTCCGCCGTCCCCTTCCCCGAAGGAGACGCGGTGAATTTTCAGCATCCGGCCGTCGGGCAGAAACGTAAACGCCCCGGGCCACGGCGTCATGCCGCGCACCCGAAGATCGATTTCCCGCGCCGGGGCGGTCCAGTCCACAAGGCCGTCCTGTTTCGAAAGTTTCGGCGCATAGGTTGCCAGGGTGTCGTCTTGTTTTTCCGGCTGCACGGTGCCCCGTTCGAGCCCCCCGATCACCGCCAGCAGCGGTTCCACGGCGAGCTCCGCCAGGCGGTCATGCAGGGAACCCGCCGTGTCCGTCGGCAGAATGGGGGTGCGTTCGATGCGCAGAATGGGGCCGGTGTCGAGCCCCTCGTCCATCTGCATGATCGTGACGCCGCTCTCCGCATCCCCGGCCAGGATGGCCGCATGGATGGGAGAGGCCCCGCGATGGCGCGGAAGGACCGAGGCATGAATGTTCAGGCAACCCAGACGCGGCAGGTCGAGGATGCGTTTGGGCAGGATCTGTCCATACGCCGCCACCACCATCAGGTCCGCCTTCCACGAAGCCAGTTCCGCCACCACGTCGTCGCGGCGGATTTTTTCCGGCTGCAAAACCGGCAGTCCCAGGGACAGGGCCGTCACCTTCACCGGCGACGGACGCAACTTGAGGTCGCGACCGGCCGGACGGTCCGGTTGTGTATAAACCGCCGCCACGTCATGCCGTTGCGCCAGTGCCCGCAACGCGGGAAGGCCGATTTCTCCCGTTCCCAAAAATACAATCCGCATCGCCGCACCATTTCGGAAAAACCGGCCCCGCGGCAAGTCCGGAGGATGTTTGGGGGCGGAAACGCAAACAGGAACATCGGCAACCCGAACGGGGGCTTTTCTTTTGCGCCGGACCTGATATGCAGGGGACATGCCGCGTCCCCGGCCGTTCTCCCGGCGTTCCGCCTCCTCCCGGAGGCAGTTGCACACCCGTCCTCCCCTGGACCGGATGCAGCGGATTTTTCAGGCCATCAAATCCGGTGAATTCCCCAACCGCCAACGTCTCGCCGCGGACATCGAGGTGACAACCAAGACCATTCAGCGGGACATCGATTTCATGCGGGAGCGCCTGCGGCTGCCGATCATCTACGACCAGGGGGAAGGCGGATATTGTTTCACCGAACCGGTCTCGAACTTTCCCATGGTGGAACTGACCGAGGCCGAACTGGTCTCCGTTTTCATCGGTCAAAAGGCCCTCGCCCAATACAAGGGCACCCCGTTTGAATCCCCCCTCCGAAGCGCCCTCGACAAGCTCACCGCGAATTTGAGCGGACGGCTGACCCTTTCGTGGAACGACCTGGACGCCCTCGTCTCGTTCAAGACTTTCGAAATCTCCCCGGTCGATCTCACCACCTTTCAGGTGGTCAGCGAGGCGGTGCGGAAAAGCAAGGAAATCACCTTCCGGTACCGCAAACTCAACTCCAGCCGCTACGAAAAGCGCACGCTGCAGCCCTACCACCTCGCCTGCGTGCTGGACCAGTGGTATGCCATCGGATTCTGTCTGAAGCGCAAGGCGCTGCGCACCTTTGTGCTCACGCGGATGAAGGAACCGCAAATGGGCGCCGCCACCTTTGTGCGGCCCGCGAATTTTTCCATCGAAAGGCACCTCAGGCACAGCTTCGGCGTTTTCACCGCCCGGGGCAGTCACACCGTGCGTCTGAGATTCGATCCCTTCGCCGCCCAGTTGGTCCGCGAACGCATCTGGCATCCGAGCCAGCAGATCCAGGAACTGGCCGGCGGCGGACTCGAACTGACCCTGCAACTTTCCTCGCTCCTGGAGATTGAACCCTGGGTTCTCTCCTGGGGCGAACACGTGCGGATTGTCGGGCCGCCCGAACTGAAACGGCGCGTGATCAAACGGCTGCGGGCCGCCCTGGCGCAGTAACGCGGCGGCGCGGACTCAGCGCGGTTTGATGTAATACCCCGCCGCCTTCCAGGCGCCGTCCTGCCGTTCAAACGTCACGGTTTCCAGCGCGTATTTCATGTTGGCGAAGGAGGTTTCAAACTGGGCGATGACAAACTCCCCCTTCAGAATTCCCTGGGGCGACGGCACCTCGGTTTGCCACGCGGCGGAGACCGGCTTCCGCGATTCGAGCGCGCCCAGCGGCTCCCTCACGGCTTTCAACATCGCCGCCCACTGCGCGGCGGAAACCGCCTTTTGGAAGGACGCGGCCGCCTCGTCCCAGCTTCGTTCATACTCCCCCCTGTCGATGAGGGTGAGCCATTTTTCCATGGCCTCCACCGCGGCGGACTTGGCGGCGTCGGAGGCCTCGGCGGGAGCCGGGGTGTTCGCTTCGGCGGGCTGGGCTTGGAGCGTGGCCAGGGTGAACGGGGCCAGACAGAGGGCGAGGGAAAGGCGCCGGATCCGGCGGGTTTGAACGGTGAACATGGTGTTGTGGGGTTGGGGGGTTAAAAATGTTACTCCGATCCGGCGCAGGGGTGTTTCATTCGCCGGATTTTTTGCCCTGACGCAGGAGTTGCTCCAATTCCTCAATCTCCTTCCGACTGAGCCGGCGGTTGTTGACAAAATGGGCGACCATGGGCGTGAGGGCGCCGTTGAAGACGCGGTCCAGAAAGGTCTCGGCCTCCGCGGCGCGGCATTCCTCCTCCGTCACCCGGGCAAAATACCGGTAGACCTTCCCCTCCCTGGCAAACCCGAGCGCCTTTTTCCGGACCAGACGGTTGAGGAGGGTCTTGATTGTGCCCGGTGACCAGTCCGTGGAATTCGCGAGCGCCCCGATGATGTCCTGCGCTCCGCAATGCGGTTTGCGCCAGACGACTTTCATCACCCGCCACTCCGCGTCCGAAATCCTGGGGTTCATTGTTTGCAAGTGTCAGAGGATCCTCGCGCCGGGAAGAAGAATATCCGTTCCCCCGGAAACTGTCAGGCCTGGTTCGCGCTCGAAGCCAGGCGTTTTTTCCGGCGGCGCTGGGCGTCGGCGACAAACTCGGCCTGGGCGTCAAACGGAGGCTCGTCGGTTTTTCTCAGCACATAGGTGCCGTCCGGCTGCATGACCTTGGCCTTCACGTTGTCGCGCCAGAACCAATCCAGGATTTCCTCGACATGCTCCTTCATGCCGGGGGTGACCACCGGGAAGACCGTTTCGACGCGGCGGAACAAATTACGCGGCATGAGGTCGGCGCTGCCGAGGTAGATCTTGGGGTCGCCGCCGTTTTCGAAACGGTAGATCCGGCTGTGTTCGAGGAAGCGTCCGACGATGCTGCGCACCTCGATGTTTTCGCTCACGCCCGGAATGCCCACCTTCAGCGCGCAGGTGCCGCGCACGAGGAGGCGGATCGGGACTCCGGCGGCGGAGGCGCGATAGAGGGCCTCGATGATCCCCTCCTCCACCAGGGCGTTGACCTTGATGTAGATGCCGCACGGACGCCCGGCCCGGGCGTGTTCGATCTCGGTTTCGATGAGACGCAAAATCGCCTCAAACAGATTGAACGGCGCCACCAGAAGCTCCTTCATCTGCGGGAACTTCGCCACGCCGGTCAGGCAGTTGAAGGTTTCGGCCAGGTCGTTCGTGATCTCCTCCCGGCAGGTGAACAGGCCGAGATCGGTGTAAATTTTTGCCGTCGACGGGTGATAATTCCCGGTGCCCAGGTGGGCGTAGCGCCGGATGCCGTCGCCCTCGCTCCGCACGATCAGCATCGCCTTGGCGTGGGTCTTCAGGCCGGTCACGCCATAAACGACATCCACCCCGGCCTCGCGCATCATGCGCGCCCATTTGATGTTGGCCGCCTCGTCGAAGCGGGCCTTGAGTTCGATGACCACCGTGACCTGCTTGCCATTGCGCGCGGCCTCGATGAGCGACTGCACCAGCGGCGAGTCGGAACTCGTCCGGTACAACGTCTGTTTGATGGCCAGCACGTGGGGGTCCTCCGCCGCCTGGGCGAGAAAATCCACCACGGTCTGGAAATTGTCGTAGGGGTGGTGACAGAGGAAATCACCCTTGCGGATGTGGAAAAAGATGTCCGCCTCCTCGTTGAGCGAAACGACCGTATTCGGAGTGAAGCGCTTGTAACGGAGCTCGGGCCGGTCGATCTGCATGGCCAGCGGCATGAGCCGCACAAAGTTCAGCGGGCCGTCGATTCGGAAGACATCCTCCTCCTCGAGGTTGAAGATCTCGAGAAGGCGCTCCACGGTGCGGGCCGGGCAGTCCTTTTCCACCTCAAGGCGCACCGCCGCTCCGCGTTTCACCTTGCGCAGTTCCGCCTCGATGGCGTGCAGGAGGTTCTGCGCCTCCTCCTCGTCGAAATAGAGGTTGCTGTTGCGGGTCACCCGGAAGAGGTGGGCCCCAAGCACCTTCACCCCGTGGAAGAGGCTGGCGACGTGGTGCTGGATGACGTGACCAAGGAAAACGTAGTCGTCGCCCTGCGTCGGTTTCGAAAAGGGCACCACCCGGGGCAGGATGCGCGGCACCTGGACAACGGCAATGTCGGTGTCGAGATCCTCGCCTTCGAGTTCGACGATGACGTTCAGGCTCTTGTTGAGCAGCTGGGGAAAGGGATGCGCGGGATCGATGGCCAACGGGGTCAACACGGGGTAAACCGTCCGCCGAAAAAACTCCTCGAAATGCGCGCGTTCGACCTCGGGAACATCCGGGTAGGTGTGAAAGCGGATGTTGTGTTTCTCGAGCTGCGGCTGCAGTTGGTCACGCCAGCAGGCGTATTGATCGTCCACCATGCGGCGCACCCGCGTGCTGATGGCCGCCAGCGCCTCGCTGGCGGTGAGACCGTCGGGTCCGGTCTCCGAAGAATGCATCTGCTTCTGCTGTTTGAGGCCGGCGACGCGGACCTCGAAAAACTCGTCCAAATTGGAGCTGACGATGCAGAGAAATTTCAGTCGCTCGAGCAGGGGGTTCGACTCGTCCATGGCCTGATCGAGGACGCGCTGGTTGAATTCCAGCCAGCTCAGTTCGCGATTGAGGTAAAAGGATTTGTCGGAAAAATCCATGAGGCCATCGTCCGCGACCGTCCGGCGAAATCAAGGGTAATCACGAAGAATCCCGCCGGAATCCCCCGGCGACGGAACCTCCCCCATCCGAAAGGCCGTCCTTCCCTCAGGGATGTCTCCGCAACCAGTCCGGCGAGCCGTATTTTTCCTCCGCCAGAGCCTTCATCCGGGCAAAAACCGCGCCGTCCGGCACAAACGGCTCCGTCCGTCCGGCCAGCAGCCGGCTGAGGCGCTCCTCCAGATCCGGCGGCCAGGCACATCCCTGCACGCTCCCCTGGTGCAGGAATCCCCGCCGGGTCCTTCGCTGGGCGCCCCCGCAAATCTTGGCGCCATGATCCCCCATCACGTCGTCGCACACCGGTCGTTGGAAACACGCCCCGCCGGGGGCGGAGGCACACCCGCTTTGGAGAAAAGCCGCGCCCCCCAGCGCCCGGGCCACGGCGGAGTGAATCCGGCGGTAACTTTCCGCGGGGCGCACGGCGGCAAAGGGCTCCCCCGCCGGCACAATGAGCGCAAAGGTCCAGTCGCGTCCGTGTTCAACCATGCCCCCGCCCGTCCAGCGCCGGACCAGCGGCCGGTCGGGGAAGGTGCGTTGCACCTCGCCGAGGGACTGGGCATACCCGAAGGAAACCGCGGGCTCCGCCCAGCGGTACACCCGCAGAACGGGCGACGACACCGCCTCGAGAAGCGCTTCGTCGAGCGCCATTTGCTCCGCCCCGGTCCGCGGAGTGACATCGGAAAAGACCCGGAGCAAAACGAAGAGCGGCATTGCCAAATCACCACCGTCCTGCGTTCATCTTGTCCATTCGAAAATTTTTCCCATGGCAAAACCGGCACTTGGCAAAGGACTCGGCGCATTGATCAACACGCGCGTGGCGGCGCCTGCCCCGGTCGAAGAACTGGGCGAGCGCGTGCAGAACATTCCGCTGGACCAGATCGTGGCCAGCCCGCTTCAGCCCCGCCACGAATTTCGCAGCGAACATCTGCAGGAACTGGTCGAAAGCATCCGCGAACAGGGCATCATCCAGCCGCTCATCGTTCGCAAGGTGGCCGACAAATACGAGCTCATCGCGGGCGAGCGCCGCTGGCGCGCCGCGAAGGAGCTCAAGCTGACGGATGCCCCGGCCATCATCCGCAAGGCCACCGACCGGGAGGTGCTGGAACTCGCCCTCATCGAAAACCTGCAGCGCGAGGACCTCAACCCGATTGAAGAAGCGATGGCCTACGAGCGCCTGCACCACGATTTCGCGCTCACCCAGGAGGAGATCGCCAAACGCGTGGGCAAAAGCCGCGCCGCCGTGGCCAATGCCATGCGCCTGCTCGACCTGCACGCCGACGTCCAGTCCCTCCTCAAGCAGGGCCGCCTTTCCGTCGGCCACGCCAAGGTTCTGCTCTCCATCAAGTCGCACGAGGAACAGAAATTCCTCGCCGACCAGATCATCCGTCAGGGCGCCTCGGTCCGCGTCGCGGAAAAAATGGCCGCCGCGCACCTCGCCCGCATGGGCAAAACCTCCTCCCCCCGAAAGGGCTCCGCGGGATCCGCCGAATCCGAGCTTTCCCCGGCCATCCTGCGGGTGCAGAACCTCCTCACCCACCGGCTGGCGACACGGGTCGTCATCCAGCATGGCGAAAAACGCGGCAGCATCACCATCGAATATTACGGAAACGACGACCTCAACCGCCTCCTCGGCGAGTTGGGAGTTTCGGTGGAATAAGCGCCGCACCGGGGAGACCTGCACCCCCGGGCATGGATTCCCGCCACGGATCTCCACATCGACGTTTCCATTCCCCATACCGTCAGTTGTCCCGAGACATGAAATCCTATCGCAAGGAACTCTGGTTCGAAGTACCCGCCCGCCGGATGCTGCGCAACATCACACCGGACGTGGAGCGCTGCCTGGCCGAGAGCGGCATCCGGGAAGGACTCTGTCTGGTCAATGCCATGCACATCACGGCCAGCGTGTTCATCAACGATGACGAAAGCGGATTGCACGCCGATTTCGAAAAGTGGCTCGAGGAACTCGCCCCGGAAAAGCCCTACAGCCAATACCGCCACAACCGCACCGGCGAGGACAACGCCGACGCCCATCTCAAGCGCACCCTCATGGGTCGCGAGGTTGTCGTCGCCGTGACCGAAGGACGGCTCGACTTCGGCCCTTGGGAACAGATTTTCTACGGCGAATTTGACGGCCTGCGGCGCAAGCGTGTGCTGGTGAAAATCATCGGCGAATAAACCGCCGCCCCTGTTCCATCCCGCCCGTTTCCCCGTCTCCCCAACGGGTATTTTGTTTACAAAACCGGCGTTTTGTTCTTCCTGTTCGTCTTCCTATGGCACCCCGTTTTCCCACCTCCGCGCCCACCGACTATGACGTGATAGTTGCCGGGGGCGGCCCCTCCGGAGCCGTGGCCGCCATTGCCGCGGCCCGCAACGGCGCCCGGACCTTCCTTTTTGAAAAACATCCCTTTCTGGGCGGCTCCCTGACGGCCATGGGAGTCGGCCCCATGATGTCGTTTCACAATCCGGCGGGCCGCCAGGTGGTAAAAGGCATTCCGCAGGAAATTGTGGATCGTCTGACGGAGCGCGGGGCCAGTCCGGGCCACATCGACGACACCACCACCTACTGCAGCACGGTGACCCCCTTCGATGCCGAGGCGCTGAAGGCGGTGCTGGAGGACATGGCCCTCGAGGCGGGGGTCACCCTGCTCTACCACGCGCAACTCGCCGCGGTGGCCTGCGACCGCGAACTGGAAGGGGTGACGCTTTGCACCAAGGCGGGCCTGCTGGAATTCCGCTCCAAAATCTTCATCGACGCGACCGGCGATGGTGACCTGGCCTTCCAGGCCGGAACCCCCTTTCAAAAGGGCCGCGAGTCGGATCAAAAGACGCAGCCCATGACCATGAACCTCAAGGTTGCCAATGTGGACATGGCACGGGTTCGGGCGTACATCGAGGAGCATCCGGACGATTTTTACCGGGACCCCAATGATCCGGCCTGGCTCGACAAGCTGCGGCGTTCGCCCCGGCTCAGCGCGGGGGGATTCCGGAAGGCCTGGGAGGAGGCCAAGGCCCGCGGTGAAATCACCATTCCCCGGGAATACCTGCTCTTTTTCGAAACGGCCACCCCGGGTGTGGTGATCATCAACACCTCGCGCATTCAGGATCTCGATCCCAACGATCCGTTCGACCTCACCCGCGCGGAAATCCTCGGACGCCGGCAGTGTGACGAAATCTTCCGCTTTGTGCGCAAGCATTGCCCCGGTTTTGAAAATGCCATCCGATGCGACGGTCCGGCGCAGATCGGAGTGCGCGAAAGCCGCCACGTCCGCGGACTGTATCGTCTCACCGCGGACGATCTGCTGAACCAAACGGATTTTCCCGACGCGGTGGCCAGGGGCGGATATCCCATCGACATCCACAGTCCGGACGCGGCGGAAACGCACACGCGGCATCTGCCGCCCGACGGATCCTACGCCATTCCGCTGCGCTGCCTGCTGGTGGAAAAGCCGGACAACCTGATCATTGCCGGACGCTGCCTCAGCGCCACTGCGGAGGCCTTCGCCGCAGTCCGGGTCACACCGATCAGCATGGCCATCGGTCAGGCGGCCGGAACCGCCGCCGCCCTGGCCGTTCGGCACCAAAGCCTCCCGAGGGACGTCGACGTACCCGAGCTGCAGCAGACCCTGCGCGCACAGGGCGCCATCCTTTAAGCCGCGTCCCGGGACTCCCCCCGCCCGGCCGTGCCCCGAATTTTTCCGGCGAGGCGGGCCGAAATTGCTCAAAAGTCGTCCGACGGAATCCGCGCCGCAGCCTTGCCTTGCCGCCGCGAAAACGGCATATCGCTAGCGATGCTCGAGCGCGGCCCAATGGTTTCCTTTCGGCCTTTCCGTCGGGCTTCCGATTCCAAATGAAAAATTCCCAGCAAGAAACCGGCGAATTCGCCGATCAGGTCCCCGGACTTCTCCGCGCCTGTGTGGTCGCGCTTTTGGGAGGAATGGCGATCGGCGTGGTCGGGGCGGCATTTCGGGCCGGTTTGAGCTGGATGGACGCCCATCGGGAAGCCTTCACCGCGTGGGCCCGATCCCTCGGCTGGGCGGGCATCCTCCTCCCCATCCTGATGGCCACCCTCGGCGCGGGACTGGCGCGGCTGCTCGTGCGCCGGCACCCGATCGCCGCGGGATCCGGCGTCCAGCACGTGGAAGGCATCATGCGCAAGGAAGCCGAACCGGCACCGCTGGTTGTGGTGCCGATCAAATTTCTCGGAGGCCTTCTGAGTCTCGGCGCGGGACTGGCGCTGGGACGGGAGGGTCCGACCATCCAGATGGGCGCCACACTCGGCGCCTCACTGGCGCGGTGGTTTCGCACCACCAAGGAATGCCTGACCGATTTGCAGGCTGCGCTGGGCGGAGCGGGTCTGGCCGTCGCCTTCAATGCACCGGTCGGCGGAGCGATGTTTGTCTTCGAGGAAGTTGCGCGGGCCTTTCGCCTCCGGCTGACCGTTGTGACGATCTTGGGAACCGCCACGGCCATCACGGTCGCGCGCCTCATTCTGGGCTCGGCCCCCGATTTTTCAGTAAAGCCGGTCCTTCCCGGCGGGACGGTGGATCTCATTTTCCACGCCATCGCGGGGGCGGCCATCGGCCTTCTCGGCGTCGCCTACAACAGGCTCGTCATCCTGGGGCTGGATGGGATGGAAAAACTCCGGGCTTGGCCCGCCGAGATGCGGGCGGCCGCGGTGGGTTTCCTCGTGGGCATCGTGGGCTGGTTCCTGCCCCATCTCGTGGGAGGCGGGGATCCCGTCTCCCAGCAGATTCTCGACGGCGGGGTTCCCCTCGGCTCCCTGTTGTTGATTCTGGTCGTGCGCTGGTTTCTTGGCCCGATCAGCTACTCCGCGGGCACGCCGGGCGGACTGTTTTCGCCCCTGCTTCTGGTGGGGGCAACCCTCGGTGCCATTTTCGCCATCCTGTTCAATTCGTTGGGCATCGTCGAAACGCCGCTGTCGGTTGTCGCCTTTGCCGTCGTCGGCATGACCTCCTTTTTCACCGGTGTGGTGCGGGCTCCGCTGACGGGAATCATTCTCATTTCCGAAATGACCGCCACGGACACGCTCATGGTTCCGATGCTCGTCGCCTGCTTCGGGGCCATGCTCACGTCCTCCCTGGTGCGCGGCGAGCCGATCTACGACACACTGCGCCACCGCATGATCAAGGCGGGATTGAAATGACGGGAACCCGGCGCGCGTGCTGACCGTCCTCCCCTCCGCGGCCGTTCCCTAACGCCTCAGGGCCGAAACTTGCATGCGGACGTCTTGTCCGTCCGACCAGACGTCCGAAGCGGACGGTCGGAAACCCCTTCGGTCCGGATCGGCGGAGAGGAACAGCGCGCGGCCCGCGCTTTTCCCGCCGCACCGAGAACGGCGATCAGTTCGGCCTTCCTGACCGGTTTGTTCAGGTAGCCATCCATGCCGGCGTCCAGGCAGTTCCGCCGGTTTTCCGGCATGATGTCGGCCGTGAGCGCCACGATGTAGCAGGGAGGACGTCCCTCCGCCCTCTCGATTTCCCTCAGTTTTAGCGTCGCCTCGATTCCATCGACCACCGGCATCTGGACATCCATGATGACGCAGTCGGGGTGCATTTTCGTGAAGAGATCAATGGCCTCCTGCCCGTTGGTCGCCACCCCGACGTCACAGCCGGTGTGCCGCAGCATGTTGAGAAGCAGTGCCCGATTGATTCTGTCATCCTCCACGATCAGGATTTTCCCGCCGGGGAGCGGAGCCCCGTCCTCCGGGGAAAATTCCGCCCCCTCCTCCAAAGGCTCCGCGACCTCCAGGGGAAGGGACAGGACAAATCGCGCGCCCGACTCGAGGTTTTCCGCGTGCAGGTCACCGTCCATGAGTTCGGCCAGCTTCCGGGAAATGGCCAGCCCGAGACCCACCCCGCCGTATTCCCGGGAGTTGGAAAAATCCGCCTGGGTGAAGGGTTCAAAAATCACCGTCAGAAGGTCCGGAGGGACGCCCGGTCCGGTATCCTCGACCACAAACTCCAAACGACCGGCACCGGAGCCATTCCGCACCGCACGGGCTTCGATTTCAACAAATCCCGAAGGCGTAAACTTCAAGGCATTGCCCACGAGATTGAGAAGGATCTGGCGGATCCGTCCCGAATCCCCCAGGACCGCGTCCGGAAGACTGTGGGCCACCTCGACGATCAGGGAAATTCCCTTCGTGCGCGCCTGATGGGAAAAGAGCGCGCGCACCTCCTCGAGGAGGCGGGACGGAGAAAACGGGGCCTTTTCAATCCTCAGCCGGCCGGCTCCCATGCGGCTGAAATCAAGGATGTCGTCAATGATCCGCATCAACGCCCGTCCGCCGTCCTTGATCATTTGCAGATATTCCACCGCCTGTTCGGGCAGCCCCTTCAGGTCCAGGGTGGCCTCGGCAAATCCCAGCATTCCCCCGAGGGGCGTCCGGATCTCATGACTTATGGCGGCCAGGAATTCCCGCTTGGCCCGCTCCCCGGCCAGGGCCTGTTCGGTCAGCTGGGTCTGCCGCTCAAGGGCGCTGCGCAGTTCGGCCTCCCTGCCGCGCTCCTCGGTGACATCCCGGGCCAGCCCTCCCAGACGCACGGCCCGACCGGTGTCGTCCCGGATGATGCTGCCGCGGAATTGCACCCAGCGCACGCTCCCATCCGCCAGCACAATGCGGTAATCACATTCCAGGCTGGACGCGCGGGAACGGATCGCCTTCGCAAAGGTCCGACGAACCCTGGCGCGATCATCGGGATGGACGCATTTCTCCCAGATCCGGGAATCGCGGTAGAGCTCCTCCCGGGTCATGCCCCACAACTGCGTCACCGAAGGGCTGACGTAGCGGACACGTTGGGGATCAAGGTCCATGAACCAAAAGACGTCCGGACTGCTGTCGGCGAGCTGACGCAGCCGTTCCTTGCTGTCGGCAAGCTGTCTGGTGCGTTCCCGCACCTTGTTTTTGATTTCCGCGTTGAGAATTTCCAGCTCCGCTTCCCGGCTCGCCACCCGGCGCATCTCCCTCAGACTCAGGCGGATGGCCACAATCAAAAAGGCATCCTCGAAGAGAATCCATGCGATGTGCTCGAAACTTCGCCACAGAGGAACGGAAACGCTTCCGTAGAGGGATTCCGGCCAGAGGAGCCCCCGCAAAAAATGGTCTCCCAGGGCCACGACGGACGCCGTGAACAACACCCATCCATCCCGGTAAAAGGCCAGAAAAGCCAGCGAAGCGAAGATGTGAAAATGCGTCTCGATGCGTCCGCCGGTGAGATGAATGAGCAGGCCGCAATAAAGCATCTGCACCGCCGCGAAGACATGGCGGGTCACCGCTCCGCCGGGATACCGCCAGGCCAGTAAAATCGGAAGGAGAGTCATCGCCCCGCCAAGAAAAACCGCCGCCCCGATCTGGGGGGAAACAACACCGGGTTCCCCCTTACCGGGTTCGGGAGACAGCCACAACGACAGGACCACCCCCAGAATCCACTGGATCCCCATCAACCAGGCAAAGAGCCCGTCGGTGTGTCGACAGATGGCCTCCCGGGCCGACAGAAAATTTTCCTCCTCCAACCGCTGGGCTTCCGGCGTCTTCATGGGACAGGGGGATTCTCCCCGGATTCGCCCGGTCGGAGAAACCCGCCGGGATTCGTGTCGTCGGACCGGTCGGGGCCCCCGATGCTCCCCTCCCCGCCAGACGATCCCCGCGGGGGCCAAACGGCATCCCTCGGCCGGCTGCGGATCCGGCGATCCTTTTCCGCCTGGGAGTGGCGGCTGTTGGAAAGCGGCGCCATTGGTCAGAATATGGCTCCATCCAACCTCCAAAACAACTCCGCAAGTCGGATTGCTTCCCCCTCCGCCCCCACGGAAAGCACTTCGCTTGCGGGGCGGTCTCGACTACGCTGAGGCCGCATGTTTGCCCACGAACGACACAACACGATCCGCCGCATCGTGAGGGAGCATCGGAAACTGAATTTCGCCGAGCTTCAGAAACTGGTGAACGTCTCCCCGGCCACGCTGCGGCGGGATCTGACGGACCTCGAGAAATCGGGCGACATCCTGCGCGTTCACGGCGGAGTGCTGGATCCGGCCTATGTGCGCTCGGAGATTTCCTTCGACGAAAAGGTTCTCCGCCACAGCCGGGCCAAGAAGGCCATCGCGTCCGCGGCCGCCGCGCTTGTTCCCGAGGGATCCATTGTTTTTGTGGACGCCGGCTCCACCTGCCTCGAGGCCGGACGGCTTCTTCTCGGACGGCCCGATCTCACCCTGGTGACCCATTCCGTGGCCCTCATTGGGCTCTCCCTGCAGGGACGCGCGAAAGTCCTCTGTCCGGGCGGGGAATTGCGCCGGGTCAGCGGAGCGCTCGTGGGCGGAGCGGCGCTTGGCAGTCTGGAATTGATCCGCACCGACATGGCCCTGGTCGGGGCGTCCGGACTGACGGAGGAGGGATGTTCGACCACCGAACTTTCCGAGGCGGAAATGAAACGGGCCATCCTGCGCGGCACCCGGCGCAAGGTTCTGCTGGCCGACTCCAGCAAGTGGCGGCAGTCCAGCACCGTGCTGTTCTCGGACTGGGGCGGATTTGACGACTGGGTGACGGAGCGGATTCCGGAGGATGCCCGGGCAGTGCGGCGCGCCGGGGTGAAACTGCACGCCCCTTCGGAAAACTGATTCGCCGCCGCTACCGGGGAAACCGGGCAAATCCCTGCCGGGCGCCCAGAGCCAGGCATTCCTCCAGGGGCAGGATGCCGCCCGAGGTGGTCGCATGACGCAGACAGGCGGCCGCCGCACAGACACCCCGCACCAGGTTTTCCTGCATGGGCCTCCCCTCGTGGAATCCAAACAACAGGCCCGCGGCAAACGCGTCCCCGGCGCCGGCGGCCCCGACGATCCAATCCGCGGGCAGATTCACCCGTCCCTGCCAGACCTCCTCTCCCGCCGCCGAACGCGCATAGGCCCCTTCCGGCAGGTGGATGACGACCCACTGGCGCACACCCCGTTGCAGCAGGACCGCCGCGGCATCACGCAACCCTTCGGGAAGAAAATTTGCCGCCTCACCCCGCACGGCCACGCCGCTGACACGGGAGGCCTCCAGTTCATTGCAGATCAACAGATCAATTTCGGGCAGCGAAGGATTGATCACCGCGCCGTAGTCGGGCCGTTCCACGCTCACCAGATCAACCACGCGGAAAAATCCCCTCCGGCCGGCCTCCTTCAGAACCCCCGCCGCAACCGTGCCATGGACGCGGTCCGGGGCGTCCAGGGCATCGAGCAGAAGAAGATATCCCAGATAAAAAAGACGTCCGTGCATCCGGGACCAGGGAAAATGCCCGGGAGAAAGAAAACTGTTCGCGCCTCGCTGGTGAAAGAACGTGCGGCGGCCCGTCGAGCGGACCGTCATCACATCGGTGTACGACGTGGGGGCGGAATCATGACGCGCCAGCAACGCGGTCGAAATCCCGAGTTGGGAACATTGCCCGACGATCCAGTCGCCTTCCGCGTCGTTTCCGATCAAACCCAGGCCATGCAGGGGGAAGGGCGCCCCCAGCTTCGCCAGGTTCACCAGCAGATTGAAGGCGCCGCCGCCGTTGTTTTTTTCCTCCGACGAAATGTTGGCGAGGGTGTCCTGCGAAGGATAGACGTCGATCATCTTGGTCGTATCGACGATCCAGTTGCCGGCACCGATGAGGCCCGCGGTGTTCATGACGCGGCCTCGCTCACCAGGCGAACCAGAGCCGGTTCGTCCTCCTCGATACCCGGGAACCGGCCGACCCGCTCATTCACGAAGAAATTGTCGTGAAGGTCGTCGTTGGCGGTGGAGACCTCGCCAATGATGCACTCGGAGGAGAGCGGCCAGAATTCGTGATAAACCCCCGGCGTCAATGTCACCCGCCATCCCGCCGGCAATTCGATGAGGCTTCCGGAGGCCACCGTGTGCTCCTCATGATTGAGCGGCACCCGGGTCGGTTTTCCGGCGGCGGTGTCGGGATGTTCCGCCCAGACCTTCACCGCCAGACGGCCGGACCGGCAGATGATGTCCTCCTTCTTTTTTCGATGGGCGTGCGCCGGCGTGGTCATGCCCTGCCGGGCATACATCAGCTTCTCGCAATACTCCGGTTCCTCGGCGAGATTCACGAGGACGAGACCGTATTTTTTCCAGTCACCCAGTCCGAAATCCGTCAGATCCCAACGGGGACGGGGCGGAAGCGCCCAGCCATTTTTTTCAAAGCATTCGGTGGCGGACCGGATGAGAAAATTGATTTCGCTGCGTTTCATGGGGGCGGGAGAATTTTTTGGCTGAACGACAATCGATTCAAAGGGCGACCGCGCTTTTCGACCGGTGGGAGGCCAGGGCGGCGGCAAAAAGCTCGTGACTGCGGACCGCCTCCCCGGGGGTGACACAGCCGAAGCGTCCGTCCAGCCGGCCGGCCCGTTCCGCCAGGTAGGAAGCCCACATTTGCAGGAAACAGTCGGGAAACCCGGGTTCGAAAATGGCTCCGGTGATGGTGGGAAACGGCCCGTGAAATCCGAGATCCGTGCGCTGCCAGACCTGCTCCCCGCCGCGCCGGAACGTCCAGAGGGTCTTGGGTTCCTTGGTGCTGTATTTGACACCGCCGTCGGTTCCGAGGATCTCCAGGAACCACGTGTTGGTTTCCCCTGGCGCGAGGCGTTTCATCTCAAAACGCATCGGCACCTCGCCGCCCCCGAACTCGAATTCGGTGTGCAAAAGCGCATTGTCCCACGTGTCGCAGGGCACCATGCCTCCCTTTCCATCGGGGCGTTCGTGATAGACCTTCTGGAGCTGGGCGTAAACGCGTTTGGGGAACCATCCCAGACGGAACGGAACATGCACGGTGTGCATGCCCAGGTCCCCCATCACCCCGATCTCCCCGCAGGTTTTCACCTGGCGTTTCCAATTGACCGGCTTGGCCGGATCGAGGTCGCTGCTGTGGTGAAATCCGGAGCGCACTTCAAGCAGCCTGCCCAGCCGCCCTTCGCGGGCCAGGGCATAGGCCCGCTGGACGCCGGGCAGGAACGGAAACTCGGAGCTGCAGCGCACAAAGCGGCCGGACTCCGCCGCGGCGGCGGCAATCCTCCTGGCCGCCGCCAGATCAATGCCAAAAGGCTTCTCCGCAAAGAGATCCTTTCCGGCTTTCAGCACGTCGAGATAGATCGCCTCGTGCAGATTGTGAGGCACCGCGACATAGACGACGTCAACGTCCGCACTGGCCAGGAGCTCGTGATGGTCCGCGGTCAGCAATCGAACCGTGGGGATCTGCCGAAACCATTCCCGCGCCTTCCCGGAAAGGTCGCAGACGGCGGTCAGTTCGGCGCGGACGGGAAAGTTGTCGAGGACAAACCAGCGCCCGAGCGCAGCGGCCACTTCGCGGCCCATCAGGCCGCCTCCAATGATTCCGATTCTGGCCGTTTCCATGGCGGGCTCAGGCCAGAAATTTCACCGCGTCGGCCGCCGTCGCCCCATCATGCACGATGGCCATCAGGGCGCGGGTCATGCCGGCCGGATTCGCATGCTGGATGACATTGCGTCCGTACACGATTCCCGCGGCCCCCTGTTGGATCAACCGCTCGGTGCGCTCGAGGATCTCGCGATCCGGCGCCTTGCCGCCCCCGCGCACGAGCACGGGAATGCGCCCGGCAATCTGCACCACCCTGTGGTACACACCCACATCATCGGTGGGATCCGCCTTGATGATGTCCGCCCCCAATTCCACCGCCTGCCGCACCAGAGGCAGGATTTTCTCCGGATCCCCGTCCACCATGTACCCCCCGGCCTTCGCATTGGGCTGAAACACCAGCGGCTCAATCATCAGGGGCATGCCGTAGCGGTCACAGTCCGGTTTGATTCTCAGAATGTTCTGAATGCATTGATCGGACACCTCCGGCTGATCGGGGATGCGGAAAAGATTCACCACCACGCAGGCCGCATCGAGGCGAAGCGCCTGCTCGACCGGATTTTCGATCATCCGGCTGAAAAGCGTCCGGGGAAGATCCTTCCCGTAGACATTGGCCACGTCGGTCCGGAGAACCAGGGACGGTTTCCGGCGTCCGGGAATCGACTGCAGGATGGGCGCCTGCCCCACCGTCAACTGGATCGCATCCGGTCCCGCCTCCACCAGCGTCGTAATCGCCGCGTGAATGTCCTCAATGCCCGCCAGGAATCCGTACTCGTTGAAAAAACCGTGATCGATGGCGACATCGAAACATCGGTTGGACCTGGCATTAAACAGTCGGTTGAGGCGGAAGACTTTCATGACAGCGGATGAGCGATTTTGATTGTTTTATATTAAATCGATCATCTCTGTCAACGAAAGAGCCGCGGGATCCGTCGGATCAGACGCCCTGCCTGACGAAAGCAGCTTCCGATTTCACCTGGGCCAGCACGGCCTCGAGGTCGAACTGCTCTTCCGGGCAAATCCCGGCGGGAACAAATTCCAGCGAGGCGTTCACGCCCGCGGGAAGGTCGCGCAGGATGGCTTTCCACGGGGTGACACCCTCGGCCAAGGGAACAAACCGCATGGCGGAGTCCCGGTTCTGCAAATGGACATGCCGGACGAATTCCTTCTGGCGGGCAAACTGCAAAAGCTCGCTCTTCCCGTCGAAGACGGTCGGCTGAAAGAGCAATCCCACCTGGGGGGCGCCGATGTCGCGCACCACCCGGACGATGCGGTCCGGATCATCGGCGATGGACAGGTCATGCGTCTCGAGAAGGATTTCCATTCCCTCCAGCCGCCCGGCCAGCCAGCTGAGGCGGCGGGTGAACGTCGTCACCGCCGCGTCGTCGGACGGCGAGATCCGGGGACCGGGAAAAATTCGCACCTTGGAAAACGCAAAGAAGCGCAGCGTTTTTTCCAGGGTGTCGGCGGCCCGGGGCAGTTCCTCCTCGGACAGGGTGAGCAGGTTCACATAGGAACTCAGGATGGCCGGTTTCAGTCCGCATTCCCGCAGCAGATTCCGAATTTCCGGCCACCCGGCCTCCCCGCCCAGATGCGGCTCGAAAACTTCCACCGTCCGGAATCCCGCCCCGGCGATCCGGGGCAGAAGGACCGAAAGATTCTGGGAAACCTTTTTCGGGGTCCAGCGGGCCGGTTCCAGCGCAATCGTATGAAGGAAAACTTCCACCAGGTCATGCAGGAACCTTTCCTGCCGGATGTCAATCCCGACGGATCGGCCAAGCAACCTGTGAATTTCTGTGAATAACCCGGAGAAATACGATTGACTTGGCACGGGAATTGCCAATTCTCCGAGCGTCTATGTTTGATCTGGCGGCGTTTACGGCATTTGTCGGTTTGGCAGGCGCCCTCCTCGGGGGCGTCTGGTGGGTCTGTCGCAGGGACAACGACCCGTCCTGATTTCCTGCCGCACATGATCACCACCTGGTTACGTTTTTCGTGGGACCTCACGAACCTTCCCTCGACGGAAAGCGGGATCCCCTCGCCGTTCCAGCTTCGCGAGGCGACGCCGGATGAGGAGGATGTCGTCCAAAAGGTCGCCTACAGCGCCTTCAGCATGGATTCCGGATGGGGCAATCTGCAAAGCCCCTTCGTGGAAAACATTCGCAGGCAAATCGCCACGGCCTTCGACAAGGACGCCAAATACCGCCGCCTGGTGCTCCTGCACGGCTCCCGCATCATCGGCTGTTCGGTGCTGGATACGGAGGACGACGCCCCGAACCACCTGCTCACCGGTCCCTGCATCGTGCACGAATACCGCAGCCGCGGGCTGGGCAGTCAGATTTTACTGGCCTCCCTCCTCACCCTGCGCGAGGCGGGCCTGAGAAGGGCCCACGGCCTGACCCGCGACAAGACCACGTCCGCGCGCTTCATTTATCCGAAGTTCGGCGGCGCGGCCGAACCGTGGACGCCGGATTTTGAATCCGCCCCCAGGCTGGCTGCATAGCTTTCCGCTTTTCAAAAGGGCCGTGGTTTGACACACAAGGGACAATTCGATGAACGGGCTGTTTAAGGATTACGAGGTCGGGGATTTTTTCGATGAAATGTTTTCCGCCCCCGGGGTCGTCCGCCCGCACTACGAACTCCTGGCCCGGAGGTTTCGGGAGATGGATCCCGGGGAGTTCGAGCGGAAACGCGAGCTCGCCGAAAAATCCTACCTGAATCAGGGCATCACCTTCACGGTCTACAGCGGCGACGAGGGCACCGAGCGCATCTTTCCCTTCGACCTCATTCCCCGCATCATTCCGGCCCGCGAATGGGAACATGTCGAGCGCGGACTCATCCAGCGCCTCACCGCGCTGAACATGTTCCTGCACGACGTCTACCACGAGCAGCGCATCCTCAGGGAGAAGATCATTCCCGAGGAAATCATTCTCGGCGCCAAACATTTTCGGCCCGAGCTGATGGGGTTTGATGTCCCGCGGGACATTTACATCCACATCTGCGGCACCGATCTCATCCGGGACCGCCAGGGGGTGTACACCGTCCTGGAGGACAACGGACGCTGTCCGTCCGGCGTCTCCTATGTGCTGGAGAACCGCCAGGCGATGAAGAGGGTCTTTCCCAAGCTGTTCTCCAAGTATTCGGTCCGGCCGGTGGACCGTTACACCCAGGACCTGCTCGCCGCGCTGCGTTATGTCGCCCCGCACGAAAATCCCGATCCGACGGTCGTCGTGCTCACGCCCGGAATCTACAATTCCGCCTATTTCGAGCATTCCTTCCTGGCCCGTTCCATGGGCATCGAAATTGTCACCGGCAGCGACCTGGTGGTGAAGGACGCCCGCGTCTTCATGAAGACGACCAAGGGGCTCAAGCAGGTCGACGTGATCTACCGGCGCATCGACGACGATTTCATCGACCCCACCGTCTTCCGCAAGGATTCCGTGCTCGGCGTGCCGGGCATCATGGAAGCCTACCGCAAGGGCAACGTGAATCTCGCCAACGCGATCGGCACGGGTGTGGCGGACGACAAGGTGACGTATTATTACGTGCCGCGCATGATCAAGTTCTACCTCGGTGAGGATCCCATCCTTCCGAACGTGGAGACCTATCTCACCGCCGACGACAGCGACCGCAAATACGTCCTGGAAAACCTCGACAAACTGGTCGTGAAGGCCGCCAACGAAAGCGGCGGCTACGGCATGATCATCGGTCCGCAGGCGACAAAGGAACAGATCGAAAAATTCCGGCAGGCCATCCAGGCCGATCCCCGCGGATACATCGCCCAGCCCGTCATCAGCCTTTCCCGCTGTCCGTCCTTCTGCGACGGCCGCACGGAGGGCCGGCACATCGATCTGCGGCCCTACATTCTCAGCGGCGAAAAAATCAGCATCATTCCTGGCGGCCTCACGCGGGTGGCGCTGCGCAAGGGTTCGCTGGTCGTGAACTCCAGCCAGGGCGGGGGCAGCAAGGACACCTGGGTGCTGGACGAGGACATGGCCCCGGAGGCCGCCGTGTCCGACGGACAGAGCCAGAGTCAGGGTCCCGTGAGCGTGAATTGAATCCATCCCGAGCATGCTAAGTCGAGTCGCCGATTCCTGTTTTTGGTTGAGCCGCTACATCGAGCGGGCCGAAACCAACGCCCGCATCCTCGACGTCAACATGCAGCTCATGCTCGATTTCGAGGACCAGACGGCCCTCTCCATCCAGCAGCACTGGCAGCCGGTGCTGGCCACGCTGGAGGACCAGGAGCTCTTCAGCAAGATCCACGACGCGGTGACGCCCGACACGGTGATGGATTTTGTCACCTTTGAAAAACGGAATCCGAACGCCATCTATTCCTGCATTTCCATCGCCCGCGAAAACGCCCGCACCGTGCGCGAGCAGATCTCCAGCGAGATGTGGGAACAGCTCAACCGGACCTTCCTCTACCTGCGCGACGGCCGGGCGAAGGCGGATTTTTACGACAGTCCCATTGATTTTTACCGTCGTCTCGTCGATCAGCTTCACGCCTTCCAGGGCACGACCGACGCGACCATGACGCACGGGGAGGGCTGGGATTTCATTCAGATCGGCAAATACCTCGAGCGCGCCGACTCGACCTCGCGCGTACTTGACATGAAATACCACATCCTCCTGCCCAGCGGCGAACAGGTCGGCGGGCACGTCGACATCACGCAGTGGATGGCGGTGTTGCGCTCCTGCAGCGGACTCGAGGCGTATCTGAAAAGTTACGTCGGCCAGGTCTCCGGCTGGCAGGTCGCGGAGTTCCTCATCCTGCACGATCAGTTTCCGCGTTCGATCCGCTTCTGCGTGGACAATCTCGACACCTCGCTGCACCGGATCTCGGGGTGCGAAAAAAACCATTTCAGCACCGAAGCCGAACGGCTTTCCGGACTGCTCCGCTCGAACCTCGACTACACCACGATCGGCTCGGTCTTCCAGACCGGCCTGCACCAGTTCCTCGACCAGACGCAGCTCCGCCTCAACGAGATCGCCGACGCCATCCGGAAAACGTATTGCCAGTGGATGGATGAATAAAAGGCGTCTCCCTGTTTTTTCCCTCCCTTCCCCAACATGCCCGGCCTTGTTGAAATCCCTCCCTTCCCCGGCGGCAAACGCATCGCCGTCACGACCAGCTTTGACGATGGAGACACCTTTGATCGCCGCATTGTCGCGGCCTTCAACGAGTGGGGCCTCAAAGGCACCTTCAATCTGAACTCGGGAAAGCTCGGGCGCACGGGCGTCCGGCCGCCGGACAACACCTTCGCCAAACTCGACGCGTCCGAAGTGGCCTCGCTCTATGAGGGCCACGAAGTCGCCATCCATACCGTCACCCACCCGCACCTCCCCCGCCTCGACGCCTCGCAGATCGCCCGGGAGGTTCTCGACGACCGGCGGGCTCTGGAAGACCTCGTGGGCTATCCGGTCCGGGGCATGGCCTATCCCTACGGCAGCTACGACCAGCGGGTGGCCGATTTGCTGCGGAGCCTGGGCATCGTCTATTGCCGCACCTGCGAGAACGCCCCGCGCTGTTTTCCTCCCCGGGATCCCCTCGCCTGGCCCACAACGGCGCACCAATACGCCACGGATCCCACCGTGCCGGAACGGTTCGCCGCCCGATACGACGATCCGCACTATTCCGGCGTCTTTTTCGTCTGGGGGCATGGGTTCGAGTTCCAAAAGCGCGACGACTGGGCCGGCCTGGAACGCATCTACAAGCCGCTCTCCGGCAAACCCGACGTCTGGTATTGCACCAACATCGAACTTTTCGACTACGAGGAGGCCCGCCGGCGGATCGTGATCGCAGCCAACCTGGCCTCCGCCCACAATCCGAGCGCGCTGACCGTCACCCTCAAGGTCGACGGCCGGTTTGTCAATGTGCCGGCCGGCGCCACGGTGCGTCTCACCGATTAGCATCCGATTGACACGCCCGCCGCCTTGCCTCCATTTTCGGCGGGTGCATTCGTTTTCGTATCGTGATGGCGTCCTTCATTGTGAGGACGTAAACCTCGACGAGCTGGCCGACCGGGTCGGCACGCCGGCCTATGTCTATTCCGCGGAAACCATCCGCAACAATTTCCGCCGCCTCGACGCGGCCCTCGCGCCGCTCGACCACCTGATCTGTTACGCGGTGAAGGCCAATTCCAACCTCGCCATCCTCAACCTGCTGGCGAAGGAGGGGGCCGGGTTCGACATCGTTTCCGGCGGGGAACTTTTCCGCGTCCAAAAGGCCGGCGGCACCCCCGGACTCTGCACCTTCGCCGGGGTGGGCAAGACGGTCGGGGAAATCCGCCAGGCCCTCGAGGCCGGCATCTATTGCTTCAACGTCGAAAGCGAACCCGAACTCGAACGCATCAACGAGGTGGCCGGATCGCTCGGGGTGAAGGCCCCGGTGGCCGTGCGGGTCAATCCCGACGTCGACGCCCGAACCCACAAGTACATCTCCACCGGAAAGAGCCAGAACAAGTTTGGCATCGGCCTTGATCGCGCCGGGGAGGTTTATGCGCGCGCCGCGGAGCTCCCGCACCTGCACCTGCGCGGCGTGCAAACCCACATCGGCTCGCAGATTCTCGAATGCGAACCCTTCGCCGAGGCGGCCGCCAAGCTCGTTCCGCTGGTGGAGAAACTCCGCGACACCCACGGCATCGAGTTTTTCAGCATCGGCGGCGGCATCGGGATCGTCTACGACCCCGCCTTGGAAAGCGGCTCGCCGGAGTGGTGGAGTGCGGTCGATCACCCCAAACGCATCACGCCGGAAGCCTACGCCGCCGCGATTGTTCCGATTCTCAAACCGCTCGGCCTGCGCATCCTTTTCGAACCCGGCCGCTTCATGGTCGGCAATGCCGGCGTCCTCCTCAGCACGGTGCAATACGTGAAGAAGACCCCGGCCAAGACGTTCACCGTCGTCGACGCGGCCATGAACGACCTCATCCGTCCCGCGCTCTACGAGGGATATCACGAAATCCATCCCCTGCGCGCCGCGTCGGAACCGGCGGTGGTCATGGACGTGGTCGGACCCGTTTGCGAAAGCGGGGACTTTTTTGCACAGGACCGCGAGGTTCCGCCGCTCAGGCAGGACGACCGCATCGCCCTTTTCAGCGCCGGCGCCTACGGATTTGTGATGTCGTCGAATTACAATTCCCGTCCGCTCCTGCCCGAAGTGCTCGTCGACGGGGCGGCGACCCACCTCATCCGCAAACGGCAGACGCTCGATGATTTGATCCAGGGGGAAAGCATCCCCGCCTGAGGACCGGAGGGAGTCCCGCCGGGGCTCCCGTTCCGTCCCCCGGAAGGTGTGGCGGCCCGGTTTTCATCCCGGGCCCGGCTACTGCAGCGACACCGAGGCCGTCTGGCCGATGCGCAGCGGCACGGGCGGTTTTCCGGTGACCTGCACGCGCACGGGGAAGCGGTTCGGCAGGCGAATCCAGTCGATCGTCTGGCTCACTTCGGGAAGCAGGTCCACTGTGGCGCCATCCTGCAGGAAGATTCCCCACGCCACGCTGACCACCTCGCCCTCGAAAGGCTCCGACTCGTGTCCCATCAGGGTGATCCTGGCCTTGCGGCCGACCTGGACGTGTTGGAGCTGGGTTTCCTTGAAATAGGCCGCGATCCAGAACGAACTCGCATCCACGAGCGCCAGCAACTGCTGGCCCTCGTTCACGTACTGTCCCAGGCTCGTGTTCATGTTGGTCATGTAGCCGTCCACCGGCGCGTAAACCTTCGTGTAGGACAGATTCAGCTCGGCGTTTTTCAGAGTCGCCATTGCCGCCGCCGTGTTCGCCACCGCCGCCGCATAGGCATCCTGGGCATTCTGCAGATCACGCAGATCCGTGACCTTGGTTTCGTAGAGGGTCGTCTGGCGCTCCAGTTCCTGCTTGGCCTGGATCTCCGCCGCCTGGGCCTGCTTGAGTTTGGCTGCGGCATTGTTGAGCGCCGCCTCGTAGGTGGACGGATCAATCTCGAACAGGAGATCGCCTTTTTTCACCGGCTGATTGTCCTTGATCGGGATGTTGATGATCGGCCCCTCCACCCGCGGGGCAATGCCCACAATGTTGGCGCGGACCTGGGCGTCACGGGTCCAGGGACGGTCCACATACCGCGCATACATCAGGAGCGCGGCCACGATGGCCAGGACCACCACGAGGCCGGTCAAAAGATATTTGCTGGGAGCGGTTTTCACGGTGCAACGAGGAGTCCGATAACGCAGCCGAAAAGCACGGCCAGTGCGACAAAAAAGAGAGGAACATTCCAGATCCGGCGCGTCCACCCGAAGTGCTCAAGCCCCACCATCACCAGCCAGGCGAGCAAAAACCCCAGGGTGCCCACCACCATCCCCCAGGGAACGAGGAAATCCCCCACCTGCAATTCAGCGGTCGTCAGACGTGAGAGGAGATCCATGCCGGCCATTAAATCCAAAAGTCCCCCCGTGTAGAGCCAATTTTCCGGGAGGAGGATGCGGCCGGCGGACTGGAAAGTCATTCGGAACAAAAAATTTGTTTCGTGAGTTCCTCAAGCCCAGGACCTTGCCGAGGAAGCCGGTCGCGTTTCCCCCTGAACAACTTGCCGCCCGCATCCGTTTCGGGCAGACTGCCAGTCCTCCGGAGATCGCCCCCGGAGACCTTTCCATGGCCCGGCTCGTCTGTGTGCTCCTTTTATTGGGACTTCTTTGGTGGTTTTTCCTCCGGGACCAGTCCGCGCCCCCTCCGGAACCCGGCGTCCGCATTCCCACCGCACCCGAACAAACCTCCACCACGCAGGGGGGCTGGACGGAAAAAGGCTACGAAATCCGCCCCCTCGCCCGCTACATCATCCGCGCCCGTGTGCTCTCCCGCAAACGCTACTTCTTCGATCCGGCGGCGGACATCGCCCCGCTGGATCTTGCGCTGGGCTGGCAGGAGATGTCGGACTCGGCCGTGCTCCGGCACATCGGGATCACGCAGAGCGAACGTTGGTATCATTATTTTTACGGTCCCGACTGTCCGGTTTCCGCGGGCGTCATGGCCACCCGAAGCGCCAATGTCCACTGCCTGCCCGCGGATTCCTCCGTGTGGCGGGACCTGCGCAAACTGCGGGTCAATTCCTTCGTGGAGCTCAGGGGATTTCTCGTGGAGGTCCAGAAAAACGACGACCCGCCGTGGAGAAGTTCGCTCGAACGAAACGACCAGGGGGCGGGAGCCTGTGAAATCCTCTGGGTCACCGACGTCCGGGAGCTGAATCCGGAAAACTCCCCGGCCCCCGGCCTGCCGGGCGATGCATGACTTATGAACACGAAACCCCAACTCGCCGGCCGGGTCGCCGTCGTCACCGGAGCCTCGAAAGGCATCGGCGCAGGCATTGCCCGGCGGCTCGCGGCGGACGGCGCCGCCGTGGTGGTGAGTTATGCCACCGCCCGGAGCGACGCGGACCGGGTGGTGGGGGACATTACGGCGGCGGGCGGACGGGCGGCGGCCGTCCAAGCCGACCTGACAAAAAGGGAAGACGTCGTACGTCTCTTCGACGGGGCCATGCAAACCTTTGGCCGTCTGGACATCCTCGTCAACAATGCGGGCCTCTACGAGTTCCAGCCCCTTGAGGGCATCACGGAGGAGAATTTTTACCGTCAGTTCGACTGAACGTTCTCGGGCTCATCCTCGCCACCCAGCAGGCCGTGAGCCGCTTTGGTGCCGAAGGCGGAAGCATCATCAACATCGGATCCATGGCCGCCACGATCACGCCGCCCCAAGCGGCGGTTTACAGCGCCACCAAGGCGGCGGTGAATGCGGTGACCCGTTCCTTCGCCCGGGAACTGGGCCCGCGCAAGATCCGCGTCAACTCGGTGAATCCCGGCCTGGTTTTCACCGAAGGCGTGCAGGCGGCGGGAATTGACCGGGGGGATCTTTGGAAATCCATCGAGACCGACACGCCCCTTGAACGGGTGGGCCGTCCCGAGGACATCGCCAATATGGTGGCTTTCCTGGCCTCGGACGAAGCCGCGTGGATCACGGGGGAATTTCACTTTGTCACCGGAGGATATTATTGAAGCGGGACATTCCGTGAGCCGGGGAAGCCCGGCGGATTCCCGACGAGCCCCCCGCTAAGGCGCGTTCCCGGGACAGATCTCCTGAAGCAGCAGGGCCACCAGCGCGGTCCAGCCGGTCTGGTGGGAGGCTCCCACGCCGCGTCCGGTGTCGCCGTGAAAGTATTCGTAGAAAAGAAGAAGGTCGCGGAAATGCGGATCGCCCTGCATTTTTTCGCTGTGATTGAAAACCGCCCGGCGGCCGTCGGCGTCGCGCAAAAAGAGGCGCGCCAGGCGCCGGCCGAGTTCATCGGCGGCCTCGCGAAGGGAGACGAACCGTCCCGAACCGGTCGGGCACTCGATGCGAAAGTCGTCGCCGTAATAGGAATGAAATTCCCTCAGGGATTCGACGAGGAGGAAATTGACCGGCATCCAGATGGGACCGCGCCAGTTCGAGTTTCCGCCGAAAAGGCCGGAGTCGGATTCGGCCGGCAGATAACTGACACCCAGCTGCATCCGCCCGCAGGGAAAGACATAGGGGGCGCGTTCATGGGCCTTGGACAGGGCGCGGACCCCGTAATCCGACAGAAACTCCGTCTCGTCGAGCATGCGCCGGAGCAGGCATTTCATGCGGTGTCCGCGGAGCAGGGAAAGCAGATGCCGTTCATCCTGGCCGCATTCCTCCCAGCGGGACACCAACGAGGCCAGTTCGGGGCGGTTCTTCAGATACCAGCGCAGGCGGCGGGTGAACTCCGGCAGGCGGTCGAGCAGATCGCGATCGAGCACCTCCACGGCAAAGAGCGGAATCAATCCCACCAGCGAACGCACCTTGAGGGGGAGAAGCTGACCGTCGGGAAGGTTCAGCACGTCATAATAAAAACCGTCCTCCTCATCCCACAGCCCGATGCCGCACTCGCCGATGTTGTTCATCGCCGCGGCGATCTGTAGGAAATGCTCAAAAAACTTCGTCGCGATGTCCTGGTAGACCGGATTGTGCAGGGCCAGTTCCAGGGCGATGCGCATGAGGTTGAGGGAATACATCGCCATCCAGCTCGTGGCGTCGGCCTGATTGATGAAACCGCCGATGGGAAGCGGTTTGCTGCGGTCAAAAACGCCGATGTTGTCGAGGCCGAGAAAACCGCCCTGAAAAACGTTCCGGCCCTGGGGGTCCTTGCGATTCACCCACCATGTGAAATTGAGCATCAGCTTGTGAAAGACCCTCTCGAGGAAGGCGAGGTCGGGGGTGCCGGATTGTTTCCGGTCCATCTCAAACACCTTCCACGCCGCCCAGGCGTGCACGGGGGGATTCACGTCGTCGAAGGCCCATTCATAAGCCGGCAACTGGCCGTTCGGGTGCATGTACCATTCGCGCGTGATCAGCACCAGCTGGGACTTGGCGAAGTCGGGATCGACCATCGCAAAGGCCACCGCATGAAACGCCAGGTCCCATGCGGCGTACCACGGATACTCCCATTTGTCCGGCATCGAAATGATTTCGGCGTTGTTCACATGCCGCCACTCCGTGTTCCGTCCGCGCAAACGCCCGGCGGGGGGCGGCGGCTGGGTCGGATCCCCGTGCAGCCATTCGGGCAAATCGTAATAATAGAACTGCTTGTTCCAAATGAGCCCGGCCAGCGCCTGGCGCTGGACCAGACGGGCATCCGCGGAGGACAGTGCGGTCTGCAGGCCGGCATAAAATTCATCCGCCTCGCGCTTCCGCCGCTCCATCGTTTCGTCGAAGGCCGCAAACGGGTCCCCCTCACCCGCCGGCTGCAGGCAAAGGCGGATGCGGACGGAACCGCCGGCCGGCACGCGGCGCACAAACCAGGCGGCGACCTTGGTTCCGTTGAGCGCCGGATTCACCGCCTCGCGGCGTCCGTGCACGACCGCTTCGTGAAAGGCATCCTTGTAATATCCGGTCCCGGACTGTCCGAAGATCCGCGGATTGGTTTCGTTTTCGGTGAAGAGCCATTCGTTCACCCCTTCCGCGTGCCAGGTGAATTCGCCCAGGCGCGGGTGCTGCGCATGCACCACTCCCCCCGGGGTCAGGCGGGCCAGCGGACGGCGCGCGTTCCTGCGCCAGCTCCACGAATTGCGGAAGCACAGTTGCGGCAGGAGGTGGATCTCCGCGTCCTCCGCTCCGCGATTGTGCACCGTGATCCGGCAGCACACCGCCTGGGGGGTGCGCCTGGCGTATTCGACCACGACGTCGAAATAGCGGTCGCCGTCAAAAATCCCGGTGTCGAGCAGTTCGTATTCCGGCTCGTGCCGGCCGCGGACGCGGTTGCGCTCCCGCAGCTCCTCGTAGGGAAAGGCCTCCTGCGGATACTTGTAGAGCATCTTCAGGTAGGAATGCGAGGGCGTCGCATCGAGATAATAATAGAGCTCCTTGACGTCCTCGCCGTGATTGCCCTCCCCGTTGGTCAAACCAAAGAGCCGTTCCTTGAGGATGCGGTCCCGGCCGTTCCACAACGCCAGCGAAAGGCAGAGACGCTGGTGGTTGTCACTGTACCCCGCGATTCCGTCCTCCCCCCACCGATAGGCCCGGCTGCGCGCGTGTTCGTGCGGAAAATAGTCCCAGGCATTCCCGTCGGCGCTGTAGTCCTCGCGCACGGTGCCCCACTGGCGCTCGCTCAGATAGGGACCCCATTTCCGCCAAAGGCCATCCTCATCGGGGCACCGCCGGTCCTCCGCCAGGCGGCGCAGTTCGGCCTCGGGGTGAATTCCGGACGCTTCCATGGGAGAACACCTTCCTTTTACGCCGGAGACGGCATCGACGCCGCTCATTTTTTCCGAAAAATTCGGTTCCCGTCCGTCCGATCCTCCTTGCACGCCCCCGTCCCCGTCGCTTTCCTATCGCCATGCAAACGGCCAACATCACCGCCGGGGCGTTCCGAACGGCGTTTGTATTGATCCTCGTCCTCGGCATTTCCCTCCTCTTCCTCGCGGTCATCTGGCCCTTTCTGCAAACCCTGCTCCTGGCCGCGCTGCTCTCGGGGTTTTGTCATCCGCTTTTCCGTTTCATGACCCGGATCCTCGGCGGGCGGCGCTCGCTGGCCTCCGCCGCCACACTGCTCATTCTGTTCCTGCTGATCGTGGGGCCCCTCAGCGCCTTTGTCACCGTGGTCGTGCGTCAGGCCATCGACGTCAGCAACCAGGCCATCCCCTGGGTGCAGAACCACCTGAAAAATCCCTCCGAGCTCGACCTGCACGACTGGCTGGCGGCGAAGTTTCCCGTCGCAAAGGATTTCATTCCGAGCCAGGACCGCATCCTCGAAAGCGCCGGGACCGTCGCACAGGCGGCGAGCAAATTCCTCGCCAACAGCGCCACGCGGTTCTCCGTCGGCACGGCGGGGTTTCTGCTGAACTTTTTCATCATGATCTACGCCATGTTCTTCTTCCTGAAGGACGGCCGGCAGATCCTGGAAAAGATCTTTTATTACATGCCCCTCACCCATGAGGACGAAACCCGCATGCTCGACCGGTTCATTTCCATCACGCGGGCCACGGTGAAGGGCACCATCCTGATCGGAATCATCCAGGGCACGCTGGGCGGCATCGCCTTTCACGTTGCGGGCATCGACGGCGCGGCCTTCTGGGGAACGATCATGGTGGTGCTTTCCATCATCCCCGGAGTCGGCGCCGCCCTGGTCTGGATTCCGGCGGTCATTTACCTTTTCATCGTCGGACAGACGATTCCCGCCCTCCTGCTCGCCGCCTGGTGCGCGCTCGTGGTGGGCAGCATCGACAACTTCCTTCGGCCCATCCTCGTCGGCAAGGACGCCGAAATGCCGGACCTTCTCATCCTGGTCGGAACCCTGGGCGGCATCTTTCTCTTCGGCGCCATCGGGTTCATCGTGGGTCCGATTGTCTGCGGCCTTTTCCTGACGGCCTGGGACATTTACGGCACCGCCTTCCGGAACATCCTGCCGCCGGTGAAAAGTTTCCGGACCGGGACCGTTTCCGCCCCGCAGGAAGACATCCCGCCGGTCACCGAACCGGCCGCCGTCCCCGTCGCGCCAACGTCTCCCCGTCCCAAACGGAGCCGGAGAAAACGCTGACGTTCCCCAAGCCGCACGCGGCGCTCAGCCCCGGTCCACCCGGCAGTCCGCGCCGGCGTATTGGGAACTCTCCGGAGTGTATTGATGGAACCCGAGGGAGGTTCCGTCCGGGTCGTGCGCCCACATTTTCCACGATCCGTCGGCGCCGAGCTGCGGTTCCATGGGTTCCACGCCGGCCGCGTCCCGTCTCCCGCCGGGTTCAGCGAGGGTGGACGAGCACTTCCGCAGCCTCGGCATATTCGGTGTTCTCGAGCTCCTCGAGCGGCGCAAAACGGTCGCTCCGGAAGCCCATTTCCTGTCCCGCGTTTTCGTGCATGTAGGGGTCGTCGGGATTGTGCAGCTCCTCGAGAAGCACCAGGTAGGAAATCTCGTTCTCCCCTCCGGAACCGCTGGTCACCCGGGCGCGTCCGATGGTCACATCCCGGACCGTGTACACTTGGTCCTTGACGGGAAGCTCCTTGTACAAGCGCCGGACCGTCGGAGAAAAATCGTCATTAATGCAGACAACTTTCTGACCTTTGTCGAACATGTCCCCAATTTAACGGACCCTCCCGATCCGCGCGAGAATTTTTGGACATCCGCGCACGGCCGGACGGCCGATTTCCGGGCAGCCATGAACACCGCCCAAAAATCCGCCAAAGCCTCCTCCCGAAAAACCCGCGCCGCCTCACCGGTCCGGACCGCCCGAAAGACGAAGGCGAAGGCCGCCGGCAAACGCCGCACCCTCAAGCCGAAACCCCGGGGCACCCACCCGAGCAAAAAGGACGTGGGCATCTTCGGAAGGATTCAGAAAAACCTCGAGGAAGGCCTCTCCGCCCTCACCGGAACCCTCCTGCCCTCACCCGACAAAAAATCCGCGCGGGGCTGAACGCCGTCCCGTCACCGCGGGAATGAAATTAACCTTCCCGCTTCCCGGGCGGCGCGCATAGATTGCGGATTCCATGGACATCCTCGCCTGTGATCTTCCCGGCATCCCGAAACTGCGCAGCGGAAAGGTGCGCGAAGTTTTCGACCTCGGCGACAGCCTTCTTTTCGTCGCGACGGACCGCATCTCCGCCTTCGACTGCATTCTCCCGAATGCCATTCCGCGCAAGGGCGAGGTCCTGACCCAGATCTCCGCGTTCTGGTTCGAGAAGCTCGACTTCATCGAAAATCATTTCCTCACGACCCATTTCCGCCAGTTCCCGGAAAAACTGAAGCCGTATGAGGAGATCCTCTCCGGGCGCTCCATGATCGTCAAAAAGGCCCTGCCGCTTCCGGTGGAATGCGTGGCCCGCGGTTATCTGGCCGGCTCGGGCTGGAAGGAATACCAGCAGAGCGGCACGGTGTGCGGCCAGCCGCTGCCTCCCGGACTCCGCCAGGGGGACCGTCTGCCGGAAACCCTCTTCACCCCCGCCACCAAGGCGGAGACCGGGCATGACGAAAACATCACCTGGCGTCAGTGCCGGGCCATCCTGGGGGATGAAGTCGCCCTGCAGGTGCGCAAGGCCACCATTGAGCTCTACGAACACGGGCGCGCCTACGCCGCGGAGCGCGGCATCATCGTGGCGGACACCAAATTCGAGTTCGGCATGTACGACGGCGAGGTCGTCCTGATCGACGAGGTTCTCACGCCGGACTCCTCCCGGTTCTGGCCGGAATCCGAATACGCCCCGGGCGGCAGTCCGCCGAGCTTCGACAAGCAGTTTGTCCGCGACTACCTCGAGAGCCTCGACTGGGACAAGCAACCGCCCGCCCCGGCCCTGCCGCCGGACATCATCGAAAAGACGTCCGCCAAATACGTCGAAGCCTACGAGCGGCTCACCGGACGGCAGCTGTAGGGCGCCGGCCGGACATCCGGCCACCGCGCCGTCAACGCGCCCCGGCTCCCGCGCGGACGATCTCCGGCACCTTCGCCGCCTTGTCCACCTTCCATTTGTAGGGCGGCTCGAAAACCTTGTCGTTGCGGTTGTCCATCTTGCCGGTGCAGTCCCTGTAAATGTTGTTCGACGTGCGGATTTTTCCGCCGTCCTCGGCATAACACGGATTCTGCACCCGCTCGTAATAATTGCTCTCGCACAGCAGCTCGGCGTCCTGCCGCGCGTTGCTGCAGTAGGAATTCCCGCTGCAATTGAAATAGTTGTTGTAGAGGTGCACGCGCGCCTTCCGCGCGGCCGGCATGCGCTGGTCGCAGTTCTCCGCAAACCAATTGTGGTGCAGCGTCACCCGGACCTTGTTTTTGTGTTTCTTCTTCGACCGCCCCATCGTCAGCATGACAAAGCGATGCTTCGGCTGCTTGGTGTAGGAAAACTTGCACCAGGAAATCGTCACAAAGTCCGCGCCTTCGGTGACGTCGATGGCACCGTCCGCACAGTCGGAAAAGGTGCACTTCGTGATGAACACATGTTTGGCGCCGCGCACGGTAATGCCGTCGCCGCCGCCCTTGCCCTTTTTGTTCATCGGATTGGTGAAGGTGAGGTTGCGGATGATGACATTCCTCGTCCCGCCGCCCAGCATGAGGTTTCCGCGAATGACCGCCGCCGGTCCGGTTCCCTCCAGCGTCTTGTGGGAACCCACCGGGGTCATCCCGATCGAAAGCGGCCCCTCCACCCGGATGATCAGGGGTTCCTCCGCGGCGGCGTAGGCCCTGAATTCCTCCGGCGTGCGCGCCACCACCTCGCGCCCCCCGGCGCCCCCGGAGGCCTCCCCGCCAAATCCGTCCTGCGCAAGGACGGGAATGGCCTGGACAAACAGCAACAGCAGAAAAGCAAAAAGGTTGGCGCGTAAATTCACGCGCCAACCTTCGCAGAATTCGGCCGTTTGTCTAATGCCGGACGGCAAAAAATCAGATCTGCTTGCGCCGTTTGACGCGAAGCTGCGCCAGCGACTTGAGCATGGCGGCCTGGGCCGCGGCCAGGCCCTCCTCGTCGAGGTGTTCGTTCTTGAGGGCCTCCTCGGCGCGCCGCATGGCCTCCTCGGCGGCGGCCTCGTCGATGTCGAGTTCGGGCACCGCCATGTCGGTCAAAACGGACACCTTCTCGCCCGTCACCTCCACAAATCCCTCGCCCACCGCCAGACGGGTCTCCTGTCCGTTCTTGGTGATGCGCAGCTCACCCGGCAGCAGCTGGGTCATAAGTGCCACGTGCTGCGGCAGGATGCCCAGTTCGCCTTCGACGCCGGGAATCACAACGGAGTCCACGTCATCGGAATAGGTCCGGGCTTCGGGAGTGACGATTTCGAGTCGGAGAGTGGCCATGAGGAAGTCTCAAGTTTCAGGAATCAGATGTTAAGCCGCGGGTCTCGCGAGCCGGAGGCTCTCAAAACCCACATACCTAACACTTAAACTATTCCTTGATCATGTCGATGCCGCCCTTCATGTAGAAATTGACCTCGGGCACGTCGTCGTGTTTGCCCTCGAGGATTTCCTTGAAGCCGCGGATGGTTTCCTGAATCGGGACGTATTGGCCCGGCGTGCCCGTGAAGACTTCCGCCACGTGGAAGGGCTGGGACAGGAAGCGCTGGATCTTGCGGGCGCGATAGACGGTGAGTTTGTCCTCGGGCGACAGTTCGTCCATGCCGAGAATGGCGATGATGTCCTGCAGATCCTTGTAGCGCTGCAGCACCTTCTGGACACCGCGGGCCACGTTGTAGTGCTCCTCGCCGACGATTTCCGGGGCCAGCGCCTTGGAGGTCGAGGCGAGCGGGTCGACGGCCGGGTAGATGCCCAGCTCGGCGATGGAGCGCTCGAGCACGATCGTGGAGTCGAGGTGCGCAAAGGTGTTGGCGGGGGCCGGGTCGGTCAGGTCGTCCGCCGGCACGTAAACCGCCTGGAAGGAGGTGATGGATCCCTTGGTGGTGGAGGTGATGCGTTCCTGCAGGTCACCCATTTCCGCGGCCAGAGTGGGCTGGTAACCCACGGCGCTCGGCGTGCGGCCGAGCAGCGCGGACACTTCGGCACCGGCCTGCGAGAAGCGGAAGATGTTGTCGATGAACAGCAGCACGTCCTGGTTCTTCTCGTCGCGGAAGTATTCCGCCATGGAAAGCGCGGTGAGGGCGACGCGGAGACGGGCTCCCGGGGGCTCGTTCATCTGGCCGTAGACCAGCGCCACCTTGGATTCCTCGATCTTTTCCTGGTTGATGACGCCCGACTCGCTCATCTCGTGATAGAGGTCGTTACCCTCACGGGTGCGCTCACCCACGCCGGCGAACACGGAATAACCGCCGTGTCCCTTGGCGATGTTGTTGATGAGCTCCATGATGACGACGGTCTTGCCGACGCCCGCACCACCGAAGGCGCCCACCTTGCCGCCCTTGGTGAAGGGACAGATCAGGTCGATGACCTTGATGCCCGTCTCGAGAATCTTCGCCTTGGTGTCCTGCTCCGTGAGCGGCGGAGCGTGGCGGTGAATCGGGTATTTCTTGGTGAACTTGACCGGACCGCGCTCGTCGGTCGGCTCGCCGATCACGTTGAAGATGCGGCCAAGCACGCCCTCACCCACCGGAACGGAGATGGGCGCCCCCGTGGCCACAACCTCCATGCCGCGCGTGAGACCCTCCGTCGAGCTCATGGCGATGGCGCGAACCCAGTTTTCGCCAAGGTGCTGCTGCACTTCGAGGGTCAGCTTGGTCGGCTGGCCACCCACCGTGTAGTTGATTTCCAGCGCATCGTAGATCTTGGGGAATGCGCCGGATGCGCGATCAAATTCAACGTCCACGACGGGACCGATCACTTGGACGATTTTTCCTATATTGCTCATGGTGGTGATGGATGTTTAGCCGAGCGCGAGTTGCGCGGTCGAAATTTCGAGAAGTTCGGTGGTGATGGAGGCCTGGCGGGCCTTGTTGTATTCCAGAGTGAGATCCTTGACGAGTTGCTTGGCGTTGTCGGTGGCGCTCTTCATCGCGACCATGCGGGCGCTGTGTTCCGAGGCGCGCGCGCCGAGCAGCATCTGGTACAACTCGTAGTGCACATAGTAGGGCACGATGGCGTCCAGGATGCTCTGGGCGTCGGGTTCGAACAGGATGCCGCCCTCCGGCGGGGCCGCCGGAGTTCCGCCGTCGTGCACCAGGCCGGCCTCCTCGAGGCTGGTGATGGGCAGAAGCGGGATGGCCGTCGGACGCTGGGTGAGCGTGTTGACAAAGAGCGGGAAAAGCACCGTCACCTTGTCGACCTCGCCGCCGAGGAATTTCTCGATGGCAAACTTCGAAATCGTCTTGGTCTCGAGAAAGCTCGGATGGTCCTTGAGCGCAAAGTCCGCAATCACCTTGCGGCGGGTGCGGGCGAGGAACTGCGTGCCCTTGCGCCCCACGGTGATGAAGCTCGTGGTGTCCGCGTTGAAGTTCAGCACTTCACGGAACAGGTTCGTGTTCAAGCCGCCGCAGAGGCCCTTGTCCGTGCTGAGCAGGATGACGAGTTCGTGCTTCACCTCGCGCTTTTCCAGCAGCGGGTGCATGCTGGAATCGACCCGGTCGCGCAGCGAGACGAGCACGCGGTTGAGGAGTTCGGCGTACGGACGTCCGCTGAGAGCCGCCTCCTGCGCCTTGCGCATTTTCGAGGCGGCGACCATCTGCATCGCCCGGGTGATCTGGGCGGTGTTTTTGACCGACTTGATGCGCCGGCGAATGTCGCGAAGGCTGGCCATGGAGTCTTAGCGGAAGACGACCTTGAATTCCTCGAGGGCGGTCTTGAGTTCCCCTTCGATTTCGTCGTCGATCTGTTTCTTGGCGGCGATTTTGTCGAGCAGACTCTCCTTGCGGGTGGTGAGGAATTCCTGGAGCTTGGTCTGGAATTCCTTCACGCGCTCGACCGGCACGTCGTCGATGTAACCCTTCTGCATCGCCCAGAGGACGGCCACCTGAAGCTGCACGTCCATCGGCTGATACTGGCTCTGTTTGAAGAGTTCGACGATGCGGGCGCCGCGGTCGAGGGTCGCCTTGGTGCGGGCGTCAAGATCGGAACCGAACTGGGCGAACGCCGCCAGTTCACGATACTGCGCGAGGTCGCCCTTGATCTTGCCGGCCACCTGCTTCATGGCCTTGATCTGGGCGGCGGAACCCACGCGGGACACCGAGAGACCGACCGAGACGGCGGGACGGACACCCTGGTAGAAGAGGTCGGTTTCGAGGTAGATCTGGCCGTCCGTGATGGAAATGACGTTGGTCGGAATGTAGGCGGACACGTCACCGGCCTGCGTTTCAATGATGGGCAGCGCGGTGAGCGAACCGTTGCCGTATTCCTCGGCCACGCGGGCGGAACGCTCCAGCAGGCGGCTGTGGAGATAGAAGACGTCGCCCGGATAGGCTTCGCGGCCGGACGGACGCTTGAGGAGCAGGGACACCTGACGGTAGGCCGCGGCGTGCTTCGAAAGGTCGTCGTAGACGATGAGCGCGTCCTGGCCGTTGTTCATGAACCACTCGCCCATCGCCGCACCGGCAAAGGGGGCGATGTACTGGTTGGTGGCGCTGTCCGAGGCGGAGGCGGAAACGATGATCGTGTACTTGAGCGCGTCGTGTTCCTCGAGAACGCCGATGACGCGGGCGATGTTGGAATTCTTCTGTCCGACCGCGACGTAGATGGCGTAGAGCGGGCGGAAATTGGGATCGCCGCTGGCCTCGCCGGCCTTGTTGGCCTTGGCTTGGTTGAGGATGGTGTCGATCGCGATCGTCGTCTTGCCCGTGGCGCGGTCGCCGATGATCAGCTCGCGCTGTCCGCGGCCGATCGGAATCATCGCGTCGATGGCCATGATGCCGGTCTGCACCGGCTGGCTGACGCTCTTGCGGCGGATGATGCCGGGGGCGATTTTTTCCACCGGATAATATTCCGTGGCTTCGATGGGTCCCTTGCCGTCGATGGGCTGTCCGAGGGCGTCCACCACGCGACCGAGCAGGCCGCGGCCGACGGGCACCTGGAGCAGGCGGCCGGTGGTTTTGACTTCGTCGCCTTCGCTGACGGCGGTGTAGTCACCGAGAATGATGGCGCCGACCTCGGTTTCCTCGAGGTTGAGGGCGAGACCGTAGAGACCGTTGGGGAACTCGAGCATCTCGTTCAGCATGGCGCCGCTGAGACCTTCGATCTTGGCCACGCCGTCGCCGACTTCGCGAACAATGCCGACGTTGGTTTTGGTGGTGGAAGCGCTTTGGATGCCTTCGATTTTCGCTTCGAGTTCTTGCAGGATGTTGCTCATGGATGGACCGGTTTGGGGAGAGGGTTATTTGACAAGGGATGCGAGACGGCTGCGGATGCTGCCGTCCCAGACGTCGCTGCCGAGCTTCACGCGCAGGCCGCCGATGAGGGACGGGTTGACGTGAAACTCCGTGGTGATGTCGTCACCGAATTTCTTTCGCAGGTTGCCGGTGATTTCCGCCACGGTGGCCGCGTCGAGTTCGGCGGCGCTTTCGATCACGGCGTGGCGCTTGGAAAGTTCGAGCCGGACGAGCCGGGTGAACTCCTTGAGGATCTCAAAGTAGCCACGGGGCCGCTCGGCCACCAGCCGGTCGGAAATCTCCTTCGTGCGGCCGGCGTCCACGCGCCCGTTCACGAGCGTCAGCCGGAACAGTTCGCGGGCGGCGCGGCGGGCTTCTCTGCTGATCTTCATGGGTGTCTCCTCAGGCGGCGAGCTGGCGGGCGGTTTCCTCGGAGAGGCGCTTCTGGTCTTCCGGCGTCAGAACCTTGCCGACGACCCTGGCCGTGGTGTGCACGACAAGATCGGCCATCTCCTGTTTGACCTCGGCCACCATCTTGGTGCGCTCCTGGGCGATGCTTTCCCGGGCCTTGGCGATGATGCCCTCGGCGTCCTTGATCGCCTGCTGGATCTGCTTCTGGGTGTGCGCCTCGCTGCTGGCACGGGCTTCCTCGATGAGACGGGAGGCTTCTTCATTGGCCTTGCGCAACACTTCCTGATAACGCAGTTCGGCCTCCGCCAGCTGCTTCTTGATTTTTTCGGCATTCTGCTGGCTTTCCTCGATGCGACGGCGCCGTTCGTCGAGCATGGCCAGGATCGGTCCGAAGGCCCATTTGTGCAGGACCCACCAGACGATCACAAAGAGGATGATCTGGGCGATGAACTTCGACCAGGTGACTCCAAAGGTATCGAGCAGAGCGTAAATTGCGTCCATGAAGAAGAAAATGGCGTGGATCGCCGCGCCGGGCGCGACGATCCACGATAAGGATTACTGACCGGCGAAAGCGCGGATGAGCGCATAAATGGCGATGGCTTCCGCCAGCGCCATGCCGATGATGCCGATGGTCAGAACACGGCCGAACGCGCCGGGATTGCGACCGACGGCTTCCACCGCCTTCGCCCCGACAAGACCGATGCCAATGCCGGCGCCCGCCCCGGCCATGCCAAGGGTGAAGCTGCCGGTGATTCCGCCTGCGGCAGCGGCTTCCGCTGCAAGGAGTAGTAGGTTCATTGTATCTTTGGGTTTTGGGTTTTCTTCCGCCGCCCGCAGTCCAGCCACGGTCCCGACGGAAAAGGGTTAGTGGTGGGCCTTTTCCTCCTCCTCGTCATGAGCCGTGGAGAGTTGGATATAGACCGCACACAAAAGGGTGAAAACGAGCGCCTGCAGCAGACCGACCAGGAGCTCGAGGAAGTAGAAGGGAATGGGCAGCAGGACGCTGCAGAGGTGGGCCACCCACTCGGGGAAGCCCAGGGTCTTGCCCAGGGTGATCATCGTGGTGAGCAGGGTTTCGCCGGCATAGACGTTGCCGAAAAGTCGCAGGGAGAGCGAAACCGGACGGAAGGCGATGGAAATGATTTCGATGACGCCCACAAAGAGAAAGATGGGCAGCAGCGCCAGCGCCATGAGACCCTTCAAACCGCCCTTGACGCCAAAGGTGTGGTGAATGAATCCGCCCACGCCGATCTCCTTGATCGTCCAGTACAGCCAGACCACCATGAAAACCGTGGCCATGCCCAGCGTCATGTTGAGGTCGGCCGTGGTCGGACGCAGGAGCGGCACGTCGATGTGGTGCACGGTCAGAAAGCCGGTGCGCTCGCCCCAGCCGACGGACCCGACCCCCGGGAGCAGTCCGAACCAGTTGGCGGTGACGATGAAAATGAAGAGCGTGGCCAGCAGACTGAACACCTTGCCCACCATGTGCTTGCCCACAATGCCCTCAAGGGTGTCGTAAAGGATGACCACCACGGCCTCGAACACATTCTGCGAACGACCGGGCACCAATTCCATCCGGCGGGTGGCCTTCCGGGCCAGGTAAACGATCGTGCCCACTACGATGAACGTCGCCACCACGGAATTCGTCAGCCATTCAAGATAGGCTTCCCTGCTGAAATTCGGAGCATTCAGCGGAATGGCGGCGGCAATGATGTTAAAAAAGGTCATCGGGAGAGGTGGTTTTTCGGTCAACCTGCTGCCAGCGGTTCCTCGGCTGGACCTGGGTCCGACCGCCGCTTCAATCCCTGCGAGGGTCAGGCGAAAGTTCACGAACTACCAGACGCACTTTTGCCTGCAAGTCCTTTTGTGGTTCTTGGTGCAAAAATTTTGACCGGTTCAGTCCGGACGCGCCCCCCGGGCAAGGTCCATCAACTGATCGATTTCCACCAGACCGACCAACTGGCCGGAGGCATTGACGACCGGCAGGAGGGGGAGCTGGGACTTTTGCATGATCTCGATGGCCTCCTCCAGGCCGCTGTCGGTGTACAGCGTTGCCGCGGCCACCCCCACGTCCGCGACGGGGCTTTCCGGCGGCCGGCTCCGGGCGGCGTCGAGAAGATCGTCCCGCGTGACCAATCCGCGGAACGCCAGATCCTCCCCCACGAGGGGAAAGACGGCCTGGTTGCTGCCGAGCAGCGCGTCGGCGACCGCCCCCACCGGGAGGCTGTCCGGCAGGGTCGCGTACCGGGTGCGCATGATTTCCCCCACCCGGAACTGACGCGCCGACTCCCGCATGCGGGCGTAAACCAGTTCCTGCTGGGCCCCAATGAAGACAAAAAAGCCGATGATGAGGAGCATGAGATTGCCCTGCCAGATCAGGCCGGCCAGGACAAAAACCACCGCGATCCCCTGCCCCACCCGCGCCGCGACGAGCGTGGCCAGGGAATGCCGGAACCGCGTGGCCAGCAGGGCGCGCAGGACCCTTCCGCCGTCCATGGGAAAGGCCGGCAGCATGTTGAAGACGATCAGCATGACATTGAGCCCCAACAGGTTCAGCGCCATGCTGCCGCGTTCCAGATCGATCGAGCGCAACTCGCTCCAACTGCCGGGCGGTCCCACGAAGGGCAGGAGGAGCAGGACAATGACGACATTGACGGCCGGTCCGGCCACGGCGATGACCAGTTCCTGCCAAGGCGAGGAGGGCATCCGTTCCAACCGGGCAATGCCGCCGATCGGGAGCAGGGTGATGTCCGGAGTGCGGATGCCGAAGGCGCGGGCGGCAAAGGCGTGGCCAAATTCGTGCAGCAGAACGCAGAGAAACAGCAGCAGGACCAAACCGACGATGGTGTTCGCCAGCACCAGGCCCTCGGCCGGGGTTCTGCCCGCCAGATAAGCCATCCAGGCATACAGTCCCAGCAGGAGCACAAAGGTGGCATGAATGCGCACCTCGATTCCGGCGACGGTCGCCATGCGAAAAGACCATTTCACGCCCGGCACCATTGCGCACCGGGCGGATCTGACAAGCGGAAACCCCGAAAAAATCACCATCGGACCGTCGCCGCCGATTCCCGCGACTCCGCGCGAAAACCCCGGCAGGCTTTGACATCCCGCCGCGGGCGTGAATACTCTGGCGGGCTCTATGCAAGTCCCGAAAGTTCTCGTCGCCGATCCCGTATCTCAACGTGGTGTGGAGGAACTCTCCGCCGGCGGCGCCCTGGAAGTCGTCGTCAAAACCGGTCTGCCCGAAGCCGAGATCATCAAGATCATCCCCGAGTTTTCCGCCCTCGTCGTCCGCAGCCAGACAAAGGTCACCGCCGCCGTCCTCGAAGCCGCCACCAATCTCAAGGTGGTGGGCCGCGCCGGCGTGGGTGTGGACAATGTGGATGTCGACGCCGCCACCAAGCGCGGTGTGATCGTGATGAACACGCCCGGCGGCAACACCATTTCCACCGCCGAGCACGCCTTCTCCCTCCTCGTCTCCATCGCCCGCAACATCCCGCAGGCCGACGCCAGCGTGAAGGCCGGCAAGTGGGACCGCAAAAAATACGAGGGCGTCGAGCTCTACGACAAAACGCTCGGCATCCTCGGCATGGGCCGCATCGGCAGCGAAATCGCCCGCCGTGCCATTGCCTTCGGCATGCGTGTCATCGCCTACGACCCCTATCTTTCCGTCAGCAAGGCCCGCAGCCTGCAGGTGGAACTGATCGAGCAGATCGACGACCTCCTGCCCCGCTGCGACTTCCTCACCCTGCACATGCCGCTCACCGAGGAAACGCGGCACATGATTGACGCCCGCCGCCTCGGCCTCTGCAAGAAGGGGGTGCGCATCGTGAACTGCGCCCGCGGCGGACTCATCGACGAAGCCGCCCTCGGCGAAGCCCTCAAATCCAAACACGTCGCCGCCGCCGCGCTTGACGTCTACGAAGTGGAGCCGCCGCCGGCGGACTTCCCGCTGCGCTCCCTCGACAACATCGTCTTCACCCCGCACCTCGGCGCCTCCACCGCCGAGGCGCAGGAAAACGTCGGCATCGAAATCGCCCAGGCGATCCGCGCCGCCCTGCTCGAAGGCGAGATCCGCAACGCGGTCAACATGCCCAGCATCGACGCCAAGACGTTTGCCGTCGTCAAACCCTACCTCACCCTCGGCGACAAGCTGGGCCGCTTCGCCGCGCAGCTGGCGCCGAACCGCAACGACCGCGTCGTCATCACCTACGGCGGCAAGGCGGTCGACCTGCCCACCGACGCCATCACCCGCGCCATCCTCACCGGCTTCCTCAAGCACGCCGGCGGCGAGGAGGTCAACAGCGTCAACGTCCGCACCATGGCCTCCACCCTGGGTCTCCTCGTCGAGGAGACCAAGAGCAGCGAGCAGACCGACTTCAACGAATGGCTGCATGTCGCGGTCTGGAGCGGGGATTCACAAATCTCCATTGGCGGCACGTTCTTCGGCGCGAAAAACGAACCGCGCATCGTCCGCGTCAACGGCCGTCCGGTCGAAGTCACGCCCAACGGCGTGGTCCTTCTGCTGGAAAACCACGACATTCCCGGCATCGTCGGAAAGGTCGGCACGATCCTGGGCCAGCACAAGGTGAACATCGCCAGCATGTCGCTGTCGCGCACCGAGGCGGGCGGCACCGCCCTCACGCTGCTCAATCTCGACAGCGCGCCCGGCGCGGACGTCCTGACCAACCTGCTGACCGATCCCGCCATCGCCAGCGCGAAGGTGATTCAGCTCTGAGCCGGCATCCGGTCTCGGCAAACCTCCGGGGGCGTCCCACTGCGGACGCCCCCTTTTTTTGCCCCGGGGACGGCCCGGCGGGCCACCCACTCCGGGGGACGCCTCACCCTCGCGGAGCCATCTCCCGCAAAAGCGCGGCCAGTTCGGCGGCGCTGTCCAAAAGATAATCCGGCTTCATGGCTTCCAGGGAGCGCCGGCTGTTGTAGCCCCAGGTGACCGCGGCAATGCGGATCCCCGCCTTTTGCGAGGCCTCGATGTCCCGGGTCTCGTCGCCGATGAAGAGGATTTCCCCGGCGGAAACTCCCCGGGTTTTCATCACGCCGCGAATTTCCCGCGCCTTGCCCATCAGCTTTGAGGAACTGCGGATGAAGGAGAAAAAATCCAGGTCGAACTTCTGCAGAAACATCCTCACATTGGTCTCGGTGTTGGAGGTGACAATCCCGAGTTGAAACCCCGCGGCATGCGCTTCGCGCAGCAGCTCCGGGACGCCGGCGAGCGGCTTCACATGAGGCATGCGCGCGCGCAGTTCTTCGCTCCCCCGCCGCGCGATGCGGCTCATCTTGGTCATGGGAATGCGGAGAAACTTCATCAACTCCCGCGTGCGCATGTCGCGCGCCTTTTCGATGTCCTCCTCCCGCAGCTGCCGGAACCCGAACTCCGCCGCCAGCTTGTTGAGGATGACAAATCCCTCGTTGAAGGTGTCGGCAATGGTGCCGTCGAAATCGAACAGCAGAAGCCGCGGCGGACCGGTCGGGTTCGCCGGACGCGAACGCCGCAAGACAAAACGCACCAACCGCTTCACGCTTCGACGATTTCCCCCGCCTGCCGGGCCGCTCCCCGATTCCGCGCCCTTTCGGTCCCCCCAAACCGATCGTCCACGCCGGCACCGGGCCATCCGCCCGGAGCGGTCCAGCAGCCGAAACCCGCCGACAGCGGGCAGGTTTCACGGAACGTGCGATCTTTCATGGGCGCTGAGGATGGCGTTCATCGCGGGCTTTGCCAAGAATTTCACAAAAACCGCAATCTCCCTCTGGCTGTGCGCGACGGGTTCCTGCTAGGTTCCGGGAAGCCCGATGCTTTCCTTTTCGACCAGTTGGAACGCCCGTCGCCGCAAACGCGGTGAGGAGATCGTGCGGGAAATCCTCGATCTCGGATTCGACACGATCGAACTCGGTCACGGTCTCACCGCGCCCGTGGTGCAGGAAATTCTGGAGGCGCGCAAAACGCTGAAGTTCCGCGTTTCCTCGCTGCACAACTTCTGTCCGCTCCCGCCCGAGGTGCGGGTCGACAATCCGGATTGTTACGAGTTCACCTCCCACCGTCCGGCCGACCGCGAGCGCGCCGTGCGTCTCACCCTGCAGACCATCGACATGGCGGAACGCTTCGGGGCGGGCACCGTCGTCCTCCATACCGGTCGCGTCCGCACGCTGAATGTCTCCGCCCCGCTCCAGGAACTGGTCGAAAAGGGCCGCTTTCTCAGCAAGGAATACGGACGGGCCAAGATCGGGGCGGTGAAGAAACGCGAGGCCGTCGGCGAAGGGTACGTCCAACGCGCGCTCGAGTGCCTCACCACGATCGCCGACCACGCCTCGAAAAAAGGCATCCGGCTCGGCCTGGAAAACCGTGAGGACTACGAGGCGGTGCCCTCGGAACGGGAGTTCGAAAACTTCCTGCAGCGCCTCGGCGCCGCCCATGCCGGCTACTGGCACGACTTCGGTCACGCCCAGATCAAACACAACCTCGCCCTCATCCATCACGGCGAATGGCTCGACCGCATCGGTCCCCGCACCATCGGCTGCCATGTGCATGACGTGAAGTGGCCCTTCCAGGACCACCGGGCGCCCTTCACCGGGGAAATCCCCTTCGCCGACCTGGTGCCCAAACTCCCCCCGGGAACCCTCTTTGTCTTCGAATTGCATCCGCGCGTTTCCCGCGAGGAAATCCTCGCCGCCGCGGAACGCTGGAAGACCCTGTTCGGATCGTGAGGCCCCCGCCCCAAAACCGGAGCGGCCCGTGAAGCCGGAAACGGGGGGGGCTTCAGAAGATTCCGCCGCTGAGGGAGTTGCGACCAAGGGTTGATCCGCCTTCCCGGATCTGCTGAATTTTCCGTCCATGAACGCACCCGCGGCATTGGACGACCTGCTTCGGAGGGGATTGACCCGGGCGCCCCAGGACCCCGCGCTTTTCTTCGCCGACGGCGCCTGGTCCTGGAACGATCTGGAAGCCTTTTCCACAAAACTTGCCAGGGGGTATCTGGCCATGGGATTGCAACCGGGCGACCGGCTGGCTTCCCTTTTGCCAAACCGCTGGACGCTCATCGTCCACTACCTGGCCTGTTTCAAGGCGGGCCTGGTGGCGACCCCGTTGAACTACCGTTACACGCCGCGTGAAATCGACCATGCCCTGGAAGTGAGCGGCGCGCGGGCGATGGTCGCCCACGGCAGTCGGGAGCAGGACATCACCGCAAGCCGGGCCCGCCACCTCGAGCTGGGCGTCGTGTGGGATGAAGGGGGGTCCGGCGGGAGACCCCTGGAGGAACTGATCCACGGATCCCCGGAAACGCACGAACCGACCGGCGGAAAACCGGACGATCCGGCGGTCATCTTTTTCACTTCGGGAAGCACGGGCCCGGCCAAGGGCGTGACGCACACCCGGGAGTCCTTTGGATGGATGGTGACGCAGGCCGCGGAGGCCCACGGCATCAGCGAAACCGACACCCTCCTGCCGGCGTCGTCCTATTCCCACATTGCGGGAACGGTCTTTTGTCTGGCGGGATTTTTCAAAAGCGCGCGCGTGGCGATCGTGGAGCGCTTCGACCATGCGGGCGTCGGCCCGATGCTGCGGCGGGCCCGCCCGACGTTCCTGCTGACCCTGCCGAGCACGCTGCTGCACCTGCTGCGCGAGAAGGAAACGGAGCCGGAGGAATTCAGGACCGTGCGCCACACCCTCTGCGGCGGAGACAAGGTGTCCCCGCAACTGGCGCGGGAATTCGAGGCCCTCGCGGGACGGCCCATCTGCGAGTGCTACGGCATGACCGAGATCGGCTTTGCAATGTTCAACGACGGATCCCGCAAGGACAAAATCTCCTCGATCGGCCGCGCGAATCCGGGCTTTGCCTTTTCCGTGCGGGACGAAAACGGAATCGGGTGCCGGGACGGCGAAGAAGGGCGGGTCTGGACGCAGACCCGTTCGTTGCTGCGGGGGTATTGGGGGGATGAGGCCGCGACGCGGGAGGTGTTCCGCGACGGATGGTTTGATACGGGGGACGTCATGGCGAAAGACGGGGACGGCTATTTCTGGTTTCGCGGGAGACGCAAGCAGATCATCGTCCACGACGGTTCCAACATTGCGCCGCAGGAGGTCGAAGCCGCGCTGCTGGAACACCCCGCGGTGGCAAACGCCGGCGTGATCGGAGTGCGCGATGATCTGCACGGCGAAAACGTGCGGGCTTATGTCGAGTTGAAAAAGGAATCGCCGGCGCCGTCGGCCGGCGAACTGATTGCCTTCGCACGCGAGCGGGTGGGATACAAGGCCCCGGAGGAAATTGTTTTCCTTGAGGAAATGCCGATCAACGCCGTCGGCAAGGTGGACCGGCCCGAACTCAAACGGAGGGCCGCCGGGGATCACGCCCACTGCATTTAGAATTCCGTCGGACACAGACCGACCCGGCCCCCGTTTCCCGGATCGGGACATTCCTGAACGCGAAATTTTCTGCGGACCTCCGCATGCCGGCCTGAATGTTGCCGTCTGCACGGATTCGTCCGCCGCGTCCAGGCGCCTTGGCTCCGGCGCAGATCCCCGGCCGTTTTCCCCGCGGCGCCCCCTCCCGAAGCAAAAACATTGACATGCGGCGAACCGTTTTTTAACTATAAGTTATATAAAATTAACCAGTGATTAATAAAGGATTCAAACCCGTTCAATCCCTGCAAAGGGGCCTGCGATTGCTGGAGCTGATTTCCGCAAGTCGGGAGGGCGTCTTTCTCAAGGACCTCGCCCGGGAGATCGGCTGTTCCCCGCCGGCGGCCTTTCATTTGGTACATACGCTGGTGGACGCCGGGTTTGTCATCCGCGAGGAAAACCCGGCCCGTTATCGTCTCGGCGACAAGATGCGGCGGCTGGTGGAAGGTCAGCAACGCGACCGTTTTTCGCGTCAGGTCCGCGAATGCATGGTCGAGTTGGGCCGGAAGTTGCCGGAAATATCCGTCTACCTTTCCGAATATATCGGAGGCAGCGTGGTGGTGACGGCCTGTCTTCCCTCGTCCGCCTCGGAACCGGTGGTTTACGAGGAACGCAATCGCATTTTGCCGCCCTATGCATCGGCGGGGTCCCTGGCGCACCTGGCCTTCTGGCCTCCGGACATTCGCGAAGAATACGAAGCCCGTTATCCGTTTGCCTCCTATGGAATGGCCTACTGGTCGGATCGCGTGCGGTATGACGAAGCCATTCGGGAGATGCGCGAGCGCCGCATGGTTTTGATGCCCGAACCGTCCCCTCTCACCCTCAAGCTGGCTCTGCCGCTGTTTTATCCGGCGGGCACCCTGGCAGCCGCCCTGACCCTGCACTGGAATCTGGAAACGACCGCCGGTCTGGCCCGCCGGAAAAAGAAACTTTTCACCGCCGCGAAAAACGCCGCGCAAACCTTCACCCAAAAACTCACCCGATGAGCTCCGCCACGATCCTTGAACCGTCCCGCTCCCTTCCCGTTGAAACCGTCTGCGATGTCGTCGTCGCCGGCGGCGGCATTGCCGGCGTGGCGGCCGCCCTGGCCGCGGCCCGGCAGGGGGTTTCCGTCGTTCTTCTCGAAAAGCAGTTCGGACTCGGCGGGCTGGCCACCCTCGGGCACGTCGTGATGTACCTGCCCCTGTGCGATGGATACGGCAAGCAGGTCATGGGCGGCCTGGCCGAGGAATTGCTCCACCGTTCGGTGGCCGAACTCACCAGCCCGCTGCCGGCCGCGGGGTTCATGCCCGAGCCCGCATGCTGGAAACCCGGCGGGGATCCCGCCGAACGCGAACGCAAACGCTTCTTCACGAGCTTCAATCCGTATGCCTTCCAGATGGAACTGGAGACCGCCCTGGAGGAAGCCGGGGTCACCCTCATGTATGACACCCGGGTCTGCCAGGTTCTCAAGAAAGACGGCGAAATTTCCCACGTCATCGTGGAAAACAAAAGCGGCCGCCTGGCCATTCAGGCCGAAACCTACATCGATGCCAGCGGCGACGCGGACCTCGCGTACTATGCGGGATGCGCCGTCGAAAACTTTCCCTACAACGTGATCGCCTCCTGGTATTACGAGGTCAGGGAGGGCCGGATTTTCCTGACCAAATTCTCCAACAAATTCGACACGGAACACCGCGGCGGAAACGGGGCCGTGCCGCCGTTCTTCTCCGGAACGGATCATCGTGACGTCACCCGCCAGGTGCTGGAGTCCCGGAAACTCCTTAGGAAAAAACTTCGGGAAAAACAGGCGGACTCCCCGTCGCCGATTTACCCCTTCGCCCTTCCCTCGATTCCGGCCTTCCGCGTCACGCGCCGTCTGCACAATCGGTTTTCGCTGGGTGAACACCACCGTCACACGTGGATGGAAGATTGCATCGGCATCACCGGGGACTGGCGCCGGAAGGGCCCGATCTATCCCCTCCCCCTTCGGGCCATCCATGCGGACGACTGTCCGAACCTTTTTGTCGTCGGACGCTGCATGTCCTCGGATCACACCGTGATCGATGTGACACGCGCCATCGGCACGTGCGCCGTCACCGGCGAAGCCGGCGGCGTGGCGGCGGCCCTGATCGTCAAGGATCGCATCTCCGACCGCCGGCAGATTCCCGTCGAAAAACTGCAGCGGCTGCTCCGTGAGGCCGGAGCGCTCATCCATCCCGATCTGGTCAAACCGCATCCCAAGGCCCGGCAGGACACGCCCGCTCCGGCCTGAGGAATCCGGGGGAACCGGGGCCTGCGCGCGCACGCTCTGGAAAACGTCCGCCGGACCGTCCTTCACCGAGCCCTTCCAGTCGGGACGCCGCCATCCTCCCCGCTTCAATTGGACTTGAGCGGGAAGGAATACCTGCCAAAAGGGGGAGGTTTTTCCGGCATGGCCATTTCCTCAAAAACCTGGCGGCAGCTTCTGGAAGCGATCTTCGTCATGAACTCCGCCGACAGTCATTCCAGCTTTGGCGAGGCGGTGGTCGCCGGATTGAGCCGGCTCATCGTGGCGGATGTAACCATCTTTCAGGTTCTTGACCGAAAGACGTGCCGGCTCGTGACCCACATGTCGCCGCCCAATCCCTACACGGCCGACGAGGTGTCCTATTACACCGCGCACCCCGAGGAAAATCCGCTGGCCGCGTATTATGTCCGCGCGGGCGACCCGAAGGCCCTGCGGATGTCCGATGTGATCGATCAGGCGGAATGGGAGGCCTCCGCGTTTTACCGCACCTGCTGTCGTCGCCTCGGACTGGCCTACAGCCTGGTGTTGCCGGTGAACGTCGACGACTCCACCGTGGTGGCCCTGTCGTTTGACCGGCGCGAACCCGATTTCACGCGGCAGGATTGCGAACTGCTCGACGCCTTCGGCCCCCATTTGCGTCTGGCCTGGCAGCGTCATGAAAACCCCTGGGCGGACCGGCGCGAATGGGAGGCCCGCGAACGCCTGCAGGGCCTGGGATTGTCCCCGCGCGAGAGCGAGGTGCTTTACTGGATGACCGAGGGAAAGCTGAACCGCGAAATCGCCACGCTCCTCGGAATCTCCCTCGGCACGGTGCAGGACTACGTGGCCCAGATTTTGATCAAACTGGGAATGGAAAACCGTCACGCGGCGACGGTCTTTGCCATCAACAGGCTGCGGTCCCTGTAAAAACAGATCCCCCACGTGTGGGGATGGGCAGGGGAGGCGGGATCTGGCACCGTCCGACGAACACACCGACAACGCCTCCCGGCGGCCGAAGCGCCGCGTACGGGAGCGCCACCCTTATTCCGGAGAACCCCGATGAGCATTCAAGAACTGTCCCCCGAAGCCGCCTCCGCCGCCGTCGCCAGCTACTGGCACTGGTATGGCGTTCCCACTTTCCTGCGCTGTCCCCTGCAGCCGGATTTTCAAAACACCGACATCGGCATCATCGGCTATCCCTACAGCGGCGGAAACGCCATCGAGCGCATGCAATATTTGGGTCCGCGGGCCATTCGCTGCCGCTCATCAAGTTACCGGCGCGCCCACCGGAAATTCCGCCTCAACCCCTTTGAACTGGCGCGCATCAGCGACCTCGGCGACGTGCCGCTGCCCAATGTCCTCAACCCCGACCTGTCCGCCCGGGATGCCCAGAACCACTTCGCCCGGATCTTCGAAGCCGGCATTCTTCCCGTCGGCGTGGGAGGCGATCATTCGCTGACCTGGCCGCTGCTGCGGGCCCGTTTTGCGCATTTCGCCCAACCGGTGGCCGTCATTCATTTCGACAGCCACACCGACGCCGCGCCGCCGTGTTCGGGCACCCGAAACACGGCGTCCGGATTCCGCATCGGCGCGGAGGACGGAGTGATCGATCCCCAAAAGACCGTGCAGATCGGAATCCGCGGTCCGCTGGGGGACCTCCATCAGGATGCGTGGGCGGAGGAAAATTTCCGCGCGGTGATCACCACGGAGAAGTTCGTGGAAAAAGGCGTGGATGAGGTCCTGCGGATCGTCCGGGAAGTCGTGGGCGACAGCCCGACTTTCCTCAGTTTCGACCTTGATGCCATCGACCCGGCCGACGTGCCCGGCGTCGCCGACCCGGAGATCGACGGCATCCGCATCCGCGAAATGATGCAGCTGCTCGACGGATTCCGCGGACTCAATCTCGTCGGCGCCGATGTGGTCTGCCTGTGTCCGCCCCTGGACAACCCGTCCCAGATCAGCGCCATGACGGCCAGCCTGCTCCTGCATCAATTTGTCACCCTCATCGCCGACCGCCACTTCGGGACGCGGTAGCGGAAGGTCCCTCCCTCAGGTCAACACCCCGATGGCGAGGTCCGCCTCGGCGGCGGTTTCCGCACATGCCAGACGCAGCACAAGGGGCATCAGCTCGCCGAATTCGCGATCCAGGGCGCGATCCTGTTCCCAGGCCGCCTGCAGCGCCCCTTCGATCGCCCACGACTCCAGCACATGGGCCGTGGTCATGGCGACACGGCAGGCTCCCATCCGGCAATGGAGCAATTTCCAAAGCGCCGAAAGCACCCGCGTGTCGCCGTGAATGGGAGGATAGGCCCCGCTGTCCCGCGCAGCCGCCTCGTGGAGCTCCTCCAGAAGCCCCCGCGCCCCGGCCTCCCGTCCGCCGGTGGACGGCCAGTCCAGCCGCTCGAAGAGGGTTTCCAATTCGTCCGCCTGTCGGCGCGTCTCCGCCAGGAATTTTTCGCGCAGCACCTGAACCCGGGGCACCAGGGCCACGCAGGGGAAGGCCTCCAGGCACGAAATGACGCTGTGGTGCGAGGCGCAGATTCCGCGAAGATCGTCCACCAGCAGGGATTTGAGGGCGGCCAGGTTCATGTTTGGGGAACTGGAGAGGTTGTCTTCATGACTTACGTTTCGCCGGGGCGGGCGGGATCGGTTGCCTTGCGGAGGGTCAGCCTCCGGCCTGACCCTTGATCTTGGAACAAGCCCGAGGTTGTCCCTCCTTCCCGTATTCCGGTTTGGCAGGCGGCTTTTCAAAGCCCCGCAGCGGTGGGGTCCCCTTGTGTCGCCCGGCGCGCTGACGGGCGATTTCTTCGGGATATTCGGTTTCCAATTGCTCCTCCTCGGCTGATTCCATCGCCTTATCTTCCGGTCGCCAACTGTCCTGAAAGAATCGAGAGGGCTTTTTCATAGCGGGCTCCTTCACAACGGCATGCGCCCTCCGGTCGCCCCGTAGATTTCTCCCGAGACATAGGAAGCTTCGTCGCCCGCCAGAAACACAAAAAGCGGCGCCAGTTCCGCCGGCTGCGCGGCCCTTCCAAAAATGGTGTCCGCACCGAAGTTTTTCACCTTCTCCGCCAGCAGCGTGGACGGAATCAACGGGGTCCACACCGGTCCGGGCGCCACCGCATTCACACGCACGCCGCGTTTGATGGCCAAGCCGGCCAGGGACGAGGTGAAGCTGGCGATGGCGGCTTTGGTCGCCGCGTAGGGGAGCAATTGCGGGCCGGGATCGAACGACTGGATCGAAGCGGTGTTGATGATCGAACCGCCCTTCGGCATTTGCGGGAGCAGTTTTTGGCACAGCCGAAACATGGCGAAGACATTCACCCGAAAGGCTTCTTCGAACTCCTCCTCCGGGATGTCCTCGAAGGCGGCGTAGGAACGTTGATAAGCCGCATTGTTCACCAGGATGTCGATGCCGCTGAGAGCCTCGACGGCGCCGGCGGCGACATTTTCGCAAACCGCGGCATCGCCGATATCGCCGGGCAGGAGCACGCCGGTGCGGCCGGCTTCCGTGACAAGACGCAGGGTTTCGCGGGCGTCGTCATGTTCGCTCAGATACGAAACGGCCACATCGGCCCCTTCCCGGGCGAAGGCCAGGGCGACGGCCCGACCGATTCCGCTGTCCCCACCGGTGATCAGCGCCCGCCGACCCTGCAGACGGCCCGCACCCACGTAGCTGCCTTCGCCATGATCCGCCGGAGGATTCATTTCATCCTCCCTTCCGGGAGGCGGTTGTTTGCGGTTGGAATAGGGTGGCTTGCGGCCGGCCTCGCGGGGATCCAGTGCGTTCATCGGGACGGGATCGCGCCGGACCGCCGCCGTGCGGGTGGTGGGATTCCTGAACGAAGGATCGGGGAAGGCGGGTCCGGGTCAGGCCGGAGGCCGACCCTCCGCGGAGGACTTGCGATGGCGCGCACGGTATTTGTCGGGTGATATGCCGTGCACCTTTCGAAACGCGCGGATGAACGCACTGTCGGAAAGGTACCCGAGCTTGGCGGCCAGGGCGGAAATCGGAATGTCGCCCGCCTCAAGCTCCCGGGCGGCGGAGGCGAGCCGGGCTTCCCGCAACGACCGGGCCGGACTCTTCCGCCATTTTTTGCCGAGCATGCGGGACAGATAACTCGGCGAGTAGCCGAGCTGGCTGGCCAGACTCTTCAGCGAAAAAATTTCCTGTGCGCATTCCTGCGGTTCCGCCTTCGAACTGAGGAGGTGGCGGATCTCGAGATTGTGCCGCTCCGATTCCTGCCACCATGCGTGAAACCACCGGAAGGCTTCGCTGGATTGCGTCCAGAGGTCCTTGCGCGATCGCCGCGAAACCAGACGGCGCGCGAGACGCACGCAGGACGAATCGAGGGCGGTCTTGGTCATGCTGCCGAAATTGCGCATGACGTATTCCATCCGGGACTTCGTCATTTCGTTCTCCGCCGCCAGATACACACAATGCCAGCCCCCGTCCTTCGCATTCACCTTGATGCTGCGATTGAGAGGTCCGGGCGAAACCAACACCGTGCCCGGCAGGAGGAATTGCGGGCGGCCGGATTGCGAATAACAGGCCGAGCCGCGCAGGGTGAGAATCCAGAGTATGACGTCCGCGCGACGCCAGATTTTCGGCGGCGCGTCGGCGCTCTGCAGATGCAATTCCTCTCCCGCACACAGGAGAAAAATGGGCGCGGACTGATCGAAGGCGTTCATGAAGGGGATCCGTTCGGACGTGGCAACGTGACCCGCCGCCGCGTCCGGAACAAGTCCGTTTTGCCGCGGAGGCGGGATTTTTTAACGCGGCAAAGGAAGAATCGTTTTTGTAAGATTTTTTCCATTCTGCGCATTTCGTCGCCTCCGGATGCGGTTATCGTTTGGAGGAATTTCCATCTCCCATGATCACCGCCACCCCTCGCCTCCTTGCCGCCGTACTGGTCCTGCTGACCGCCGCCCCGGTCCTCTCCCGAGCCGACGGACCCACCCCGTATCCCGACCCCAAGGACGACGCCGCGTGGCCGGGCAAGGGCCCGATCCGGGTCTTCCCCTGGATGACGGACAACCGCAACTACTACTGGAACCGCCGCGCCAACGATCAGGGCACCATCGTTTTTGTGGGTGACTCCCTCACCGGCAACTGGAAGCTCGGCGACATGAAGGCCGCCCTTTCGGGATACCATGTCTCGAATCGCGGCATTGGCGGCGACGTCACCCGCGGCGTGCTTTTCCGGCTCAAGGAGGACGTTCTCGATCTCAATCCCCAGGCCATGGTGTTGTTGATCGGAACCAATGATCTCAGCGCCAAGTCCCCGCCGCAGGTCATTGCGGACAACATCGCGCTGATCATCGAGCAGGCCCGCGAATTCAAGAACGACCTTCCCATCGTGTTGTGCCTGCTGCCGCCACGCGCTTCGGATGCCGCCCCCATCGATCCAGAAAAGCTCACCGAACTCAACGCGCGCCTGACCGCACTGGGGGAAAACCGGGAGAATCTCGTTGTTCTGGATCTTTACAGTGCGCTCGCGACCCCCGAGGGAAATCCCGATCCCCAATACTTCGGAAAGGATCAGCTCCATCTGGCGTCCGGAGGATACAAAAAGTGGGCGGAGATTCTGAAGCCGGCCTTTGAGAAACTGGGGCTGAACTGACACACCCGACAGTTCCCTTTCCCCAAAAGGGGCGCCCACATCCAGACGGATGCGCGGGCGCCCTTTTTTTATTCCAAATGGGAGGAAACCGAAACCGTCGTTTCCAGGGTTTCGGTTTTCACGTGCGCGGTGATCGTCCCCGCGCCCTCCCCGAGGCGCACCTCCGCCCGCCCGGGTCCCGGACTCAGCAGGGTGGCCATGGTGATCTGACGGTGGGTGCGGGCCACCGTGGCCCAGCGCAGGACGTGGGCGCCGGGAACCGGTTTGGTGGGACAGGTCACGGCGGTGGCGGTGACCGCCTCCACATTGCAGGCATAGGCAATCCGAAGTTCTTCGGTCTGCCCCTTCAGATGGAATCCGGGAACGTCCCGTGTCGCCGCGACGTCCGCATCCGTGTGCATGCGGGACTCCACGCGTCCGGGTCGGGGCAGTTCAAAACGGTCAAGAATGAGAAAGGCCTGCGCGTCGAGCAGGAGAAAAAGCCGTCCGCAGAAATCCGCCATCGGACTGTTCTCGCCGAGAAACCCGAAGGCCCGGGTGGCGTCGAGACGGAAACCTTTGGCCAAGCCGGACCGCCACTCGCCCATCGCGACACGCGCCTCCGGCGGCAAACCGACGCCGTTGATGAAGAGCACGTTTTTGGCCGGCTGATTCATTTCGAACAGATCATTCCGCCGCGCACTGAAGGTCGTCTCGAGATAGTCGTCCCCCCCGCGGTTGCCGATGTTTTCAATGAACTTTTCCCGCCCCACCACAACGTGAAATGAAAGCACATCCACCATGGCATGCGGGTCCGTGGTGCTCCCTCCGCGGATGGACATGTACAAGCGCGGCTCCGGCAGGCGATCGGCCAGCAGGGCCCAGTCCATGCCGGGATAACGCCGGGCCACGTTTTCCTCGAATTGCGGGGCGGCCGTCGCCTCGCGCGGATGAAAGAGCAGCAGTTCGGCCGCGTCGGCCCACCAACGGATGCGGTCCTGCGGAGCTGGATGACAGCGGTCCAGCACCGGCACCAGGTCCGGCCGCCCCAGTCGGATGGCGGCCTCGTAATGGAACGGCAGCGGCCACCAGACATTGACGTCGGAAAAGGAACAGAACTGTCCGTTCGGGGTGAAATCGAGCGGAAAGGAAAGCGTCTCCTTCACGCCGGGCAGGGCCAGACACGGATGCGGACGTCCCGTCGCCCGCTCGTGTCCGAGCAGATACAGAAAACCGTAACGGTGCCCGTAATTCCAATAGCCGATCCCTTCCGCCCAGCCCCCGTTGGTGCGGGCCAGTCCGGCGAAGTAAGGGGAGATGGATTCCTCGACACGCGCGATCACCTCGTCGGCGAGGTCGGGAAGTTCCTCGCGCAGGGCCAGGGCCAGCAGCCCGGCGCCGCCGGAGCAGACGGTGTTCCAATTCGAATGCGCCGCCTTGAACCACCAGCCGGGCCGCCATTGTCCGGGCGGGGCGGGCTGGGATTTCAACACGGTCAGAAAGGGCTCAAAACACCGCCGGCGGGCCACATCGGCAAAAAGCGCGCGGTCCTCCGCCGTGAGCGTCGGCGCCAGAAGATCGTAGGCGAGCGCCAGCGTGGTGCTGTTTTCCCCGGAGCTCAGATCATAGAGCCGGTTGATGGCTCGGTGCGGATCCGGCGTCTGAATCTGGGCCTCCCAGCACCAATGTTCCCACTCCGCCATGTCGCGGACATGATCAAGCACCGCCGAGCGGAACCGTTCCCCGCCGGTCTGGTGCCAGCGCACCAGCAGCGTGACAATGCGGATCTGCATCTCCCGCGCCCGGCGCAGCAGGGCATTGTGCACGTCGGGATTGTATTTCAGCCCGCGGTCCGCCACGAAGCGCTCCGCCTGCTCCTCCACCTCCGCCTGGGCTTCGCGAAGCAGCGGAAGCGTGACCGGTTCGCGAAGCCGCGCCAGATGGGCCGGAGTGACAAAAAGGCGGGGATGCGGGTGGAGCATGAGGCGTGTCAGGCGGGGGCCGTCCACACGTTATCAACAAGCCGCCAGATGCGCAGCGGATTATCCTCCCGAAGTTCCGGCGGCAGCGCGCTGTCGGGGCAGTTCTGATAACAGACCGGACGCACAAACCGCAGGATTGCCGCCGTTCCCACCGAGGTGAAACGGGCGTCGGTCGAGGCCGGATACGGTCCGCTGTGATTCATCGACGCACACACCTCCACGCCGGTCGGAAAGCCGTTGAAAACCAGACGGCCGGTTTTTGTTTCCAGGATCTCGATCAGTTCGCGAAACTCGGCGAAGTCCTCCTCCGTGCCGTGCACGGTGGACGTGAGGTGTCCGTTCAGACTCCGCGCAAAAGCCATCACCTCGTCGCGATCTTCCGCCGAAAGCAACAGCGTCGCCGGACCGAAAATCTCCTCGCGCAACGCCGGTTGACGCTGAAAGTCCGCCACCGTCGCCTGGAACACCGCCGGCGCGGCCCGCCACGGCGCGGGTTCCGCCGGGGCTGCGCATCCGGTGGAATCCGCCAGACGTTGGAGTCCATCCCGATACGAATCGAACGTGCCCGGATTCAGCAGGACGGCGGGATCGGTTTTTCCCATCAGTTCCCGGAAGCGCCGCGCGAACTCCTCCGCCGTCCCGCCCTTCTGCGTCACCACCAGTCCCGGCTTGGTGCAGAACTGTCCCGCGCCAAGCGTGACGGATCCGTGCAGTCCGGCGGCGATTTCCTCCCCGCGTTCCCGCAGGGCGCGTGGCAGAAGAAACACGGGATTCAGGCTGCCCATTTCGGCAAAGACCGGAATGGGATCCGGACGCCGCGCCGCAAGATCAAAGAGCGCGCGTCCCGCCTTTTCGGAGCCGGTGAATCCGACCGCCTTGATCTGCGGATGCGTGACCAAAGCGGGTCCCAGTTCCCCACCCGAACCGAAGAGCAGGGAAAAAGCCCCGTCCGGCAGACCGCAGGATTGCACGGCGCGCAGCACCGCCCTTGCGCAGAGTTCCGACGTGCCGGGATGACTGGAGTGGGCCTTGACCACCACCGGACAGCCGGCGGCCAGGGCCGAGGCGGTGTCTCCGCCGGCAACCCCAAAGGCGAGCGGAAAATTCGCCGGACCGAACACAACCACCGGGCCCAGCCCCTGCAGGTAAAACCGGGTGTCGGGCTTGGGCAGCGGTTGGCGTGCGGGGTCCCCGTGGTCGATGCGTGCATTGCACCAGGACCCTTCCTCGATCAGCCCGGCAAACATCCGCAACTGTCCCGTGGTCCTGGCCAGTTCGCCGCGGCAGCGCGCTTCGGGCAGGGCGGTTTCCCGCCGGGCGCGCGCCACGATTTCCCCGGCCAGCGCCTCGAGATTTTCGGCGATGACCCGCAAAAATTTTCCCCGATCCGCCGCCGGGACTCTGCGATAAACGGGAAAGGCCCGGCCGGCCAGTTCCGCGGCGGCGGCCGCATCCGCCGCATCCGCGGAGAAAAAGGCGGGGGGCAGATTTTCGCCGGTGGCGGGATCGATGGCGTAAAACGGTCCGCCCTTTTCCACGGCCGGGGTGAGGCCGAGAAAGGATCGTCCCTGAAGGAGTTCGGAACTTTTGCTCATGCCGCTTGTTTGGGTTGTCTGAGGTGCCAGTCCTTCTGAAAAAGATTGAAGCTGGTTCCGTCCTTCGGCGGGTGCTCGCGGATGAAATCCTCGTTCAATTCGACGCCGAGTCCGGGTCCGCCGGGCAGCGCGAAATAACCGTCGACCACCTCGGGATAGCCGGGGCCCGAGGCCGCCTGCTTCACCCAGGAATCCACGAAGTCGTTGAAGTGTTCCTGAATCACAAAGTTCGTCGTGCAGGCCGCGAGGTGGAGGCAGGTGGCGGTACTGACCGGTCCGCCGACATTGTGCGGCGCGAACGTGACGTAACTGGCGTCCGCCATGGCCGCGATCTTCTTGCTTTCCAGCAGGCCCATGGATTCGGTGATGTCCGTCTGGAGAACGTCCACCGCGCCGAGTTCGAGCAGGCGGCGCACCTCAAAGCGGCTGTGCAACCGCTCCCCCGTCGCAATGGGCAGCCGGATCTTCGCCGCGGCCTTGGCCATGGCTTCGGGATTGTCCGGCGGCACCGGTTCCTCGATCCAGGCCGGACGGAACGGCTCGAGATCGCGGGCGATGTCGATGGCGGTCGCAGGACTGAACCGTCCGTGCATTTCAATCAGGATGTCGACATCCGGCCCCACCACACCGCGCACGGCTTCGATGATCGCGATGGAGCGGTTCTTTTCGGCGCGTTCCATCTCGTAAAGTCCCGCGCCGAAGGGATCGATCTTCAGTGCGCGATACCCTTTGTCGATCACCCGGCGCGCCGCCTCGACAATGGCCTCCGGCGTCCGCTCCACCGCATACCATCCGTTGGCATAAGCCTTGATCCTGTCGCGCACCGCCCCGCCAAGGAGCTGATACACGGGCTGACCGACCGCCTTGCCAAAAATGTCCCAGCAGGCCGTTTCGACAAGCGCGATGCCGATGCCGGCGATGTCGTCGACCCGCGCAAAATCCCCCACAAAAATGCGCTGCACAAGCTCCTCGATGCGGAGGGGATCGCTGCCGAGCACATACCGTTTGCCGATGCCCTCGAGGTAGCCGAGCACGGCTTCCGTGCGATTGACGCTGCGGGCTTCGGAATATCCGACGAGACCCTCGTCGGTTTCCATTTTCAGGTAAATGAGATTCCGCCAGGGCGTGCCGAGCACCAGCGGCGTGAGACGGGAAATTTTCATGTGAGAATCACACTTCGGGAATGCCGAGGTCCGCGGCGCCGGGTTGGGACATGACCGCTTCGGGGTAATACCGGGCAATCGTATCGGCCACGATCCGGGCCCGATGGATGCGCTCGCGGCTCATGGCCAGCGCGGTCAGGCGCAGTTGCTCGCCGTAGGGATAAATGTCGGGCGCGTTGCGCAGTCCGATCTTCACATAAACCGGCGACGCGGTCCGGATCATTTCGGGCACTTCGTAGGTGCGGATGTATCCGCCGAAACCGTCCGGCACCTCGACATAGATGTCGAGCGGGACCGAAACCGTCTCGCGCAGACCGGCCAGATGCGCCAGGGAAAGGTCGGGCGACACATTGATGGTGCCCGCGCCGAGCATTTCGAGAACGCGCGCCGTGGCGGGGTTCGGCACGCTCAGCAGGATGGAAATCTTCAGGACGAGATTGGCGGGAAGCTCGCCGGATTTTTTCAGTTCCGTCAGCATCCAGAGCAGTCCGAGATCGGCGACCAGCACGCTGCGAATCCCCAGCGCACAGGCACGGCGCACATCCTCCACCGCATAAAACAACTGGGCCGAACCGCGCAGGTTTCCTCCGATCACCTTGCCCGCCGGCGTGTGCGGCTGCGGCGTGACATCAAAGGCCGCGCGCGGTCCGACAAAAAGCGACAGTTCAACGCCCGCGCTTCGCGCCAGTTTCGCCATGGCGGTGATTTCGGCATCGGTGAGCAACATGATGCCGCTGCCCTGGCTGACGCGGTGAATGGTCAGGTTGCGCTTCGCCGCCTCCTCGAGGATGGCCTCGAGCGCGTCGGGGGTTTCGATGCTGGGGATTTCGTAGCGGTATTGCGCGCCGTCGGGGAAGCGCTTCGGCGAGTCCGGCAGGCCGGCGTGTTCCGGACGGGGTTGCCAGTCGGGAAGGGTGATCGTTTTCATGAACGGCTCCGCACCTCCACTCCGGCCATACGTTCAAGGTGCTTGATGGCGGCGGAGAAATCCTCGTCGGCCGAACCCTCCTCCATCGCCGCATCAAAAACACTCTTCGCGGCCTCCGTAGCCGGCAGTTTCACCCCCAGCTCCGCGGCGGTCTCAATGGCCAGCCGGACATCCTTGCGCATGAGGCGCAGTGCAAAGGCCGGTGTGAAGTCGCCTTTCAAAATCAACGGACCCTTCACCTCCGCCATGCCCACGCGGGCCCGCGGGTTGCTCATCAACAGCGAATACATCGTGTCCGGATCGAGCCCGGCGCGCACCGCCAGCACCATGCCTTCGTTGAAGGCCTGCATCGCGGCGGCGACGACCAGATTGTTGACCAGCTTCGCCGTGATGCCGGTACCCACCGGCCCCATCGCCACCGACGTGCCCATCAAATCCAGCACCGGACGGACCGTCTCGAGCACCGCCGCATCGCCGCCGACAAGAAAACGCAAATTGCCCTCCTCGGCCTCCCGTTTGCTGCCGGTCACCGGCGCATCCAGAAACCTCCCCCCGCGGCCTTCCACCAACGCGGCAATTTTCAGCGTCGCCGGTTTCGAAATCGTACTGGAATCAATCACCACCGTGCCGGGCGCCAATCCCTCCAACAAACCATTCGGCCCTTCATAACACGCCAGCACCGCATCGGGATCGGCCAGCATCGTGAAAACCACCCCGGCCCCACGCGCCGCCTCAGCCGGTGTATCCACGACCCGGGCCCGGCCGTCCACCGCCTCCTCGGCGCGGGATCGCGTGCGGTTGTAAACCTGAAGACGCGCTCCCCCCTTGATGAGATTGCGCACCATGCCCCGGCCCATGATCCCCGTGCCAAGAAATCCCACCACGGGCAGAGGTTGAACCGGAGACTCGGGAGAATTTTGCAGGTTTTCCTTGGCACAGGACATTTCTTTTGTCTAATTGTCGACAATCCGCATGTCAACAATTTCGAGGAAAATTTTGGTTCTGGAAAAACCCGGAGTGCACGGTCCTGGAGGAACGCGCCCCTTTCTCTGCCGCGCGCGGTACCTCCCGGCTTTCCTTACCGCCCTGGTGGTTTTTGCCGGAATGCTCCTCCCCGCCCCGGCCCAGACTCCCTATCCCGATCCCGCCGATTCCTCCGCTTGGCCGGGCAAGGGGCCGATCCGTCTGCATCCCTGGATGAAGGACAACCGGGAGTCGTTTTGGAGAAAGCGCGAGAAGGACCGCGGGGCGGTGGTGTTTGTGGGCTCCTCAATGATCGCCAACTGGAAGACCCTGGCCAAGGACCTGCCGGAGCTGAAGGTGGCAAATCGCGGGATCGGCGGGGATGTCAGCCGCGGGCTGCTTTTCCGTTTTCAGGAGGACGTTCTTGATCTGCAGCCGAAGGCCGTTGTGCTGGCCATTGGCTCCAACGATCTGAGCGCCCACGCGGACCCGGCCGTCATCGTGGAAAACATCGAGGCGATGATCGATCAGGCGCGGGCCGCGCGGCCGGATCTTCCGATTCTCCTTTGTTCAGTCGCTCCACGGGACGGCCATTCCGCTCCCCTCAAGCCGGGCGCGCTGGAGGATTTCAATGCGCGTCTGGCCGAACTCGGACGGAAAAAGGGCCTGCCGGTGCTCGATCTGCGCACGGCATTCGGCGACGCCGAGGGGCGCCCCATCGCGGAATTCTACGCCGCCGACCGCATTCATTTCTCCGCGGCCGGATACCAAAAATTCGCCGAGGTGATGCGAAAGCAACTCACCGAAATGGGCCTCCTGTGAAAATCGTGCGCATTTTCCGATCACTTCCCGCCCCCGGCCTGTCCTAAGCTCGCGTGATGGCAACGACCTCCGAAGACCTCATTCAAAAGGAAGTGCTCCGCGACAAGATCGCCGGCGTTTTGCGCCGCTGGATC
>CALCJD010000060.1 GCA_937960895.1 uncultured Spartobacteria bacterium | reverse complement strand
CATTTCAGCATTTCAGCATTTCAACGTTTTCCCCGTCGGTACTCCGATCTCCTCAAACAGCTCTTCATACCGTTCGACCACGCTCTCCCAGTGGAAGGCGTCCTTGGCACGTTGGAGGGCGAGGCGGCGGAGTTCTTCGCAGCGGGCGGGGTTTTCGCTGAGAAAGGTGATTTTTTCCGCCAGGGCCTCCTCGGGATTTTCGGCGCTGAAGGGTTCGGCGGCGTCGGCCAGCACCTCCCGGGTGGCGGGGCAATCGTGATACAGGATGGCGGCACCGATGCCGAGCTGGTCGAGCAGGACGAGGCGCGTGGCCTCGATGTCGGCGGGCATGACGTAAAACGCGGCATTCTGACTGAGCTCCAGGTAGCTGTCGCCATAACGCGGTCCGGTGAAAATCACGCGCCCGTCCGCCAGTTTCTGCAGTTTCTGATAGTAGGCGTGTTCGTAGTTGGCCCCGCCGCAGACCACCAGTCTGAGAGGGCCTTGGTACCGGGCGTAGGCGCGCAGCAGAAGGTCGGCCTGATTTTCCGGGGTCAGGCGCGAGACATAAAGAATGTAACTGCGCGGAGTGAGTTTCCAGCGTTCGAGTTCGCCGCATTGCACGGGTTCCTCCCGGACGATCGCGCCGTAGCTGAGATGAACCGGCGAGGCGCCGTACTCGCGCTGATAGCGCGAGACGATCTCGCTGTTGTCGGCAATGACCTTGTGCCCAAACCGGATGGCCCAGCGCTCGCTGATCCGCAGCCAGCCGCGCGCGAGGGATCCCCATTTGGCCCGGTTGAAGTCGGCGCCGTCCACGTTGATGATCACCTTGTAACCCAGCAGACGCAGGAATCCGCCGATGAGGGCATTGCCCACGCCGCAGAGATAAATGACGTCATAATCCTGTGCGAGCGCATGCAGGGCCGAGAGGGCCGTGTGGAAAATGGTGTCGAGACTTTTGGTGGGGATGGTGGGCAGCACGACCACCCTCATGCCTTTGTAGGTCTTGGCAGGCAGGTCGTAGCGCGGGTAGCGGTTGTAGACGGTGACCGGATAGCCTTTCGCCGCCAGGCGGCTTCCGAGGTTTTCCACCACCACCTCGAATCCCGAATAGCGCGCCGGCACCCCGCGCGAGCCGAGAAACGCGACATGCGGCCGCACTGTGGACGCATCTTCGGCCGCGTACCGGCGGGGCGTTCCCAGAAGGCGGTCGCGCAGGGTATAGTAGATGAACAGGGAATTGAACCGAAAATACCGGGCCCAGAGCCGGCGGGGTTCCTGCGCGAGCCGGTAGAGCCAGGTGAGCCCCATCCTCTGCATCCAGGCCGGGGCAAAAGGACGGCGTCCGGCCAGCAGTTCAAATGCGTCCCCGACCGCAAAAAACACGCCTTTGCGATGACGGTGAAAATTTTTCACGATCCAGCGCTCCTGCCGTTCCCCGCCCAGGGCCACCCAGATGAAATCCGCCCCGCTGTCTTGGATGATGCGGGCGAATTGGTCCTCGTCGGATTCCGTCCACGTGCGGAAGGGAGGTGAAAGCGTGCCGGCGATCTGAATGTCGGGCTGCAGCGTTTGGGCGGTCTTCACCAGGCGCTCGAGACATTCCGGAGTGCCGCCGAAAAAGAAATGCCGCCAGGGCGCGGGAGTCCGTTCCAGCGTGTAGCGCATGAGGTAGGGACCGTACACGCGGTCCTGCAGTCCCGCTCCCTGGGCATTGAGCGACCAGATGAGGGGGTATCCGTCCGGGGCCACCAGATCAAAGCGTTCCATCACCGCATGGAAACTCGGATCCGACCGGGCGAGGGACACCAGATGGGTGTTGCAGGCGGAGACGGCGGCGGGCCGTCCGGCGGCGGCCAGTTCCTTGATGCGGGCCAGGGCGGATTCGTACGTGACACAATCCACCGTGGTGCCCAGCACCTTGAGGGTTTTCCGGGCTCCGTCAGAACTCATAACGCGTGATGCGATCCCTCAGCCGTGCTCCCGAAGCCGTCCCGGCGGGCTCGCCACGAAGGGCTCCGTTCCAAAAGCATCCCGCCGCGTCCCGCATCGTGCGGAACGAGGAGCCGTGCGTTCGCAGGAAGCGTCGGAAGTTTCCCGGCAGGTAGCGTTTCATGTGGCGACTGTGTGGCGAGTGAAATGCCAGATAGGACAGATTTTGCAGTAAAGAGCAAAACTTCACGTAGTCACCGCGCCTGGCAGCCGCCGGCGAGGACGGTGGAGGCGGCAGATGCGGCACGGAGACCCGGCAGGTGAAAACCGCGCGAGAGAGCCCGGCGAGACGCATGGAATACTCAAGGTCCTCGCCCAGCAACCAGAAATCCTCACGGTGAAATCCCGCCCGTTGTATGGCCGATTTGTCCACCAGATAACAGGCGCCGGTGCACCAGCAGAAGGGCAACGGGGAGTCACCGAGCAGCCGGCGCGCGTCCGCCGGAGTCGCCGCCTGACGGATCAACCGGCGGAGCGCGGGGGCCTCCGGTTCCGGAAACGCCCACAGCCGACCGTCGGCGTCCTCCAGGAGCGGAGCAATGGATTCCGCCCCGGCCTTGTTTTTTTCCCCGAGAAGAATCCCCAAGGCATCGGGGGAAATCGTGACGTCATCGTCCAGATACCAGATGGCTTCCGCCGAAGGAAACCGGTCCAGCGCCATGCGCGCCGCCCGGGCCCAACCTGCGCCCGGTCCCGGGTTCGACGGATCCTCGCGCACGACCGTCTCAAAGGGCATCGCACGCGCCAGCGAAACCGTCGTGCCGTCCGGCGCATGGTCGGAGATCACGCAGCCGGCCACCGGAACCCGGGAATCCGCAAGGTTTCGCAGCAAACGCTCCAGCTCCGCCGGCCGACGATGCGTCACAATGGCGGCGATGACGGACATGGGGAAAAGAACAAAGCGAAAAGCTGAAAAGCTGAAAACTGAAAATCTGAAAGAGGAAACGAAGCAAGCTCCCGTAGGCGCCGACGTGAGGAGGCGATGGGAAGTTGCTGAAAAGCTGAAACACG
>CALCJD010000059.1 GCA_937960895.1 uncultured Spartobacteria bacterium | reverse complement strand
CTAACGTCTACGGGAGGGGGAAGTTGACACTTTTTCACCGCGTCGGAAATGACCGCGGATTTCCAGCAAGATGAGGAACATTTGCCGTGAAATAAAAAGGCGCCGATCCACCTCCACGAGGCCTCCTGTTGATTTTCAAATCCCTCGGCGAGGGCAATAAGGGCCGGGTAAGGGCGAAAGAAGGTCCAAGTTGATTAGCGTCACGGGGAAAACGAAAAATTTGGGGCACCCAAGTGGTAGGGGTATCTTTACGGGTGGGTTGACTGGCGGTGCACTCCGCTGTAGAGGGGGGGTGTGAAGACCCAGATGTTTGAATTGAATGTGCGGGTCCTGATTTACAGGGAAGAGGGGGATTTTGTTGCGCACGCTCTCGAATTTGATCTGCTCGGCTACGGCAAGACGAAGGCGGAAGCCATGTCGGCGCTTGAAGCAGTGATCAAGACGCATCTGGAATTTTGCTTTGAGCAAGGGCTCGCTGAAAGCGCGATTTCCCCTGCCCCCGAAGAATTTTTCGAGCGGTGGGAGAAGGCCCAGAAGAAATCCTTTGTGGACGCTCTGGAAGATGGGGATCGATGCGACAGCCTGAAATGCCGTGCAGCAATCATTGCCCTTGATCCAAACGATCTTGCCAAGCTGGCCGATCAGGCGAGGAAAATGAAGGGGCGGAAAGTCGCTGGGAAACCGAAATTCGAACCGGTTCTCTGTGGCTAGGCGAAAGAAGTATCGGGATGTGATAAAAATCCTGCGCCAGCACGACGCGCAATTTCAGGTATTGGCCAAACGCGGCAAGGGCAGCGAAGTGATTTTGTTCCACCCCGACATCGCCGGGCGTAAGCAGATTTTCACCCTGACTCACCACAGCGACAATGATGAGCTCGGCGTGGGGATGCTCAAAGCCGTGATCCGCCGGTTTAATCTGCCAAACGATATTTTTGACTGAGGACGACGGCAGAACAGACTTGGCCCCACATGGCTTTCCTCGATGCAGGGAAGGGGTTTAGATGGCCGGCTGGCCGGCGAGCCTGAAACAGAACGTAAAACGTTCACACGGAGCGTAACTTCGGCAGTCCATTCGGTCAGGCAACAATTTTTGACTGAATCTTTCTGCTAAGACTCCGTTGGAATTCACGCTGCTGCATGCCGCTTCCTTATGTCGGCGCTTGCCCTTGCTTTTATTTCAGCATGTTTGACTCAAAGTTTTCGCCTTTCTCTTTCCGGTTTCCGCGTTTCCTCCTCGCGTCAGCGCCTTAGGTGGATTCTTATATTGTGTCGGTTTTTACGCCCTCGCGGCTGCGGATTCGCCGGATTCCGGGGCGAGTCCTTGTCCCTCCCCCGAGCCAAGCCGGTTCCTTATTCCCGGACGGGTCCGTCATTGACATGTCGAATAAAATCAACGGTTTACCCCACACAACAAAAGCCTGATTTGTCATGGAGTCATCCCACAACATTCTCGAGCGTATCGCCAGTTAGGGAAAGAACCTCACGGAAATGCCCTACTCGGGAATTCCCACCTTTTTCCGGACGGATTTTGCGGAGGATTGGGAAAAGGTGGATATCGGGCTGATCGGGGTGGCCACCGATGCGGGGTTGAGTCATCGCTCCGGCGCACACTACGGCGCCCAGGCTGTCCGGGCCAATCCGGATTGATCCGGTACATCAACCCCATCACCAAGGTGATCCCTTATGAACACGCGCGCGTCGCGGATCTGGGCGATGTGCCAATCCAGAACATCTTTGATCTCGAGCGTCTCAATGGCGAGATCACCGCATTTTATCAACGCGTCGTCGACGCGCAGGTGGTTCCGCTTTCGGTGGGAGATCATTCGATTTCCTTTCCGATCCTGCGGGCGCTGGGCAGGAAGGAGGCTCCGGCCCTGATTCATTTCGACTCGCACTACGACATGGCGCCTCCCCTGAAGGGAACCAAGTTTCATCACGGCGCGCCGTTTCGGAATGCCATTGAGGAGGGATTGATCGATGCGGCGCACAGCGTGCAGATTGCCATCCGCGATCCCTACTGCGAAATGACCGCACCCTTTGCGAAGGAGGCCGGGGTGACCGTCATCGAAATGGCGGACATCGATGGCATGGGGATTCCGGCGGTCATTGAGACGGTTCGCCGCGTGGTCGGGGACCGGCCGGTTTATCTGAGTTTCGACATTGATGCCATCGATCCCACGCTGGCTCCGGGAACGGGCACGCCGGTCATGGGCGGGCTCACCACGCGCGAAGCCATGAGGATTCTGCAGGGCCTGTCCGACCTGCGTCTCGTCGGCGCGGACGTCGTGGAAGTCTCGCCGCCTTACGATCCCACCGGCATGACCGCCCTGCTCGGCGCACAGTTGTTGTTTGAGATTCTCTGCGTGACCGCAAAGTCCTCCCGCGTCCCCAAAAAACCACGCCGCTGAAATATAGCCGTAGGCGCCGACATAAGGGAAGCGGCACGCTGAAGTGTGAACTTCAACGGACGGAGGGTCGGCCGCCGGCCCGACCCTGAATTTTGGGACGAGCCGGGGGTTGTCCCTCCACCCGGAGTCGCGGAAGGCGTTCGGGCCGATTTCCGTTTTTCAGCGTTTCAGTTTTTCCGCTTTTGGTACACAGGGAAGGCGCACGCATGAATCCCTACGAAACCGACAGGCTGGTCTCCGAATATCTTCTTTTCCACTATGGTTCAGAGGAGGAGGTTCTCGGACGGATGCCGGCTCCGCGGGAGGCCTTGAATTTTCCCCGGCGCTGCGTCGGTGATCTCATCGGACCCATGGGACGCGAGGCGCGGGCCCTGGACGTCGGCTGTTCCGTGGGACGGGCGACCTTTGAGCTGGCCCGGTATGCCGGCACGGTCATCGGCATCGATTATTCCACACGTTTCATTTCGGCCGCGCAGGAATTGAAAGACCGGGGGTTCATTGAAAGCTCCTATGTGGTGGAGGGACAAATCACCGCGCCCTTTCGCGCGGAGGTGCCAGGCGGGATCGCGCGGGAACGGGTGACGTTTGAAACCGGCGACGCCATGGACCTGCGGGCCAATCTGGGGGAATTCGATGTGGTGCTGGCGGCCAATCTGCTTTGCCGCCTGACCGATCCGCGGCGTTTTCTGGATCGTCTGCCCTCGCTGGTGAAACCCGGCGGCCAGCTTCTGCTCGCCACGCCGTTCACCTGGCTGGAGGAATTCACCTCGCGGGAAAACTGGCTGGGGGGACGGCATCCCGAAGACGCGCGGTCCTGGGACACCCTGCGCGCCCTCCTCGAACCGCATTTCGAATTTCAGATCGCCAAAGAGCTGCCGTTCCTCATCCGCGAACACGCCCGCAAATTCCAATACGGCATCGCGCTGGGATCCCGCTGGCGCCGCCGGCCGGAATAGGAGGGGAAGGCGGAAACCTTCGGTGAAAAGCTGAAACGCCGACATGTTGCAATGACACCCAGGAAGGCGCCGACGTCAGGAGGCGAAGGGTCCCGCGTTAATCGCGGGGGCATGCCCGCTGAAGTGAACTCCCACGAAAGGAATATTGGGACAAGCCGGAGGTTTCCCTCCACCGGACGCGGGGCGCGAGGCACGTCGAATCCATTTTCGTTTTCCTCTTTCCGCCTTCCGCTTTTCTCTAACGTTTTTCCATGACCGAGTGGGAGGAACGCTACCGCCGCGGGGATACGCCCTGGGAAAAAGGGGCGCCGCATCCGGCGTTGGTGGCGTGGCTCGAAAAACACGCGCTGACCGGACGCGTGCTGGTGCCCGGCTGCGGATCGGGGCATGACGTGCGGGCGCTGGCGGCCCGGGGCGCGGAGGTTGTCGGGCTGGACATTGCGCCGTCGGCCATCAGGGCCGCCCGGCATCACCTTCCCGTCGGGCGTGAGAGTTACGAAGTCGGTGATTTTTTCCGGCCGCCCGCGGCATGGCGGGGCGCCTTTGACGGTCTTTTTGAGCACACGTGCTTTTGCGCGATCGATCCCTCGCTGCGCGAAGCCTACGCCCGCTCGGCTGCGACGGTGCTTCGTCCCGGCGGGCATTTTCTGGCCATTTTTTATCTGGATCCCGGACCGGAGGACGGTCCGCCCTTCGGCTGTACGAAGGCCGGCCTCGACGTGTTGTTTTCTCCGGCTTTTCGACTGCTTGAGGAACGGGACATGCTCCCGACCCATCCCGGCCGGGAGGGGAGGGAAATTCTGCGCCTGTATGAACGACTTCCCGACAGCGTCGGAAAGACGGCCGCCGGGCAAGTCGGTTGAACACCGCGCGGCGCCGTCCTAGACTGGAACATCATGTCCGACCTCTCCCCCCTTCCGCCGCGGGATTTCGACACCCATGCGGCCGCGCATCTGCTCTGGCGGGCGGGATTCGGCGGGACGTGGGAACAGGCGGAAGAACTCGCCTCGCTGGGACTGGACGGCGCGGTGGATCGCCTCGTCAATTACCCTCCTTCCGGCAATCTGCCCGCGCCGCCGGGCGCGGTCCTTCCGGAGGAAAGTCCGTCCGCCTTTGAAGAGCGGTTGAAGTCGCTGCCTCCGGAGGAGCAACAAAAGGAACGCCAAAGGCGATGGGAGGACGAGCGCGCCCGAATCCGCGCGCTGCAGATCTGGTGGCTGAATCGCATGCTGGCCAGCGCCCCCGCGCCGGGCGCCATTCCCCCGCTGGAGGAAAAACTCACGCTGTTCTGGCATTCCCATTTTGCCAGCAGCTTCGAGGACAAGATCGAGCTCACGTATCCGCTCTGGCGGCAAAACCAGACCTTTCGCGCGCTGGCCCTGCATCCGTTTCCCGACCAGCTCCGGGCATTGATCCGGGATCCGGCCATGCTGGTCTGGTTGGACAATGCCTCCAGTCACAAAGATCGGCCAAACGAAAATTTTGCCCGCGAGCTCATGGAGCTTTTTTCCATGGGGGTCGGACCCTATTCCGAGGAGGACGTGAAGGAAGCGGCCCGGGCGCTGACCGGATACGGGGTGGACCGCAGGGACTGGACCTTCCGGTTTCGGGAGAATGCCCACGATCCCGGCGAGAAGACCTTCCTTGGCCGCACGGGTCCGTTCAACGGCGAGGACATTGTCGCAATCATCTGCGATCATCCCGCCACCGCGGATTTCATGGCGTGGAAGTTTCTCGATTATTTTGTCTGCACGCAGCCTCCGCCGGAGATGGTTTCGCCGGTGGCGAAAATGTACCGCGACTCCGGCTACAACCTGAAGGAACTTCTTCACACGCTGTTTCGCTCGCGGCTGTTTTACTCCGGGCCGGCGCGCAGCGCCGTGGTGAAAAGTCCGGTCGTTCTGGCCATCGGCGCCCTCAAGGCCATGCGCGCGCCGCTGCCCGCGGACGAACTCATCCTGGGCGCCCTGCGTGCGATGGGGCAGAACCTGTTTTTCCCGCCCGACGTCAACGGCTGGCCCGGGGGCGCGAATTGGATCAATTCCAATACGCTCCTCGTACGCTACAATTTCGCCAACTTCCTCATGCACGGGGTGAGTCCGGACGAATTCAAAACCTTTGACCGCCGCACCGTGGACCGGTCGGTGAGCCGCAGGGAGTTCCTCGCCGAACAACGCCGGCCCGACGTGGTTCCCTGGAACCCCAAGGCACAGCTGGAAGCCGGCGGCGAGATCCGGCGCATGCTCTCGGCACGGGACATCGTGGATTATCTCCTGCGCGAGTTTCTCCAGCGTCCGCCGGGCCGCGAACTGCGCGACGCGCTGGTACAACTGGCGGAAACCGACGGCGCCGGCGGTTTTCGGTCGATGTCGGTGCGGGACACCAATTTTGACGAACGCGCCCGCGGACTGGTCCATCTCATCATGAGCAGTCCGGAATACCAGCTGTGCTGACGATGCGGCTGCCGCACGTTGGGCTCCGGCGGTTCCCCCGGATGGCGGGAAGATTTCCTTTTTGGGCATCTTGTGTAGATTGATCCCAAGCGTCTCCTCCCATGCATCTCCACACCCGCCGCGAATTTCTCTCCACGGGCCTCAAGGGGGCCGGACTGCTGGCGGCCAGCGCGTTTGTGCCGGGCTTTGTCACCCGCACGGCGGCGGCAACCGGGGCGGGACGCGATGCCGGCATTCTGGTGGTGGTGCAGCTCAGCGGCGGCAACGACGGACTCAACACCGTTGTGCCCTTTGCGGATGATGCCTACATCCGCGCGCGGCCGACGCTGCATCTGGCCGCGGACCAGACCCTCAGGCTCACCGACAGGCTCGGACTGCATCCCGCCCTCGGGGCGCTGCGGAAGGAATACGACGCCGGCCACATGGCCATCGTGCAGAACGTGGGGTATCCGAATCCCAATCGCTCGCATTTTCGCTCGATGGAAATCTGGCACACCGGCGCGGATGACACCGAGGCGCGTCAGGTGGAGGGGTGGATCGGACGGTATTTCGACGCGCAATGCGCCGGCTGCGATCCGGCCAAGCGTCCCGGGGAAATCGGGGTCAGCTTCGGCAAGGTGATGCCGCAGGCCTTTCGCAATCAGTCCAACGTGGGACTGGCGGTCAACGACCCCGACACCTTCCAGTGGAATCCCAGCGGCGACACCGCCACCTTTGCCAAAATCCAGGAACGGGTCTTTGAGAAAATCAACCAGCCGGCGGGGGGACGGGCCCGGATGACCATCGCGGGAGGAATCTCCGGCACGGAACCGGCAACGATCGATTTCCTGCGTCACACCGCCATGAACGCCGTGGTGGCGGGAGACAGCATGCGGGCCATCCTCAAGAGGGAAAAAAACAAGGGCCGGTATCCGGACAGCCGGCTCGCGGCGCAGTTGCAGATGGTCGCGCGCCTGGTCACCGGCGATTTTCCGGCGCGGGTGTATTACGTTTCCCAGGGCGGATACGACACGCACTCGGATCAGTTGGGGAACCATGCCCGGCTGTTGGGGGATTTCAGTTCCAGCGTCGGCGCGTTTCTCGACGATCTGCGGCGACAGAAATCGTCCGACCGGGTGACGGTGCTGGCCTTCAGTGAATTTGGACGCCGGGTCGCCGAAAATGGCAGCCGCGGCACCGATCACGGCGCGGCGGCACCGTTGTTTGTTCTGGGCGATGCGGTCAAGGGCGGCCTGCACGGCGATCCGCCGGACCTGACGGATCTGGTCGGTGGCGACGTGCGTCACAAGATCGATTTCCGTCAGGTGTACGCCTCGCTCCTCAACGACTGGCTCGGCCTGCCCGCCCGCCGCGTTCTCGGAAACGACTGGCCCGGCGTGCGCGTGGTGTGAGGCCGGGACGGCGTCGGGGACGACACCGCTGAGAATCCCGCCGCGGACTCTCGCAGCCCCGCAATCCGGATGGCACGCCCCATCCCCAGACCTTCGGCCCGGGCTGCAGAATCATTCACCTTTGGTGGGTTGTGGGAACCGCCGGGGTCGCAAACACCGTGACCACGACCGGCCCCCTGTTGCTCTCCCGCCGACCTTCCGGCCATGCCCTGAAACCCATGGCTGAATCACGGCCTGCGCAGTTTTCCGGCGGATAAAAACGCGCCAACGGTGCGCAATCCGACAGCCCGGCCCTCGGGGCCGGTCGCGACGATCCCAACATGCACACGGCCTGTCGGGCCGCGGTACGGAAACCCACCGCGCGTCGGCGGGTCCGGACCCGCCTTACAGTCGTTCGAGCAATTTCTGGTGGATGCCGTCAAATCCGCCGTTGCTGAACACGACGATGACGTCGCCCGACCGCACCTGCGGGCGCAACTTTTCCACGATGTCGTCGGCGGTGGGCTCGTAAAAGGCCGGTTTGCCCATGGCGGCGATGTCCGCCACGACGCGTTCCGGATTGAGGCGTTCGTTTTCGGACAACTGCTCGAGGCGGGCCACCTGGGCGATGAACACACCGTCGGCCTGCGCGAAAGCCTTGGGCAGGTCGTGCTGGAAGACGGCCCGCCGGGTGGTGTTTGAGCGCGGCTCGAAGACGGCCCAGAGGCGCGCGCCGCCGTAGCGGCTCCGCAGTCCGGCCAGGGTTTCCCGGATGGCCGTGGGATGATGCCCGAAGTCGTCGATCACCGTGATGCCGTTCACCACGCCCCGCACCTCCTGGCGGCGTTTGATACCCTTGAAGGTTTTCAGGGCCTCCTGAATTTCACCGATCGAAATGCCGTAAAAATGCGCCGCGGAGGCCGCCATGGCGGCGTTGCGGATATTGAAATCGCCGACCAGCGGCACCTCGAAGGTGGCGCCGAGCAGATCGAAGGACGAAACCCCGTGTTCGTGGCGCGGATTGAGGATGCGGTTGCCGGCGTTCTCCGAGAAACCGACTTCGAGAATCGGCGCCGGACAGCGTTTGCCGACATCGATGCAGTTTGGATCGTCCGCATTCAGCAGGACCATGCCCTCGCCGGGCACGATGTTGAGCAGCCGGCGGAAGCTGGTTTTGATCTCGTCGAGGCTGTTGTAAATGTCGGCGTGATCGAACTCGATGTTGTTCACGATCACCAGCTCGGGCAGGTAGTGGATGAACTTCGAGCGCTTGTCGAAGAAGGCGGTGTCGTATTCGTCGCCCTCGAGGATGAAATGTTTCGAATCACGCAGGCAGGCTCCCTGACCGAGGTTCTCCGGGATGCCGCCGATGAGCCAGCTGGGCCGGCGTCCGGAGCTCTCGAAAATCCAAGTCAACAGCGACGTGGTGGTGGTTTTGCCGTGCGTGCCGGTGACGACGAGGTTGTGGCGTCCGCGCAGGAAGAACTGTTTCAGCGTCTCCGGCAGCGAGAGGTAATAAAGCTTGCGGTTGAGAACGGCCTCCACCGCGGGATTGCCCCGCGACATGGCGTTGCCGATCACAATGACGTCCGCCGCGGGAATGTCCGCGGGATCAAACCCCTTCGTGATGGTGACACCCTTGCCCTCGAGGAAGGTCGACATCGGCGGGTAGACGTTGTCGTCCTGTCCGGTGACCGTGAATCCGCGGTCGCGCATGGCGGCGGCAACCGACCCCATGGCCGTACCGCAGATGCCGAGAAAGTGAACGTGTTTGAGGGATTGAGTCACAACAAAACCTTACTCCTGCACTTGACCTTACACCCACTCCTGTTTTTCACCCGCCCTCCGGAGGGGGTGGGAGCAAGTCCAAAAGCAACGGCAAGTCTTAATAAACGTCCTTGCGGTAACGCTTTTCCTTCTTCAGGGCGTCGATGTATTCCTTCGCCTGTTCGGGCGTCTTGCCGCCGGCTTTTTCCACCACCTCGTGCAGCGCGGCGTCGACATCCTTGGCCATGCGCGAGGCGTCGCCGCAGATGTAGAAGATGGCGCCGTTTTCGAGCCAGTCGTAAAGCTCGGCCGCATTCTCGAGAATGCGATGCTGGACGTAGATCTTGAAATCCTGATCCCGCGAGAACGCGGTGTGGAATTTCGTCAGCACGCCGTCGGCCTGATATTTCTCGAACTCCTCACGGTAGAAGAAGTCCGTCTTCGAACGCTGTTCGCCGAAGAAGAGCCAGTTTTTGCCGGTGGCACCGGTGGCGGCCCGTTCCTGCAGCATGGCGCGGAACGGCGCGATGCCCGTGCCGGGTCCGACCATGATCATGCTGGTCGACGGATCCTCCGGAACGCGGAAATGTTTGGCGGTGTGACAGAACACGGGGACGGCCCCCTGACCCTGTGCGCGCTCCGCGAGGAAGGACGAGGCGACGCCGGCACGCGGACGGTTGTAGGACTCGTAACGAACCACCGCCACGGTGAGGTGTACGTTTTCCCCCACCACCTTGCGCGAGGACGCGATCGAGTAGAGGCGCGGCTGCAATTTGCGCAGGCAGGCGACGAATTCCTCGGGGGTGAATCTGGCGGCGGTGAACTCCAGCAGCGGATCCAGCACGTCGCGCCCCCAAAGATATTCGTCGAGATTCGTCTTGTAGGCGGGATCGAGAAAATCCTTCAGGAACTGCGCGGAGGAATCCCTCTCGGCAATGGCGGCGAGAAGCTTCTTGTCGGGCGAGGTGATGACGTAGCTCTTGAGCAGAGCCTCCCGGAGCGGCACGGAAACCTTGTCGGCGTTCGGAACGATTTCGTCCCCGCTGAAACCCAGGGTCTTGAGCAACTGATCGACCAGGGCGGGATCATTCGTCGGAAACACCCCCAGCGAGTCACCGACCTCGTACTCCAGGCCGGACCCGGCAAGCGAAATTTCAAAATGGCGCGTGTCCTTGTTCGACCCCTCTCCCGTGAGCTTTTTGTTGACGGTCAACGTGGCCGGAAACGGATTTTTCCGTGAATACCCTGATGCAGATTCCGTAGACATGTTTTCGTGAGTTAATGGAATCAATTCCCGCCTTGCAAGCATCGTTCACGTAGGGAAAAAGCGGAAAGCGTGGGCTCCGACGTCAGGAGCGGAGGGGAGAAGGAAAGCGGAAACCTTTGGCAAAAGCTGACATGCGGAAATCAGGCGACGCGCTTCGCGCCCGTGTTTGCAGCGGAGGGTCGGCTGCCGGCCTGACCCGGAATTTGGAGACACGCCGAAGGGTGTCCCCGGGACGATGTCGAAGGTGCCTCACCCCGCCGCCGACGTCCGCCAGGCGCGCGGGGTCAGGCCGGTCTGCTGGCGGAAGACCCGGATGAAATAGGACGGCGTGCTGAACCCGCACATCCATGCCACCTCGGACACACTGCGCCGCGGATCGGTCAGGAGGTCGCGCGCCAGGGCCACCCGTTCGCGCGTGAGCCATCCGGTCAGCGTCTGCCCCATCTCCCGCTGAAACCTCCGCGACAGATAATCGGCGGAACACCCGAGGGAGGCCGCGAGGCGCACGACGGAAAGGTCCGGATCGGTCAGCAACGCCCGGGCGAGTTTTTCGGCCTCCGTGACGAGCGGCGACCGCGTGTCGTTTCGGAAGGTGGGTTTTTGCAACTCCCCGATGGTCGTGATGAAAAAGGCCTCCAGCAGGCAGCGCAAATAACCCCGGCGGTGTTTTTCGGGGACGGGGGCCGACATTTCCTCCAGGTACCGGAACGCGGCGCGCCCGCGGCCGGTGGGAAGATGCTCCGCGCGGATGGCCACGATCTCGCGGCGTTCGGACGCCGCCGCACGGTGCACCAGGAGACCGTCGCGCGCCTGCATGCAGACCAGAATGCCATAGGGTGTGGCGAGGTCGACCGGCGTCTCGATGTGCGGAACGCCCGCGGGCATCACACAGACATCCCAGGCCTCGAGGCGGAAGGAACCGCCCGGACACTCAAAATCCGTGCCGCCTCCGGTCTGGATGAACACCTCCGGCGTGGCGTGAAAAAAACTGCGGGGGATCTTCCGGTAAAGCCCGACCGGACGGGGAATGTGGATGCGGAGCCGTCCGGATCGCAGGCGAACCAGGGTGCGTTCGATGTCCCGGACGATGGAAAGCATGCGGTCGGATTTTTGCTATTCTTCGCGGACAAATGCAATTCATTGCCGTTGATTTTCCGGTCCGCGGCGGCTTTTTTGAAAAACAGATTTTTCCGATGTCCACCTCTCTCCGTGTCACCGTCTGGGGCGAATTCCGCCACGAAAAACGCAATCCCAAGGTTGCCGAGCTCTACCCGCAGGGCATGCACGAAACCATCGCCGCCTTCCTGCGCAAGGAACCCGGATTTTCCGTCCGCACCGCCACGCTCGACGAGCCCGAGCACGGTCTGACCGAGGAGGTCCTGGCCTCGACCGACGTGCTGACCTGGTGGGGACACATGGCCCACGGTGACGTGCAGGATGCCGTTGTCGAGCGCGTGAAACGCCGCGTGCTCGAGGGCATGGGGCTCATCGTGCTGCACTCCGGCCACTATTCGAAAATCTTCAAGGCCCTCATGGGCACGACCTGCTCGCTCAAATGGCGGGAGGCCAGCGACAAGGAGCGGATCTGGAACGTGATGCCGTCCCATCCGATCGCCCGGGGCATCGGCGACCATTTTGTCATTCCCGCCGAGGAAATGTACGGCGAGCCCTTCGGCATTCCGACGCCGGACGAACTCATTTTCATCTCCTGGTTCACGGGCGGGGAGGTCTTTCGCAGCGGCGCGACGTGGTATCGCGGAAACGGACGGGTGTTTTATTTCCGGCCCGGACACGAAACCTATCCGACCTACCACCAGCCGGAGGTGCAAAAAGTCATCTCCAACGCCGTGCACTGGGCCCGGCCCACGGTGAACATTCCCGACACCTGTCCGAACAGCCCGGCCTTGGAGCCGCTGCCGGACGATCCGGAAGCGCACCTCCGCTCCACGGTGGGATACAAATAAGGAGGACCTTCCCGCAGCACTTTTTTCGATCCGGATCGCGCCGGGAGGCCCCCCTGCTCCACCCCGGCCTGATTTCACCGAACCCAGTTTCTTCCCATGAGTAAAAAGACAGTCCGCCTTGCCATTCTCGGAACCGGCGGCATGGCCAACGTTCATGCCGAGCGGTTCAACGCCATCAAAAACTGTTCCCTCGTGGCCGCCGCGGACGTGGACCTGCCGCGGGCCGAGGAATTCGCCAACAAGCACAACATCGGCGAGGCCTACGGGGGCGTGAAGGAATTGCTTCGCAAGGCGAAGTTTGACGCGGTTTCGATTGTCACGCCGGACGCCTTTCACGCGCCGCTGGCCATCGAATGTCTGAAGGCGGGCAAACACGTGCTCTGCGAGAAGCCGCTTGCCGTCACCTATCCCGACGCCCGGCGCATGGTCGCGGCGGCGAAAAAGGCGGGCGTCATCAACATGGTCAACCTGTCCTACCGCGACTGGCCGGCGATTCAGGCGGTGGCGGCCCTCGTGCACGCGGGGGAAATCGGCGAAGTGCGCCACGTGGAGGCCAGCTATCTGCAGGCCTGGCTGGCGAGCAAGATCTGGGGGGACTGGCGCACGACGCCGGCCTGGCTCTGGCGGCTTTCCCAAAAACACGGAAGCAAGGGCGTGCTCGGCGACGTGGGCGTGCACATCGTCGATTTCGCGACGTTCCCCGTGGGACCGATCGCCTCGGTGTACTGCCGTCTCAAGGCGTTTCCGAAGGCCCCGGGCAACCGCATCGGCGAATACGTGTTCGACGCCAACGATTCCGCCGTCCTCAACGTGGAATTCAAAAACGGCGCGCTCGGCACCATCCACACCACCCGCTGGTGCGGCGGTCATGCCAACCGGTTGTTCCTCAAGATCGCCGGCACCAAGGGGACGGTGGAGATTGACTCCGACCGCACCACCTCCGGGTACCGCATCTGTTCCGGCGCCGATCTCGACAAGGGCGCGTGGCGGGAGGTCACCGTTTCCGAAGTGCCCAACAACTACCAGCGCTTCATCAAGTCCATCCGCACCGGCAAACAGGACCAGCCCGACTTTGCCCGCGGGGCCGAAGTCCAGAAGGTGCTCGACGCCTGCTACGTCTCCGATGCCGAGCAGCGGCCGGTGAAGATTTGACCGACAGCTTCGGTTCCCGGAACCGGACTGCATTCCGACAAGTTGTCGCCGCTTCGCCGCAGGGACGGCAGGCGCCAAAGGGGGCCTTCGAGCCGCCCCGGGGGATGGGTGCGCGCCTTGGGCGATCTGCCGGATCCCCCCTTTGGTGCGGCGGGGCCGCCGGACGGGCCCGGTGCCTTGGCGGACATTCGCAGGGAAGCCGCATTTCCCGGGCAAAGTTTTTGAAATTTCGACCGTCCGGTTTTACCCTGAGGGACGAAACCTCCCGGTATGAAGACAGCAAGAATCCACTCCCCATTCGATTGCCAGAACTACGGGCTTCGAAAGGGAGGATATCGGAAGCTCACCCGTCAGGTGCATCTGGCGGAACTGACCTTCCCCTCCACTCTGGCCAACCGTTCCAAGAAAGCCCGGGAAGCCCGAAAAGCGCGCTCGATGGCCTGAGCGCAGGACGGCTTCCCCGGCATACGCTCCACCGAAAACGGCCCCGCCCGCAGGAAATCTGCGGGGCTGTTTCCGGAGTCAGGCTTCGTATTTTCGAAAGAAGGCGTCCTCCGTGGTCAGCGTGCCGATGAGGATGATTTCGTCCGAGGGCTTGAGGACGGTTTCCGGAGGCGGATTGACAATCTGATGATCGCCGCGCTGGACGGCGATGATGCTGCAGCCGGTGCGGGACCGCACCTCGGTCTGCGCGATCGACCGGCCCTGCAATTCCTTCGGCGTGGGGAGCCGGAAGACATTGAGTCCTTCGGCCACCAGGAGGGTGTTTTCGCGGCGGAACAGATTGAAGAGAATGTTTGAGCCCATCGACGCGTAGGACATCACCACGTCGGCTCCGGCATCGTGGAGGCGGGCGACGTTGCCGTCCGTGTTGGACCGCGCAATGATCTGAATGTCGGGCCGCAGTTTCCGGCAATAGATGCTGAGGTAGATGTTCACCGCATCCTCGCGGGTGGTCAGAATGACCGCCGGCGCCTCGCGAATCCCGGCCCGTTCGAGCACCTCGAGGTCCGCGGCACTCCCACAGACAAAGCGGTCGCCCCAGATGTTGCGCTCGGGCAGCTTGTCCACGATGCGGTAGTCGATGTCCATCTCCTCGAAGGTGCGGGCCACGGCGCGTCCCACGCGCCCCGCGCCGATGATGATGGAGGGGTGGTGACTCCGGTTGTAGATGCAAAAGAGTCCGTTGTAGGCGTCCAGCTGCTCCTCATTGCCGGCGAGAATCAACATGGAGTCGGGCGTGAGAACGGTGTCGGGAAAGGCGGCGCGGAAATTCCCGCGCTGCCAGAGTCCAAGCACGTTCACCCCGACCAGCTCGCGAAGGCGGCTCTGGGCCAGGGTTTTTCCCGCCAGCGGCGTGCCGGCGACGATGGCCTCGGCGATGCGGAGCGCGCCGAAATTTCCAATCACATGGGCCTGGGCGTCGGCGGCCACCGTGCGGCGCGCGAGCGCGGTGCCCAGCGTCTCCCCCAGTTGCATCACGTGGCTGGCGCCGGCGAGTTTTAGAACGTCCACCGAACTGGAGGACGCCGCAGTGGTGACGATGAGGGTGTTGGCGGAAAGCTCCCGTGCCGTGAAGGCGATGCTTGTGTTGGAAAAATCGTCCCCCGTCGCCGCCACCATCGCGGCCCGCTCGAATCCGCAGCGCACAAAACCGGCGGGATCGTTGAGATCGGCCACCACGACGTTGACCCCCAGGTCGTGGAGAGCCAGCGCGTTTTCAACGTCCGGCACCACCAGCACGTAGGGAAAGCGGTATTTTTCCAGCCGCCGGATGAGGGTGAGCGAAACGTCGTCGAGATGGGTGAGGATCACGTGGTCACGGATCGCCGGCGAAACCGAACGCGGCGCCCGGGCCTCCTGCTGGGCCTTGACGAAGGGCGAATAGAAAAACTCGATGAACGTGAACGGCATCAAAATGAGCAGGAACAGGATGCCGCTCAGCAGGACCACCACGGAAAAAATCCGGCCGATGTCGCTTTTGAAGGTGATGTCGCCAAATCCGAGCGTGGACATCGTCACCATCACCCAATATAGCCCGCTCAGCCAAGAGTGCTCCTGATGCTCATACAGCATGATGGCGTGAAACAACACCGTGAAGACCACGATGAGGAGTGCCAGCACCAGGGCAAACCAGACGAGAAAGCGGACGTTCCTCCGCGACCCACCGGGACGCAGCAGCAGGGAGATCTGAGCCGGAATGAATTTCACGCGCAGGGCAGGCTACCCGACACGGCCCCCGGCAACAAGCCTTCCCGGAAACGGGGGGAGGCGGCCGCCCCCTCCCCCCCCCGCACCGCCCGATGCCCGGAATCCGGGGGAGTTGCCCCCGGGCGATTTCGCTCTATACTTCCCCGATGTCAGAAACCAAAAAGCGCGTCCTCGTGGGCATGAGCGGGGGGGTGGATTCCAGTGTGACCGCCCATCTTCTCAAGCAGCAGGGCTATGAAGTCATCGGCGTGACCATGAAGGTCTGGCCGCAGGACTGCATTTCGCGGGCCGAGGACAAGTGCTGCGGGCCGTCCGCCATCGCCGACGCGCGCGGCGTGGCGCACAAGCTCGGCGTGCCGCATTACGTGGTCGACGAGGCCGAGGAGTTTGAAAAGCTCGTCATCAACTATTTCTCCAGCGAATACCAGGCCGGGCGCACGCCCAATCCCTGCGTGATGTGCAACGAGCTGCTGAAGTTCGGCAATCTCTGGAACAAGGCCGTCGCGCTGGGCGCCGACTACATCGCCACCGGCCACTATGCCATCATCGAACACCACCCCGACCGCGTCGTGCTGCGCAAGGGGCTCGATGCCCGCAAGGACCAGTCGTATTTTCTTTTCAGCCTGCGGCAGGAACAGCTCCGCCGCGCCCTCACGCCGCTCGGCGGCATGACCAAACCCGAGATCCGCGAGATCGCCCGCGAGCTCGGACTCAAGGTGGCCGACAAGGTGGACAGTCAGGAAATCTGTTTTGTGCCGGGCAACGACTACCGCGCCTTCCTCAACTCGCATCTGGGCGAGAAGGATTTTCATCGCGGCGGCATTTTCACCGTGGACGGCAAATTCCTCGGCGAACACAACGGCATCGAGATGTTCACCATCGGACAGCGCAAGGGACTGCCCGGCGGGTCGCCGAAACCGCTTTATGTTGTGGACATCGATCCCGAAACGTCGCGCGTCATTGTCGGCGGCGAAGAGGACCTCGTGCGGGACGAGTTTGAGGTGGACCGGGTCACGTGGCACGTGCCGGAGGGGGAAATTCCCGCCACGATCACGGTGAAAATCCGCTACGCCCATCCCGGCGCGGAGGCTTCCGTCGAGCCGCTGCCCAATCAGCGCGCCCGCGTCCGGCTGCACGTCCCGCAGCGCGCCATCACGCCGGGCCAGGCGGCGGTGTTTTACGACGACGACCGCGTCATTGGCGGCGGATGGATCATGCGCAAACCCGCGGTCTTGCGGGTGGAAAACGAACCCGCCATGATGAAGGGGTAAACACCCCTTCCGGATGGTTCGCCTGATTTTCACCACCTTTTCCACCAGCGACGACGCGGCCAAGGTTATCCGTCACCTCGTCGAGGAAGGGCTCGCCGCCTGCGGAACCATCCTGCCCGGAGCGAGGTCGGTTTACCTGTGGAAGGGCGAAGTCGAGGACACCACCGAGGCCGTGGTGATCTTCAAGACAACCGTCGAGGCCTATCCGCGCTTCGAAGCCCGTCTGAAGGAACTTCACCCCTACGAAACGCCCGAAATCGTTGCCATCGACCCCGCCGCGGTCTCCGGCGATTACGCCGCGTGGGTCACCGCCCTCGTCAACAATCCGAACCTCCAGCCGTAGGCACCGACGTGAGGAGGCGGGGGAGAAGGCGAAAATCGGAAGGCGGAAAAATGCCGAAGCGCTGCAATGCGCCTTGCGCCCCGCCCAAGCAGGGAAAGGGGCGGCCTGTCCCAAATTTCCTTCCCTTGGTTTACGCTTTGGCGGGCGTCCGCCCGTGGACAACGCGGGACCCCTCACCTCCTTATGTCGGCGCCTGCATGCCTTCATTCCGCATGTCAGCATTTCAGCGTTTTCATTTGCCGGCATAATCCCGGCGGGCCCGGACCTGCCAGATTTTGCCGGACGGCATTTCCAGTGCGGTAAGGGCGCCGCCGTAAACACAGCCGGTGTCGATGCCGTAGAACTTTCCGGGCGCGATGCAGGGTTTGGAAAAATCCCGGCGATACCGCTTGTGGCCCACCACGAGCGGACGGCCGAGATCAATGCCGTCCTTCCACGCCGGGTCGGGGGTTTCGTCTCCGGTCAGCAGGGCCGGGGATTGTTCGGACAGCGGAATCCCCGGCACAACCGCGCCATGCACGGCCACCAGTCCGGCGTCCTCAAGAAACAGCGGCATGGCCTCGGCCATGGCCAGATAGCCCGCGTAGTCGTCGGCGGTCATGAGCTTGCGCGTGCGCACACTGTCGTCCTTCGGACGTGCCGCGCCGGCGTGCCAGCGCAGGTGATCATTCTCATGGTTGCCCCGCAGGCAAAGACAGCCGAGCGAGCGCACCGTGCGCACCACCCCGCCGGGATCCGGGCCCTTGTTCACAAGGTCACCCATCAAAATCAATCGATCGGAAGCCCCGGGGCCGACCAGCTCGAGCAGCTCCTGGAATTCCCGGAAGCAGGCGTGAATGTCTCCGATCAGGATCGTCCTCATGCGCCTCCGTTCCCTACCAGTCCGCGTCCCGACGACAAGCTCCGAAAAAACCTGACGCCCCCGTTTCGTCCGGTTAGGATGGTTTTATGAAGCGGTTCCTCCGCCTGCTGGTCCTCCCGTTGGCCCTCATCCTTTCCGCTCCGCTGCAGGCGGAACATCCGGAAAAAGACCCGGATCCGGTGGCCGCGGAACTCCGCAAAAACATCACCGATCTGCGGAAGGACGCCCATTACCGTCAGTCCACCGCCACCGACGCCGGACGATCGCTCACCCCCGAGGAGCAGAAATACGTGACCTACACGCTGTCCGAAGCGGACATGCTCGAAAAATGCCTCGAAGCCTGGGAGAAAAACCAAAAGCGCCTCGCGGAAAAATATCGCTCCAAAGCCGGCGAGTTTTGCCAGAAACGCGGCGAAATGGCCCAGAAACTCGGACTTTGGGAAAAGAAGGAGTGATGGGGCGTCTTGGTCATCGGTCATTCGGAGTCCGGAGGTCGACGTTGAGCGTTAAACGTTGAAAGTTGGAGGCGCCGCGGAGCCGGTGAAACCCCATCCGATTCCGGCAGCTGGCTGGACCGGATCGATCTCCCCGGCGCGGACCTCCTGGAGGCCGAAGGCTGCATTACGGTGATCCCGACCGGTGTGGTCGTATTGATCGAACGCGGAACCCATCGCCTCCTGACGTCGACGCCTGCGGGCTTTACTTCCGCAGGTCGGCTTTTCAGCGTTTCCGCTTTTCCTAAATCGGTTCCTCCAGACTCCGCGCCACACTGGCGGCGAGGGAGTTTGCGGAGGCGAAGCGCAGAAATTGGTCGCGGGTCCAGGCCAAAGCGGCCGAGGAGGTGGAGAGCCAGGCGGCGAGGTTGTGGGATTCGTCCTGCTCCTTTTCCGACCGGCCCTTGCGCCGCTTTTCGTAGAGGGCAAAGGCGCGGGGGAGAAACCGGGCATTGGTCCGGGACAGTTCGTCGGCCAGCACCGCGGCCGATTCCAGGGCCATTGACGCGCCGATTCCGGCGGTCGGCAGGAAGGAACACGCGGCGTCGCCCAGCAGGGCCACGCGGCCGCGGAACCATTCCCGGCTGCGGTGGTCGCTCAGGTCCCGATAAAAAAGGCCTTCGGTGTTGTCGGGGAAGGTTTCCACCAAGGCGGCTGCCCGGCCTTCCAGGCCGGTGAACAGCTCGCGCACGCGGCTTCCTTTTCCGTCGACCACATGCGGATTGAGCAGCGCGCGGGGACCGGCGAGGCAGGCGGCCACGCGCTCCCTGGTGGGATAAACGCCGGCAAAACGCCCGACGCCCCAGTATTCCGAGACGGTGTCCCCGGCAAGACCGCCGAGATCCGTCCACCAGACCCACATCCCCCAGCCCGTTTCATGGCGGGGCTGAAACTCGAAAAGAAAATCCCGGGTCTTCGAGCGCATGCCATCGGCGGCGATCACCGCGTCCCACTCGTCCTCCGAGCCGTCGGAGAACCGCGTCCACACGCGGCCGTCCTGCTGTCGGATTTCGGTGACGGTGAGATTGCGGCGCAGGGGGATTTCCGGAGCGGCCGAGCGCAGGAGCGCAATCAGATCGCCGCGCGCAATCTGACCGATTTTTCCGTGCCGGTCGCTGATCGGACGCATGTCGAAGCGGTGCAGCAGGGTGCCGCGTCCGTCGTGGACGTCATAAAACCGGAACTCCGCGCTTCGCTTGACAAACGCGTCGTAGACCCCCAGTCCATGCAGCACCCGGGCCCCTGTGGGATACAGGGAAATGGCATATCCGGACGGTTCCTCCTCGCCGGCGCGGTCGATCAGTTGAAATTCCACCTCGCGCCGGCGCGCCAGCGCGGCAAAGGCCAGTCCCCCGATGCCGGCCCCAATCACAAGGATTCTCATCACAGGAATCCCCCCTTTCTGAACCGGGGAACCACTCGCGGGAGGCAGATCATGAACCAGTCGTAGCAGAAAGCCGCGGGAAGCAAAGGCCGGCTTTGTTGGCCGGACCGGAAAATCCCCGGCATCCGGCCGGTTTCCCGCCGGGCCGGACGGTGCTAAATGTGGAGATCTTGAGAAAAATCATCCATCTCGACATGGACTGCTTTTATGCAGCCGTGGAAATGCGCGAGCGGCCGGAGCTGGCGGGTCAGCCCATCGCCGTCGGCGGCGGGTCGCGCCGCGGGGTGGTGACCACCTGCAACTACGAGGCGCGCCGATACGGCGTGCGTTCGGCCATGCCGGGATTTCAGGCCCGCGCGCTTTGCCCCCATCTCATTTTCCTGCCCGTGCGCTTCGATCTCTACCGCGCGGAATCGGCGAAGGTCCGGCAGATCCTGCTCAGCGTGACCCCGCTCGTCGAACCCCTCTCGCTCGACGAGGCGTATCTCGATGTCACCGGAAACGGACGCTACGCCTGGGACATCGCCAAGGACATCCGGCGGCGGATTTTTGAGGAGACCGGCCTGACCGCCTCCGCCGGCATCGCGCCCAACAAGATGCTTGCGAAGATCGCCAGCGACTGGCGCAAGCCGAACGGTCAGTTTGCCATCACTCCGGACCGGGTGGACGCATTCATGCGCGACCTGCCGGTGCGCAAAATCTGGGGGGTCGGACCCAAGAGCGCGGAGCGGTTTGCCGCCGAGGGCATCCACACCTGCGGGGACCTGCAGCGGTTTTCCCTCGCTGAGATGGTGCTTCGCCACGGCAAGTGGGGCGAGGAATTGTATCACCTCTGCCGCGGGATCGACGACCGTCCGGTCTGCCCGGACCGCATCCGAAAATCGCTCAGCAACGAACGCACCTATCTGGAAAACCTGACTTCGTTTGAAGCCTGCGCGGCCGCCCTGGAGGAACTCATCGACGAACTCCGGGAGGATCTGCACCGCAAGGCGTCCGAGCGCCGCATTCACAAGGTGCTGGTGAAGGTGAAATTTGCCGACTTCACCCGCATCACCCGCGAACAGCTGGGCCGCGCGCCGGATCACGGAGCGTTCTTGTCGCTGCTGAAAAAGGCCTGGGCCGCGGGTCGGGGCCGCCCCGTGCGCCTGCTGGGCTGCGGGGTGCGTTTTGCCATGGAGGCGGAGGAAACCGAGGAGGATCCGCAGCTGCCGCTCCGGATCTGAGGACGGCGGCGCCCGGGCAGCCTCACGTCTCCGCGGCCGGCGAGGGATTCAGGGATCCTTTCGGAACCGGCGTGTCGGTCGCATCAAACCAGCTCCGCCAGCCTTCGGTGAGTTCCAGCCGGGCCCACGCAAACAGCAGCGGAAAAATCTTCAGCATGTTGGAGCGGTTGAAGGTGTAACCCGGGATGAGGCAGCGGTTCAGGCGATTGGTGCGCCCCAGACGTCCCTCACGGCGCCGCCGCCGCGCGATCGCGGCAAACCGCCGGTTGTAGGTGCTCATCAACTTCCAGAAAAGCACCCCGCTCGGCGGTGTGAAGGGCGGCACATAAAGGGCTTCGTCGCCGCGGAAAAACACCTCCCGCGCCACGCCCCAGATGTAGAGGCTGTAATCAAGACGGAAGGCAAGCGCGAGGAGGTCGAACTCGCCCATGTATTCGTATTTGTCCTTGTAGAGTCCCGAGAACCACCGGCGGTGACACACCCGGAAGTCACGGTTGTATTTTTCGATCCGCTCCGCCATGGGCTCGCCGCGGCGCTGGGCGGTGATGAGGTTCGCCGCGCTGCTGCAGGTGAAGGAAATCCAGTCCATGCCCGGACTGTAAAACGGATCCATGAACGCCGCCGCGTCGCCCACCAGCACAAATCCGTCGCCGGCAAACGTCGTGCTGTAATACGCGAGATTCCTGCGCCAGTGCACGTCCTCCTCGTCGTAACGGGCGTCGGCGAGAAGCTCGCGCGCCACGGGATGCCGCATGAGAAAGGCCTTGAGCCGGTCGCCGACTTTTCCGCCGTCCCTGGGAAATTCCACGAGCCGCTGATCAAACACGATGCCCACGCTGGTGTCGCCGCCCTTCAGCGGAATCCACCAGCTCCACCAGCCGTCGCCGATGATGTGATTGGTGGCCGTGTTGCGCGTGCCGTGCACGGCACGGGACCACTCGGGGTATTTCTCGGCGAGGGCGCGGCTGTCGAGGTCCCTGACCCCCTTCCATCGCGACCAGGCGGCGGCGGTGGGATGTTCCGTATTGGAAACCCACCAGCCGTTTTTGCGGGCCAGCACCGCGGCCAGTCCGGAGGCGTCGACCACCCAGCGGGCGGACACCTCCCGCGTGCCTTCGCCGTCGCGAATCTGCAGCCGCTGACGGCCACCGGGCTCGAGTTCGATCTCGGCCACCGTCGCCGGACGCACCAGTTCCGCCCCCGCGGCCACCGCGCGGCGCAGCACCTCCTCGTCGAAGGTGGAGCGGTCGAGCTGATACGACGGGACACGCGAAAGATAGCGTCCGCCGAGCTCGCTGGCCTCGGAGAGGTTTTTTACGTCGTCGTTTTTGAACCAGAAACGCAGCCCCTGCTTCACGAGGTGCGACTCGTTGAGATACTGCGTGAGGCCGAGCACCCGGCCCATGAAATACGCGCTCACCTCCACCGTGGCCTCGCCCACACGGCGGGAGTGTTTGAGGGATTTTTCGACGATGAGAAGGCGGATGCCGGGATTGTGACGCAGCAGCAGCGTGGCGGTGGCGGCTCCGGAAAGCGCGCCGCCGATCACGACGACGTCATAGCTTTCCGGCGAGGAAGGGGAGGATTCGGAGGACATCAGAAACGGGCGGGCTCCGGCGTCGGCAACAGGGACTCCCGCCGGTTGAAAAGGTGAAGAAGCGGACCGGTGAGCACGGTGGTCACGAGGGCCATGAGAACCAGCATGGTGAAAATGCGCGCGGACAGGATGCCCATGTCGTAACCGATGTTCAGGGCGATCAGTTCCATCAATCCGCGGGCATTCATCAGGGCGCCCAGGGACAGGGCGTCGCGCCAGGACAGGCCGACCAGGCGCGCCATCAGGGCGCTGCCCCCCAGCTTGCCCACCGTGGCCACCACAATGATGAGCAGACAAACCAACCAGTCCCCGACACCGTTCAAAAGGCCGATCTGGGTGCGAAGCCCGCTGTAAACAAAGAAAAGCGGCAGGAGCAGCACGGAGCTGAAGTTTTCCAGACGGACGGTCAGCTTGTGCCGGAACCCATGGCCGTCGGGCATGATCGTCCCGGCCAGAAACGCCCCAAACAACGCCTGGATGCCGATCGCCTCCGTGCAGAGCGCGGCGGTGACCACCACCACCGTGACCAGGGCCAGCGCACCGCGCGAGGGATTTTCCGCAGCCAGGTCGCGGTCGAGCACACGGGGAAGAATCCGCTTCACGCCCACAACCATCACCACCACAAAAATCAGAACGAGAAGCAGGTTGAGCGCGGAACCGGCCAGGTTGGTGCTTTGCGCAATGGCCACGACAAGGGCGAGGACATTCCAGGCGGTGACATCCCCCACCGCGGCGCAGGTGATGGCGGTCGTGCCCAGCGAGGTGCGGGAGAGTCCGCGATCCTGCAGGATGCGGGCCAGCACGGGAAATGCCGTGATGCTCATGGAAATGCCCAAGAAGAGCGCAAAGGCGGTAAACGTCGCCCCGGGCGCGGCGAGGCGGGTGTAGAGGAAAAAGGCGAGCGCGGTTCCCAACAGGAAGGGAACGACGATGCCGGCATGACTGACCAGCACCGCGGTGGAGGCCTTCTGTTTCACCATGCCGACATTGAGCTCCATGCCGACCGCAAACATGAACAGGCACACGCCGATCTGACTGAGCAGCTTGAGGGTGTCGAGGGTGTCCGGCGGAAAGACAAACTGAAACACCTCCGGCGCAAGCCAGCCAAACAGGGAGGGACCCAGCAGGACCCCCATCGCCATTTCCCCCACCACCGGAGGCTGACCCAGAAAGCCAAAAACGCGCCCCATCACCCGCGCCGCGGCAATGAGAATGGCGAGCTGCAACAAAAGATGACTCAGCGCGGAATTGAGGTGTTTTTGCAGTCCGGCCGGCAGGGATCCGGTCACGGAGGATTCGGAGCCCGCCATCCTTTCCCCCGTCCCCGCCGGCATCGGCAGATCCGCTCCCAGATGAAGGACGCCCAGAACGGTCAGGCCCACCGCCGTGAGAATGGAAAGGTAGAGAATGGACGTGCGCGTCATCGACTGTTTTCCCGTCGGACCGCGGGGAGACCGGTGCTTTCGGGACCCAAAGTGAATCTCCCGGCGAATAACACAGCCGCAGATTCCTGCAATCCCCATTTCAGGGCCCCGCCGGAGGGACGACCACCGTCCCGGCTGTCGTTGTGATTGCCGTCGGCCCGGCCGCAGACCGTCCCCGTTCCCCCGGGCGGCCCCGTTTAAAACAACTCGAGCTGCTCCCCGGCCGGATTCCGGAACGCCGCCGTGGAAAGACCGGGTCCCTCGTCGGGGAAGCCGGCACGCTGACGGCACACTGCAAACAGGCGGCGGATCTGCTCGGCCAAAAGCCCCTCGCCCCGCATGCGGGAACCGAAATCCGTCTCGTTGAGTTTGCCGCCCCGGACCTCCCGGATGCGGCCCAGCACGCGGTCCTTCGCATCCGGCAGATGGGTTTCCAGCCAGGCGGAAAAGACGTCCTTCACGCCGTAGGGCAGACGCAGCATGACGTAGCCGGCCTGCACCGCCCCCGCCTCACGGGCGGCTTGGAGAACGGCGGGGATTTCGTGATCGGTCAGTCCCGGAATCACCGGCGCCATGAGCACGCCCACGGGGACACCGGCCCCGGCAAGCTGCCGGATGGCATCAAGCCGATGCGCAGGCGACGCCGCGCGCGGCTCAAGTTTGCGCGCCAGGGCGGCGTCGAGCGTCGTGACGGAAACATGCACGCTCGCCGCCTGAAACCGGGCCAGCTCCGCCAGCAGATCGATGTCGCGGGTGACGAGATGATTTTTGGTGACGATGCCCACCGGATTGCGGAATTCCGCCAGCACCTCCAGACAGCCGCGGGTGATGCGCAGTTTCCGCTCGATGGGCTGGTAACAATCCGTCACCCCGCTCATGGCCAGCGGCTGGGGTTTCCATTTCCTCGACGAAAGCTCGCGCCGCAGCAATCGGGGCGCGTCGGTTTTCACCATGATGCGGGTCTCAAAATCCACGCCGGCCGAAAATCCGAGATACTCGTGATACGGCCGCGCGTAACAATAGGAACATCCGTGCTCGCAGCCGCGGTAGGGATTGATGCTGGCCCGGAATCCGACATCCGGACTGTCATTCGTCGTGATCAGGCTCTGCGAGCTGTCCCGCAGGTACTGCGTCCGCGGATTCGGATCCTCGAATTTCTCATCGATCGCGATCTCCAGTTTTTCAAAGCGTCCCGGAGGATTAATCGTCGCGCCGCGGCCGTGGAGAGGCATGGGATGGAGCTTGCGCAGGGGATTTTGGTCCGGAGAAAGACCCTCCGCCGTCCGTCTCCCGGTTCAACAACCGGGCGACAAACACGCGGAGACAATTCCGGTCACTGCGCCTTTTTGAACTTCTCGAGTTTCGGAGCCGTGACCGCGCGGTTGTAGGGATGGTTCGGATTGTTGTCGTAAAAATCCTGATGGTACCCCTCCGCCGGATAAAATTCCTTCAGCGGGACGATTTCGGTGACAATGGGATCCCGGAAATCCTTCTGGGCCGCCGCCCGGGATTTCTCCGCGAGGGCCTTCTGCTCCTCGTTTGAATACAAAATGATCGACCGGTACTGCGTGCCGGTGTCATGACCCTGCCGGTTCAGCGTCGTGGGATCATGCGCCTTCCAGAAGAGGTCGATGATCTTTTCGTAATCGATCCGGGTCGGATCGTAGTCAATCTTCACCACCTCGGCATGACCCGTCGTTCCCGTGCAGACCTGCTCGTAGGTGGGGTTGGGAACCGTTCCGCCGGCGTAACCGCTGGTCACCGCCAGCACGCCCGGCACGGACTGATACATCGCCTCCACACACCAGAAACACCCGCCGCCAAGCACCGCCGATTCCGTCTTTTTTTCCTCCGCGCTCATGGTCATGAACGCTACCATACAAAGGAACAGGATGCACCGGAACATGCTGGCACTCTCGCCCGGCGGCCTGCGTTGTGCAAGGCGCCTACCAGTTTTCCGTGAGCATCGTGAGGTCGGCAATCAGACTGTCGATCTTCTTCAGATCCTTGCGGCGGCCCTTGTCCGTCTTCAACGACGCATTGCGCAGCAACATCAGCATGTCCCGCAGATCCCGCTGGCGGGAAGGGGAAATTTTTTTCTTTGCGGCCTCCCGCCGGACCGCCTCCGTCATTTGCACGATCTGGGCGTCCACCCGGGCGAAATAACTCTCCACCGCGCTCCGCACCGCCACCCGCAGCGACTCCAATTCCTCCTCAATGCTCGCAAATGGCGCAGCGTCATTTCGGGAAGAATCCATGCCAGAATAAAATCCGAAACCGACCCATCAAGATCCAGGGTGGAACAGCCTCCGCCCGGCCGGCAGGGAACAGAAAGTGAAGAATTTATAAAAACTGTTGCAAATCAATGAATTATGATATAGAAAAACTGATCGATGCCGCCCGGGAAGTCCGTGAACGCGCCTACGCTCCGTATTCGCATTTCGCCGTGGGAGCCGCGTTGCTCGACAGCGAGGGAACCCTTCACACCGGCTGCAACGTGGAGAACATCAGCTTCGGATTGACCCTCTGTGCGGAGCGCGGGGCGGTCATGGCCGCCGTGGCGCGCGGGCGACGAAACTTCGTGGCCCTGGCCATCATTGCCGACTCGGATATCCCCCTGAGCCCCTGCGGCGCCTGCCGTCAGTTCCTGGCGGAATTCGCCCCTGACCTTCCCATCATCAGCGCCAACCTCACCGGCGCGCGCGTGTCCCTGTCCCTTAGCCAGCTGCTGCCCCGCGCCAAAACGGGGATTCTCAACACGGGGGAGTGAAAGAGTGGG
>CALCJD010000058.1 GCA_937960895.1 uncultured Spartobacteria bacterium | reverse complement strand
CTAACGGCGCTTTTTTCCCCGCCTGCAGCCGCAAAGAACGGCGAGTCCTCCCGCGCAAAGAAGGACGGCCGAAGGTTCCGGCACGACGAGAAGCCGGATCGAATTCCCGTCGTAAACCAGCGAGCTCCCCTCGTAGGCTTCCAGTCCGGTTCCAATCTGCAGGGTTCCGGTATAGGCCCCCACAGTGTCGAAGGTGAACAGCGTGTAGGTTCCCGGGACAAACCCGTCCCCGAGCTGGAAGTTGATCACGTTGTCGTGAAACCGCACATCACCCGCCGAGGTGCCTTCGAAGATCATGCGATCCGAGTCCCCGCCGAGATCAAATTGGAACTTCGCGCCCGCCAGAAAGGTCGCCGTGCCGTTCGTCATCCCCAGATCCATGGTAAGAAACCCCGCGCCGCCATCTCCGGGAGACAGGGTCGAACCGTTGCCCATGATCAGGCCCGCGTTGCCTTCCGGTGCGATCCGCCCCGTACCGCCCAGCGTGATGTTGGCTGCCCCCGTGTTGAAATCCACCTCGCCCGAGCCCGTTCCGGAACCCGTCTTGTTGTTCACCAAAATCGTCGCGGAGTTCCACGCGGAGGTGCCGTCGCTGTACCGATTTCCATCGGGGTTGGACAGGATCAGCGTTCCCACTCCGGCCGCGGCGACGCGGAGGCGCGCGCCCCCTTCGTCGGTGATCTGGCCGGAAAATTCGATGCGCGCCGTCGCATCGAGGGTGTTGGCCTCCATGCTGACAAAACCGAGGGTGTTGCCGCTTGTGGAAACTCCCCCGGCAAATTCGAGCACCGCCGCCTCCGACCAATTGGTGAAGCGATACAAAATCCCGCCGTCTCCCGTGCCCTGGCGGTCGAGGATGATGCGGTTTTGATAAACCACCGCGGCCCCGGGTCCATAATGGGTGATGGAATTCCCGTCGTAGCCGGCCACGAGCCCGGATGAGCTGTTTTGCGTCGCGGTAAAGGTGAGGCCTCCGGCCACATGGAAGGAACGGTATTCGGTTTCCACCCTCGTGCCCTGGCCCACGAGGGTTTGGTGGCCGGCGCCGATGGCATACTCCGAGGCCAGCAGGATCCTGCCCTCCTGAAGATGGAACTGTCCGGCATAATCCCGGCTGTCACCGGAGAGCGTCCAAATGCTCCCGCCCACCTTGCGCACAACCCCCGTGCCCGTGAACGAGCCCGCGTAAACGGCATTGCCTCCCGCCCCGGTCGTCAGCAGGCCTCCATTGAGGACGACCGTACCGGTGCCTCCGTATTGGGTGTCACTCACCAAATTGGCGACGGTTTGTGCGGAACCGCCGATGTCGAGAACCGCCCCGGGATTGCTCGTATTAAAAACGACCCTCGACGACGCGCTCAGCGTGCCATTGACGTGCGCCTTCAGCGTTCCGTCATGAATGAAGGTTTCGCCCGTGTACGTGTTGGCCCCGTTCAAGGTCAGCGTTCCGGCGCCGTCCTTGGCCAACGCGCCCGCACCGGAAATCACTCCGGAGATCGTCGTGTCCCGTGCTCCACCCACCACCACGAGATGGCCATTGGTGGCGACGGTGCCGTTAAACTCCAGATCGCCATTTTCGGCCTCCCAGTTTTGATGACCCGAGAGCCGCATCGCGGTGTTGAAGATTTGTTTTTCCGAGGATTGATTGCGGATGCCGGTTGTGCCGACGGTCAGCGTGCCCGAACCGCCGATCGCAAAACCCTCCGCCGAGCTCCGAAACAGAATGCCGCGCACGCTGCCATTGCTGTTCATGGTCAGCGAGGTCTCTCCGCCCGCCGAGGCATCGAACACCACCGGACTGTCGGTCACGCGTGAGGGGTGGGTCCAGTTGCCGGCCGCAAAAAGATCCCCGGCGCCGGCCGCTCCCGTCCACACGGCAGCCGTCCTGGTGGTGTCGGTCGGATCGTCATAGATGGCCCATTTCAGCGCATACCCCGTTTCCGCCAGCCGCGCATTCGTCGGCGTAACCGGATCGTACGAACCGGTCGGCAAAATGCTCGAAGCGCCTCCAAACCCAAACCACGCCGTGCCGGCCACGGTCAGTTCTCCTTTGTGCGGAATCAGCATCGGGCTGCCGGAATCCCCGCTTTCCCAGATGACAAAAGACCCGTCGCCCCCGCTCAGGGATCCGCTCGCGTTGATCGTGGCGTACGCGCCCGAACCCTGGGAGGTCACCCTCGCCGTGGCCACCCGGGATCCCTGATCCTTTTGCGCCTCGCTGCTGCCCACCATGAAGGTGTCCAGGCCGACATAGTTGCGCGTGGATACGTCGAGAATCCGGACCGGCGTCAAACCCGCATCACCTCTCACCGCCTCATTCAGCAGCACGATGCTGAGATCGCCGATCGGATTGTGCAGCAC
>CALCJD010000057.1 GCA_937960895.1 uncultured Spartobacteria bacterium | reverse complement strand
CCGTCCAGCCCGAAGCGCGAGTTGATAATCCGGCGCTCCCGGTCGTCGAGGATGTCGAGCAATTCGCCCACTTCCTCGCGCATGTCCTTGTCTCGAAGCGTCTCGAACGGATCGTCCGCCTCCTCGTCACCGACGATTTCGCCGAATTCCGTCGAATCATCGTCGCCGATGGGCTGGTCCAGGGACGCCGGCCGGATGGCCGCGCTCTTGAGCTGGGCCACCTTCGACGCCGCCAGGCCGATCTCCTCGGCCAGTTCGTCGTCGGTCGGCTCACGACCCAGTTCCTCGGTCATCTGCATGGCCACGCGGCGCATCTTGGCAATCTTGTCAACCAGGTGGACGGGAAGGCGGATGGTTTTGCTCTGATTCGCCAGCGCGCGCTTGATGGACTGCTTGATCCACCACGCCGCATAGGTGCTGAGCTTGCCGCCCTTTTTCGGGTCAAAACGCTCCACGGCCTTCATCAGGCCGATGTTGCCCTCCGAAATCAAATCCAGCAGGGGCAGGCCCAAATTGGCGTAATCCCGCGCAATCTTCACCACAAGACGCAGATTGGCACGCACCATCTCCGCACGAGCCGCCTGGTCACCCCTCTTGATCTTACGGGCCAGCTTGACCTCCTCCTCGGGCGTCAAAAGCGGAAATTTGGCAATTTCCCGCAGGTAAAGCTGAAAACCGGTTTCATTGTCTTCCAGAGCCATGTTGTCCTCCTTGCTTAAATCGTTTCGGCGTCTCGTTTGGGTTGTGGGATTTGTGGTAGTTAACGCCGTTAAATAATTAGACAGACGACTCGGGCGGCTGTTCAAAAAATTGTTGCAATTTTTTCAGGGGTGTTTTCATCCACATAAGACGCTGCCGCGGAGGAAATTGTTCAACCGGTTTGTGATTTTTTCCCCGAAATGCGGGAAAAAACTCGCTCTTGTTCCGCCGGGGCGCCCGGGGCAACCTCCGCGGGTATGCGCATTGTCGTCACCGGTTTGATTGCCCAATACGCCTTCGGGGGCGTCACGTGGGATTACATCCAGTATGTCCTGGGCTTCCGGGCCCTGGGGCATGACGTCTGGTATTTGGAGGATTCCGCGAACTGGGCCTACGATCCCGTGCAACAGACGCTCACCGCGGACTGCTCACACAATGTGGCGTACCTGGACCGCATCATGCGGGACTTCGACCTGGGGGACCGGTGGATTTACCGCAACGAAGCCGACGGGGCCTACCACGGGGTGTCCGGCGAGGCGGAGGCGGAGAAGATCCTGGCTTCCGCCGACGTTCTGGTGAACGTCTCCGGCGCCTGCTGGCTGCGTCCCATCACCGCGGCGGTCAAAACCAAGCTGTTTCTCGACGGCGACCCGATGTTCACCCAGACAAAGCTGAATGCGTCCCGTCCGGAATATCTCGAACGGGTGCTGGCGCACGACCGGCACTACAGTTTTGGACTGAACATCGGCCGGCCGGGCTGCAGGGTGCCCACGGCGGGTCTTCACTGGCGCCCCACCGTCCAGCCCATCGCCCTGGACCTTTGGAAACCGGCGTCCTCCCCCAAACCCGGTTCGGTGGCGGAAGGGGCGTGGACCACGGTCATGAACTGGGCCAGTTACAAGCCGGAGGAATTCGAGGGCGAGACCTACGGCCAGAAGGACATCGAATTTTTGCGCTTTCTGGACCTGCCCTCCCGCACCTCCGAGCGCTTTGTCCTGGCGATGGGCCAGGGACCGGGAAAAAACCGTCCCACGGAACGCCTGGAATCGCTCGGATGGAAAATCATCGAGCCGGACGAATATCTTCCCGACTACGCGAGCTACCACGACTTTTTGACCGCCAGCAAAGCGGAGTGGAGCATCGCCAAAAACGGCTACGTGAAGTCGCTGAGCGGCTGGTTCAGCTGCCGCAGCGCCTGTTACCTCGCGGCCGGCAAGCCGGTGGTGGTACAGGACACCGGCTGGAGCGACCATCTGCCGAGTGGCGAAGGCGTCCTGGCCTTTCGCACCATGGAGGAGGCGGTGGCGGGAATCGAGGAAGTGTCCCGCAATTACGAGCGCCACTCCCGCGCCGCCCGCGCGTATGCCGAAAAACACTTCGACGCGGCCCGGGTCTGCGCCGAACTTCTGGAATGATGCGCGACTTTTCCCGTTCGGCCCTGGTCATCGTGGGCCACGGCTCGACGCGGAACTCCGACTCGAGCGCGCCCACCCGCGAACACGCCCGCACGATCCGCGCGCGGGGTCTTTTCCGCGAGGTGCACGCCTGTTTCTGGAAGGAGGAGCCGTCCCTGCGCGACATCCTCGACCAGATCGAAAGCGAGGAGGTGTATGTGGTGCCAAATTTCATCAGCGAGGGGTATTTCACGCGCACGGTCATTCCGCGCGAAATGGGATTGACCGGACCGGTCACCCGCCGGGGAAGCCGGACAGTGAACTATTGCGCCCCCGTGGGGAGTCATCCGGGCATGACCGACCTGCTTCTCCGCCGGGCCCGGGAGACGGCACCGGAGGCCCCTCCCTCCCAAACCAGCCTGTTCATCGTGGGTCATGGCACCGAACGGGATGCCAACTCCGCCGCGGCGGCCCGCGACCAGGCGGCCCGCATTGCCGCCGGCGGGGAATACGCGGAGGTGGTGGCCGCCTACATCGAGGAGCCGCCCCGGATCGGGGACTGGGACAAAATTTCCTCCCAGCCCAACGTCGTGGTGGTGCCTTTTTTCATCGCCAACGGTCTGCACAGTTACGAAGACATCCCGGCCCTGCTGGGCATCGCTTCGCCGTCCGGCGGAGGGTCGGGTCCGGCGGAGGTTTTTCGCGGCAATCCCCATGCCCTGCGGGGACGCCGGCTTTATTACGCCGAAGCCATCGGCACCGATCCCGGGGTGGCGGATGTGATCATCGACCAGGCCGCCGCTTTTGCCGCCAAGTAAACTGTTGCGCCCGGTCCCATTTCGCGGGAAGATGAGCTTCCCCCGCCAGACGACTGCCATGAAAAGCCCCTTCCGGTTCCTGATCGCCACCTGCGCGTGTGCCGTTGGTCTGGCAGTCGCGCAGACCGCGGAAAACCCCGAACCCCCGGACGCCCCCTCCCCGTCCAAAAAAACGCAAAAAGTCACCAAGCTGGACGGCACGACCCTGTTTGGCATCGTCACGCTCACCGACGACTACACGCTGAAGATTTCCAACGAGTCCGGGATCTTCAATGTTCCGCTCGCGTTGCTGGGGGAAAAGGATTTCAAGAAATTCATCGCCGGGAAGGACCGTTCCCGGGACGGCCGGCTCTGGTCAGAACGCCAGGACGCGCTTGAAAAGCAGAAGGAGGCCAACGAAAAGGAAGGCGGTTCTCGGAACAAGGCGGCCACCGACAATTCGTCCATCGAAATCCAGCTCTCCGAAATCGCCGTCTTCCAGCCGGTGATCACGGCCTACGAGGCCACCCTCGGCAACCGGCTCCAGGCGGCCGGGACGTCGGCTTCCGGCAAGGAGGCAACGGACGGAAAAAAATCCTCCGACGACACCAGACCGGTGCGGCTCTTTTCCGGTCCGAGCGCAAACTCCCTCCCCTATTCCGGAGTGGGCAGCGGACTGGTTGATCCGGTGATTTCCGCGGGCACCTCGGTGCTTCAGCCGGCCGGCGGCGTGCCTTCGGTTCCGGTGAGCGTGCCCGGTGCTCCCTGAACCTCCCGCAAAATCTCCGCAAGCCGCCGGATGTGCCGGCGCTCGTGAACCGCGGAAAGGGCGATGCGCAGCCGCGCCGATCCCCGGGCCACCGTGGGATACCGGATGGCCGGCACCAGAAATCCGGCCTCGCGCAGTTGCAGCGAAACCGCCACCGCCTCCTGTTCGCCGCCGATCACCACCGGCCGGATGGCGCTCTGCGGCGGAGAACCGGGCAGATCCTCCGCCAGCGTGCGGATGTTTTCCCAAAGGCGCCCCATAAGCGCCGCACCCTCCGGGGAATCGAGAATTTCCACCGCCGCCCGCGACGCGGCGGCCGTGGCCGGCGACGGGGCCGTGGAAAAAATGAAACTGCGCGCGCGATTGATCAGATAATCCCGCAGCACGCCGCGGCCGCACACGTAGGCCCCGGAGGACCCCAGGGCCTTGCCCAGGGTGCCCATCTGGATTTCGATCCGGTCCGCCACGCCGAGCGACTCGGCGAGTCCGCGCCCGGACGGACCCAGCACGCCCACACCGTGGGCCTCGTCCACCATGAGCCAGGCCCCGTGACGGTCCTTGAGATCAACAATCTCCCGCAGCGGCGCCACGTCCCCGTCCATGCTGTACACCGACTCAACCACCACCAGAATGCGGGCGGACGCGTGTTTGTCGCGCGCCCAGCGCAAATGATCCGCCAGCTTGTCCAGGTTGTTGTGGGGAAAAACCCGCAGGGTGGCGCCGCTCAACCGGGCGCCGTCCACCAGGCTGGCGTGGGACAGTTTGTCCAGAATGACCACGTCCCCGGTTCCGACGATCGTTGGAATGACCCCCACCGCCGCCGCATAACCGGTGGAAAAACTGAGCGCCGCCTCCGCCCGCTTGAAGCGCGCCAGCGCCTCTTCCAGGCGCTCGTGCTCGTCATGGTTGCCGCAGATCAGCCGCGACGCCCCGGCGCCGGTTCCCACCGCTTCCAACACCCGGAGCGCCTCCGCGCGCAGGCGGGGGTGCCCGGCGAGGCCCAGGTAATCATTGGAGGAAAAATTGACGAGCCGGACTCCGTCACAGACCACTTCCGGTCCCTGCGGCGATTCCAGCCGGCGGAGATGACGCCGCAGGCCCGCCTCCTCGATTTTCTTCAGTTCGACGGAAAGAAATTGCGCAAAATCCATGGCCTTCCGGAAATTCATTCCGCCCGTTCCGGAACCGTGGAACGGCGTCCCTTTCGCCGTCCCTCCCTCATCGGCCCATCAGCCGGAGCATTTCCCGCACGGCGCTGTCGAGTCCGGTGAAAATGGCGCGCGAGATGATCGAGTGGCCGATGTTCAACTCCACGAGGTGGGGAATCCGCAGAACCTCACGGATGTTTTCGTAATTGATGCCGTGGCCGGCGTTCACCCGCAGTCCGGCCGAATGCGCCAGCTCGGCGCCCGCAATGAGCCGCTGCAACTCCGTCTCGCGTTCCTCGCCGAGACTGTTCGCAAAGGCGCCCGTGTGCAGCTCGACAAAATCCGCGCCGAGTTCCGCCGCTGCGGCGATCTGGGGCTCCTCCGGGTCGATGAACAGGCTGACCACAATGCCCTTTTCCCTGAGCCGGTCGATGGTGGGACGGAGCTGGGTCCGGGCACGCTGCGAGGCGCAGTCCAGGCCGCCCTCCGTGGTCACCTCACGGCGGTTTTCCGGCACGAGGCAGACATCGTGCGGCACGACGTCGAGGGCGATTTTCACGATCTCCGGCGAGTTGCCCATTTCCAGGTTCAGCTTGGTCGTCACCTTTTCGCGGAGTTCGAAGATGTCGCGATCCTGGATATGACGCCGGTCCTGCCGCAGGTGGGCGGTGATGCCCGACGCCCCGGCGCGCTCGGCCACGAGGGCCGCCGCCACGGGATCGGGTTCGGCGTTGAAGGAATCCGGGGTTTCGCGATACCGCGCCTGCCGAAGGGTGGCGACGTGGTCGATGTTCACACCAAGATGGAGAGAGGAGCTCATGGAGAATTGGGAGATTGAAGTTCGAAAACGCCGGACTGCGCCTTCACGGCACGCTGGGCGCGGCGGGCGGCGAGAACGGCCTCGACAAAGGCACTGGTGCCGTCCCGCAAGGCCCGGACCTTGGTCCCCGGCGCGTCACTCCATTCGACGGGCCGTTCGACGATGCGCAGGCGCAGGGCTTCGGCCAGGGCCATGGCCTCGACGTCGAAACCGAAACCGTCCAGCGTCAGCCGCGAAAACACCTCCTGCGCGGCCTCGCGCCGGAAGGCCTTGAAGCCGCACTGGGTGTCTTTGAACGACGTGACCCCGCAAAGGCGCAGCGCCAGGTTGAACACGCGGCCGTAAAACACGCGGAGAAACGGCTGGCTGACGGGAATGACCGTCTCGGGATGCTGCCGGCTGCCAAAAACCACATCCGCGTCGGCGAAATACGGCAGAAAGGCGTCCACAAAACGCAGCGGCACGCTCAGGTCGGCGTCCATGAAAAACACGATGTCCCCCCGGGCCGCCAGCATGCCGGTCTTCACGGCAAATCCCTTGCCGCGGGCCACCGGATTGCAGATGGCGCGAAACCGGGAATCCTCCGCCTCCTGCCGGCGGGCGATTTCGGCGGTGTCGTCGGTGCTTTGCTCCACCACGATCAACACCTCCACATCCCGCGGCTCCGCGTCCAGCCAGGCCCGAACGGCTCGCAGAGTCGCGGGAAGGCGTGCCGATTCGTTACGGCAGGGAATCACGAGAGAAAGGGACGGCATTTTGGTTGCACTATGCCGAAAACTCCCCGGTTGCTGTAGCGGAAAACGCGCCAAATCCGAAAAAAGCCGGCCGGCGCCGCACCCGGTCTCCGCTTCCCCGGCTTGCGCTCCGTCCGTTCGGCCACTATCCAATCCGCGTGAACGCGCGGAAACTGCCTTGGATCGAAGCCGGCATCCTCCTGCTGGCTGCGGTCCTTCGGGTGCTCTTCCTCGACATCAAACCGGCCCACTTCGACGAGGGGGTCAACGGGTGGTTTGCCGATCAGATGACCCGGCAGGGATTTTTTCGTTACGATCCGGAGAACTACCACGGACCGCTCCATTTTTATTCGGTCTTCCTTTTTCAAACCCTCTTCGGCCGCAACCTGTGGGCGCTGAGGGCTTCGGCCGTCATTCCGAGCCTGCTGGCGGTCTGGGCCATGCTGCGCTTCCGCGAATTTTTCGGTCCGGTCACCGCCCGTCTCGCCGCCCTGGCCATGGCGGTTTCCCCCGCCTGCGTTTTCTACGGCCGGTATTCCATCCACGAATCATGGATGATGCTGTTTCAGATCCTGTGCTGTTGGGGCATCCTCGGGATCTGGCAGAAGGGCGGACGCCGGTTTTATCTGACCGCGGTCTTTGCGGCGGTGGGCATGATGCTCGTCAAGGAGACCTACATCATCCACACGGTGAGCTTTCTCCTCGCGGCGCTGGTGCTGGGGGTGTGGCAAAAGGTCGTGCCGTCCGCAGGGGATCCCGTCCTGCCCTACCGCAATCTTCTCGCCGGCACCGTCACGCCCCTGGCGGCCCTGCTTTTCCTCTTCTTCGCCATCGGTCTCCTCATGCCCGAACCGCATCCGCGGCTTTTTGCGGAAATCCTCTCCCGGCTCGCGCAAAAGGGTCTCGTCCTGCCTTCGGTCCCGTGGTTTGCCGGGGTGGGCACGGCCACCGCCCTGCTCGCGGTCTTTTGGGTCCGCGGCTTCCCCCACATTCCCCAACCGGGCACCCCCGCGGCCGCGTGGACACTGCGCAGCCGCGCGGAAACGCTGGGAATCTCCCTCGTTGTCCTCGTCTTTTTTTACTCCGGAAACTTCCTCGCGTGGCCGACCCTGCGGGGCGTTCACGACACTTTTCTCGCCTGGTTCCACACCGGCGTGGAGGCGGCCGGACACGAAAAAACGTCCTACGACCTTTTCGGCACCCGCCTCAATTACTACTGGATCCGGCTGCTCTGGCTCTACGAATGGCCGGCCCTGCTCGGTCTGCTCGCCTGCCTGCGCCACGTCGGCCCGTCGGATGCGCGGCTGCGCTACCTGGCCATCTATGCCGGCGGCGTCCTGCTGGCCTTTTCGCTCATTCCCTACAAAACCCCGTGGTGCCTGCTTTCCATCATCTGGCCGTTTTTCCTGCTGTTCGGCGCTCTGGTTGAAGAAGGCTCCCGCCTCGTGCGACGGCCGGAATTCGGCATCGTGCCCGTCGGGCTCGGCCTGTTTGTCATCCTGGCCAGCCTCATTCCGTCCGTGCGGGTGAACTTCTTCCGGTTTGATGATCCCAGGGAACCGTATGTGTATGTCCAAACCTTCCGGGATTCCCGCATTCTGACCGATCCCGTCGTCGGCATGGCGAGGCGGGATCCGCGGTTTTATCACGTCAGGGGACAGATCCACCTCGACAGCTACTATCCGCTTCCCTGGATCTTCGGGGATTTCACGCAGATCGGATATTACAAGGCCGCTGACACGCCCTCTCCGGACAATCCCGGCGATTTTGTCGTCGCCGAGAAGAAGGACGAGGCCCGCATCGAGGCCGCGCTGCGGGGCCTTTACTTCAAGCGGGATTTTCGCCTGCGTGACGCCCAGGGGGATTGCGTGGTTTATTTCCGCGCCCCCCCTTACCAGGAATGGTTCCGGGGCGAGGCTCCCCTCCGCTTCGGCAACCCGGCCCCCGCCGCCCCGGAGGAACCGACACGACCATGAGAACCGCCGTCGCCGTCCTTTCGTGGGCCGTCGGCTCGGTCCTCGCTGCGGTCATCCTAGCCTTTGTGCTGGGCGGGCTCAATGCGGGAGCCGCCGCGGCCTCGCTGGTCCTCGGCCTCGGCGTGGCATGGTTCGCGGTGCGGACGACTCCCGCGGAAGCCCGGCCGGCCGTGGGCCGATGGGACGTGTTTCTTTTCCTCGTCTTTGGGCTCGTCTCCCTGCGCGCCTTTCTCTGGCTGGTCGGGGAGCGCGGTGACGAGGTGTTTGTGCTGTCGCCCAACAACCTCGGCGACATGTCACTGCACATCCATTTCATCCGTTACCTCGCCGGCGGCGTCCCCTTCTGGCCCGAAAGCCCCATCCTCACCGGCGTTCCCCTCACCTACCCGCTGGGCGCGGATCTCTTCAACAGCCTGCTGGAGCTTTGCGGTGTGGGGACGTTTCGCGGACTCATCTGGACCGGGCTGGCCGGGGCGGCGCTGACCGGATTTGCCCTCTGGCGCTGGGGCGGGGCGTTTGCCCTGGCGGCGTTTTTATTCAACGGGGGACTGGCGGGGTTTGCCATTTTCCGGACCGGATTCCCGGAGGACTTCCAGGCGGAACTCGTCTGGAAAAACCTCTTCCTGTCGATGTTTGTCACCCAGCGCGGACTTTTGTTTGCTCTGCCGGCCGGTCTGCTGTTGCTGACAACGTGGCGGGAGGAGTTTTTCCGGAATGGCCGGCCCGTCCTCGCGCGCTGGCTGCAGATTGTGCTTTACGCCTCCATGCCGCTTTTCAGCCTGCATACCTTCATCTTTTTGAGCGTCATGCTGGCGGGCTTCTTCCTGATGCGGCCGTCCGCCCGTCGGGCGCTGGTCCTCCTTGTCGGCGCCGCATTGGTTCCGGCCACGGTCTGCGTGCTGCTGGTCACGGGAAATTTCTCCGCATCCGGCCTGCACCTGGCCTGGACGTGGCTGCCCGATTTTTATGCGAAGCCGGAGGCCAGGGGATGGATCACGGTGCTGAAGGATTTCGGGCTGACCCTGCCCCTTGGGCTGGCCACCATCGCCCTCGCCCTCCGAAGGAAGGACGCCGAGGCGCAGGGGTTCGTCCTGACGGCCGCGGCGATTTTCCTGATCTGCTGCTTCGTCGCCTTCAGCGTGTGGGAATGGGACAACATGAAACTGATGATGTGGAGCTGGCTCGTGGTCGCCCCCTATCTCTGGAACCTGGTGATCCGTCCTCTGCAACGGCCGGCGCAGGCGGCGCTTTGCGGGGTTCTGTTTTTCTCCGGAGCGGTCTCCCTGATCGGCGGCCTGGATGCGCGTCACGGCTACACGCTGGCCCGCCGTTCGGAACTCGCCTTCTGGCGGGCGGCGGTGAAGGACATTCCCGCCACCGACCGCTTTGCGGCCGTGCCGGATTACAATCACCCGCTCATCCTGCTCGGACGCAAGGTCGCCGCCGGCTACGAGGGACACCTGTGGAGCCACGGCCTGGACTACCTGGAGAAAATGCAACTCACCGGGGCGGCGCTCCGGGGCGACGTCAGCTGGGAAATCGCCGCCCCAAAACTCAATGTGCAATGGGGCGCCCTGCGCCGGACGGACCGTCCGGATTTTGTGACCGGGGGAATCGGCGCGGTTTACGATCTCCGTCCGTGCCTCACACCACGCCCAACCAGCCCAACACCCCCGCCACCCCCACCACGACCAGTGGGTTTACCTTGGTGAAGACAAAAATCAGCGTGCACACGCCGGTCAAAAGATAGGCCCGCCAGTCGTGGTCGGCGGTGCGGCTCATCACGTAGGCACTCGCCAGCACAAGGCCGACGGTCAGCGGGGCAAACCCCTTTTCGACGGCCTTGCGGAAGGAGGATTCCTTCGCGCTCTCCCAAACCCTCGCCACCAGATAAACCAAAATTCCGGCCGGGATCATCATTGCCGCCGTGGCGAGGATGGCGCCGGCCACGCCGCCGACTTGCGCCCACTCCGCCGGCACCGCGCCGAGGCCCGCCTTGTACCCCACCAGCGTCACAATGAGGATGCTGGGTCCGGGCGCCGCCTGGGAAATCGCGAAGATGTCGGCAAACTGACTGTCGGCCATCCAATTGTAGTCGTTGACCGCCTTCAGATGCATTTCCGGCAGCACGGTGTTGCCGCCGCCGATCGACATGAGGGAGAGCCCGGAAAAGAGCGTGAGGATCTGGATGTAAGTCCGGAGATTCATGACTTCCTTTTCTGGCCGCGCGGCCAGCCCCACAGCAGGCTCACCGGCGCCAGCAGCGCGAGGCAGGGCAGCAGATGCCAGCGCAGCACGCCGTTGAGCAAAAAGATGGCGGCAAACAAAACGACGGGCATCGGGCCGCCGAGGCACTTTTTGCCGGTTTTGATCGCCATGGCAAAGGTGAGGGCGACCGCCGCGGCCGCCGCACCGCGCAGGATGTCCTGCAGCGCCGGCACATGGTGAAATGTGAAATACCCGTACCCCATCGCCAGCACGATCAACACGGGCACAAAGGTGAGACCGACAATGGCCGCCAGCGCGCCCGGCACGCCGGCCATCTTGTTGCCGACAAAGACCGCCAGATTGACCTGGTTGGCTCCGGGAAGAATCCGGCACATGGTGACGGCGCTGAGAAACTCCTCGTCGGTCATCCATTTTTTCTGCACGACCACCACCTCCCGCGACCAGGCGGACAGCCCGCCGCCGAAGGACGCCACGGCGATGTGGTTGAACGCCAGCGCCAGCGTGAGCAGGGAGACCTTCCCCCCCGTCGCGCCGCCCCCGGATCCCTGCACCGTCGCGGACTCACTCATGCCGGAGATCCTTGTCGTGCGGAAAATCGGTCTCCTTGTGTTTTTCGGGGTTGAGCGGGTCCGGCGGATCGTAACTGTGGGAGGTGTCCCAGTCGTTTTCAAACACCTCGATGAGGCGCTTGACGATGGCCTCGTCGCGGATGGTCGTGCCGAGCTCGCGCCGCAGGTCAAAGGCGCTGCGGTCGATGTTCATCGAGCCGACCAGGGCGTGCTCGTTGTCGGAAATAAGCAGTTTGGCGTGGAGGCGCAGGTTCTTTTGCTTGTGCACCTTCACGCCGAAACGCTTGAGGATGCGCAGCGACGAGAAGGTGTCGAGAATGTCCCAGTCGCTGATTCCGTGCTTGCCGCCGCAAAGCACCCGCACGTGCACGCCGCGCTCGGCCGCCGCAAGAAGGCGGTCGGTGATGACCGCATCGACAAACTTCGGATGCTGGACGTCGAGGCGCTTTTTCGCCGCGTCAATGAACGCCGCCATGTGGGCGCGGGAATTCGCATTGCTCCACAACAATCCCGTGTGGGGATTGGGGAGCCAGTCGCGATGCTCCCAATCGGCCTCGAATCCCTCGATCACCTGCGCCACGCGCACCGGATCCTGCGTGATCACCCCATAGTCGCGGGTCTTCGTGAAATATTTCTCACAGAGGTTGTAGGTGGCGATCATCGCCGCCTCGCCGTCCACCACGATCGACTTCTCGTGGGTGACGTAAAACTTGGGATTGGCCCATTGGATGTTGACCCCGTTCTTCTTGAAGAAGTCGTAGGTTTCATCATTGGCGCGATCCCCGCCGGAGCGTTTGGGGTTGAGCATGACACGGACGTCGACGCCGGCATTCTTGCGGTCCACCACGGCCTGCATCAGGGTGGGTTCGGAAAAGGTGAACTGCTTGATCAAAAGCGACTTTTTCGCGAGCGAGATGAATTCACGCACCGGGCCGACGCCATCGTCGGGTTGAACTATCAGATGGGGAATCGGCAGGAACATGGGGCGAAAATTACCTGCCGCCCGGGAAAAAAGAAAGTGCCGGATTTGCGGTTTTGAAGGGGAAAACCGCGGATCGCCAGGCTCCCTCCGGGCGCGGATTCCGCCCCGTATCCGGCGGCGCCGTCTAGGCCGCCGCCAGCCGCGAGTGTTTCAGTCCGAGACTTTCAAAAATCCGCTTGGTCGCGTCGGATTTGTTCAGGGTGTAGAAATGGATGCCGCGCACCTTGTGTTCCAGGAGGTCATGGCACTGCTCGGAGGCGTAGTGAACGCCCACCCGGGCCACCGCCTCGGGATCGTCGCCGCAGCGTTGCAGGGCGCGGAGGAGTTTGGCGGGGAAGCGGACTCCGGCCGCCAGTTCCGCCATGCGGCGCATGCCGGCGAGCGAGGTCACCGGCATGATCCCGGCGATGATCGGCACGTTGATGCCCGCCAGCTCGCAGCGGTCGCGGAAATCGAGAAAATCCCGGTTGTCGAAAAACAACTGGGTCACAATGTAGTCCGCGCCGGCGTCCACCTTGCGCTTGAGGTAATCCATCTCCACCAGCCGGTTGGACGTGGCCGGATGGCCCTCCGGGAAACCCGCCACGCCGACGCCGAAGCCCCCTTCGGGATGCCGGCCGGACGCGTTGAATTTCTGGATGAAGGCCACCAGATCCGCGGCGTGCCGGAAATCGTCATTCGCCCTGTCATAGGGCACGCCGCGCGGCGGATCACCCGCAAGGGCCAGGATGTTGCTCACCCCGGCCTGGGCGTAGCGCTCCAGGATGGCCGCAATTTCCGCCTCCCTGTGGCACACGCAGGTCAGGTGCGGAATGGGATCGAGCGTCGTGGTCTTGCGGATCCGCACGACGAGGTCGTGGGTCAGTTCGCGGGTGGACCCGCCTGCGCCGTAGGTGACGCTCACAAAATGCGGCTGGTACGGTTCGAGATCGCGAATGGTCTGAAACAGGCTCTCCGCCGCCTCGGGAGTCTTCGGCGGAAAGAACTCGAAGGAAAAGGTTGTGGGATGGTTCTTGAAAATCTCCCGGATATGCATGGCAAAGGGAAAGTCTCGCCTCCCGGGGGACCGCTGGCAAGCCCCGGGTGCACGTCCTCACCGCCCTCCGCGCATGCCGTCAAGGAGGCGGAGGGCCCGCCGCACGGCATCCGGCAGGGGGCGCGGCCCCTCCCGTCCCAGCCGGCTGTCGACCTCCTCGAGGCGCCGGATGAGATCCAGCACTTCGCGGCGCTGATACGGTCCGCCCGCCTCGCGGCAGAAATGCGTCCGGCACCCGAAGGGCCGGTCGGCGTAGATGGTGCAGCGGGAGGTCGCCGGATGCAAAAACGGACACGCCCCGTCCACGGGTTCCGGCAGGTGTTTCCGTCCGGTCGCGCGCAATGCCCGGGCCGCCAGGAGGGCCTCGCCGGCGGTCAGATGCGGAACGAGGCCGGTGAGTTTGAACCGGCAGCATTCCGTGCGCAGCTCGCAATTCCGCGCCACGGGCCGGGCGGCAAGGTCCGCGTAAACGGCGCGAACGTCCCGCAGGGCGGAATCAAGGGTCTCCCGAAAAATCATGACGCCAGCCTGGAAGGAAAACCCTTCAGACGGCAAGCCCCGCGGCATGCCCGCTGGCCCACGCCCATTGGAAATTGTAGCCACCCAGCCAGCCGGTGACATCAACCACCTCGCCGATGAAATGCAGGCCCGGAACCGAGCGGGCTTCCAGGGTTTTCGAGGAAAGATCGCGTGTGTCCACGCCGCCCAGCGTGACCTCCGCCTTGGCGTATCCTTCGGTTCCGGAAAACTCCAGCGGCCAGCGGCGCAGGGCGTTTTCCACCGCCGCACGCTCTTCGCGGCGGCATTGGGCCAGGGGACGGCGGGGAGCGTGACGCGCACACCAGACCTCGGCAAACCGCCGGGGCCACACCCGCGCCAGATGGGCGGACAGGACGCCTCCGGGCGGCGGTCCCTCCCTCCCCGGCAGCAGGTCGATCTCCACGGGATCCCGGCCGTTCCAATAGGACGAGATCTGCAGGATGGCCGGACCGCTGACTCCGCGGTGCGTAAAAAGCATCGCCTCGGAAAACCGCGCCCCTCCGCAGGACGCCGTCACCGGCAACGCCACCCCGCTCAACGCCTCCAGATCCGCATCGCGGTTTTTCCAGACCAGCGGCACCAGTCCGGGCCGCAGCGGGGTGACGCGCAATCCGAACTGCCCGGCCAGGCGGTAGCCAAAGTCCGTGGCGCCCAGCCTTGCGAAGGAAAGCCCGCCCGTCGCCACGACGAGGGAACGCCCGGACAGCAAGCCCCGGGACGTCTCGAGTTCGAACTCCCCCGGCCGGCGGACCTCCCGCACCTCGCAGTTGCAAAGAATCTCCACGCCGGCCTGGCGACACTCCGTGACGAGCATCCCGATGATGGCCCGCGAGCTGGTGTTGCAAAACTGCTGGCCGAGCGTCTTTTCGTGGTACGCAATGCCGTGGCGCTCGACCATCGCGAGAAAATCGGCAGGACGGAAACGCGCCAGCGCGGAGCGGCAGAAGTCGGGACTGGCCGAAAGGTAATTGTCCGGCCCGGCCCGCAGATTGGTGAAATTGCACCGTCCGCCTCCGGAAATGGCGATCTTTTTGCCCACGCGGTCATTGTGTTCCAGCACCGCCACGGAACGTCCGCGTCCGCCGGCGGTCAGCGCACACATCAGACCGGCCGCGCCGCCGCCGATCACCACCACATCAAACCGTCGCATCAGAATCCGGGAAGCACCGGGGCGGA
>CALCJD010000056.1 GCA_937960895.1 uncultured Spartobacteria bacterium | reverse complement strand
AATTGAAGTGTCGCATCCTCGCCGAGGCGGCCAACGGACCGACCACGCCCGATGCGGATGAGATCCTCAATCACCGATGGAACGAAATTTTTGTCATTCCCGACATCCTCTGCAATTCCGGGGGCGTCATCGTGTCCTACTTCGAGTGGGTGCAGGATCTGCAGAATTTTCTCTGGTCCGACGTCGAAACCGCCGACCGCCTCTACCGTCTTCTCGACACGGCCTTCAACGCGGTGATCCGGCGCGCGAAGGAACGCGGCATCCCGCACCGCACGGCCGCGCTGTCCATCGGCGTGGAACGCGTGCTGGCCGCCCGGCAGGCCCGCGGATTGTTCCCATGACCAGCAGTCCCGCGGGAAGCCGTCCCCCAATTTTCACCCACTCACACCCATGGCAGCCCGCATCATCACCTACGAACTGAAAAACCCCTCGGAAAAAACCGACTACGAAGCCTTCCACAACACGATCAGGGCCTACGACCACGTGGTCCTTTCGGATTCGTCGTATGCCATCGCCACCGATGAATACCCGAAGGACATTTTCGAGAAACTGTTTCCCTTCATTGACACGGAGGATTCCCTCACAGTGATCGCCCTTGTCCGCTTTTACATGGCGCATCACGACCGGGATGTTCTCCAGTGGCTCGACGCCAACGTGTGAGAGTCATCCGGGAGTCCACCCATCGGTTTGCCACGCTTGCTGCGGCGCTGGTGCTGGCCTGTTCCTGTTCCCGGCCGCCGTGTTCCCGGCCGCCGAATTCGCCTGCAACGTCGTCCCCTGCCGAAGTGGACACGGCGCGCCTGGAGGACGACGCGATCGCCCGGCAAACCGAAGGCGACTACGCCGCCGCCGAGCCGCTTTTCCGCCAGTGTCTGGGAATCCGCCGGATCCAGTTGGGTCCCGAACACATCGACACCCTGGCGGCCATGAACAATCTGGCCAACCTGCTCCACGAGGCGGGGCGTGACGACGAAGCCGAGGGGCTTCATCGCGAGTGTCTGGCCGCCCGCCTTCGCACGCTGGGAGAGGCACATCCCCACACGCTGGCCAGTCTCAACAATCTGGGGCTGGTCGTACACGCGCGCGGGAGTCTCGTCGATGCAGAGATCCTCTATCGACGTGCCTGGGAGGCCATGAAGTCTTCCGCGGGCCCCGACCATCCCGACACCCTCTCCAACCTCAACAACCTCGCCAATGTGCTTTCGGATCAGGGGAAATATCCGGAGGCGGAGACGCTTTATCGCGGGCTGGTCTTGGTCCTGGAACGCACACAGGGCCCCGATCATCCGGCCACGCTGGCGGGCCGCGGCAATCTGGCAAATTGCCTCCTCCGCAAGGGCGACCCTTGGGCGGCCGGTTCGATCTATCGCGAATGTCTGGCCACCCGGGAGCGGGTGCAGGGCAAGCTCCATCCCGAAACGCTCCTCGCCCTCAGCAATCTGGCCGGCTACCATTTTGAGATCGAAGACTTCCGGGAGTGCGAACGTCTGCACCGACGCTGTTTGGAGGGCCGATTGCAGGCTCTCGGACCGGACCATCCCGACACCCTGGCCTCCGGACTCCACCTTGCAAAGGTCCTTCGGAAAAACCAACGCCTCCCGGAAGCCGCATCGCAGGCCCGCTCCGCGGTGGCGGACATCTCGCGGGTGCTCGGACCCGAACATCCCGAAACGTTCGACGCCCTGAGCACACTGGCCGACATTGTGGCCGCGGGCGGCGACCCGGAACGGGCCGCGGAACTTTATGAGAAAGCCCTTGAGGGGCTGCGGGAAACCCGGGGTTTCCGCCATCCGGAAACCCTCACCGTCCTTTACGAAATTTCCCAGCTTCGGCGCGCGCAGGGTCAGGACGTCGTCGCACGGCGCCTCGCGTACGAACTCGCCGCGGGCGCACGCCGGACTCTCGCTCCCCAGCATCCCGACCGGATCAAATACGAGAAATATCAGGCGACCTTCCGCTGACTTTCGCCAAAAATTCAGGACCTCAACCGGCCTCGGAATCGCCCGCCGGCAGGCCGCCTGCGGACGAGATGACACTTTGGCGTGCAGCGCCGTCGGATTTCTGATGATTTTCCGTGATGGCAGTTTCTCCCATTGAAGTCGTCATTTTTTCCTCCCCGGGGGAACCTCCGGAGCAGGTGCACGAACGCAGTGCGGATTCCTCGCATCCGGACCGGGCGTTGAGCGAGGTAACCACGTCCACGCTGACCATTTCCTGGCCGGAAAACCACCAACCCGGCGATCGTCGGCCCGGCATTCTGATCTGCCCCGGAGGTGGGTACGCGCGCCTCGCCATCGACAAGGAAGGACACGACATCGCCCGGTGGTTGAATGCGAACGGCTACGTGGCCGCCGTGCTCAAATACCGGTTGCCCCGGCCGGAGAAAGCGGAGGACCTGCCCCGGCCCATCGAAGACGGCCTCGCCGCCGTCCGCCTCCTGCGCGAACGGGCGGAGGAATGGAGCCTCCGGAAAGAGGCCATCGGCATTCTGGGCAGCTCGGCCGGCGGTCATTTGGCCTCAATGGTCGCCACGTCCTCGTCCGTGGACGGTCCAAAGGGAAACCTGGCGTCATGCCGTCCGGATTTTCAGATTCTCCTTTATCCGGTGATCTCGGTGAAGGATCCCGTCAACGCGCATACGGGCAGCCGGCGCCTTCTGCTGGGGCCCAAGCCGGACGAAGCCCGGCTGACCGCTTTTTCCAGCGACGAACAGACTTCCGTCCACACGCCGCCGGCGTTCCTGGTGCATGCGGCCGACGACACCGGTGTTCCGATTGCGAACAGCCGGAACTATCGGGCGGCCCTGCAAAAGCACGCAGTGCCCTGTGAATTGGTGGAACTGTCATCGGGCGGTCACGGCTTCGGCCTGGGAGTCCGGGGCGGCGAGCCGCTGAAATGGCCGCCACTTTGTCTGGAGTGGCTCGGGCGCCAGGGATTTTCCGCGCCTTGACGAACGGACGCCGGCCCTATGCGTCCGCCCCGTTGGAGCGCTGAGCAATGACGGGAGGCATTTGCTTTTCCGCACGGGCGCCCAGCTTCTGAAGTTCCATCGTGCGTTTGACGAGATTGCCGCGGCCCGTGCTGAGGCGTCCCAGCGCCAATTCATACGAAGCCCGGGCCTGATCGAGGCGCTGACCGATCTCCTGCAGGGATTCGACAAAAAGGACAAACTGGTCGTGCAGATTGCCGGCCTGACGGGCGATCTCGAGCGCGTTGAGGGTCTGCTTTTGACGACGCCAGACGCTTTCGACGGCCCGCAGGGTGATCAGGAGTGTCGAGGAGGAAACCAGGACGACATTGCGCTCGAAGGCATCGCCAAAAAGCGCGC
>CALCJD010000055.1 GCA_937960895.1 uncultured Spartobacteria bacterium | reverse complement strand
CCAATCTGGGATTAAACATTAACAAAACAGGATCCGGCAGCCTAACCCTCACCGGAACCAATACCTATACTGGAACGACTACCGTCGCCGAAGGAGCGTTGATTATCAATGGCGATCAAACAGCCGCCACAGGCAATGTCACCGTAACCGACGCCACATTGGGAGGCAGCGGAATCATCGGGGGAGCCACCACCATTGGTGCCGGCGGGGTCCTTGCCCCCGGAAGCACGGAAGGCGGCACTCTCACCTTCAAGAAAGACCTCACCATCGCCCATACAAATTCCACCGTCGTTTTTGAGGGAGGCGACCATATGATTGTGGAAGGGCAATTGACTCTGGCGAACGACTGGAATCTGACTCTCTCCAGTGGCTTCACCGACGGTGGGAGCGTCGTTCTGTTCACCTTTGGATCGCTCAACGGAGCTCCCGACTTGACTCCCGATTTCGACATCAGCGGCTTGGGCTTCACTCCCTCCAGCCCCCTCACTTTGTCCCAAGTCGGGAATACCATCGTTTTGAATGGCATCTCAGTCTCCGTCATTCCCGAACCCACCACAGGCCTGTTGGTCCTTTTGGGAATCGGCGCCGCCAGCCTGTTCCGGTGGCGGGTGCGGAACGTTTAGTCCGGCTTTCGCATCGACTGCTCTTCCACGCCGCGCCTTGCCGCTCCGCAAACGCTGCCCGAATTTGTCGGCCTTCGGTCTGGCTTGGGCGGAAATCTTATGAAAACCCACCCCATCTGGTCGGCCACGCCGACGCCCTTTCTCAGCAACTTTCAACTCGATGTTCCCTCGGTGGGACGCGTGATGGAACGTCACCGTCAGCTTGGAGTAGACGGGGTCATGCTGCTGGGCACCTGCGGCGAAGGGCCGCAAATCCCCAACGCCCAGCGGAAACAGCTGGTGGAGGAGGCCGTGGCGGCCGCCAACGGGATGCAGGTGGCGGTGCAGTGCACCGACAACTCTCTTCCCCGGGTGCTGGACCAGATGGAGATGGCCGCGAAGGCCGGGGCCGGATTCGCCGTGATTGCCCCGCCCGACACCCCTTCCCGCCTGCTCCGCACCCAACCCGCCCGGTTTTATCTGGAGATTTTTGAGCGAAGCCCCCTGCCGGTGATTTTTTACGACCGGGGCAAGTCGGTCGCCGTACCGGTTACGGCGGAAGTGATCCGGGAAATCCTTGTGCATCCAAAAGTGAAACTCCTCAAGGACAGCACGGGCGATCTGGACCGGGCACGAACGCTCCTGGCGGTGAAGGGAGTCAATCCGGAGCTGCAGCTTCTCAACGGAAACGAGTTCATGGTTCCGGACTTTTTGGAAGCCGGCTACGACGGGGTGATGCTGGGCGGATCGATTCTCAATGCCAGATACATTCAGGAAATCGTCCGTTGTTGGCACGCGGGGGATCAGGCTGGCGTCGAAAAGATCGACCAACGCATGCAGTCCATGCTGTATGCGGTTTACGGAGGCGAAAAAATCGCCTGTTGGCTTGCGGGCTTGAAACACACTTTGGTCCGCCTCGGCACCTTCACGACGACGGCGAATTATCCGGGTTATGAATTGACCGACGCCTGCGCCGCCGCGATCGAAGAAGTTTTGCTTCGGGACAGGGATTTTCTGACCGTTTCCCCCTGACCTTTGCCATGGAGCCCGCCTCGCTCGCTTCGTTTTACCGCACGCAGCTCAAGGAGCAGATTCTCCCCTTTTGGCTGAAACATGCCCCCGACGACAAATTCGGGGGATACTTCAGCTGCCTGACCCGCGAGGGCCGCGTCTATAATCCGCACAAGATCGACATCCTCATGCAGGGACGGATCTCCTGGACCTATGCGTGGATGTATAATGAATTCGAACCCGAACCGGCCTGGCTGGAATTTGCCCGGAAGGGGGTCGATTTTTTGTTGAAGCACGGATTCCGTGAGGACGGGCGGATGTATTACGCCCTCCATCAGGATGGCACGCCGATGCGCCCCCCCTCACTTTATCATGCCGAGCTTTCCAGCATTCTGGGATTCTCGGAGGTGGCCCGCGCGACCAAGGACGAGACCCTTTACCGCCGGGCCCGCGAGCTTTTTGACCGCGTTTGGAAGGTGCTACGCGATCCCGCCGGCGACTGGAATCCCCTGCTGCCCGCCAACCGCCCCGTCCGGGACCACGGCTACAGCATGATCACGATCCATGTGATTCAGACGCTGCGGGACTACCGGGAGGAACCCGGGGACCGGACCCGCATCCAGGAATGCATCGCGACCATGCGGGACTGTCACCTCCGCCCCGAACGCAAACTTCTGTTGGAAATGACCGACTGGGAGGGACGAGACCTGACCGGCACCCTGGGCCGCTGGATCAATCCGGGCCATATGATTGAAGGCGGGATTTTTCTCCTGCACGAGACGTGGCGTCACCCCGATCCCGAAATCCGCCAGATGGGCATCAATCTGATCCGTTGGGGATTCGAATGGGGATGGGACAGGGAGTTCGGTGGAATCTTTAACGATGTCGATGCGGAGGGACTTCCGATTCCCGGCAAGGAAGGCATTCTGGCCGATTGCAAACTTTGGTGGCAGCACGCCGAGGCCCTTTACGGCCTGCTGCTGGCCTTCCATGAAACCGGAGACCCCTGGTTTTTTGAGGCCTATCAGCTGGTGCACGAGTACTCCTTCCGGCACTTTGCCGATCCGGAATACGGCGAATGGTATGGATACCTCGACCGGACCGGCCGCCCCATCCACACCGCCAAGGGCAGCGACCGGAAATGCTGCTTCCACATCGGACGCAATTTCCTCTGGTGTGCCAAAATTGCGGACCGCTTCGGGCAAAACTCCTCCTCCCGCGGAACCAAGCCAGGTTTCTGACAACGAATCGAAATTCCTTATGAAAAGACCCATCGTCATCGCCGGCTTCGGCGCCTCCACCATGCGGGGATGGCGCCCCGGACTCGCCAATCACGAAACCTTTCGGGCCTTGTTTGAAAGGGATTTGGTCAATTTGGGGATTCCCGCGGTTTTCACCGACGCCGCCCAGCCCGGCAACACCGTGCTCGGCGGGCAGCAGCGATTTGAGCGGGACGTGCTCCTGCCCCGCCCCGATGCCGTGGTCATCGATTTCGGCATCAACGATTCTTCCCTGCGCAGCCCGGATTCCCACCGCACCCGGGTGGGACTCGAAACTTACCGCGAAGTCCACGAATATTGGCTCGACGTCCTGGCTCACACCGGCATTCCGGTTCTGATTCTGACCCCCCAAAAGCTGTCCCTCGCCGACGCCGGAGCCCACAACAGGCGGCTGCTGTCATACGTGGAAATCCTACGAACTCTGGCCAAGGATCACAAAGTCCCTCTGGTGGATGTGTATGCGGCGCTCGACCAACGGGAGGCGGAAACCGGTAACCTCACGGAATATTTTCTGGACGGCATGCATCTCAATGCCCGGGGCAACCGCTTCGTGGCGGATCTGCTTCTCGACTTCGAGAAGAAAGCCGGCTTTTTCGCGGGAATCTCAGCACGCCTGGCCGCACCCTGACCTCAGGCGGGTCCAACACCGACAGACACACCATCCACGGCGTCATTCAAAGCAACAACAACGCCCCCGTCCGGCTTTGAGGCTTCCTTAAGGTCTGTTCTTGAAGACAAACAGGCAGACCGAAGAAAAGCATGCTGGCGAAGCCAGCAAAGCGACAGCAGCCGGAGGGGGGAGCGAAAGCGACCTTCCCGGATTGAACCCCGCAAACCACAGGCACCCTGAAGGCGTGCCATTTTTGGAAAAGCCGGGAGCGCCTACGGCGGGCAAGCCCGGATTGATACGCGCAGCGGTATCTTGAGAGCACATTCAGAGAAGTTGTCACCGCTCCGCTCTGCCACACGGGCGGCAAGCCAAGGGTTGGCCCAACAGGTCTTCCGATCGCAGCCCGGTTGAAGGGCCGGCTCTCCTTCAGTTTTGTCTGGCGCACTGAAGGGGCGCGATCGAGGGAATTATCGCGGCTTTTCAGACTGCATTCCCTTCCCCCCGCCCCTTCGAGCCGGACCATAAAACTGGGGCGCCTTTGACGTATTGCCGGAGAGGCCCGTTGACACCGCCAAAGAGCAGACACGGAACCGGGAAACACGTCGCCCCAACTTTCTGGAAAAGACTCCAGAGATGTTACGCACTTTGGCAGGGAAAATATCGGGTTCCAAACGGGCTGCCGGCAAGGCGCGCTCCGGAGGAGATTGCCCCCCGGTGCCATCAGGACGCATACCCGCAACGGTGCAAACGGTGGCAGGCTTCGCAAACGACGTCTGTCCCTCCGACGCCATGTCACGGCACGAAGCGCTTGGTATCCAGCACCCGGAAACGATAGAGCGGTTCCAGGGACTGCGTGTCCGGATCGATGGACGATCCGATCCGTGGGTCCGCGGGATCAACATACCGTTCGATTGTGGTGGATCCCCGGTATTCTCCGATCACACGGGTTGTCCCCTCCGCCAGGGACTGGGCGCGAATGTGGACCGTGTAGGTGTTGGATTTGGTGGTAAGAAGGGGATAGAGCTGGGTGTACGGACGCTCGCGGAGGTTATCGCCGGTAAGACGATAATCTCTCCACCATTCAGTCATGGAGGGAACAGTCAGTTTTGTCTGATTCCATTTGATGTCCGCAGTATTCAGAACAGGCCCGGCGACTCCCGAAGCGGATCGTTCATTAAACGTGTTGGGGATGAGAAAGATCGAGCAAATCTCGGCCGGACTGCGGAAAAGATCGCCTGAAGATGCGTTGCCGCCAGGCGCAAACCTTTCATAAAATTGCT
>CALCJD010000054.1 GCA_937960895.1 uncultured Spartobacteria bacterium | reverse complement strand
GGATATTGAACGGTTCCCCGTGCAGTTTGTCCGGCTTTTTCAATTTGTCCTGGCTGTTGGACGGAATGTTCTCTTCATGAAAGGGCGAAGGGGTGACGGACAGCTTGGGATCACGGCTGGAATGACGCCACTTTTCGAAAAGCGCCAGATCCAGACGGGCCTTCATGATATGGGGCGCACCTTCCAGCGGTTCCCAAATCGGATGCCAGATGTCGGATCCCTTGACGATCACCGTGCCGGTTTCAAGGGCCCTGTAAGTGATCGGAGCGTCCTTGGTGCCGCCCACCCGGGGAGCGATACGTTCGCGATAAACGCCGGCATGGATCTCCACGATGTCCCCCGGTTTGGCGGCTTCCGCCGCGGCCTGAATGCTCCGGAAGGGACGTTCCGCGCTGCCGTCGGCCGTTTCTTCGCCGCCCCCCCGGTTTTGATCGACAAAAAGAGTTCGTGCGGCGGCGGTTTCGGGAAGCATGGAGTGGAATTGCAAGGTCAGGAGAAACACCAGAAAACCCGGCAGGGAACGGCCCCCTCGTCCGGACGGGATTTTTTTTGGAGGGAAATTGCGATTGATGGACATGACAGATTACGGCCTCCAATATTTGTTTTCGTATAACAATGCCTTCTCCTCGTCGGTTTTTCCTGCGAACTGCTCAACGTGTCCGTCGAAGAAGAGTATGTTGAGAGCGTTTCCCCCGGAATGTCGGAAGGCCGCTCGCTGATCCGCAGGTTTGTTGCCGCAATAATAGCGGGTCGCTTCGATGTAGTTAATTGTCTCCGACGGACGGGCGATCTTCACGACAGGCGTCTTTCCAAAGGTCCCTTCCGCGGAGTCCGTCCCGATCACCTCCTGATTGGCTCCGTAACTCACCTTCGTGCTGCCGAATGGTCCGGAAATCCATCCTTCCTCGCGCGGACGCCTGTCTGCGGGACAGAACCAGACCGGATTTACCGGGTTGTTCGTCTTTCCGTATGCATAGGGAATGCCCATGTATTCATTGAGTGTGCCGGCTGTGATCGAAGGGGGTTTCCCGTGATCCGCCAGGAATGAGGCCACGGCCACTCCGATGGAACGCAGGTTGGACTGACATCGTGCGCTTTGCGCGGAATTCTGCACCGTTTTGACGCCCGCCATCAGCATGATGGCGAGAAGGCCGACCAGACTTAACATGACGAGGAGCTCCACCAGTGTGAAGGCACCGATCCTTGGGTGAGGGATCGACGACCGGGCCGGAGTCGGCACGCGACGTTGGGGGCGATGACGCATGCGGGAATGATGATCCGAATTGCGGCTATTTCCAGAGCAGATAATGCAATTTTTTGTTCATTTTCTGCTTTTATCCGCAAGCCGGGCGGCACCGATTTCCCCGCGCAGCCAGGGAGGGGGCTGAATCCGCAAAAGTTCCCTGGGACTCGCTCCGACCTGGCTGCGAAAGGCCCGTCCCAGGGACGAGATGTTTTCATAACCCAACCTGTCGGCGATCTCGCCCAGATTCAGCGACGTTTGTTTGAGAAGAAAGTAGGCCGCGCTGACCCTCGCCATCACGACGCAGCGCCGGAAACTCAGGCCGGTTTGTTTTTGAAATTCCCGGGTGAAATGTGATGCGCTGAGTCCGATTTCGCGCGCGATGGTCGAATGGGAAATTTTCTTCCAATAGGAGGTGCGAAGCAATTCGACGGCCTTCCTGATGGGAGCGGTGTGGGGTTTGAGTTGGTCGAGGAAGAAGGTGGGAATTTGCTCCATCGGAATGGAACCGGAACGATTCGAAAGTTTTTCCGACTGGTAGCGCCGGTACTCCTGCAGGGATTCGGCCAACTCGATGTAATCACAGATGCCGGTCAGGAGATCCCCGTGGGAACACAAGGCTTGGCGGTTCAGACAAGGCCGTTCTGCGAGGATGCTGGAAAGTTCCGCTTCATCAAACCCGAAGTCACGGTGCAGCCTTTTTAGGATCCCTTTTGTGCGTCTTTGTCCGATGGTTTGACATTGTCCGAGATAGATCGCCCCAATCTGCCGGGTCCCTTCGCGAATCGGAACCACCAGGTCGGTCAATCCCGCATGGCACGTGTGGACAAAGGGTGCGTTGCGTCGGTGGGCCTCCGAGGCGCGATAATATTCATCGTGCCGGCATCGTTTCCAGGCTTCCGGGTTGCTTTTGATCTTAAGGCAATATGCGGAGCAATGTTCCCTTCGATGGGTGGGAAGACTTAGACGGTCATTGTTTGACGTGAAGTAGATCAGGTCATAAACACAGATCTTCAAGCCGGTAATCCGTTCCACCGCGCGAATGAATCGCTCCAGAACAGGCTGGGCATTGCCCGGATAGTCGGCCGAAATCATGCCGGTCATCCTAGGACCGTTTCGACGGTCCAAAAGCAAAAAGTGAATACAAAACGGCATTTTATGTCCGCCCGGCGACTTCCGACGCTTCCAGGGCAGCCGACGGCGGGCCGCGTGGACACTTTGTCGTCGCCGAATCTGGGGGCTCCGGAAAGGGCCGGCGCGGTTCCGGGGAGGCACTGCCGCGGCAGTCGAGAAGATTCTCAGGAGCCGAAACGGGACGCTTTCGGCGGAGCCGTGCTTTCGCGAACCACCAGGGTGGGCGTCACACACAGGTCGATGGGATCGACGGGAATCCTCTTGGCCTTCGGCGGAGCCGCCTCAATCTGGTTTACGAGCCATTGGGCGGCGGCGTATCCCATCTCTTCGGCCGGAACGCGGACTGTGGTGAGTTTGGGCGTCATGGTCCGCGCCACAATCGTGTCCCGAAAACCGATGATGGAGACATCATGGGGCACGGAAAGACCGTGAGCGGACAAAACCCCCTTCAGGGTGAAGGCGGAGTCATCCGAGAGTGTGAGAAAGGCCGTCGCGCCCCGCTTGAGAAGCTCGCCGATTCTTCCCCAGTCCAGGGGAACATTCCACTGTGCCCAACGGGAACGGGGAAACCTTTGGCGAAAGACTTCGCGGGCGATCAAAAGCTCCGGTCCCCGATAGAGAGGATCATAAACCACCCCCACGCGCCTGTGACCAAGCGATACGAGGTGGTCAATCCCAAGTCGGAATCCCTCGGCGTGATCAACAATGACGGCCGGACTCGTGTCGGATTGGCGTCGCCGATACAGCAGGACAAACGGAATGCCGCGTTTCTCCAGGATTCTCTCCACTTTCAGGTGTTCCGTGTCCGCCGCCGGAACATAAAGCACCCCCCCCACCTTCAACGTATCGAATCGCTGGACACTTCGAAGTTCCATTTCCGAGGTGTCGAGTTCGCTGTGGGAGGATATTGAAAGAATCGTGCTGTAGTTCTTTTCCTGGGCGGCCCGGTCGGCCCCGACAAAAAACTTTTGCGCCATTCCATCTTCGATGGAGGCGATCATGAGCCCCAGGATATTCAACCGCCTCCCCTGCAGGGCGAGCGCATGGGGACTGATCGTGTAGCCCTGCTCCTTCGCCATCCTGACGATCCGCTGGCGCAGCTTAGGACTGATCTTTCCCTTGTTGTTGAGGGCGTTGGAAATGGTCGCAGTCGAAACGCCGATCTTTTGTGCGAGTACTTTCAAAGACAGTGCTGCCACAAATTCCAAGGTACCGTCTTCCCAGTTTGTTGCATAGTCCGAAACAGATTTTTTCCGGTGCTGATGCCGCTTTGCCGCTTGGAGGTTCCGCCCGGCGCGCCTTCCGACAATGGAAAAAGGGAAATGTGTTGACAAAAGGTTAAAGCTTTAACTGAATGGCCATGATGGCGCGCAAAATTCCAGTGATTTTCCAGACCGGAGCGTTTGGGGGCGGGGTCCGGTTCGGACGGGGGGAAGCCATTTCCCGGCGTTTTCGCGCGGCCCGGCCGTCGCGCGGGGTCGAGGGGCCGATCGTAGCCTTTCGGGAGCGGAGCGAAAACGGGCCGCGGGATCGGGAAGTGGAGCGTGGATTGATACGGTGGAATGTGACGTTTGCATCATAGGCGGGGGAAGCGCCGGAATCGGAGCCGCGCTGGCTTCGGCCCGCAGGGGGTTGCGAACCATCCTGGTGGAGAAGGAAGCGGGGATTGGCGGCAACGCGGTTCTTGGAGGCGTTCACAATTGGGAGCCGGGAGTGGGCGGCACGGCTTTTCCGCGGGAAATTTATGATCGCATGGCGAAACTTCCCTGTGCCGCGGGAGTCTGGTCCATCGGCAGGCATTGGTGCTGGCCGGACAGCAACCGGCCTCCCTTTCCCGGGGGCGAACTGATCATTGATCCCCGCCGGGATTATGGCGACACCCTTCGCCGATACGGAACGCGCGGCCTTCTCGATGACGAGGATCGCGTCCGCAGTTTGTGGCATGGCGTCATCTTCGAACCTGAGGCCTACGTTTCCGTGATCGAACGGCTTCTGGCGGAAACGGGAAACTGTCTCGTGTTCACCAACTGCCGCATGGTGGATGTGGCCACCTCGGGGGATCGAATCCAACGGGTGATGGTGACGTTCAAAGGCGGTGAGACCGCCGCGATCTCGGCGCGCTATTTTGTCGATTCCACGGCGGGCGTGCATCTGGGCCGTGCCCTCGGTTGCGAAACGTGGATTGGTGAAGATCCGGCCTCACGATTTGGCGAGCCGTCCGCCCCCGAAGTCCCCAATTCCCAGGCCATAAACGCGGTGACCCTCATTTACCGCGTCGCGAAAACCGACAGCTCGCGGATTGAGGAATTGCCGCCGAATGTTCCCGATCGCTGCTGGTATGCCGAGGGATGGACCGGGGCGAGCATCGGCACTTATCCTTGTGGGGACCGGAACATCAATATGCTTCCGACCATGGAGGGTTCGGTGTTTCTCGAATATCTCAACAAGGGGGAGGGCGGTTATTTCGAGGCTTATGACGAATGCCGGCGCCGTGTTTTCGGACATTGGCATCATCTGCAGGTGGAATATCCGGAGTTCCGAAAGTACAGAATTTCCTGGATCGCACCCACCCTGGGGGTGCGTGAAGGTCCCCGCGTGGTGGGGCGTTATGTGCTCCGGGAGCAGGATGTGCGTGGTGGCATCAGTTCTCAAAGTCATGACGACATCATTGCCGTGGCCGATCACGCCCTCGATCTCCATGGATCGGTAAGCAAAGGGTGTTTTGAACTCGATGAACCCTATGGTGTGCCCTTCCGCTGCCTGCTTCCCGCAGGATGGGAGAATCTCCTGGTGGCCGGTCGGGGGGCGAGTTTTTCCCATATAGCGGCCTCCAGTTGCCGGCTGAGCCGGACCATGATGGATCTCGGTCATGCGGCGGGTGTGGCGGTGGCCGTTGCCTCCGAAACGGAAGCTCTCCTGAGCGAGGTCAATGTCAGAAAGATTCAGGATGAGCTCATCAGGGATGGTGCATCGCTGAAGGAATATCTTTGGGATTTCAAGTAGCCTGTTGAGGGACCGAATTTACGGGATTCCGGGGCCGGGATGGACCGCAGATCCGCCTCGGGATGGGCTTCCCGGATTTGCCGCTGACGGAGAGGCATTCGGGCGGACGGCAGGAAGTGCTTTCCGCCGGAATGACCTTGCGATAGCCATTGCCCCGATGACGCCTGCGCCGAAAAGTTCCGGACGGAAAAAGCCCCGTTATGGAGCGCCCGCCGTGGAAAGGGCGGTGGAGCTTCTGCAGCTCCTCGCCGAGGAGCCGGCCGGTTGCACTCTGGCGCAGCTGTGCAAACGGTCGAACATTTCCAAAAACAGCGTGTTCCGCATTCTCAATACCCTTGTCGCGGCTGACATTCTGGAGAAGGACGAAGACTCGCAAAAGTTCTCCATTGGCGGCAAACTTCTGGGCATTGCCTTCCGCGGGACCGGTGCCGGCCAGTTGACTGGCGTCGCGTTGGATTTCATGAAACAGCTCAGGGATCAGACCGGTGAGACGGTGCTCTTGGGGAAGGTGCTGACCGATCGCGGAGTGGTGCTTGAACAGGTGTCGGGTCTCCATCCGGTCAAAGTTCATGTGGAACCGGGAACCCCGTTCCTGCTTCATAGCTCCGCGCCCGGAAAAGCCTTTCTGGCAGCCCTGCCGGAGAAGGAACGAAAACAGCGTGTTCGCCATCTGACCTTGCGGAAACAAACGGAACGGACCCTGACCAACCGCGTGGTGTTTCTGAAACATCTCAAACACGTCTCCCGAACCGGCATTGCCGTTGATCTTGGGGAGGATACGGAGGGTATTCATTGTGTGGCCTCCGCCATTCGAGATTACCGAAACGTGCCCATCGCAGCCGTGTGGATCACGGGGCCTGCGTCCCGGTTGGGTGCCCGACAGCTCCCTTCCCTCGGAAAAATGGTCGGTGAAATCGCCGCCAGGATCTCCGCGCGTTTCGGGCGCGCCGACGGCTAGAATGTATTGCCCCCGTTAACGGCGATGCACTGACCGGAGAGGAAATTGCCCCCGTCGCCGGCGAGAAAAACCACCATCCCGCCCACATCATCAGGAACCCCCTGCCTGCGCAGCGGAACGTTTTGGGTGTAGGCATCCAATTCGGCGGCAGGCACGCCCTGGTGACGTTCGACGGGGATCCACCCCGGTTCGACACAATTCACCGTGATGTTCCAGGGACCGAATTCGCGCGCCCAGGAGCGGGTCAGCCCGACCATGGCGGCCTTTGCGGCCACATAGGCGCTGAAGTTGGCGGAACCCAGGTTCACCACTTCACTGCCGATGTTGATGATTCGACCGGCGCGGGCGGCCTTCATGGACGGGAGGACTTTCCGGGTCAGAATCACCGGTGCCTTCACAAAGAAATCGAGTTGCTGCTGAAAGTCCTCCCAGGAGTATTCCTCAAAGGGCTTCATGGGCTGTGGTCCCGTCGCATTGTGGACGAGTACCTCCACCTCGCCCCACGTGTGGCGGATCTGGTCCAGCATGGCGTCCAGCGACGCCGGATCGCACACATCGGCAGGAACGGGAAGCGCGGTTCCTCCCTCTTCACGGATGGCTTGGACCACCGCAGCCGCGGCTTCGTGAGACCGGCAATAGTTGACCGCCACCCGGGCTCCGGCCCGCGCCAGGGCCAGGGCAATGGCCCGTCCAAGGCCCCGGGAGGCTCCGGTGACGAGGGCAATCTTTCCATTGAGTGGGGAGCGGGACACGGTTGCGGTCATGCGAAGCGAAGGTCGAAGTTGAGTTTCCGCAGATACTCCAGACTGCGTCGGATTCCGTCCTCCACATCGCCGGTCGGTTCGTATTCAATCAGATAAATGCCGTCGTAACTCATGCGGGGAAGAAGGCTCCCGTAGTCGAGATCGTCATCGCCGATGGCGACGGCCTCCCAGCCGTCTCCGCGGCGTCGCCAGTCCTTCAGGTGGCAATAAGTGATGCGCTCGTCGAGGAGGGAAAGCTGATATGAGCGATCGTTTGGGGCCACCGCCTTGAGGTTGCCGGGATCGAAGTTGAATCCCACCTCCGGCGGGAGTTCCTTCACCAGACGTTCCAGGCAGGCCGGATCCGTGGAAACCGTGTGGACATGATGGGCGCTCCCCGCAATCCATTCGATCTTGCCATGGGTCTCAATGGCGATGGTGAGGCCGAGGGAGGCGCAAAGCGACTGACATTTCCGGAGTCCGTCCAACAGCCGTCCCCAGATTTCCTCCGTCATTTCCCGGGCGGGAGTGAAGCCGGCGAAAAGCCGGACCTGATTCGCGCCAAGGCGGGCGGCCAGTTCGATTTCCTGCAGCGTCCGCCTCACCATGGCCGCATGGTCCGCGGCGTCGGGAAGGGTGAAATCATTTTCAAGACAGCACTGGGGAGTTTCGATTTGGTAGGCCGATTTCAGTTTGAGAAAACCCTCGATCCCGTCCGACGACATGCCGCCCGGAAGTCGTCCCGGAAAATCCCCGCCGATCCCGATTTCCAGAAACCGAAATCCGAATTGTTTTGCGATTTTGAAGTGTTCCTCAAGCGGAAGCTCCCGAAATCCCCATTCCCCGCAGCCGACCCAAAGTGACGTTTTGGCTTTCATGAACAAATGATTGGCAATGCTCGTTTGGAATATAAAACACCATACCAAATTTCAAACAAGCTGTTTCCGGCTTGTTCCTGGCCCGAAGGCGGACAGCGGGGCGTCGTCCTTATTTCGATCGCCGGCCGGAAGTCCTCCGCGGGCGGCCGGCGCGCCGACGGGGAGGTGGCTTCCCCGGGGTCGCGGAAGAGTGATCGCCGGCCGACACGGTTTTGTGCGTGAGGCTTGGAGAAAACGAAGGGGGACCGCATGGGGACCGGCCGAAATGCCCCGCGTTTCAGGCTTGTTCCCAAGGTTCGCTGACCGAAGGTTTCCCCCCCCGGGGAAAGACGGTCGTTGCAACGCTTAAAAAAGCCTTTGGATCAAAAGGAAACCCCGGAATGAAAATCTCCGCTTGACAGAACGGCCTCCCCAAGATTAAAGCCTTAACCTGATATGAAAATCTCGCATCGTCCCAGAACTTGGAGTGTTTTTCGGAACCGGATCTACGGAAAGTTGGGGGTCTGCGGCCTTTCGCTCGGACTTCTTCTTTTCACCCAGCAGACGGGGTCGGCTGTCGTTCTTGCGTCGGAAGATTTTACCTATGCTTCAGGCATCCTCGCGGACGCGGCCAATGATGGTGGTCAAGGATGGTCCGGAGCGTGGATGGGAAGCGCGGTTCCCGAGGTGCTTTCCACGGTGAACTTGAGCTACACCGCGGTGGGTTATGATGTGACACAAACCGGCACCGGACAAATTTATTCCTTTTACTCCTCGGGAGATGGGGTCAGTTCGCGCCTCCTGGCCCAACCGGTTCTGGGCACGGAAGGCGGCACGGAGGTTTGGTTTTCCATTCTCTTGCGGGTCGGCGGTACGAGCGTCAACGATTCGGGTCGCACGGGTTTGTATTTTAATGTTGCCGGAACAAGCCGAAGCACGGCTGATGCGGGTTTTCTGCTTGTGGGAGAGACCTTTCGGACTTTGTCTGATGGGACGCTTGCGGGCACCGGGCCCACGCTGGCGCTTAACACGACCCATCTTGTGGTGGGGCGGGTGTCGTTGTTGGAGACGGGATCTTCGACGATTTCCCTCTGGCTCGATCCGACCAATGTCACCGACCCGGCAAGTTTGGGAGCCCCCTCGATCAGCTACAGTGCCGACTTCGGGGGATCCATCACCAGTGTCGGGATTGAAGCCTATGGCCAGGGGACGGCCGCGGCGATCGGGATGTCCGATGCCTTCAGGTTGGGAACCACGCTGAACAGTGTCACCGTTCCCGAGCCGAACGCCCTTTCCATGATGATCGGAGCGTCCCTGCTGGGATTGGTCTGGCGCCGCGGAGGCAGACGATAAATTGGGGACCTGGAGCTTGGTATGCCCGGGGGCGGTCGGATGACTTCAATGAAAAATGGGGGCGGATCCTGCACGATGGATCTTCCGATGACCATGGTGTCCGTCATCGGCAAATTCATCGGAGGGTCTCCGACCGCTTTGGCTTTTCAACTCAACGTATGACTGGAAAAATGAGAATTCTCAAAACATGCAGCCTTTTCTTGGCGACGCTCCTTGTCGTCCGACCCGTCGTTGGGGAGGTTGTTCTGGAAGACGGCTTCGATGACGGAGATTTTACGAACAATCCGACTTGGGTGACCGCACAGCCGGAGTTTTATACCGTCGAGAATGGTGAACTGAAGGTTTTGAACGGCGGAACAAAGGCGCCCATTTCGGTGAAGCTCGGGAAACCGCTGACGGGTCCGGTTGAGGTGGCTTTTGAAATCCGGAACGAAAAAGCCTCCGGGGATGGACATTGGGTGATGATCAGTCTGGTGGACAGCGAAACCGGCGCGGGGTATTCCGTGGCCGGCTGCAACCTTGAGACCATGTTTGGACACGGGGAAAATGCGAGCGGAATGGGATGGGGTGGCTACGGGGAAATCAGTCGTGCGGGAGTGCCCGGGGTTTCCCTCAACAAAAATACGGACGTTCAGGAAGTGAAGGTGAGGTTCAATCCGGAGGACCAGAAGCTCACTGTGGAAAGGGATGGGGAGGTGGTTCTGGAGGACTTTGGAAACGACCACGTGACCCGGATCGACCAGGTGGAGTTTCGTGTGTCGGGCTACCCGAACGGACCGAACCGTCTCATCGACAACGTGCGCATTTCCAGTGGCCCCGCGGAATGATTTTCGTCCCGCTCAAGATCTGTTGTTCCCCATGAATGCTGCCAAATCTGGTTTCCCGGCCAACGGGCGGGCCTTCACGCTTGTTGAGATGCTTGTCTCCCTGCTGGTTCTGGCAATTTTGCTAGGGCTTCTGTTACCCGTCATGAACGGGGTCCGCAAAAAGTCGGCTGTCACAAAATGCCTGGGAAATCATCGGCAAATCACCTCGGCCTATTTGTCCTATCTTGGGGACAATGGAAATCAGCTCTGGGTGAGACCGGCGGATGTGGAATGGCAAAACGGATCCGGCGGACTTTATGGCGTTCAATATGGGGGACCCGGTGAACTTTGTGTTCTTCTGGAGCCCTACGGACTGCAGCGAGCCGTATGGAATGCCTACAAGGCGATTCCCTATCGGGCCCGGACGGTCTGGTATTGTCCCAGCGCCATCGACAAGAAGAACATCGCCGGTCACGGGGCGACTTATTATTATACTTTTTTGGGAAACAAACTCGGCCTGACCAAGGGCACTGTGACACTGGCGGCGGTTTCCGAGCATCTTTCCTCGACCCCCTACTTGCGGGACTATTTCGGAAATCATCAATACGCCCACGCGCTCTATTCGACATCGCTGCAAAGCAAGCTCATTTACTCCTATCTTGACGGCCACAGTGAATACAGATTGCCCAAGCCGGGCGACCAATAATGCTTTCGACAGTGACAGCTTTTCTGGGGCGATCTGCGGGTTGCCTGCGATGGTCCTATTTCGAAATTTTCACAGCGCTGCTTCTGGGCGGGTTCCTTGAGTCGACCGGCCACGCCGCCGGCGAAGGCCCTGCCGTGGGATTAATCGAAAAGGGAAAGCCGGTCGCGACGATCGTTATTCCGGACGGGCCGTCCGATCTTTCGAAGGATTCGAACTCGCCCCACCAGACGGCCCTGAAGGCGGCGAAAATCCTGAACAGATATCTCCTGCGCAGCAGTCGTGCGGAACTGCCTGTTGTGTGCGCATCGGAGGCCCCCGACGAGGGAACGCTCGTGCTCCTCGGACGCAGTGCGGTTTCGGATCAATTTCAATTGAAGCCGCCGTCCGAGCCGGAATCGGCCCGGATTGTATCCTTCCCGAGGGGAATTGCCATCCTGGGGGAGATTGCTCCCGCCGGCACCAACCATGAACCACTTCCCCGCGATCGCGGGACGATTCACGGAACCTATCTGTTTCTGGAGAAGCTGCTGGGCTTTCGCTTTTTCTTCGAGGAGGGGCCGGATGCGGATCTGGGTGTGGTCGTGCCGAATCTGCCGACGGTCCGCATCGGGCCCGTTGATGAGGTGTTTGCTCCGGCATTTCCCTACCGGCAAACCCACGACCGCGCTCCGGGGATATTGCTGGAGGGCAGTTCTACCGGGTTCAGATGCAATCACACCCACGAGGGGTGGGATGCGGTCTATCAGGAAAGCCATCCGGAATATTTTGCACTGCGGGCCGACGGAACGAGGGACTTTACTTCCCTGTGTTACAGCAATCCGGACGTTCTCAAGCGGGAGCTCGAACATATCAAAAATTTTTACGAAACGGGCAAGTGGGTCGGTTCCCGACCTCCGACCGCCAAATACATTCAGGTCGAACCCGTCGACAACTGGAGTGAATGCCATTGCAGCGGCTGTCAGAGCCTGATCGACCCCCAGCGGGGCCGTTTTGGCCGTCACTCCCGCCTTTGGTGGGACCACTACATTTACAACCTCGCCGAGGAGGTTGCCAAACGGTGGCCGGACAAACGAATCGCAGCTCTGGCTTATCAGGGGAGATTGCTGCCGGGAACCAAAAAGCTCCCGAAGAACGTCGATGTGATGGTGTGCCTTCACAATGCCCAGGTGAATTTCCAAAAGGAAGACGGGGCCGCCGCTGCGGTTGAGGAGCTTTTGAAACAATGGTCGGAGGCGCTCGGCGGAGAGCGGGAGCGGATGTTTGTTTGGGATTACCAATGCTACCCGGGATTCTGGACGACGGCGCCGATTATTTTTCCGCATCTTCAACAGAATTTTCTGCAGAAGTACCGGAACCTGATGGGCGGCATGTTTCTGAACCGCAGCATTGATGACAATCATCAATACACCCATTTCATGGAGGCCCTGACGATGCGGTTGCTTTGGGATCCGGATCTGGATGTTGATGCGTATCTGCACGACTACTGCACCAAATTTTTTGGTCCGGGAGCCGCGGCCATGGAGCGATTCTACTCCATCCTGATCAAAAGATATGAGCAGACCAGCTGGCCCGCCTATCATCAGCAGAGGGATACGGCGTGGGTGTCTCCGGGAATGCTGTTCGGAAGGACCTACACACCGGATGTCATCGACGAAATCGAACAGGCTCTTTTTGAGGCCCAGGAGGCCGTCGGCCGGATTCCGGGCGGCAGGCCCAGTACGTTTGAGCACGGGGAAGGATGGTTCGTCCGCCGAAATGGGAGTGATCAAAAAGAGTCGTGGACCGTAACCCTCGAGGCGTTGGACCAGCCTGTTCAAAATCCGACGCTCCGATGGAACACGGGAAGTCTGACCTATGAGGGGATTTTGCGGCGTGGTCAGAAGCTAGTTGTGGAACCCGGGCCCAAGGCGACCCTCAAGACAGTCCAACCGGATCCTCCCCGGGAGCTCATTCCGGAGGGAATGAGGCTTGCCGACGAGGAAAAACTTTTTGAATCCGGGTACAGGGTGCATCTGGCCAATCATTTGGGCATACCGGCTTTTCCCGGCGCCAGGTTTGTCATTTCCGTGTCCGGTCACGCCCAGGGAGGCTCCAACAGTTATGCGGAAATCACCTGGCGCGGGGCGCCGTCCACCTTTGCGCTGGACAGCCGGTTCTCCGCGAAGCCTAAGACAATTGCCGAAACGTTCGTCGCCCCGCCCGGAGCGCAGGCCCTCGAAAGCGTGAGACTTTTCCGAAGGCACCATCGGGGAGCGGTGGCCTATGCGAACCTATCCCTGCGACGGGAGTTCGATGACATCGAAGTTGTCGATGCGGAAGCAGAGACGGATGTCAGTTCGAAAATCAGGGGAGATGTTCCCGAAATCCCGCCTCACACGACGTTTTTGTTTCATCTTTTTTCGAAAAACTCGTCGCTTGGAGTTCAGAGCGAACGGGTGGATCGGCACCTCGGTGAGGAAAAAACTCCGGCGGGAGAGGAGGCGGAAACCCCTTTCCGGACCGGCGGGGCCTCGTTGCGGATCAGGATGACGCCGGAACCGGTGGAACCACCGCCGGAGTCGGGCCTGACCGAATATCAGCGCCGCGTCGCGTGGATGCGGGATGCTTTTGAGGATTTCCATCCGCAGCGCACCATGTACACCACCCACGATGGGTTCCTGCCGAGCGCCCGTACGGCCCACCGATGGTTGAGGGCCCTCCCGAAATATCGGGTCGCACGTGTGGAAGCCCCGCCACGATTCAGCACGGAGGAAAAGGTCTGGGACGTGGCCCGTCCGATCAGGTTGGTGAGAGGACGGCCCCGCGCCAAAGTGCCTTTGGAAAACCTGGGTTTTGATGCGGGCAACGGTGAAACGATCGTTCGGTTCCTGCAGGATGACAATCATCTCTATGCGTTTTTCCAATGCACCCAGGCGGAACCTGCCAATGACGCCGATCAGGTCTCATTGACCTTCCACGGAAGTTCGAACGAAGTGTCAATAAGCTACAATCCCATTTCCGGACTTCGCACGGAGGTGGAAGGGGTCACCGCGGCAGGCGAACAGGGGAAGGAACAATGGAACGCTTTTTTCCGGATTCCCAAACGCTCCATCCTGGAAGAGTATGAGAGCGAGGTTTCGGTGGAAGTGTCCCGATCGCGGCAGGGAGGATTGCGTTACATGTGGGCCCCGCCGATGAACGCTCCATGGGAAGATCTGCCGGCCTCGCGACGTGGGCGATTGAAATTCGACTGAATGGAGCCGGTGGGGACTGTGCGAAGGGAAATGGGGACGAAGGCGCACGTCGCGACCTTTTTCCGGGAAATCCGATTGATGCAAAAAAAGCCGACAACGTTTGAAAACAAGATATGAAGAGGAGTGCAGAATCCGTTTTATCCACGAATTCCGTGGCGATTGTCACCGGCGGGGCGAAGGGGTTTGGGGCGGGGATTGCCGACGCGCTGGTCGCGAGCGGTTATGAGGTTTTTATTACGGGCCGCGATGAGCAGGCCTTGGCCGGACGGGAGGGTCCAAATGTTCACCCGCTGGTTGCCGACGCAACGTCACCGGCCGACTGGGACCGCGTTTTTTCCACCGTACTAGGGCGCTTCGGAAGATTGGATGTCCTGGTGAACAATGCGGGGGGCGGGGTCCGAATTGCCGATCTGGAGAATCAGACGGATGAGGACATCACCTGCGCGATCGCCCTCAATCTCACTTCGGCCATCTACGGATGCCGCCGGGCGGCTCCGATCATGCGGGAGCAAAAATCCGGAATCATCATCAATATTTCGAGCGTGTGTTCGCGCCATTCCTGGCCCGGTTGGGGAGTGTATGGGGCGGCCAAGGCCGGACTGGAAAATTTTTCACGGTCTTTGTACCTCGAGTTGCGCCCGCATGGAGTGCGCGTCACCACGGTGGTTCCCTCCTGGGGCGCGACAGGATTTAATGCTTCGGCCCAAATTCCCGACCTCGATGAGGAAAAACGGAGAAAGTGCATTTTTCCCTCCGATCTGGGGAAGCTCGTGGCGGATATTTGTGCGCTGCCGAAACGGCTTTGGCTTCAGGAATTGATTCTGTGGCCGGTCGAACAGGAAGTGAACCCTTTGTAGCCCTCCATCCGGGCGAAACCGGCGCGTTTGGTTTTCGTTACTCCGAGAACTCCAGGTGTCTTTCTTCCCTGCCTGACGGCGCTGATGCGGGGCTGTCCTCCGCATTTCTGCCCGCTGTGCGACGGAGATCCGCCCGGAAAGTGACAGTTCGTCATGTCTTGGAATCAAGGGGATTTATTCGCGTGATCCTGAGGCTCTGGCAGAGCGCAAGAATTTATCTTGTGAATACGAGGTCTTTATATAGTGAATCGTCCGCCATGAAATTTATCCCCCGTTTTTCATGCCTGCCGCGGGCATTCTCTCTCATCGGACCGTTGGTTGCGGGCCGGGTCGCCGCCCAGGTCGGTGGTGCGATGAGGCTATTTTCGCGCTTTGCCGTTTCCCTCTTTTTGCCCAATGGATTTTTCGGCCTGCCAGAAGGTCATCATGCGGGGTGTCGTTGTTCCGCTGGAGAAGTACCATCATGAATAATCCGCATTCTTTGCTCGACCGGCTGTGGGGATCCCGATGGGTTCGCATTCTGGCGATCCTGCTGGCCCTGGTTGTTGCGAATGTCCTTTGCGCGACGTGGCTGTTGAGTGCGTGCCATGCCGGACTGAAGGAAAGCCTTCGGGAGGGGGCGCTGCCCGTCGGGCAAGGCGGTCGTGTAATCACCATTGCGAAGGGTTCCGATCAGGCCAAGGTTTATCGCCTGGAGTTTGACCGGAGCGAAAAGGAGTTTGTGCTCACGGCGGAAATTCCCGGTCAGGATTTTTCGCCTCTGCGTGTCGAAAGCGCGGGCAACACGCTGCAGTTGGCGTCCCTTTCCCGTCGGAAGGCTTTTGAAACGGCCGACGCGGATTGGAAGGAGATCCGACAGGCGGCTCGGGAGTTTTCCGACCGAATTCCGGAACCGGGATGGCGTGAGCGCCTTCTGGGAGCTTTGTATTTGCGTCCCATCATCACCGGAGTGCGGTGGGGCGAAAACGGACCGGTCTGGAGGATTCACACTTCGGTGGGAACGCTCTGGCTGGGCGGCGAGGCGCTTCCCGCCGAGGCGGATTTGCAGGTGGGCAGTTGGCAGATTCAGGTGTCGCCGCTCGCCAGGGACGGGGCGTCGGATCCGGTCGACCTGCAAAAGGAAGAGGTTTCCGGAGAGGAATTGTCCGCCAGTGTGGCCGAGGTGATCCGCCTGGTGGGAGCGATGACCTTCCCGCCGAAGCCCAAGCCGGATGAGGTCCGCCGTTCGGGGGAGGGCTCGCTGCAGGTGCGGGACGGTCATGCGCAGATGTTCCTGACGGGAACCCCTTATGAAATCGGCCGCCAGCACGGCAGCCTGGACCCGGAAGGTGTCCGGACGGTTTGCCGTCGTCTGGTTTACGGGGTGGGTCTTTTGTATTCCTTCAAAAAAGGGGAGTGGTTTCCGAAGGCGGCGCGCGCGCTGGTGGAGCGTCAGCGTCCGTTTATTGCCCCCGCCTATTTCGAGGAAATGCGGGGTCTCGCCGACGGCGCGGGGCTTCCCCTGGACCTCATCCAGATGGCGAACATCTTTCCGGAGTTTTTCCACTGCAGCGGTGTGGCGCTGATGGGGGAGGCGACGAAGGACGGCGAACTGCTTCACGCCCGGGTGCTGGATTACATGGTGGGCATCGGGCTGCAGGACCATGCGGCTGTCATGGCCATTGCGCGGCCGGGAGTGAACCGCTTCGTCACCGTCGGTTATCTCGGCTTCATCGGATCGGTGACGGGCATGAATGAAAAGCAGGTGGCGATCGGCGAGATGGGAGGAGACGGACAGGGGGATTGGGACGGCATACCCATGAGCCTGCTCATTCGGCAGGCGTTGGAGGATTGCAACACGCTGGAGGAGGCGGAGAAGTTCATGAGGGAGAGTCCGCGGACGTGCGAGTATTATTATGTCCTATCCGACGGGAAGGGTCCGTCGGCCATTGGTGTGGCGGCCACGCCGAAGAAGTTCGAGACGTTCGGTCCCGGAGTCTGGCATGAACGGCTCCCCACACCGGTGAAGGATGCCGTGCTGGTCTCGGGTCCGGGCCGCTACGAGGCGCTTGTCGAGAGGGTTCAGAAAAACTATGGAGGGATCACGCGTGAGGAGCTCATTGAGATCATCAAGCGGCCGGTGGCGATGAAGTCGAATCTGCACAACGTGATCTTCCAACCGCAATCGCTGCGGCTGTCGGTGGCCGACGCCGCGCACGGCCGTCTGGCCTGTGACCAGCCCTACCGGACCTACACATGGAGCGAACTTTTTTCGCCCGCGCCTTCACGCTGAGGAACGGGGTCCGGCTGTTGCCGGTCCTCGTCTTGGGGATCGTCTGCCTGGTCGTGGGCAAAGGCTGGTGGGACAGCCGGGTTTTTCACGGATACGATCCCGGTCTGCCGCTGGATGCCAAAGTGGTCTCGCACGGGGAACTGGAAGGTCATCCGATCGAGAAAATCGAACTCACCGGACTGGCCGGCGAGAGGATCCCTGTTCGTCTCATTCGTCCCGGCAAGGTTTCAGGCGAAAAGGTGCCCTGTGTCATTTTTCTCTACGGCATCGGACAGAACGCCCGTTTTTTCGAGCGGATCGCGCCGATTTTTGCGGAGGCGGGATTTGCGATGGCCATGCCCGAGCAGTTTCAATGCGGGGAGCGCCGCAAGCGCGGCCTCGGGATCGTGCGGGAGGCGCTGGCCTTGCGGGAGCGATCGTCGCGGATCGTTCCGGAAACGCGCCGGCTGGTGGACTTGCTGGGGCAGGTTCCCGGGATTGATGCGGCCCGCCTTTCGCTGATCGGAGCGAGCTACGGGGGCATTACGGCCTGTTCGGTGCTAGCGCAGGAACCCCGCATCACGAGCGCGGCGCTGGTCATGGCCGGAGGCAATTTGCCCCGGCTGTTGGATTCGCTCGCCCGAAGCCGGAAATCCGACTCACGCATTGTGGCGCCGCTGGCGGCACGGTTGGGGGCATGGCTTCTGAGTCCGTTTGAGCCGCTGAATTTTGTCGGAAAAGTTTCCCCGCGGCCGCTGCTGTTTCTGGATGTGTCGAATGACGAAATGATCGATCCGGCGTGCGCCGACGCCTTGTTCGAGGCGGCCGGTGCGCCAAAGGAGAGGCGCCTCTACGAAGGTCCGCATAACACCATCTCCGAAGACACCGTTCGGCGCATGCTGGCGGATGCTCTCGATTGGTTGGCAGACCAGCCCAAGGCAAGGGGCAGAGGAGAGCGGTAAGGTATGCCTTCGACCTGCCTGGCTGCGGGCCGGGCGATGTTCAAAATACCGCGGTTTTGTGGGCGGAAGGCTTCGGATCCGAGGTGTTCTGGGAGTTTGGATTGTTCAACACCTGCCCGCCCACCCTGATTCGGCAAACGCTTATTTCCCTGGCAGCCGGACATGGGCGACCAGCGGCAGATGATCCGAGGCGATGCGGGTCAGGTCATTGCGCGCGGCAAAGACGGTTTCCAAGCCGAAATGCGGGGAGACAAAAATGTGATCCAGTTGGGCGACGAGGCGCAACGAACTGAAGGTGGGAACGCCCCGTTTGAACGCGTGGGCGACATCCCGCAGCCGTGACGTGGCCAGACGGTGCGCCGGGCTGCCGGGAGTCAGATTGAAATCGCCGCAAAGGATCACCGGCTCGCGATCCAAGATCGGACTCAGCCATTCGGGACCGAGCAGGGCGGTCATTTGCTCCCTTCGTTCGGCCGCTCCGAGACCGAGATGGGTGGAGAGCACGTTCAGGTGATTTTCTCCGACATGGATCCGGGCCCAAATGGCTCCGCGCGGTTCCGGCCAGAGTCCGCCGCGGCGTGACGGAAGCGGACCGATTTTCACCGCCTCCATGGGCCAACGACTGAGAAGCGCGTGGCCGTACCGTTCGTTCCCGCGGACCACCGTGGGACAGAACAAAAGCTGAAATCCCAGCTCCGCCGCGATTTCACCCGCCTGGTCCTCCGCCCGCGAGCGGGGACGACCATGGTCCAACTCCTGCAGGGCGACGAAGTCCACGTTTTCGCGGGCGATCACGCGGCTGATCCGCCGCGGGGAAACGCGGCCGTCCATGCCGATGCAACCGTGGACATTGTAACTCATGACGGTGAGTATTCCGGAAAAAAGCGGATGCGGTGGGACGGTGATCCGCCGTTGCAGCAGGGCCCGCATGGCGGTTTGCATTTCGGGGAGGGTGATCTCCGGTTTCGCATGCGAAAACAGGCCCGTCGCGGGGGGAACCAGAAGGACTCCCGGGACATCCGTCGTCGGACCCAAATACACCCACACATGATAGTCCCTTCGACGCGAGCGATGTGCTTCCCTGGTCAGGTCGCGAAGGGCCTGATCGATCCTGGCAGGGGGCCATGGTTGCGGGGGATCGCCATTTGTTCCGGACCCGCAGGGAAAATGGACCCGAACCACCGGCAGACCGCGGACCAGATCCATTCGCGCGGCGAGCAGAAGGGCCTCGCGGTCTTCCCGATGCCGCAGCGGAAACTGTCGGAGGCTTTCCCGCAGCGTTTCTTCACAGTCGGAAATGAACCCGTTGGGGGTTGGAACATCGCCGTCGATCTCCGGCGCCCGGTCGTCGGGAGGGGATCGCAAGGTCAGCAGCTGATATCCTTCCCGTTCCTGCAGACGTCGGATGAAGGGCAACTGAGCGGTGTCGAGGAGGGCTTTCCAATCGGTGCGGGACAAGCCGTCGAGGGCCACAAGCAGCAGTCCCGGCAGTTCCCCGCTGTTCTCTGCCACGGGGAGGCCGAGCTTCCGAACCAAGCGTTCGCTTTGGCTGAAGTGCCGCCGGAGGCGATGGAAAAAGGATTCGAAGGAAGCGAGCACGGTTTTTCTGGCCTATCGAATGCCACTTGTCCGGCGCGTTCGCCAAAAATCGGCATCGGGAGGAACCCTGAAGAGAAGGTCAAGCGGGGGCCGGTTGGGCGGGCCTGTCCGATTCGTCTTTGTCATGAATACCACAGAACATTGCATTGAGGTGTGTAACAAATTGCTGCGCGGCGAACGTTCCGCGGTCGAAACCTACGATCTCGCGATCCGGAAGTTCGGGAATGATTCCGCGATGACCGAATTGAACCGCCTGCGTGAGCATCACGTCGACGCGGTGGCGGCCCTGGAGGAAAACGTTCTTTCGATGGGCGGTCAGCCGGACGCGAGCGCCGGAGCGTGGGGTGTTTTTGCCAATACCGTGCAAGGCGCCGCCAACCTGTTCGGCGCCAATTCCGCCCTGGAGGCGCTCCAGAAGGGGGAACAAAGCGGCCTGGGGGATTACCAGAAGGCGCTGGAAGACGAAGACGTGATGGCCGAGTGCAAAACACTCATTCAGGGCCGTCTTCTTCCCCGCACCGCCGAGCATGTTACCACGCTGGACCGCCTGCAAAAGGCGGCCTGAGTGGAGATGGCACCCGCACCACGACCGCAAGGGGTTGTGGTGCGGGATCGGTGCCTCCACAAGTTTTTGATTGTCGGGGGTGGGGAGATTGGCGTATAAGGCGAACCCAGTTTTGAATCGCTCTGTTTTCCAGAACGTTTCGACGGGGGCGAAAAATCCGGTGGGATTTTTCCCGATTTCGCCCCGACTCCTTCGTCTGGCGGGAGGCCCGCATTTCCCTTTCGCTTTTATCCAATCCCACACTCATGCACCGACCTGCCTTGATGGAAGTTCCCGAGGACCAAAGCCTCACCCTGCCCAACCCGGCTAAACCCCCGAAAGGGGGCGTCGCCAAAAATTTCGTTCTCGACACCAACGTCCTCCTGCACGACCCCAACAGCGTCCATCGCTTCGAAAACAATCACGTTTTCATCCCGGTCGAGGTCCTGTCCGAGCTCGATCGCTTCAAGAACGAACAGTCCGAGCGCGGGGCCAACGCGCGCACGGTGCACCGCTATCTGACAAAACTTTTCGGCCACAATCCGCGTCGGGTCACGCGCGGCGTGCAGACCGCCGGGGGCGGCACGGTGCGCATCCTGATCAACGAAGCCATGGGAAAATCCGCGACTTCGTCGGCGGCGATGAAGCGTTTTTTGAGGATCTTTCCCGATCAGGAACGGATGGATCACCGGATCATCGGAGCGTGTCTGGCGCTGACGGAGACGGCCGATGTGCCGACCATTCTGGTCACCAAGGACCTCAACATGCAGCTCAAGGCGTTGGCCATGGGGCTGAATTGCGAGGACTATCTCAACGACAAGGTCGCGGTAAAGGATGCCGAGGGATACGAGATCCGGTCCATTTCGGTGGAACCCTACGAATTGCAGCGCTTCGGCAGTTCGCGTGTGCTGATGCTCGGACCCGATCGAACAGGGGAGGTGGAGGTCAATGAATATGTCCTGCTCCGGGTTTCCGAAAGCAAGTTCATGCCGGCCCGTCACAAGGGCGGCGGGGAGTTTGTCCGCCTGAACATTCCGTCCTCGCTGCAAATGCCGCGCGGCATTGAATTGCGTCCGGCCAATGCGGGACAGCAATGTTTCCTTGATGCGCTGCTCGATCCCGACATTTCCCTCATCACCTGTTACGGTCAGGCCGGCACGGGAAAAACGCTGCTGGCCGTGGCGGCGGGACTTTATCTGACGGCGCAGAAACAATACACCGGCATGACCGTGAGCCGTCCGGTGGTTGCGATGGGCGATACGCTGGGATTCCTGCCAGGCACCCTCAACGAAAAAATGCATCCCTGGCTGCAGTCGATCTACGATGCCTGCGAGGTGCTCCTGCCACTGAATCCCCCCAAGGCCGAGGGCAACAAGGCCCGCGCCTCCGAGCGCAAGAAAAACAATCAGCCCGAACACGCCCCGCAGGTTTCGCAAAACGGACAGCATGTGCCGCTGAAACCCTATGAACAGTTGATCGAACGCGGACTGTTGGAAATCGAGGCGCTTTGTTACATCCGAGGCCGTTCGATCCCGAACCGGTTCTTTGTGCTCGACGAAGCCCAGCAGCTCACGCCGCTTGAGGCGAAGACGGTGGTGACCCGCATGTCCCGCGGCTCGAAGCTGGTCATGGTCGGCGATCCGGGTCAGATCGACAATCCCTACGTGGACAGCCGTTCCAACGGCCTGGTCTACACCCGCAATCGCCTGCGCGGACAGAACATCACCGCGCACATTTCCCTCACCAAGGGCGAGCGCAGCGCCTTGGCCGAATTGGGCGCCAAGATGATGTAGTTCTTCGATTCTTGCGGAGGGACAACCGCCGACTTGTCCCTGATTTTGTTGTGATATTTTCGGTCAGGCCGGAGGCTGACCCTCCGTTGGGTTTTCAGAGCCAGCCCTGCTTCTCCGCCAGCGCTTCGACGATGGCGCGGGCATCCTTGCCCATGACGTCCTTGTCCTCAAGCAGGCAGGCAAAGGCGTGGGTCCGGCCGTTGCTTTCGATGTAGCCGACGTACCATCCGAGGGAATCTCCGGCGGCGTTTTTTCCGCTGGTGCCGGTTTTGCCAAAGAGGGTGCCGCGGAGGGTGGTGCGGGCGGTCATGATTTCGCGAAGAACGTCCTGGGATTTTTCCGAAAAGGGAACGTCGCCCGCGGCGAGCCTGGCCATGAGACGGGCCTGTTCGACGGGCGAAATCAAAACCGTCCGGCGTCCTTCCTCCGGCAGCCAGAATTCCCCGATGGCCGCGGAGATGTTCCGGTCACCGTAGCCGATCTTTTCCAGAGCGGACTGCATGCGTTCCGGACCGATGCGCCGGGCCAGATCCTGAAAGGCCGGGACGCAGGAGACTTGGAAGGCCTGTTTCAGGGTGAGGTTTTGATTCCACTCGGGAACGAAACGTTTCTCGCCGTCCCATTGATAAAAGGGTTCCTCGGGCGAGGAGATCAGGTCGTTTTCCAAACCGATCAGGGTGTTCCAGATTTTGAAGGTCGAGCAGGGGGCGAATTTCCGGTCGGCCATCTCCGGCTGGTAAATCCACGGCTCGCTGTTGTCGGTGATGACAACCAGCGTGCCTTTGCGGCCGGCGAAGATGGCTTCGACCGCCTCGGCGGAAAGGGGCGTTTCCTCCGCGACGGCGATTCCGGTGACGCAGATCCAGAGCAAAAGGCGGCGGAGAAAGGGAGTATTCATGGAAATCGTGGGGATATTCCATGGTACCGCAAAAACGCCGCAAGGGATAGTCGAAGACGACGTGTGGGCTTATTCGTTACACTGCCGATTGACGCGGAACCACAACGGCGACGGTTGCGGCGGTGGCGAGAAGAATGAGCGCGGCGGTCCAGGGATTGGCATCGCGTGTGGAGCCGAGGGTCAGTTTCAAATGAAGAGGCGTTTCGCCATCCACCTGAATGCTGCGCGTGAAGGTGAGGAGGTTGCCGCTTTCCGGAATGGTGACGTCAATCGCGCTCGGGGCGGGTTCGGCGCCGAGTTGCAGGTCGACGATGCGTCCGGCAATCCCGCGCAGGGCGGAGTTTTCTTCAGCGGTGTTGCCCTGCAGGAGTTGGTCCATTTCCCGCGGATTGAAATCCGTGCGACCCTGAATGAAGGGATTGGCATTGACCGCCTGTTCGAGCTGTTCATTGCGGGCGGCGTCGTGGCCGCGATTGTCCAGGTAGAGTCGCTGACGACGGGTATTGAGGCCCACGACGGCCTGTTGGGTTTTGAGGGCCTTCAACTGCACACGGGCATCTTCGTTTGAGGCATCGTCGGGATTGTAGCCCTGGGCGGCCTGGCTCAGCATTTCCCCGGCTTTTTCTTGTTCGCCCTGCTGGAGGAGGGAATTCGCCTGGTCGATCAGGGCGGCCGCCTTTTTGGCTTTGGAATCGCGGGTGCTTGCCGCCAGCTTCACGTAATCATCAAGGCCGAACAGTCCTGCGGCACGTGTTTCCTTGAGGCTGAGATTGCCGCGGTGGCGGGAGACGGACAGGCCCGGTGGCACGATGACCCGCCAGGACACATTGACGAGCGGAATGTTGAGGCGTGGTCCAGTCAGTTCGATGGCTGACGGACTGGCCTCCGGCACGGAATAAACCAGACGGACTTTCGCGGCGGGGTCGGTGTCGGTATTCGGGGAAACATTCAGCAGATACGCATCGCCTTCACGCACGACGTTCACGCTGGTGTCGTTGACGAAAACGCTGAAGAGTCGCGCGTGGTCGGGCAGGAGGACGCGGAGCACGTTTTGTTCGACGACGTCGATGGTCAGCTCCATCGCGGTGAGCGACGGACCCTGCGGAGAGAAAAGCGTGGTCAGGGATCCGCAGGTGACCCGAAGCTTGAGCGCGTCGGCCACATTGTGACGCCGGACGTCGATGGTGAGCGGTCCGTCGGGCTCCGCCACACGGAAACACAGGGCCGGAATGCTGCGGTCGGAGGCATTCTGCAGATGGGCGGGAAGGCTGCTCCAGTCGACGCGCTGCCAGCCGCGCGGTTGGGGGCCGGCGTCCAGTTCGATGCGTCCGCTGCCGCGCACGGAGACAAACTGCGTGACCTGCCGCACGGATTCGAACACGGGGGGCAGGAGGGTTTCCCGCCCCTGGTCCCGGGCGGTCTGGCCCTGGTATTCGATCTGCACGTCGGTTTCCCCCACGATGCCGCGCTGAAAGCGGATTTCCCAGAGGTCCTTTTCGCCGGGAATGGGGACGAGGTCGTTGACCGCCGGTCCGCTGCCGCGCACGGTCTGGAGCTGGTTTTCGGTCAGTCCCGGCAGGCGCAGGCGAAGTTGTTTCACCGCGGCATTGTCCACCCGGTAGCGCAGGGCCAGCCGGGTGAGGGTTTGACCTTCACGCAGGGTGACCTCCTGCAGCGCATGGACGGTCACCCAGGGCTCAAGGGCTTCGATGCCAAGTTGAAGCGTCCAGTTTTCCTGAAGCAGGCGGAACGCCAGCGCGCCGAGTTTGGTTTCTCCCGCGGCGCGGGCGTCCATTTGGGAAACACCTTCGCGTTTGGTCGCGCGCAGACGGATGCCTTTTTCGGGGACCAGAAACAGCTCGCCGGTTTGGCGCGTGGCTTCCCGCAGGGAAAGGTGCGGCACCGGCCACGCGTCCTGCGGTGCGGGCGCTGCGCCGACAAAGGTGAGGGCGAAGCTGATGTCCCCGAGGGTGCGTCCGTTGAGGTGCAGGGTGACGAGCCGTTTGCCGTCCTCGACCGATTCGGTCCACTGGCTGAGCGCGGACCCGCTGATGGCTTCCACCTCGAGGCCTTCCGGCAGCAGGAGACTCAATTTGAAAAGTCCGGCGCGGGTGATGGCGACGTTCAGGTCGGCGGCGAGAACCAGACGGTCGTCCCCGAAGGACAAGACCTGCCTGGTGATGGCGCGAACCTCCGGGTCGACCGCTGCGACCCGCAGGGTGACCGTGCCGCCGTCGCGACCGTAGCGGAAGGCCTGCTGCAGCAGCGCCAGCGGTTGGCCGTCCTTCGTGGTGGGAATGAGCGAAGCGTCGAAATCCTCGAGATTGATCGGAGAGGTCCCGCGCACGTTTTCCGGCTGGGCATCGTTGCCGAAGGCCAGACCCATCATGCCGACTTCACCTTCCGCGCCGAGGATCCGCACGGGATCGAGGGTCAAATTGACCGGAAGGTCGGCGGTGCCAAGTTGGGTTTCGACATCAAACTTGAAGTTTGCCGACTGGGCCGGGGAGATGTCCACGCGGAGTTTTCGTGTGGCGGGATCAAACCGCCAGGCGCTCACCGGTCCGTTGCGCACATCGCCGACGGTGAACCCTTTGGGAATCTCGAGTTCCAGGGAGGAAACCTGCCCCTGCACCGGCCGGATTGTGACGCGTCCGAAGCCGTTGACCACCCCGGGGCCAGGAACAAAAAGATTGGACGCCTCGGCAAAGAAGCGCGTTTTTTCCGCGGCGGTGTTTCGTTTCTGGGATTGGAGTTGGATGACCGGGGTTCCTGACGGTTTGAGTACGAGGGTGGCTCCGCTGGTGTTTTCCGGAAGGCCGGACAGGGGCTGGACACTCACGGCGGCGGGCGAGGTGAAATCCCAGCCGCTCTGATCGAGTTGAACGGTGAGGCGTTGGGCGGCGGCCGGACCGGAGACCAACGGGAGGCCTTGCATCAGATCCGTGGCGGGCGATTCGAACGTTGCGCGAACCTGGAAGGCGCCGGATTTTTCCAGAGCGACAAAATACTCGGTCTCGCCGTTTCGTTCGACCTTGTTGATCCGCACCCCCTGGTCGGCGCGAAAACCGGTCAGCACAGCCGTCGGCCGGAGCAAAAGAAAACTGTCGCCGGCTTCGCCGCGCACACGCATTTCCAACTCGCCGAAAAGCCGTCCTTCGCGAATTTTCCAATCCTGAACGATGGATTCGGCGGGCGCTCCGTGGGCGGGTGTCAGCAGCATGGGCGAGGCGAAAAGCAGAAAGAGGGACGTGGCGGCGGCCGCGCCGGGAGGGATCAGCGCCTTGGGACGGCGCATCCAGCCGGCGAAGGCCGGCAGCATGAGAAGGCTGAAAATGCCGAGGGCGGTCAGCAGGAAGAAGAAAATCGCTCCTCCATGCTGGGCCAGGATGCCAAGCGCCAGCAACAGGGCTCCCGCCGGCACCTGCCAGATGGGGCTTGTCCGGCCGATGCGGATCCGGAAGGCGGCCATTGCCAGCAGGACGATACCGGCTGCGGCGGCGCACAGGCCGGCGGGGGAAATCATGGCCCACACTGCGCCGACATTGCCAATCTGCAGGGTGACGTTTTCCCCGGCCGGAACCACGGTGGCGCTGTAGGTGAGTTGGGCCAGATTGGGACGCCGCTCCCGCGCGGCGGCCAGGGCCAGATTCAGCGACAGAATCACCAGGATGGCCGAAAGCAGGAAACCCAGCAGCATCTTCCAGGGAGCCCGGGTTCGCAGGAGGACCCCCGCCGCGGCGAGGCCCAGCAGAAGAAACAGCGTGGGGATGGTCCGGGCGGAAATCCATTCGAAGCCGGTTTCGGTCAGCGCCGGTCGCACCAACTGCGCCGTGCCGGATTTCGGCACCAGCAACTGGCCGGCATCGCCTCGCACCGTCCATTCGCCGAGAACCGTCGGAGCCTGCGTGCGGGGTGTGGCCAGTTCCGGGGAGCGCGGATGGCGCGCGGTCTGTCCAAGCCGCAGGACAACTTCCACGACGTCCATGGGATTGAGTTTGGGTGGCAGAGGAATGAGGGTCTGATCGCCGTCGATCTGGGCATTGACGGTGGCGTGATCGGCGCGGACCTCCCAGAGTTTGACCCCCTCGGGAAGCACCAAGCGGAGCGCCTTGCGTCCGCGTGTCTTCACAAAATACCGCGCCTCCGTGATGATCTGTCCGTCCCGCGAAACGCGGCTGGAGAGCTGGGCAAAGTCGACCAATTGGTCGACGGTTTCCGCCGGAGTGAACCACTGGACATCCATCTCGAGGGCAAACGGCCGCGCGATGTATTGGTAAACGGCCAGGGACGGCGAACTGCTCAGTACGCGGAATTCGGCGGGAAGTTCCAGCGGCTCCATTTTCAGTAGCGAGCCCTCGGCCTTGAGGATTTGCGATTTGACCTGCAGCGGACTCACCACCTGCACGTAACCACGTTCGCTCTGCACGCCCAGCGGACGCACCTCGCCGGGCCGGATCGTTCCGCCGCGCGCGCTCATCGGTTGCTCGAAGGTGACAAGCAGCGTGGCCGGACCGAGGACGGGTTGGTGGAGGGAAACAATGAGCTGATTGCCCTCCTGCCGCCAGTCTCGCCGGACGTTTTGGCCGATGACATCGATGTTGCCGGCCGACTCGGGTACTTCGATGCGCAATTCGGTGGCGGGGGCGCCGACGACAAAATAGTTCAGCAGCACGCTGCCGTGGACGACGCCCTCCTTGAGGGAATACAGGTGGAAGACGTCCGCCTGTACGTTTTGGCCGAGCGCTTCGATCTTCACGGTGGCGGACCAGTCGGGTTCCCGCTGACGGTAGGTTTGCTGGAGCCCGGGCATCTGATTGGGAAAATAATTCAGGGGCAGTTCGGTGAGGTGTTCCGTCGTTCCCGGCAGGATGCGGAAACCGGGCGTGGACACGACGCCGATGTGACCGCGCACGGATTTCGCGCCGGGGAAAATCAGCGCAGGCAGCATCCATTCCCCGGCGGCGGACGCCTGGTTTTTTTCCAGGCGCAGGCGGATCAGCTGGCGTCCTTCCACGGACGACGTGAACAGAAATTTCAGCACGCGCGAGCCGTCCTGCGTTTCGCTTTCGGCGACATAATCGGCCACGCTGGCGCCGGAGGCGGACACGACCGCGTACCCTTCGGGAATGCGCATCGCCCATTCGCGCAGGGGCGCTTCGCGGATGTCGAGTTCGAGGTCGGCGGAAATGACACGGTCGGTCTCGGCGAGTTGATAAAGGACAATTTGCGAGACGCTGACCTCGGGAAGGATCTGATTCGCGTCGATGCGGCAGGTGTAGTTGGCCGAGGGAAAGCGATAGACAAAGACCTGCCGGGCAGGGTTTTTCAGGGACGGCCCGGGAAACTGGGCCGGGGCGAGTTGCATCAGGCCCGTCGCCTCGGAAACCTCAAGTCGGACCGCACCCTCGCTGGTGATGCGCAGGAGTCCCGAGTGGCGCACCCCGCCTTCCGGCGTGAGTTGCAGGGGGGCGGCTTTCACGGGAAAATTGCCCAGCGGCGACTGACTCCGCACGACCAGCGTTCCCGCTCTGTCAAACGGACGGCTCAACTGCACTTCGAGCAGGCGCTGTGATCCGTCCGGCACCACCTTCCATCCGAGCACGGTCGGGCCTTCGACGCCGAGAATTTCCCCGGGCCCATTGAGCCGCAGACGGACCGAGGGCAGGCGGCCCTGCAGGATGCGGAAGTCGAATTGGGAGGTTTGGCGCAGGAGTCCGGCGCCCAGGCGCACCTCGCTGATTTCCTGGGTGGTGAAGGACAACGCCCCGGTCCCCGCATCCCGGGCCTGGCGCCATTCCACCGAGGCGTTGCCATTGGCGGCCAGGAATCCTTTTCGCGTCGTGGCGTCGGGTACCACCGCGGCATTCGGGTTGAAGGCGACCTCCTTGGGCAGACCTTCCAGGATCATCGGCACCACCGCGCCGGCCGGCATCCGAAAGTCGAGGGATGTCCAGGGACCTTCGGTAATGCCGGCGACAAAGGCGAGTTCGAGCGGAAAAGTTCCCGCACGCTCAAACACCAGCTCGGTGGCGGAATTCCTGAGTTCGGCATGCCATCCGTCGCCCGAGGTCGCGCCGGACAGGGCGGCATTGCCGGAGAGCAGGGGGATGCGGGTTCCGGCCTCGCGGACGCGCGCTTCGCCGCGCAGAAGGAACCGCACGCAGCGGGCCGCTTCGTCGAGTTTTCCGGTGAGCTCCACATCGAAGAGTTCGGCGTCGGAGAGGGCCGATCCGCGCGGCAGAAGTCGGGCGGCGAGCAGAATGTCGCCCGTGCCGAAAAAGCGTTGTTCGCGACGGGACTGTTTTTGGGACCGAACGGGAACCAGACCTTCCGCGGCGGCGACCCGAACATCGACGGCCTCGCCGGGGGAAATGGTGATTTCGTTGGCAAAGCCGACGGCGTTTCCCGCCGTGAGAACGGGCAGGGTGAATTGGCCGGGAATGGTCGGCTGGGCGAGGCGTGCCTTGACGGTGAGCGTCCAATCCCGCGGGGTCGGAGAGCCTTTTTCGAGTTTGGGCCGCAGATCCAGATAACGTTTTCCCGCCTCCTGCCGCACCGACCAGTCCTGCAGTCCGGGGCCGCGGACTTCGATGATCTCGCCCTCGCCACTCAGGCCGAGCGTCAGCACGTCCGGACGACCCTGAAGGACGCGGAGGGTCACTTGGGCGATGGCGGTGATTTCCTTCGTGCCCGGTGTGATGGATGTGCTGGCGGTCGCCGAAAAGAAGAGCGGGGATTCCGGCAACACGCCGCGGGCTTCGAGGATGAGGTGGCCGTCGCCGGGGGCCACCTGGGCGGAAACGCTCGCGGCGTCGACGCGGTTGGGCGATTGTGCGAGGAGCGGGAAGGAAAGGAGGGTGGCGAGGAGGAGGGAGAGGATTGGCTGTCTGCGGGCTCGCTGCGGGTCATTTGGTTTGGTGGGATGGGAGCGCTCTATGGAGCGTTTTGTGTCGAAATGGCGGACCAGGTTCCGGGACTCCTGGCGTCGTCCCCTGCGAGGGGCTGGATTTTGGGGGGCGACGCGGCGAAGGAAGGACGCGAGGATGGTTTTCATGGGATGGGGAAGTGTGGCCGGACGGGTGGTCCGAATTGTCAGAAATTTGTAAAAAGCTTGTCAGTCTTTCGTGACTAACGGCGCATGTGCTCGAACATCTGAAGCAGTTCGCCGACCCGCGGTTGTTCTCCGTAGTGTGCACGCAGGTTGTTCAGAACGGGCGCAAGGGTCCCGAGATCGATCTGTTCGTTGCCGCGCAGTTTTTCCGCCAGCAGGGCGGAGACGCCGGCAAGCTGCAGCGATGGCGAGGCACGGTCGAAGGACGGAGGGCGTTCCTCATACGGCATGGTCCAGGAGCGCTCGACCGTGCGGCCGGTGGCGGGATCGCGGAAGCGCACAAAAACTTCGCCCAATTCGCCGTTCCCTTCGGGCAGGGGTTCGATTTGATAAAGCGCCACGCCGGCCTCTTCGGCGGACAGTTCGGCCGCCTGCACGCTGTCATTGCGGAAGTCCTCCTGTTTGAGGAGATGCTGTTCAAACCCGATGAGGCGATAACGTCCGACGCGGGCGGGGTTGAAAACGACCTGCACCTTGACGTTTTCCGCGGCGGGCCGAAAGGCGCCGGCGAGCCGGCGGGCAAATCCTTCGCCGGCGTCCTCGGGCTTGTTGAGGAAATAATACCGTCCATCGCCCTTGCGGGTGAGGGCTTCCAGGATTTCGTCATTGAGCCCGTTGGCGCCGACGCCGCAGGCATCGAAGGAAATGCCCTGCTGGCGGGTTTTTTGAATATGGGTGGCGAGCCGTTCGGGATTGGCATTGCCGAGATTGGCCGCGCCGTCGGTGAGCAGGACGATGCGGTTTTGGGCGTTGTCGAGCCTGTGTTTGAGGGCCAATTCGGAGGCGAGGGTCAGGGCCTCCTCCAGGTTGGTTCCGCCCTGCGACGGTGTGTGCGCGGCGATTTCGACGAGTTTTTCCGCCTGGTCGCCCGGCACGTTCTCCGCGAGCAGGCGCGGCGTGCGGGCGAAGCCGATGAGGGTGATGCGATCGTTCGGACCGAGCAGGGAAACGAGGCTTTGCAAAGCCCGGCGCACCGACGCGGCCCGATCTTCGCGTTCCATCGATCCGGACGTGTCGAGCAGAACAGTCAGGCGCAGCGGTTGATTCGCCGCCCGGCCCACGGCGGCGACTTTGACCGCGATGCGCACGAGATTGCGCTGTTGCAGAAACGGATGCGCCGCCTGCTCGATGCGGCAGGCGACTTCCTCGCCCGCGCCGGGAGCAGGATCATTATAATCGAAGGCATTGTAAAATTCTTCGGCGCGGATGCGGTCAGGTTCCGCTCGGGAGCCGCGGGCCAGCGCGTCCTTGGCGAGTTGGAAGGAAACATCGCTGACGTGGAGGGAGAAGGTGGAGAAAGGTTGCTGGCTGGCGGGCGTTTCGGCCTGGGAAGCGTCGGGTTTCCACGCAGTTCCCGGCATCGGTATGAAGGAATCGATGATTTCGAGAGCACTATGGGTGTTCTTTACGAGGAGCTTCCCGGAACCGGGCATATCAATTGCGGTGGCCCCCGCCGGGAAAAAAACTCCCTGGGCTTCGAGAAAGGCCTTCGCATCCTGTCCCGGGGAAAGATACCCGGCTGGAACCCGATACTCCTTGGTCACGAGCTCCTGGGTGACTTCGGCCAAAGGAACCACGGCAATGCCCTCGGCGTTGATCTTGTATTTCAACCCGGAAAGCTCGGTGACGTACCGGAGGGCTTCCATCAGGCTCACATTGTTGAGCTGCAGGGTGATCTTGTTGGAGTCGGCCTTGAAATCTGCGGGAAGATCGAGGGTCAGCTTAACACCTTTCTTGGAGGTTTCCTGCTCGGAAGTGTCCAAATCCCGGGCGCGTTGTCGGAGGAACTCAAGCGCGCCGGCGACGGAGGTTTCCTGCATGTCGACCCGGGGGATCACGATGGAATTCAGTTTTTGGACGATCGGTGCGGTGGATTGCTGGCCAACGATGGTTGTTGGACCCGCTTGGAATCTCCGCACGGGGCGCTCCCAGGATCGATCGACCTGCCACAACGCCCGGCTCTGGGTCGCATTAGAAGCGGAGTCATAATATTTGGTTTTTGCGTCTTGGACTTCCGCAAGTCTCCTGCGCGCCTCCGCGTTGGAACGGTCGAGATTCAGGGCTTGTTCGTACCGTTTAGTGGCGAGATCGTAACGGCCGGTTTCGGAAAAGCCCTCTGCTTCCTGAAGGAGCTTTTTAGCTTCCTCGACTTGGGACGGATGATATTCCGTGGGAGGGGAAAACTCGCGAACTTCGTATGTGGTGACACGTGCGCCGCTTTTGACCGTCACCGTGTTGATTGGCGACCCGTAGTTGATAAATCCATCGAACACGACCTCCTCGCCCGCGCGGGTCGAGAAGATCGGCTGATTGATCACATTTTCGTGCATTGCTCCTGACGGAGCGTTTGACGTTGCCATGGGAGCGGGCGAGACAGGGGCGGGGACGACCTGGTCAGATGGCGTTCCAAAGAGCAAAGCGTCGATGGAATTTGCACTTACGGAGGCGGTCGTGGTCGATGATGGCGCTGCCATTCCGATATTCCCTCCCGCTCGCCGGTCGTCCCTGTCGCCCAAACTCTTCCGGCCGGCGTTCAAGCTGTGCAGGGCATTTTGTTCCGAGCGGAGGACTTCGTCTTTCGCGGCGACCGTGGGAACGCCGCGGAACAGGTGAGAAGTGTCCGAGTCGATGGTCTGTTCGGTTTTGTCAATCTGCACAGCCGACTGTTCGAGATCCATCGAAGCTGGCGATTCCCATTGGGCGTCCGAAGCAAATTGGGCCAAGGCGCGTTTCTGCAGGTTTCGCTGTTCGTCGGAGGCCGGAGACTCCTTCAGGAGCATCTCCGTTTTCTCAAGCGCGTCCGAATTCCGCAGCGTTTCCAGAGCTAGCCGGGCTTCCTGCAGGGGGGGCGCATCGGCGTATTCGATCCGGGAAGGCGAGGCTGGGTTCACTTGACCACGGAACGTTGGGGAAGTCGGGGCGGTCTCGTGTGCAGCGGCCAAATTCTGCGAAATTGGCTCCCCGAAATGGGAAGGTTGAGTGCTGGTGACGACGCTGGTCGTCACGATGGATCCCGGTGTCGTCATGATTGGTTTATCGAGTTCGGAGGCGGCGTTTGGACGACTCCTCACGTCGTCGCCTGCGGCGGAAGTCGGAGGAGCGCTTAATGCAGGTGCGGAAGCGAAGGACGGCGGAGTCGGCTGAGCATCGGGGCGAAACAGACGTCCTGTCAGAGGAACGTCTGCGAGCATGGGAGCTGGTTCGGTTGCGGAATGCGGGACGGAGATGGCGACACTGTCTCTTTGCACGAAGCCGGCTTCTCCGTCGGAGAAACCCGCGATACCCGGAGCGGACTGATAGAGGGTGATGGAGGACAAAAGCGCCACCGCCAGCCCGGTCATAATCAGGCAGGCGGCGGCGCGAATGAGCAGGGGCGAACTCCACCAGGGAGTGGGTGCGGGGAGCGCGTGGATTTTTTTCGGGGGCGCAACGGCGGGAACGCCGATGGTTTCCAGCAGTTTGCGGCGGCGTTCCGGGGAGAGTTGGATTTTGGGATTTTCAGGCCGGTGGGCGCTTTCCACCAGGGCGTGGGTGGCTTCGATCCGGCGTTTGAAGAGGGCCAGTTCCGGATGGGCGGCAACGAGGCGTTCGATTTCCGCCGCCTCGAAGGCGGAGGTTTCGCCCAGCACGCTGGCGACGATGCGGGCCTCAAGGGTCGGATCGATCCAGGGTTGGGGCGTTTGGTTTTCGTCTTTCATGGCAGACTCCCGTCTATGCCGGCACGACGCAGCGCATTGGCGAGTCCCTTCAGAAGGTGGTGCAATTTGTAGCCGACGTTGCCGACACTGAGTCCCGTGCGGCGGCTGATGTCCTGATATTTGAGGTTTTCGTGATATTTGAGGTGGATGAGGTTGCGGTCCTCGGGAGGAAGTTCGGCCAGGAGCATGCGGACGGTGCCGATGGCTTCGAGGCGTCCGAGCGCGACGTCGGGTGGATGTTCGTCGCCAGGTCCTTCGGGTTCCTCGATGGGCGTCTCGCGGGCGTGGTCGCGGAGGTGATTGATGGCCAGGTTGCGCACGCACCGGTAGAGCCAGGCCCTGGGGTTTTCGATTTGGTCCCAGAGTTGGTGCAGGCGGAGGAACGCTTCCTGGACCAGTTCCTCCGCGACAGAGCGGCGGCCCACCACTCCGATGGCAAACCCTAGGATGGCGCTCTCCTCGGACTCAAACAGTTCCGTCAGCGTCCCCCGTGCGGTCGGCAGGGACACGACCACCGGCGATGAGGCACCGGAGGCGGATTCTGAGGCGACGGCAAGCGGTTCGGTCATGGTTCCTGGGGGACGCAAACGCCCTCCAAGGTATCAGGACACGGAACAAAATGCTTTCTTAGAAAAAATTCCCTTTGGGGGAGGAAGAGCTCTGTGCTGACAGGATACGGCAGAATACGACGGTCCGGGAGGACGTGGGCGGCCGGGAAACGCCCACCGAAGCGGGAACTTCCACGCGAGAACCACCTGTGGAAATGTGCTCGGGAAACCCTTCTCCCCGCCGGCCGGGCGGGGAGAAGGTCGAGGGTTTCGCTATTTTTTCTGTTCCGTATAAAGTGCGACCAGAGCCGCGCCGATGGCCTGGGAGAGCTCGCCAAGCGTGGCGGGCACGATTTTCAGGGTATGCCGCTGGCTCGGGTGCAGCCAGGGTTCCGCAGCGGTATGGATGGTTTTGAGGTAATGGGTGCGGAATTCCTCCGTGGTGGCGTGCGGGTCGATGAGGCCGCCACCGATGACCACATACTCGGCGTCGAGGGCCATGGAGAGGTTGGCCACGTGCAGGCCGAGGGCCTTGGCCTGATAATCGAAAATTTCCAGCGCGAGTTTGTCGCCCTGCTGGGCGCGCGTGCGCAGGGACAGGGCTTTTTCCTTGGCCGTAGCCGCGGAGTGGGCGAGTTCGTGATCCGGGTATTTCGGGAGGAGGTAATCAAGGTATTGGGGAAGGCCCGAAATGGTTGTGTAAGCCTCAAAACACCCCCAGGCGCGTCCGCAGCCGCAGGTGAAAACGGGAAGTCCGAGAAGGTGCAGAGGCGCGGGCATGTGGCCGGCCTCCATGCCGTTGAGCGTGTCGCCGTCGAGCGGCAGGCCGTCGGGACCGACGTAGGCGGTGCCCAGTCCGGAGCCGGGCGCGAGCATGATGATGGAGGCCCGCTTGTCTCCGCGAACCTTGGCCGCCTCGGCGACGCCGCCATAGTTGCCGTCATTGCCGGTGACGAGTGGAATCGGGCGGCCGGCCTTTTCCGCGAGGGCGGCGGAATAGTCGGCGTGAAAATCCCATCCCGCGAAGGAGGGCGGGAGGTTGGGGGAGCGGTCCAGAATGCCGTATCCCTGGTAGGGTCCGGGCATGGCGAGGCCCACTCCGCGGATCTGGTCCCAGGTGAAATGGTGTTTGGCGAGGAATTTTTCGATGCCTTCAATCCATCCCTTCACCACGGCTGCCGTGCCGAGTTGCGAATTCGTCGAGCTTTGGGCCAGTTCAAGGGAAATGGGGGTGCCGTCGGCGTAAACGCCGGCTGTTTTCGACGTCGTCGCGCCGCTGTCGGTTCCAATGTAGATTTCTTTCATGTGGGAATTCGGAGTGTGGAATTCGCGGGAAGGGGGGAGGATTTAGACACAAGGCGTGCGGCTCGCCAAGAGGAAGCTTGCCCGGATGGTTGGGCCTCCGTTGCATGAATGCGTTTCCCCGCCGCCTTTCGCCATTCGTGAGGCGGGGTCCTAAAGCGGACGACCGTAGGCCACGAAGCGGCCCTGGCGTTTGAACCAGAGAAACCACGTGTAGCCTCCGTAGGGAACCTCCGGCCGAAAGGTGTAGATGTTCACGCCGCGGCTGCCCTGCGCGCCGGCCATCCGGAGGGAGCCATCCGGATTGCGTCCGAGATAAATCATCACGTGGGTGATGGGCGGTTTGCGTTTGGGACGGTAGGTGTTTTCCCAGAAGAGGAGGTCGCCGGGGCGGAGTTTTGAGCGCCAGTCGACATCCGTGGCCCTGACCCGCCACAGCCGGCGCGCCTGGCGCAGGGCCTCGTATTGATCCGAGGCCGTGCGGGGCAGCAACCTTCTGGTGGTGACCAGATAAAGCCACCGGACGGTGTTCGAGCAATCCATCGTCCAGGCCAGTGTCGAGTCCGGCGGAATCCAACGGCCGTTGTAGGGCATGCCGGAGATGTGCCGGGTGAGCGCCTCGAGGTGTCTTCCGAGTTCCTCGCGGGTCGGAGCGGAGCCGGGTGGTTCCGCCACGCAGGGAAGGCCCGCCAGGCAGAGAAAAAGGAGCAGGAAACGCAGGCGGATCATCCGGTTTAGCGAGGGGTGCCGCTTTCGATTTCGGCGACGACCCGGGAAAGGGGCGCGGAGGGTCCGTCGTGGCGCTGGGAATCGCACCATCCTTGCACCATTCCTTCGGAGACGAACTTCGAGGACGGCCAGCCGTCGGTGGGGACAAGAAGCGAGTCCCTCCGTTTCAGAAAGACCAGGTATTCGCCGGGGCCTTGCTGAAAGAGGGTGTCATCGCGTCCGGAACCATGCTGAATGACGAGCGGTTCCGAAAGTTCGCCTTTGAGGATCTGTTGAACCTTTGCCGCTCGAGCGTCATGGAACGGTCGCCGGGGATTCTCGTCGCCGGTTGCGCCAACTGTCACCAGGGCAATCACATCCGAGCGGTTGATCAGTTGCTCAATCGTGCTGTAGATGCGGGAGGTGGAACGAGCATCGGGCATGAGGTGAAGAAGCAGCAGCACCCCGAGAAAAAAACTCCGCGCCAGCCTGCTTCCCTTTCCCATCGCCGATCTCAGGCCCCCAGCAGCCAGGTCAGATTGCCCTGGGTCGGACGTACGGCGGCGCAGGGATAATTGGACTGGCCGCTGAAGACCTCCTTGAGCACGGCGTCCTTGCCCTTGCTGTTCACGAGAAAGCAGACGTGGCGGGCCGCATTCAGAAGCGGGTAGGTGAAGGTGATCCGGTGGGTGTTGAATTTCGGCACGAAATTCGAAACGACCCAGCGGTCGGTGACGCCGAGGGCCTCGGTGCCGGGGAAAAGCGAGGCGGTGTGTCCGTCGTCGCCCATTCCCAGGAGCAGGAGGTCGTGGCGGTAATATCCGTCCCCTTTCACGCGGGCCCTGAGGGCGTTCTCATATTCCTGTGCGGCCACGGCGGGATCAGCCTCGCCGCGGATTCGGAGAATGTTTTCAGGGGGGATCGGCACCTTGTCGAAAAGAGCCTCCTTCGCCATGCGGTAGTTGCTCTGATCGCTGTCCGGCGGCACGCAGCGTTCGTCGCCGAAGGTGAAAATCCACCGGCTCCAGGCGTCGCGGTGCTTGGCAAGGGCCTCGTAAACGGGTCGGGGCGTATTGCCGCCGCTGAGGGCGATGCGAAATTCGCCGCGTTCGAAAATGGCGATGTCCGCCTCACGTTCAATGAGCGCGACGGCGTCCTTGATGAAGTCGGTGGAGTGGATGATTTCGGGTGTCATAGATTTTACATGAGCCGGCAGGGCACCAGGAATTCCAGCTGGCCCGCACCGGGGGCGGTATGGGCGAGGCTGATTGAGGTGAGGGACGCCTTGCGGATGTGCAGGGCGCCGGGATTGGGAAGGCCGAGAAGGACGGCGATGGTTTCGCTGAAATCGGGTTCGTGTCCGACGAGGAGGACGGATTCCAGGGGCTCGAACCGGGGGAGTTCGCGGAGACAGGATTCCGGGCTCATGCCGCAGGCAAGCCAGCGTTCCTCGACGAGGTCGGCGTCCCCGAGATGACGGGATACGATTTTGGCCGTCTGGCGGGCGCGGACCACCGGACTGGTGACAATGAGGGAGGGCACGAGCCCGTGGCGGACAAAAAACTTGCCGGCCTTTTCCGCCTGTTCGAGCCCCTTGGTGGTGAGCTTGCGTTCAAAGTCGCCGGCGGCCTCGGGCTCGGCATCGGCATGTCGGAGGAAGTGAACGATCATGGCGGGAAGGCTATTCTGTCCGGTTGGGAGGCGCTGGCAATGTCCGATTCATTTTGACCCGGAGCGTGGGGGAAACAAGGGAATATTGGCCCCCTCCGGGGGCGCCTGCGGGTCACCCGGGGCAATTGAACGCAAAAACAAGGCAACCAACCGTTAACAAATTGCTGGCGCGGTGCCCGGTTTTGGCGTCAATAAATGGGATACCATCATGATCGACACACTGCGCACCTTTGATGCCGGCAACGGCAAGACCGGACTCTATTACTCGCTGCCTGAACTCGAAAAACAGGGCATCGGCAAAATCTCGCGCCTCCCGATCAGCATTCGCATCGTCCTCGAATCCGTCCTCCGCAACTGCGACGGCAAGCGGGTGACCGACAAGGATGTGGAAGTGCTGGCCAACTGGAATGCCAAGGCGCCCGCGCCGGTGGAAATTCCCTTTGTGGTTGCCCGCGTGGTCCTGCAGGACTTCACCGGGGTCCCGCTGCTCGTGGACCTCGCCGCCATGCGTTCCACGGTGGCCGGCCTGGGCCGCGATCCCCGCATGATCGAGCCCCTCGTGCCGGTTGACCTCGTGGTGGACCACTCCGTGCAGGTGGACTTTTTCGGATCCGCCCAGGCGCTCCAGTTGAACCTTGACCTGGAGTTCAAGCGCAATCGCGAGCGCTACGAACTCCTCAAGTGGGGCCAGCAGGCGTTCAAGACCTTCGGCGTCGTGCCTCCGGGCATCGGCATCATTCACCAGGTCAACCTGGAATACCTCGCCAAGGGCGTCCTCAGTGCCCAGACCGACAAGGGGGAGGTCTTTTACCCGGACACGCTGGTCGGCACCGACTCCCACACCACCATGATCAACGGCCTGGGCGTCGTGGGCTGGGGCGTGGGCGGCATCGAAGCCGAGGCGGGCATGCTCGGACAGCCGGTTTATTTCCTCACTCCGGAAGTGGTCGGCGTCTATCTGACGGGCTCGCTCAAGGAAGGCGTCACCGCCACGGATCTCGTGCTCAAGGTCACCGAAATGCTCCGCAAGGCCAAGGTGGTCGGCAAGTTTGTGGAATTTTACGGTCCGGGCGCCCGCTCGCTGGCCGTCGTCGACCGCGCCACCATCGCCAACATGGCCCCCGAATACGGCGCCACCATGGGCTTCTTCGGCGTGGACGAGGAAACCACCGCCTACCTCCGCGGCACGGGTCGCAGTGAGGAGCTGTGCGTCGCCTTCGAAAATTACTACAAGGCCCAGGGCCTCTGGGGCATCCCGGACAAGGGCCAGGTCGACTACAGCGTGGAGCTCGAGCTCGACCTCGGCACGGTCGTGCCCGGTGTGGCCGGTCCCAAGCGTCCGCAGGACCGCATCAACCTTCCCGAACTCAAGCAAACCTTCGAGACCCTCTTCACCAAGCCGCTCACCGAGGGCGGATACGGAAAAAGTCCCGCCGACCTTGAGCGGAAATTCCCGGTGCATCTCAATGGAAGCGCCGCGGGTCCGTCGGACATGCCGTCCACCGACGCCGTGGTCAATCACCAGAAGGAAGGCCTGCCCCGCCACGAGCTCGAGATGGTGGCGAATCGTCCCACCCCGGACGAACCGGCCTCCACCGCCTACAAGGCGGCCGATGCCCAGATCGGCAACGGCAGCGTGCTCATCGCCGCCATCACGAGCTGCACGAACACCAGCAATCCGAGCGTGATGCTCGGCGCCGGTCTCCTCGCCAAGAAGGCGGTGGAGAAGGGGCTCAAGGTGAATCCGGCGGTCAAGACCTCGCTCGGACCCGGTTCGCGCGTGGTGACCGACTACCTCGAGAAGACCGGTCTGCAGAAATACCTCGACCAGCTCGGATTCCAGACCGTCGGTTACGGCTGTACCACCTGCATCGGCAACTCCGGTCCCCTGCATCCGGCCCTCGAAAAGGCCATCCTCGACAATGACCTCGTGGCCGCCAGCGTGCTCTCGGGCAACCGCAACTTCGAGGCGCGTGTGCACCAGAACATCCGCGCCAACTTCCTGATGTCCCCGCCGCTCGTCGTCGCCTTTGCGCTCGCCGGCACCGTGGACATCGACCTCAGCAAGGAACCGATCGGCAAGGGTTCGGACGGATCGGACGTCTACCTCAAGGACATCTGGCCGACCCAGGAGGAGGTGCGCTCCGCCATGTCCGCCGCGCTCAAGCCGGAGGTCTATCGCAAGCTCTACAGCGACTTCGCCAGCCAGAATCCCAAGTGGAACGAGATCCCGTCCAGTGTGGGCGAGGTGTATGCGTGGAACGAAAAATCCACCTACATCCAGCAGCCGCCGTTCTTTGACGGGTTCAGCATGACGCCCGGAACGATCGGCGAGATCAAGGGCGCCCGCGCCATGGGCATCTTCGGCGACAGCGTCACGACCGACCACATCAGTCCGGCCGGCGCCATCAAGAAGACCAGCCCGGCGGGCAAGTTCCTGCTCGAAAACGGCGTGGCTCCCGAGGACTTCAACAGCTACGGTTCGCGCCGCGGCAACGACCGCGTGATGACCCGCGGCACCTTCGCCAACGTCCGCATCAAGAACCTCATGGTGCCCGGCGTCGAAGGGGGCTACACCCTCTACTTCGGCGACAGGGACGTGCCGGCTCCGGACAAGGAAATCACCGCCAAGGCCGGCAAGCCGACCTTCATCTACGACGCCTGCATGGCCTACAAGGCGGAGGGAACGCCGCTCATCATCTTCGCCGGACAGGAATACGGCACCGGATCCAGCCGCGACTGGGCGGCCAAGGGCACGAACCTGCTCGGCGTGAAATGCGTGGTGGCCCAGAGCTTCGAACGCATCCACCGCTCGAACCTCGTCGGCATGGGCGTGCTGCCCTGCCAGTTCCCGGAGGGAGTCAACGCGCAGACCCTCGGCCTCGACGGCACGGAAACCTTCGACGTGCTCGGCCTCGATGAAAACCTCAAGCCGATGCAGGACCTCACGCTGGTCATCCGCCGCGCCAACGGTACGGAGGAAAAGGTGACCGTCCGCTCCCGCATCGACACGGCCATCGAAGTCGACTACTTCCGCCACGGCGGCATCCTGCCCTACGTGCTGCGGCAGTTGCTGAGCTAAACAAAGCCGGATTCCGCGGGGCGTCCCGACTCATTGGGACGCCCCGTTTTTTTGGCGTGGACTTTGTTTGGGTGCGCCCGGTCGGCGACAGAGCGCCAAAGGCGCGGCAATCCCACAGCCCGGCCCTTCGGACCGGACTGTGAGAGGAGGGCCCGCCGGGCCAAACAATCTTGGCCGGCCCCCCGGGCCCGAAGTGACGGCTCTTCCGATGCGTTCCGGCATGGCGCGATCCGTCGCGCCGCGCCGCGTCTCGAACAATGGTCCGGTCCGCCCGGACTACGGCCCGTAGTCGATCCGGAGTTCCTCGATTTCCTCTTCGAGTTCCTTGCGCTGGCGTTTGTCCATGCGGTCGATGAAGAGGATGCCGTGCAGGTGGTCGTGCTCGTGCTGCACGGCGCGGGCGAGAAGACCGTCGGCTTCGAATTCGATTTGACGGCCCTCGAGGTCCTGGGCTTTCACGCGGACGGAATACGGACGGACAATGTCGCCGCGGAGTCCGGGAAAACTCAGGCAGCCTTCGACGCCGGATTTCTCGCGTCCGAAGGGCTCGATGTCGGGATTGATGAGCACCAGCGGCATGTGGGACTCGATGTCGACGCGACGTCCGTCGATGCGGAGTTCGCTGGGGCGGTCTTTCACGCCGGTCACGTCGACGACGCACATCTGGATGGGGATGCCGACCTGCTGGGCGGCGAGGCCCACGCCGTCGGCGTCGACCATGGTTTCCAGCATGTCCTCGGCGAGCTGGCGGATTTTGGCATCGATGGTTTCCACGCGACGGCCCTTCGCGCGAAGGGCGGGGTGGCCGTATTGGACGATTTCGAGGATCATGGCTGGTCGGATTTCGGTTGGGTGAAGGTGGGGACGTTTTTCAGGCCGGCTTCCTTGAGGGCGTCGAGCACGCTGACAATCGTGCCGAAGGGCGCCTCGCGGTCGGCCTGCATGGCAATGGGACGCTCGGGCTCGCGGGCGCGGGCCTCCCTGAGGGCGTCGACCAGGCCGTCGAGGGTGACGGGCTGGTTCCCGAGCGTGATGGTGTCGGCGTTTTTCACCGCAAGCACCAGCGGCTCCTTCCGTTCCGCGGCGGCCGCCTCGGCGCTTTTGCTCTCGGGCAGGTTGATCTGCAGCTCGGGCTGATTCTTTTTGAACGTCGTGGTGACGATGAAAAAGATGAGCAGAATGGCGAGGATGTCGATCAGCGAGACGATGACGATCGACGGACCCTTGCGTTTTTTGGTGTAGAACTTCATCCCACGGAGGCGGAGGAGCCCTGCGGATAGCACTTGGCGATCAGGTCGGCGATCAGGGACTCCATTTCGACCGCCATGATCTCAATGCGGCGCTGGAAATGATTGTGGGCGATCAGGCAGGGAACGGCCACCGCCAGTCCGACGATGGTCGTGTTGAGGGCCTCGGCAATGCCGCGGGCGACGGCGACCGGATCGGAGCCGACCGCCGCGAAAATGCTCACCAAGCCGGACAGGGTGCCGAGCAGTCCGAGCAGCGGGGCGATGCCGGTGGAAATTTCCAAAATGACAAGGCCGCTTTCCAGATGGGCCACTTCGTGGCGGGCGCGGGTCTGCACGGCTTCCGCCGTTTCGGCGCGCGGCCAGTGGAGATGTTTGAGCACGGTGGCGGCGACCTGCGAGAGCGCCGAGGGGTGACGGGCGATCAGTTTTTCCAGCCGGGAAAGGTCGGCGCCGGGCTGGAGGCGTTCGATTTCCTCGACGACGGCCGGCGGCAGGACGGCTTTCTCGCGCAGGGCGGTCCCGCGCAGGATCATCACCGTGACGGCAACGATCGAAATCAGCAGCAGGAAAATCATGAAGATGCCGCCTTGTTCGAAAAAGCGAAACGCGCTGGAGAAGGCAGAGGCGATGATCGGGTCCATTAATTTGAAAGGATGGTGAACGAGTAGTCGATTTCGATCCGGCCGTTCGCCAGCATGGGAACGAGCTCCTTGGGGATCGGAGGAATTTCAGCTTCCATGATCGCCTGCACACTGCAAGCCGCAAAACTTTCGTTCGACGAATTGCTGATCACGCGAAGCTGTTCGACCTTGCCGCTGGCGGAGACGACGAAGCGGACCTCGAGGGTGCCGATTTCGAGGAGTCCCATTTGTTCGTTGACGTAATAATACCAGCGCGAGCCGATGGCGTCGGCGAGCATCTTTTTGTAACGGCCGAGCGGCGTGGCATTGGCGGCGACGGAGGCCCGTCCGCGATTGGAGATGTTGCCCCGGATGCGGGTGATGCGGGTCTGGGGCTGGTAGCCGGGGGCGGAAGGCTGGGCGGGTTGCGCCGGCTCGGCGGGCTTTTTCTCCTCCGGCCGGGCCTCCTCCGGTTTGGGCTCGGTTTTGGGTTTGGGCGGTTCGAGCAGGGCGATGGGTGACGAGGTGCGGGGTTTGGGAAGGGATTCGCTTTCGGGCTCGGGCGGAGTGGATTCCTGCCGGGCGGTTTCCGTCCTGGCCGGCGGGACCGGTGGCGGGGCCGGACGGGCTTCGCGTCCGGGGGTGTATTCCCGATTTTCCATGCTCAACGTCGGAGATTCCTCGCCATCCATGGTGGGCACGGGGGCGTCGCCGGTGGCGGGCAGGGGGGAGGCGGCGTGGGTGTCCTTGTCGGATTCGAAGGCGGGGTTTTCCGGCGGCCTGTCCGCGCGCTGGGCCTCGGAGGTCTCCACGTATTGCGGCTCGGCGCGTTGAGCGGGCGGCGAGTTGAGCAGGGTGATTTCGACGGCCGGTTCCTCCGGCTTGGGCGGGGGAAGTGCCGGCCGGTTGGCCAGCAGCCAGGCAATGAGGAGGATCAGCAGCAGATGGATCAGGACCGACGCGATGAATGCCGCGGCGGTTTTTCGGCGATCCTGGGTGTGCCAGCCGGCGGTCGAAGTGAGGGCGCTCATGCGGGCAGCGAGCGGGTCATGCGGGCATGGTGAAACAGGTACTGCTGGACATAGCCGGCGTAAATCCCGAAACGCCGGGCCGAAAAGCGCTCCAATTCCCCGGGCGTGCCCTTGCGCCGGCGCATGGCCTGCAGGATGCGGGCGATCCAGACATCGACGGGCACGGCGTCGAGACGTTCGTAGGCAAAGAGCAGCACGCAATTGGCCACCTTGCGGCCCACACCCGGCAGCCGGCAAAGGGCCTCCCGCACCTCGGCGGTGGGCCGGTCCCGCAGGGCCTCGAGATCGATGCGGCCTTCGGCGACCGCGGCGGCGGCGAGGCGGAGGCTTTTGGCGCGGAATCCGAGTCCGCAGGCGCGCAGGTCGTTTTCGGAAGCGGCGGCCAGGGTTCCAGGCGCCGGATAGGCGGGAATGAGCGATCCGGCGACCGCACGACCAAAGCGGGCCCGGATGTTCAGCGACATCTGCCGGATGTGGGACACCTGCTTCATGGGCGAGGTGATGAACGTGGCGAGGCATTCCCAGAGGGGCTGACGCAGGATGCGGAGACCGCGGCAGGAGGCGAGGGCGGCGCGGCTGAAGGCGTCGGTGGGAAAGGTCTCGTAAATCGAGGGCAGGGGGTGGTCGAGGGCAAAATAATGCCGGGCCGTCGCCTCGAGTCCGGCGGGCACACGCAGGACCGCCCCGTCCTGCACGGCGTCCAGCGGGAGGTCATCCACCAGAACCTGCCAGCCGTCCCCATGGGGCATGGCGTGAAAGACCTGGCCGCTGTTGAGCGTGCGCGTGAGATCGAATTCCGGCGCGGCAATTTCCACCAGGGAACGCGGCTTCATCAGCCTTCGAGCACGGCGGGGTCGCCGTAAAGCGTCGAACCCGAGGCCTCGGCAATCCGTACGTCGAAAATCTGGCCGACATGGCGGGGCGACCCTTCGAAGACGACGATCTTGTTGGTGCGCGTGCGGCCCATGAGGCGGTGGGGATTCGTTTTGCTCGGTCCCTCGCAAAGGATTTCCTGCCGTGTGCCGACCAGGGCCTTCAGTTTGGCCTGGGCGTGGCGGTTGATGACTTCCAGAAGGTCCTTGTTGCGGGCCTCGCGAACGGGCTCCGGCACCTGATTTTCCATCGCGGCGGCGGGCGTGTCACGGCGCGGCGAGTAGCGGAAAACAAAGGCGTTGTCGAAGCCCACCTCGTCGGCGAGCCGACGGGTGAGCTGGTAGTCCTCGTCCGTCTCGCCCGGGAATCCCACGATGATGTCGGTGGTGATGGCGATGCCCGGGCGCGCCTCGCGGAGGCGGTCCACCAGCCTGCGGTATTTCTCCGCGGTGTATCCGCGGTGCATGGCCTTGAGGATGCGGTCGGATCCGCTCTGCAGCGGCAGATGCACATGCTCGACCAGCTTGGGCAGGCGGCTGAAGGCGCCGATGAGGTCGTCGCGGTAGCCGATGGGGTGGGGCGAGGTGAAGCGGACACGGTCGATGCCGTCCACGGCGCAGACGGCCTCGAGGAGCTGGACAAAGGGGCTCAGTCCGTCGCGTTTTTCAAATTCGTGGCGGCCGTAGAGGTTGACGATCTGTCCGAGCAGCGTGACTTCGCGGACGCCCTGGGCGGCGAGTTCGCGGACCTCCGCCACGATGTCTTCAATGGTGCGGCTGCGTTCCGAGCCCCGCGTGCTGGGCACGATGCAGAAGGTGCAGCGCATGTTGCAGCCCTGCATGATTGAGACAAAGGCCGTCGACTGGCGGCCCTTGAGGACGTGGTCGCGGATGGCCGACTGCGATCCCTCCTCCTCCTCGATGTCCACGATGGGCAGGCGTTCGTTGTCGATGCGCGCCTCGAGGCGGCGGCGGAGCAGTTCGTCCACATACTCGGCCACGCGGTGGAATTTCTGCGTCCCGGCCACGAGATCCACGCCGGGGGACGTTTCGAGCAATTCTTTGCCGCGGCTCTGCGCCATGCAGCCAAGGTAGCCGAAGACGAGATGCGGCCGTTTCTCCCGCAGCTTTTGCAGCATGCCCATTTTTCCGATGGCCTTCTGCTCCGCCATGTCGCGCACGCTGCATGTGTTGAGCAGGATCACATCGGCTTCGGATTCGTCCGAGACCAGGTGATGGCCGCGCGCGACGAGCGAGCGGGCGACGTGTTCGGAATCGCGCTCGTTCATCTGGCAGCCGTAGGTTTTGATGTAGACGGCGGGCATGAGTGGAATACGCCATCCTAGCGGGTTGTGGGGAAATTTCCAGTCCGGAGACGCGGTCCGGGCGGGAGGTGCGGACGGGCGCAAATTTCCACTTGTTTTTCTCCGACGGAAGCGCGGATGTTGGAGGCGTGACGGCCAAAACCACCCCAGCGAAAGAAGGTTACGCCATGCCGGCGGAATGGGAGCCCCATGAAGCCACCTGGATTTCCTGGCCCCATCCGGAAGGATCCAGTTTTCCCGGTGCCGGCGCCTACCAACGCGTGCTGCCGACTTTTGCCAAGATGGTGGCCGCCCTCGCCGAATCGGAAATCGTGCGCATCAACGTGAAGGATGCCGAGCAGGAAAAGGTCGTTCGCTCGCTGCTCAATGGAGCGCCGCCGGAGCGGATCGAATTTTTCCACGTCCCCACGGACGAACCGTGGTGCCGCGATCACGGGCCGATCTTCCTGACCCGGAAGCGGGATCCCAAACTGGCGGCGGTGGACTTCGGCTTCAATGCCTGGGGTTACAAACTTTCGCCGTTTGAAAATGACGACGCCGCTCCGACCGCCATCTGCGAAAAGCTCGGGGTGCGGGTTTTCGACAACGGGGACTTCATTTTCGAAGGCGGCTCGATCGACGTGAACGGACGGGGCACCGCGCTCACCACCGAATCCTGCCTCCTCAATCCGAATCGCAATCCCAATCTCTCCCGCTCGGAAATCGAACAGCAGCTGCACGACTACCTGGGCGTGAAAAAGGTCCTCTGGCTGGGGGACGGCATCGAGGGCGACGACACCGACGGACACGTCGATGACATCACGCGTTTTGTGAGCGAGGACACCGTCATCACGGTGGTCGAGGAGGACGAGGAGGATCCCAACTTTGAGCCGCTTCAGAACAATCTGAACAGATTGCAGGACATGACCCTCCTGGACGGCCGGCCCCTGCAGGTCGTCAAACTCCCCATGCCCTCGCGGATCGTGCGGGAAGGGCAGCGTCTGCCGGCCAGTTATGCGAATTTTTACATCGCCAACACCGTGGTGTTGATGCCGGCCTACCACGACACGAACGACGCCTGGGCGCTCGCCGTACTCAAGGAAGCCTTCCCCACGCGCAAGATTGTCCCCATCGACTGCCGGGAACTGATCTGGGGTCTGGGCGCCTTTCATTGCCTCACCCAACAACAACCTGTTGTATGAAGTGTGGAAAGTGTGGCAAGTTGGCCGCACTGCGGGATGAGTAACCGACGCATGTTTCCGGAGGACATTTTAAAGTTCCTCCCGCTGAGTGATGAGAATTTCGATCTCATCTCGAAGATTTTTGACGCCATCCCCTGCCTGATTGTCGTCAAAAGCGTCCGCGAGGAAACCTTCGGTCAGTTCCTGATGTGGAATCGCGGGGCGGAGATGCTCCTGGGCATCACCGCCGCCGAGGCCATCGGACGTTACGACTATGAGCTTTTCCCTTCCGAACAGGCGGAGGCTTTTGCGGAGAAGGACCGCGAGATTCTGCGTTCGGGAGTGGCGCAGGTGATCCCACGGGAAACCATCATGAGCCGGACGCTCGG
>CALCJD010000053.1 GCA_937960895.1 uncultured Spartobacteria bacterium | reverse complement strand
TCCGACTGATCCGACTGATCCGACTGATCCGACTGATCCGACTGATCCGACTGATTTCGCTAACTTGCGAACAATGCATGCTTGCGTTCTGCAAACATGCTTTTGGCGCGTTGCTGCGTGATGTCGCGACAAGACGCCGCAACGAGTCTTTGCGGGCGGGACCGTCGACTTGTGCTGTCCGTGCTACATGAAGATAGAGGGGCAGACCTGTGCGACCGGCGAAGTCTATCCCGCAGATTTTACACATAAAAAATTTACGATAATCAATTATAACCAAAGCATTATCACATATTTTTACATTTAAAAATTTCCCCGGAAATTCCTCGGCCCGAGTCTCGCTGTTGGAAGGAGAAACCTGGGATTTTCTCCGATGGAGGCTTTCTGCAAAGGGGAGGGCGCAGGATTCGGTGGCTCGCGAGATGTGTTGACGATCGGGCGTATGCAGTTATGCGTAATAGCGAAAGTGCGGGGATGCAAAAAAGCGATCTGAGCGCATGATCTGCAAGCTTGTGCTTCAGCCAAGTGTCCCGTAAAAGCGCGCCATGGCTGCGTCGAGGATTCCAGGGTGCACGGTGGTGGATCATCCCCTTGTGAAGAGCAAGGTGACGGTGCTGCGGAACAAGGAAACCTCCCGGGAGTTGTTTCGTCGGACGTTGCGGGAGCTCACGGCCTTGGTGGCGTTTGAGGCGACGCGGGATCTGCCTTTGACGGAAATTCCGATCGAGACGCCCCTGCAGGGGTGCACGGGGTACAAGGTCGCGAAGAAGGTGATCATTGTCCCGATTCTTCGAGCGGGTTTGGGCATGGCGGAGGCTATGCTGGATGTTTTACCTCAGGCGCGGGTGGGACATGTCGGGATGTACCGTGACGAAAAGACCTTCGAGCCTCGGAGTTATTATTTCAAGGCGCCGCCCGAACTGGGGAATGCCGAGGTCTTTCTGGTCGATCCCATGCTGGCGACCGGACACAGTTCCGCGGACGCGGCGGCGGAGTTGAAGCGGTGCGGGGTGACCAACCTGCGGCTGGTGGCCCTGGTGGGGTGTGTACCCGGAGTCGAATTTTTTCGCCGTCAACACCCGGACGTCTCCATCTTCCTGGCCGCCCTGGATCCCGGCCTGAACGAACGGTGTTACATCGTGCCCGGCCTGGGGGATGCCGGGGATCGTTATTTTGGAACGTGAATCCCCCGGCCGGAGCCGGGGGATGATCAAATCAGTGACTTCCCACGTGGCTCGAAGGCCGGTTTTCGGAAGAACCGGTGTTTTCCCCGGAATTCTCCGGAGAGGGGGGCGCGGCTGACACCGTGGAGCCTTCCTCGGTTTCGACTCTTGAATCCGAAGCCGGGACGTCGGCAGGTCGTGTCAGGGAATCTTCCGCTTCCGAGGAGGCGGGCTGCGAAGACTCGGCGATCACGGGGGGTTCATTCGCGGGGAAATCCGCAGGGGCAGCCGGTTCCGCGTCGCCCGTAAAAGGAGACGGCCCGCCCTCCGCGATGGCCTCGTTTGTGGCCTCCGGTTGAGTTTCACCCGCCGGAACGGGAGCCTCGTCAGCCAAGCCGGTTTCCACGCCGGGAGCACTCGGATTTGAAAAACCGGGTTCCGGTGTGCCGGCGCTGGTGGGTTGCTCGGACAAGAGGGGACCGGTCGGGGAGGCCGGCGCCACCGGGCTCGGAGCGGAAGGGGCCAATTCGACCGGGAATTCCACGTGGGAAGTTCCCGGTTCGGCTGACGAATCCGGAACGGGGGCTTCCTCGGTGGGGGAAACGCTTGTCGCAGATTGCTCCGGTTCCGTTGAGGCGGACTCCTCCGGGTGGGCGGCGGGTTGTTCCCCGGCCGACGGCTCCGACGGGAAGGTTTCCGCTGGGGTTGTTGAAAAAGACGGGGTTTCGGCGGTTTCGTCGGGAGATTCGGACGAGGCCGGAGTTTCGGATGCAGGTTCGGCGGTTTCCCGGGCGTCGAAAGGCCGGGCGGCCTGGTCCTGAGGAGTGGTTTCTTCCGGGGAAATCTCAATCGCGTCGGAGGTCGCTTCGACGGCTGGCAGGACCACGGCGGAGGGTTCCTCAGGGGATGCGCCGACCCCATTCACCACGTTGGCGGGTGTTCCCGCGAGAAAATCCAGGATGTTTTTTGCCACGAGGTTCATCAGGCGCGAGCGCGCTTCCACGCTGGCCCAGGCGATGTGCGGAGTGATGACGGTGCGGGGCGCGGTCAGGAGGGGATTGGAGGGCGGGGGAGGTTCCGCGCTGAGCACGTCGCCGGCGAAACCCGCGATGGTGTGGTTTTTCAGGGCCGAGGCCAGAGCCTCTTCGTCGATCAGGGGACCGCGGCCGGTGTTGATGAGGAAGGCCGTCGGTTTCATCTGCGCGAGGGTCTCTCGGTTGATCAGATGCCGGGTTTCCCCGGTGAGCGGGCAATGGAGGGTGACGACGTCGGACAAACGCAGGAGTTCGTCGAACGTGGCCCATTCCACGCCCTCCCCGGTGGGTTTCGGGGTGCGGGAGGTGGCCAGCACACGCATGCCAAAGGCGGTGGCGATGCGGGCGACGGCCCGGCCGATCGTGCCATAGCCGACAATTCCCAAGGTCTTGCCGGCCAGTTCGATGAAGGGTGAGACGGTGAAACTGAAGTCCGGACAACGGGACCAGTCGCCGTTTTTGACGGCGGCATCGGTGGCGCCCACGTGGGCGGCCAGTTCGAGAAGGAGGGCAAAGACGTGCTGGGCGACGGAGGCGGTGCCGTAACCGGGAACATTGGTCACCGGAATGCCGCGGGCCCGGGCGGCCTCAAGATCGACCACGTTGTATCCGGTGGCCATGACGCCGATGTATTCGAGCTGGGGGAGGGCATTGATGTGTTCCGCGGTGACCACGGCCTTGTTGGTCAGGAGAATCTGGGCGTCCTGGGCGCGGGCCACGACCTCCTCGGGTTTGGTGCGCGGATGAAGTTGCAGCGGGCCAAGGGCGGCCAGGGCGTCCCAACTCGGGTGGAACGGCGACTGTTCTCCGGGTTGCAGCGGGCTGAGCGTGTGGGCGTCGAGGACGACGATGTTTTTCATTTTCCGGCGCAGAGATTGATTTCCTGCCGGGGAAAAGGCAATGCCGCGTGACAAGATCCGTGCACATCGGGATTGCGATTCGGTCGCGAACCGAAAATGCTGGCTGCATGCCCGCTCCCCCCACCAAGCCGGTGTCGCTGTCCGTGTGGTTGGTCCTGGCCGGCGTTGCGGGCGGGATTTTTACCGGGATCTTTGTCGGAGACTACGCCGCGTTGCTCAAGCCGGTGGGAGAGGTCTACGCCATGCTCCTTGAGGTCGCGGTGTACCCTTATCTGGTTTGTTCGTTGCTGCATGGACTGGGACGGATGAGTCCCTCCGATGCCGCCCGACTCCTGCGCAAGGGATGGGTGTTTTATGTGGCGTTGTGGGTGCTCGTTTTTGCGGTGCTGATCGTGCTTGCCACGGGAATCCCGGCGGCGCTGCCCCTGAGCTACGTGCCTTCCGTTTCCGCGACGGCCGGTCCTTCCCTTTTGGAGATGCTCATCCCGAGTGATCCGTTTGCCGCATTGAGTAAGAATTACGTGCCGGCGGTGATCCTCTTCTGCGTCTTCTTCGGCGTGGCCCTCCAGCATGTGAAGGAAAAGGAGGCGCTCCTGGCCGTGCTGGAAAGCGTCCGCCTCACCAGCCTCACCTTCTGGAATGGCGTGGTGAAGTTTGCGCCGCTGGCCGTGTTTGCCATCTTCGCCTCGGAGGCCGGCACCCTGCGGATTGCGGAACTCGAATCCATTACGGTCTTTTTCCTGCTCTTCTTCGTCGGCGCGCTGGGGCTCGCCTTTTGGGTTCTGCCGGCGTGTCTGGCGGCACTGACGCCCTGGAAATCCCTTGAGGTGCTGCGGGAGATCCGTTCGGCGTTTGTGATCTCGCTCGTGACGACCCTTTCCGTGGCGGCTTTGCCCTACATCACGGCCGCCACCCAGCGGTTGGCCGAGCACTGCGGCGTCAGGGACCCCGAGCGGGACGAGGTCATTCGCACGAACATTTCCGTCGCCTATCCCTTTGGTCAGCTCGGAAATTTCTTTGTCTATCTGTTTGTCCTCTTCGCGGCCTCACTCAACGGCGTGGAAGTTCCGGCCGCGAAGGACTGGCTGCTGCCCTTTGTGTCCCTGGTCTCCTGTGTGGGTTCCCCGACATCCTCGGTCGATTCCGTGACCTTTCTTTCCGGCTGGCTCGGGCTGCCGCAGGGAACCACCGCCCTTTATGTCGGACTCATGGCGCTGACGCGATACGGCCAGGTCATCGTGTCGGTGGCGGGATTCGCGTTTCTCAGTTTTGCGGTCACCCTGGCGTATTATGGAAAAATCCGCCTGCGGCTCCTGCCGCTGCTGACCGTGGTTGTTGTGGCCCTGTTCCTCGCCGGCGGGGCGGGGTGGGGCGGCCGATGGTTGTCCGCCGAATTGCAGAAGAATCGGATCAATCCGTATTTGGGTTTTTCGCTTGATCCGGCGCTGACGGCCGCCGTCCAGGTGATCGAAGACCCTCATGCCTCTCCTCCGGCGCAACGGCAGCCGGTGATGGAGCGCATCCAGCAGACCGGGGAACTCCGGGTGGGCTACAACGACGGCATCATTCCCTTTTCCTACCGCAACTCCGCGGGTCAGCTGACCGGCTACGACATCGCCTTTGCCTATCAACTGGCCGCGGATATGAATGTCCGGCTGCGGCTCATTCCCTTCAAGTGGCAGACGTTGGCCTCGGACCTGGCCGCCGGGAAGTTCGACATCGCCATGGCGGGCATCTATGTGACCGAGGACCGCCTGCTCACCCTGCGGGTTTCCACGCCGTATTATCAAAGTCCGCTGGCCTTTTTCCTGCCGCGCGAGCGTGTTTCCGAGTTTCGCACGCGGGAGCAGATCAACAACCGTCCCGGTGTGCGCATCGGGGTGTTCAACGATCCGGTGTTGATCCCGCGTGTGAAGCGTACCTTCCCCCACGCCGAGATTGTCGTGGTACCCGACTACGACTCGCCACCGGATTTTTCGAAAATCGATGCCGCCATCTGGACGTTGGTGCAGGCGGAGGCGATGGCGGCGGCCCATCCCCGGCTGGCCGCCGTGGAACCGGCAGATTCGGGAGATCCTTATCTTTTTGCCTACCTCATGCCGGAGGAGTCCGAGGAGTTTGCGAATTTCGTCAATTACTGGCTGGCGCTGAAACGCGCCGACGGATTCGAACAAGGCCAGACCGCCTACTGGATACAACACCAGCCCCGGCAGGATCCGGAACCACGCTGGTCCATCCTGCGAAATGTTCTCGGGGTGGGGCGTTGAAAAGGTATCCGAAAAGATCGGGCGCTGCGGAGATTGAAGATTGAGCCGCGTGCCTCCCCGGGCCAGACTGACGGACGTCCATGAGCCGATTGAAGTCCGTCCGTACCGCCGTCACGCAGTTGAAACGCCGTCTGGGAGCCGATGCCGTCGTCACCGATCCGCAGCGTCTCGCGGAATTTGCCGGCGACAAATGGTTCGCGGCGAATCAGCCCGATCTCGCCGTGATTCCGAAAAATGCCGCCGATGTTTCCCATGTGATGAAGGTGGCCGCCGCAAACGGACTGCCGGTCACGACCCGCGGGGCGGGTTACGGCTATGTGGGCGGCTGCGTGCCTTCGAAGGGCGGAATCGTTCTGGCCATGATGGGACTGAATCGCATCAAGGAAATCAGTGCCGCCGATTTTGTCGCGGTGGTGGAGCCGGGAGTGATCACCGGAAAACTCCAGGAGGCGGCCCGCGCGAAGAAACTCTTTTATCCGCCCGATCCCGCGAGCCTGAAGGATTGCAGCATCGGCGGCAACATCGCCACCAACGCCGGGGGACCGCGGTGCCTGAAATACGGCGTGACCCGCAGCTACGTGCTCGGGCTCGAGGTGGTCCTGGCCAACGGGGACATCGTTCGCTGCGGCGGACGCACGCACAAAAACAAAACCGGTTTCGACCTGGTGGGATTGTTCACCGGATCGGAGGGGCTGCTCGGGGTGATCACGGAGGCCACGCTGCGCCTTCTGCCCCTGCCGCCGGCCCGCGCGGCCCTTTCCGCGGGCTTTCGCACGATGCGGATGGCGGCGCGCGCGATCCAGGAGGTTTTTGCCCACGGATTTCTTCCCGCCGCCGTGGAGGTGGCCGACAATTTCACGCTCGAGGCCGCGCGGGAGTTCAGACCGGGAGCGAAATTTCCCCCCGGGAAGGCGCATCTCTTGATCGAGATCGACGGTCAGGCCGCCAGCGTGCGGAGCGAGGTGAAGGAACTGGCCCGTCTGCTCGCCGTCCGCGGCGCCACGGCGATCGAAACCGCCACCACCGAGGCGGCGTGTGAAAAACTGTGGGACCTGCGCCGGGCGTTTTCCGAATCGCTCAAGGCCACGGGATTGAAAAAGCTCAACGAGGACATTGTCGTTCCCCGCGGACGCCTGGTGGATCTCGTCGAATTTGCCCAGGGACTGCAAAAACGCAGCGGCTTTCCCATCGCGTGTTTCGGTCATGCCGGCGATGGCAACATCCACACCAACATCATGGTGGGCGAATACGGAGACCCCGACATTCGCGCCCGCGCCGACGCCGCACTGGATGAACTCTTCGGTCAGATTCTCGCCTGGGGCGGCGCCATCACCGGGGAACACGGCATCGGCATCGCCAAAAAACGCTGGTGGCCGCTGGCGGTTTCCCATGAAAACCGTGCCCTGCACCGCGCCATCAAACGGGCGCTTGATCCGAAGGATCTGATCAATCCGGGCAAGTTCGTGGATTGATCCCGCGCCGTTCGGGCTCACGCTCCGGCCTGCGGGGTGCGTTCAGGTGCGGCGCGGCCGGGGATTTTTGGAAGTGGGACCAGCCGGAGGCTGACCTCCCGGGCGTTTGCATGGACGCGATTTTGAAGGAGCGGCGCGGCGGGAATTTCGCGGAGGCTATTCGTCCGCGTAGGTTTCCGAGATGCGGCGGAAGTCCTCGTGAACCCTGTCGAAGACGTCGGTCAGGGCGGGGTCGAACTGGCGGCCCGCGTCGCGGCGGATGATTTCGCACGCTTCTTCGTGGCTCATGGCCTTTTTGTACACCCGGCGGCTGCGCAGGGCGTCGTAGACGTCGGCAATGGCCATCAGTCGGCCGGAGAGCGGAATTTGCTCGCCGCGCAAACCGGCGGGATATCCGGTGCCGTCCCATTTTTCATGATGGGTGGTGGCGATTTCGTGGGCCAGCTGCAGGAAGCTCGTGCTGATGCCAAGCTGCTTCTGGGCCTGGGAAATGGCGCGACCGCCCAGCGTCGTGTGCTCCTTCATGATGGCAAATTCCTCCTCGGTGAGAGGGCCGGGCTTGAAAAGGATCCGGTCCGGAATGCCCACTTTGCCGATGTCGTGAAGCGGGGCGGTCTTGTACAAAAGGGTGATCGTTTCGCCGGTCAGGGCCGAGGCGTAGGCCGGAACCTTGCGGGCGGCTTCGGCGAGGGTCTTGATGTACAATTGGGTCCGCCGGATGTGCGCCCCCGTGTCGGTGTCGCGTGTTTCGGCCAGTCCGGCCAAGGCGAGAATGGTGGCGTCCTTGATGGCCTCAATCTCCCGGGAGCGACGCGCCACTTCGGCCTCAAACTGACTCTTTTGCTCCGCGAGTTCCTCCCGGGCGCGCTCCATTTCCCGCGTCCGTTCCGCCAGCAGACGGTTGGCCCGCTGCCGGGTGAGCGCAAAATAAACAACCGTTGCGGCCAGGAGGGCGCACAACATCAGGGCTGCGGTGGTCAGGAGCGGGTACGGCACGGTGATATTCTTTAAGGATACCGGTTGTTTCGCAAAAAGGCAAATTTCCCGACCGGGACGGCGGACGGATTGACAAGGTCCGGAGCGGGGGATAGCTACGAACGGGATGAATCGTGCGCTTGCCGCCATAGTCATCCTGAATTTCGCGGGCCTCGCGGCCTGTGAAAAGAAGGCCGCTCCCGTTTCCCCTCCCACCGTGGTCACCGTGGCGCCGGTGCAACAGCAGGATGTGGTGGCAACCCGCACCTGGGTCGGCCTGCTTGACGGCTGTCAAAACGCGGAAATCCGCGCGCAGGTCACCGGGTACCTGATGACCCAGAACTTCAAGGAGGGTTCGTTTGTCAAGAAGGGCACCGAGCTTTTCACCATCGACAAGCGTCCCTTTGTGGCGGCGCTGGCCCAGGCCGAGGCCAATTATGCAAAGGCCGTGGCCGCGGCCCAGCTGTCGAAGATCACCCTGGATCGGCAGACCGAACTCTACAAAACCAAGGTCATCAGCCAGCAGGAATACGACACCGCGTATCAGACGGCCCAGGCGGACATCGCCGCGGCGGCCGCCGCCCAGGCCCAGGTGCAGACCGCGCAGATCAATTTGGACTATTGCACGATCACGGCCCCGTTTGACGGCATTGTCGGAGTCGCCCAGGCGCAGATCGGCGACCTCGTCGGTCCCGGTGGCACGTCGTCCGTGCTGACCCAGATGTCGCAGATCGATCCGATCAAGGCGAATTTCTCCATCACCGAACAGGAATATCTCGCCGCCGCGGCCATTCTGAACGAGAGGGAGACCTCCGGACGGGAGGCGCCGGGGGTGATTGAACTGCGGCTGGTGGACGGCTCGGTGTACCCGAAAAAGGGCCGTTTCGATTTTGTGAACCGTCAGGTCAATGTCGCCACGGGATCCATACAGGTCACGGCGCTCTTTCCCAACGAGGGGCTGCTTCTGCGTCCCGGACTTTTTGCGCGGATCACGGCTCCCGTGCGGCAATTGAAGGACGCCCTTCTGGTCCCGCAGGCTGCGGTGATGGAATTGCAGGGCAATCACCTCGTTTCGCTGGTCGGTCCCGACAATGTCGTTTCAACCATCCCCGTGAAGCTCGGTCCGACCCAGGGCCCGCTGCAGGTGGTGTTTGGCAACCTGAAGGCGGGTGACAAGGTGGTCGTCGGCGGGGTGGAAAGGGTGAAATCCGGAATGAAAGTCGAGGTCCAGCCCCATCAATCTCCCCAACCCCCGCCTCCCCCGCAGGGAGCCGGAGAAAAGAAGTCCGAATAAGGCCTGCGCATGTCGAATTTCTTCATCCGCCGGCCGATCGTGGCGATGGTGATCGCCATCATCACGGTCATCGTGGGACTTGTCAGCATGGCCGGACTTCCGGTCGCCCAGTTCCCCAACATCGTTCCTCCCCAAATCCAGGTGTCCACGACCTACGTCGGCGCGGACGCCCTCACCGTCGAACAGTCGGTGGCCACGCCCATCGAGCAGCAGATGAGCGGCGTCGAGGGGATGGACTACATGTATTCCATCAACACGAGCAGCGGACAGATGACGCTGAACGTGATTTTCGGGATCCAGACGTCGCCCACCACCGACCAGATCCTCGCGCAGATGCGGCAGACCCAGGCGTCGACCCAACTGCCGACTGCGGTGAAAAACTTCGGCGTGACCGTCGACCAGGCCTACGCCTCGCCGCTGGGCGTGTTTGTCCTGTATTCCCCCGACAACAGTTACGATCCGACCTTCCTGGCGAACTACGCCTACATCAACATCAACGACCCCATGACGCGGGTGAACGGCATCGGCTCGGTGAGCATCTTCGGCGCCGGCCAGTATGCCATGCGCATCTGGGTGCAGCCCGACCGCCTGGCCACGCTCAACATCACCGTGCCGGAGGTGATCAGCGCCATCCAGGCGCAGAACAACGTCAATCCCGCCGGCCAGATCGGCGGCGAACCCGTTCCGCCCGGACAGGTTTTCACCTTCACCGTCAACACCACCGGACGCCTGTCCACGCCGAAGCAATTTGAGGACATCGTCATCCGCGCCAACTCCGACGGATCCATCGTGCGGGTGAAGGACGTGGCACGGGTGGAGCTCGGATCGCAGATCTACAACATCCGGGGCCGATTCCAGGGCAAGGACGCCGCCATCATTTGCATCTATCAACAGCCGGGTTCCAACGCCGTGGCCACGATGAGGGCCGCCCGCGAGTTGTTTGAAAAGCTGAGCGAAAATTTTCCCGGAGGCATGACCTATGCCGTGGCCCTCGACACCACCGAGGCGGTCACCGAGGGCATGAAGGAAATCGTCAAGACGCTCTTCGAGGCGATGGCGCTGGTGATCCTCGTCGTCTTCGTCTTCCTGCAGGGCTGGCGCGCGACGCTCATTCCGCTCATCGCGGTTCCGGTTTCCCTCATCGGCACGTTTGCCGTGTTTCCGCTGCTCGGCTTCTCCATCAACACGCTGTCCCTCTTCGGGCTCGTGCTGGCCATCGGTCTCGTGGTCGATGATGCCATCGTGGTGGTGGAGGCCATTGAAAGCCACATTGAGGAGGGGCTTTCGCCGCGGGACGCCGCCATCAAGGCCATGTCCCAGGTTTCCGGTCCCGTGGTGGCCATCGCGCTGATCCTCACCGCGGTGTTTGTGCCCACCATCTTCATCCCCGGCATCACCGGCCAGATGTACCAGCAGTTCGCCGTGACCATGGCGGTTTCGGTCCTGATTTCGGCCTTCAATGCCCTGAGCCTGAGTCCCGCGCTGGGCGCGTTGCTTCTGCGTCCGAGGAAACCCTCGAAGGGACCGCTGGCCAGGCTGTTCCAAGGTTTCAACAAGGTGTTTGGCAAGGCGACGGACGGTTATGTCGGCGTCTGCGGCGCGGCCGTGCGCAAGCTTTTCATCAGCCTGCTCTTCCTGGTTCTGGTTTCCGCGGCCGGACTCGGCATCGGGGCGAAGCTCCCCACCGCCTTCATTCCGGAGGAGGATCAGGGGTACGTGTTTGGCGCCGTGCAGTTGCCGCGGGCGTCCTCCCTCCAGCGGACGGACGAGGTCTGCCGCCAGGCGGAGAACATTCTCATGCACAATGTTCCGGGGGTGAAATACGTCACCACCGTGGTCGGTTACAACCTGCTGAGCAGCGTCCAGGCGACCTACAACGGATTTTTCTTCATTGCGCTCGAGGACTGGGCCGACCGCACGACGGCGCAACTGCAGGTCCGGGCGATCATGGCCAACATCAATCGCCAGTTCCATGCGCTGACCTCTCCCACGGCGGCGCTGGCCTTCCCGCCGCCGGCGATTCCCGGCATCGGAACGGCCGGGGGAGTGACATTCATCCTCGAGGATCGCACGGGCGCGGACGTCGGGTTCATCGCGAAGAACACCGCCAAATTCCTCGCGGCGGCGAAGGAACGTCCCGAGTTTTCCGGGGTCTTCACCACCGCCCTGTGGGACGTGCCGCAGATCTTCCTCGATGTCGACGAGGCCCAGGCCATGGTGCAGGGGGTCAACCTTTCGGATGCCTACCAGACACTGCAGGCCTTCCTCGGCGGATATTTCGTCAATTATTTCAACCGCTTTGGATTGCAGTGGCAGGTTTACGTCCAGGCCGAGGGCGAATACCGCACCAACATCAGCAACCTCGGGCTGTTTTATGTGACCAATAAAAACGGCGAGTCCGTGCCCCTTTCGTCCTTCATCCGGGTGGAGGATTCCTTTGGTCCGGAATTCACCATGCGTTTCAACATGTATCGGTGCTCGCAGATCCAGGCATCCGTCGCGCCGGGATACAGCACCGCCCAGGCCATGAAGGCTCTCGAGGAGGTCTTTGAACAGACCATGCCTCCGGGCATGGGGTACGACTATTTTGGCATGTCGTATCAGGAAAAGGTCGCCGCCGAGGGCATTCCCCCCTCCGCCATCTTCGGCCTCTCCCTGTTGTTTGTGTTCCTCATCCTGGCCGCCCAATACGAGAGCTGGACCCTGCCGTTCAGCGTGCTCCTGAGCACGCCCATTGCTGTGGCGGGCGCCTTCGCCGGCCTGCTCGTGCGGGGCATGCAGAACAACCTCTACGCCCAGATCGGCCTGGTCATGTTGATCGGCCTCGCGGCCAAAAATGCCATCCTCATCGTCGAGTTTGCCAAGGATGAATACGAAAAGGGCAAACCGCTGATGGAGGCGGCCCTCGCCGGGGCGCGCCTGCGTCTGCGTCCGATTTTGATGACCGCCTTTGCCTTCATCCTCGGCACCGTGCCCCTCGCGCTGGCGACCGGTTCGGGCGCGGTGTCGCGCCGCGTGCTCGGCACCACGGTGATCGGCGGCATGCTTGCCGCGACCTTCATCTCCATTTTCCTCATCCCCGTGACATTTTATGTCGTCGAGAAACTTGCCGGCGGAAAACGGAAAAAAGTGGAGGGGGAAGCGCCTTTGGCCCAGCCGGTTAGGTAAATACCGCTCCCAAACGCAGAATGAAGGCTTGCTAATTTCGCGTTTTGCGCTTTCTTCTCCCCTGCAGGTTCAGAGCCCCTGGGGGCGTTGGTAGATTGCTAGTTGGAGCGCGGTGGGTCCAAACCGCCGGCTGTCAGTGGCGATTTGAAATCCGATGACCGGAAACAGCCGCTGAGACTCAGCCTTCAAAACAAACAAAAACTAGCAATATGGGTAACAAACTTTACGTCGGGAATCTTTCCTTCGACACCACCGAAAACGATCTTCTGGATCTCTTCTCCGCCGCCGGAACGGTCCGCGAGGCCGTCCTCATTCAGGATAAAATGACCGGCAAATCGCGCGGCTTCGGCTTCGTGACCATGTCCACGGATGAAGAGGCGCAGGGCGCCGTGAATCAGTTTCATGGCAAGGATTTCCAGGGTCGCAATCTGACCGTCAACGAAGCGCGTCCCCGCGAGGAATTCGCCGGCGCCGCGAGCGGCCCCCGCCGCAGCTTCGGCGGTGGAGGCGGCGGCCAGCGGGGCGGAGATCGTCGCGGCGGCAACCGCCGGTATTGATACCGCTTCATAACTTAAAAAAAAAAGCCCCGGCAGCCCCGGGGCTTTTTTTTTGCACAGGGCGAGAGACGCCCGGTTCCATCGCCGTGGGGGCGCGGTTTGTTTCCGACAAATAAACGGAGACCGACTTTGGAGCCTGCAGCGCCGGTCCCGTGGCCTCGCCATGCCAAGGGGATGCCCGGCAGGCTCAGGGGGCCGGGGTCAGGCGACCGTCCCGGACGTTGAAGCGGCGGCTTGTCGAACTGTCCCGACGGCCGGAGACGGTGAGGGTGCCGTCCTGCAAATGCAGTTGTCCAAATTCCTGGAGGGCGTCAAACCCCGCGTTCAGGGTGCCGAGTGAAATCCGGTCGGTGACTTTTTCCCGGGCATTCAGCAATTCCAGAAAACATTCCCCATGGCCCCGGAGCAAACGGGGTTTCCACATGAGAAGGACCGTTTCCTGTGTGGCGGGATCCGAAGCGCGGGTCAGTTCCTGCGTGGTCATGTGCTCCACGAAGAGGAACAGGCCGTAGAGGGCGGCCAGGACGGGAAGGAGCAGGAGGGCTTTTCGCAGAAATCGCATGGCGTTTTCCATGCCGCCTTTCTTCTCGAATGGAAAGGGCGAAAATCCCGCAGCTCCGTACCGCCGACCGGTTTATTCCGGATAGACTTCGTCCCAGCGTTCTTCGAGCTCCGTTTCCGTGAAGCTCTCGATGTGCCCGTCCATGAACAGCCCGTTGAGCCTGTTGCCATGGGTGTAACGCAGACCATTGTCCGCGCGGGTGGAGGAGGGCGTGCTGAACTCCGGCGTAACCCGGCCTTCCGCGATCATGAGAACCTTGGACATGTCCGGAAAATAGGCCCGTGGAATCCGGTTCTCAAATCCTTGACGTTGCCCTGGTATTTGGTCCGAAAAAGGTGGCTCATTTTGTAGCTGACCCAGGCGTTGAAGGGCACGGTCGGATCCACCCCCTTGTTTTCGGGGCAATGGAAGGGAGGCTCCAGACTGCGAAGTTTGACCGAAGTCCAGCTCTTGGTCATGGGTTCGCCTCCCGTGTAGGGGCTGATGAGGTACCACCAGTTGTTGTCGGCGTCGTCGTTTCCGTAGACCCACGACTGCGGCAGGTATCCATCGTTGTCGGCGGCATACAGGTTGATTGCGGCGCCCAGTTGTTTGAGATTGTTCATGCACTTGACGCTGCGGGCCCTCACCAGGCTGGTGTTGAAGGCGGGGAGAAGGAGGGCGGCGATCAAGCCGACGGCGGCCAGACACAGGCAGAGCTCGAGAAGCGTAAACGCGCGCGAATCCCCGGAGGGCTTCGCATTTTTTCCACGCGGGGATTTCATGGGGTGAGGGGACGGCATGGTGTTTATCGGGAGACTGAAACGGCTGAAGGAGGAGAAATCAGACAATCATCCCAGGGGCATTTTTTCGGGAATCATCAGCTGGACCGGGCGCGTCGAGCCGCGGCGGATCAGGTTGGGAGAGAATTCCATCGTGCGGACGTGGCGGATGTTGTGGGAATTCACCAGGTCCAGCAGCAGGCGGGCGGCGCCCACCCCCATTTCGTGGCAGGGACTGGCAACCGTGGTCAGATTTGCCTCCTGCGCTACGGGTTCGTTGTCGAAACCGAGGACGGAGAGGCGTTCGACCAGCTCGCGATCCAATTGTTCGAGCGCGGCAAGGAAACCCAGCGCCACGCGATCGTTGATGGCGACCCAGGCCGTGCAGTCGCTGTCCCGAATGTCCTTGTGATGACGCACCGCAAGCTCCTCACCCACTTCCTGCTGCAATTCGCTGATGGATCCTCCGGGCGGAAGCTTGGGCAGCGGCAGGGACAGGATGTCCCCGTCCCGATGGATCCAGTCGCGCTGGGCGACGCCGTGCTTGAAAGCTTCCAGACGGATGCGCAGCCACGGCCATTCCTCACCCCAGCGGATGGAGGAGTCGAACGTCAGGAGTCCCACGCGGGAGTGCCCCAGTTGCTCGAGATGTCTCAGCGCCTCCTCCATGCCCAGAATGAGGTTTTCCTGAATGCGATTGCTGGGCAGATGGCCAAAGTAGTCCGTGACCACGAACGGAATCCGGGCCTTGGTGAGTTCCGCCACGTAGCGCGACTGTTCCTCCTGGGTCAGCGTGTCGGAGAGCAGGATGGCCGCATCGCAGTTCTTGTTCTCGCCCGCTTCAAAGGCGGCCGCTCCCTTGCCGCGCACCAGGCGCTTGGCCATGCAGCGAAAACCGTGGCTCGACACCTCCTTTTCGAACGCCGCGCGAATCTGATCCTGCCGGCCCTTCCAGGGCGGCAGCGGCCGTCCCGACTGCGGTTCGGGATCGCAGTAGGCGGCAAGGACCAGAATGTTTTTGAGGGCACCGTTGGTTTCGATGACGGCGGGGGCGGGGGTGGGATCCGTCGGTTCCCTCCTCTCCGAAACAAAGGTTCCCTGGTAGGGAACCCGCGTGACCAGGCCTCGCTCGCGCAGAATTTCAAAGGCCTGCCGCACCGTGATGGTGCTCACCGTCAGTTTTTTGGCGAAAGCCGCTTCTCCGGGCAGTTGCTCGCCAACCTTGTACTCCTCCTTCTGGATCTTTTCTTCCAGCCATCGGGCCACCTGCAGATACTTCGGATCCGGCTTTTTATAGGTCAGATTCTTGCGCATGAGAGTATCCTGTTGAAGCAAGGTGAAAGGTAGCCTTTTTTAAATTTCAGGATCAAGGCGAGGGAACCTTGGGTGTGTCCTGCTTGCGGCCGATCAGGAAAAGGTCGCTGATTTCCAGTTTGTTGGACTCCTCCCCGGTGTTCATGCCGATCGAAATTTGTTTGCCCAGCCTGGGCTTGCCATCCTTCGAGGGCAGGAAGCTGTCCAGTGCAACGTAGGCCACCTGCCATTCGCCATCCGCCTTGATGATGGGGAAGTCCGTGAACTTGAGGCGGCCGTCGTCGTTCCAGGTCATGAGCCGGACCGTGGCGGGTTTCTCGCAGCGGGCGCGCACCAGCACGCCGGTCACCTTGTCCAGATCGGCCTCCACCGGGATCGAGAATCTCGGGAAGGCCCAGCGATCGGTCGTGCCGGGGCCGAAGTTCACCGTGAACCCATAGGGGGCCTCGCTCGAGGAAGTCGTCTCCAGACGCCCCGAGGAAGCGGCGGTGGACGTCCAGCGGGACGCGTCGGAGATGGGCAGTTCGTATTGATACGTGCAGTCTTCGAGATAGGTTTCAATGCCGCGGGGCATGTTGATCCACACGACCGCCGGAGTGATCTGTTCCACACCCGGGGCGGTGGCCGTGATTTTCAACTCGCTGATCCAAGCCTCGTTCACCGGCAGCTTGGTGACGTCGATCGTGGCGGGGATTTCGACACTCGGCTCGGCCGGCACCGTGACCTTCACCGGAGCATCCCCATTGATCTGCACGGTCGTTTCCACATCCTTCGCGGAAACATTGCTGACCTTGAGGTTGAGCTGAAAGGTCTGGCCCTCCTTGGTGAGGTAATAGCCTCGTGACGTCGATTTCAGCTCCCCGGAATCGAGGACGGGTTGCAGAATGATCGGCGAGGGAGGCGGGAGTTTGTTGGAGGGACGCCGCGCGACCTCCCAGAGCTTCATGGCGCGGGTGTTGCGGTCGAGGGTATCCTGGAGTTCCTTCAGGCCGACCTTGACGTAGGACAGGCCGTCCGGGACCGGTATCACGGTGTCGGATTTTTTTTCCAGCAGACGTCCGTCGATCCCGCGGACTTCCTGCGCGGCGACCGGGAGACGGATCAGTGCGGACGGATCGACCTCGCCGGTCGTGACCACCACCAAGGCGGATTGGGGATCCACCTGAAACACCCGGGCCTCCCTGCAGCGCGGGTCTCCGATGGGCAGGTCGCCGATGTAGGGGGCGTTGCCCAACAGTCGGGCCATCTGGGTGTAGGCGGCCAGGGAACGGCGCGGCGTGTCGTTGCGGGCCAGCATGCCGAAATCGTCCTTTTTGCCCTGCAGGAAATAGACGTAGAGAAACGCGAAATACCGCTCGATGCCGCACGCTTTGAACTCGGCGGCATTGCCCGCTATGGTCAGCGCGCTCCGGGCCTGCTGCTCCCGGGAGGGAGTTTTCCCTCCGGGGCTTTCCATCACTCCCCCGGCTTCCGTAATCCAAAGGGGCTTCGATTCATGGCCGAATTTTTTCAGCCAATACCGGCGTTTCTCCACATCGTCGAGCACTCCGTCGCTTTCTTCGTAATAGTGGTAGCTGACGACATCGCTTTCCTCGAGCAAACCGTTCAGTGCCGCCTGGTCGAGAAACGAGGGATTGAGCGAGAAGAAGACCCCGCCGACGATCGGTGTGGACGGCAAGGCCTCATGCAGGGCGTATCGCACCGCTTTGACCGTCGGCAAATACTGGTCGGGGGGGCAGTTTGCCGCCCATCAGCTCGGGCTCGTTCCAGACTTCCATCGCCCCCCACGAAGGGCCCAGCCGTTCCGAGGCGCTCTTCCAGAAGTTCACGGTTTCCACCATGTCCTGCGGATAGGGATTTCCCTGCTCGATGGCGGCTTCTCCGATGATCCATTTCGGCGCGTCATGGAAGCATTCCAGGACGGAGACGCCGTGTTTGCGATAGAGGTCGCGCTGAATCTCGTAATGCTCCAGCTTCAATTCCCCCGGTCCGGGATTGGTGGAGACCCACGAATAGCGTTCCCGCGCCAGTCCCAGCCCCAGGCGGCTGAGCATCGCCATCAGGCCTTCCTTGGAAGCCTTGCGTCCATGCCAGGACATCGCCGTGTCGATGCAAAAGAACGGGTCGTGGTTTCCATGGGCGGGTCGCAGCACCATCAGGCCGACAGGCGCATCCTGATCGGGAAAAACCAGCTCGTAGAAACCGGCTCCCTGCTGGATCTTCACCGCGAAATCCCCCCCGGCATTCGCCTGCGCCGTTCCCTCCCCGATTTTGGCGCCGCTATAATCGTGAATCGCAAACGGAACCGTCGTATTCGGTTGCGCCCCGGAGAAGCGAATTTCCGAGGGCTTGCCCTCCTCGAGAATCAATTCCGAAAGGTCAACCGGGGTGGGGGCCGCCCAACAGGTCAAAATGGCCGCGAGGGAGATGGCAATGGCTCCGGCAGGAATGCGGCATCCGCGACCGCCCGTCCGGCCCGGTGACGGTGTATTAAGTGAGGGGTTCTTCATCAGGAGTCGAATGGAGGGTCGTGAGTATGATCCTATCAGATCTATAGTAGATAGCAAGTAGATATATGGCAGAAAATCCGGTTTTGCGTTTGGCAGGGCTTGGGTTCCTGCAGGGACTCAGGCCGGAACGACGATCCTTTGTCGTCCTGGTCGGAGGGACCGGCGGATGCCGGCCTGCCGGAATTCTCCGTGAAGTCCCTTGGGCAGGGAGACGGTGAACGACAGGCCGCCTTGGTTTTTGCGGGCTTCGACCTGAATGGAGCCCAGGGGATGCGGCAGTTCGCCGGCGGCGTGTTCAAGTCCGCCCAGTTGGGGGGTGATGACGACCGAGGCAAATCCGAAATGCGCCGGTCGGATGCCCAGCACGCCGGTCAGGTAGTGAAAGAGGGGATGCGCCGACCAGGCATGGCAGTCCGATCTGGCCTGGCCGCCGAAATTTTCCGGCGTGGTGCGAAAACCGCCCAGGACGCCATCGATCCAGGGTTTCAGTTTGTGGGAAAAAAGGTCGCCACGGCCCGCGGCCAGGCACGCCTCAAAATAATAGTGGGTGAAGTAGGCCGTGCAGGAGGTCAGGTCGTCGGCCGCGGTCAGGTTCTTCCAGACCCGTGCCGATTGTCCGGGCGGGAAAACTCCCGCCAGCAGGGCGAGGCACTGCGTGTGTTCGGAGTAATGGCGATGCGCCGTGTCGTCGGCCAGCAGGCCGCGCCGGGCGTTCCAGAACGTGGAGCGGAGGGCCCGGACGGCTTCGCGTTTCCAGCGGCGATAACGGGCCGCCATTTCCGGGTCGCCGGCGTAGGATTCCAGTTCGGCCATGTAACCGAGCACCAAGGCCCACTGCGCCTGCAGCGGGGCGCAGCTTTCGCCGGGTGCTCCTCCCGGGGGGATTCCCCCAGGCTGAAAGGACCAGTCCACGTAGTTCCATCCCGCCAGACCGCACAACAGCCCGCGGGTGTCGACGTGTCGCCGGAACAGATCGAGCACGGCACGGGCGCCCGGCAGCCGGTTCCGCACAAACTCCGGACATCCGCGCCAAAGGGCATAGTCGCGGATCATGGCCACCCACCACAGGGCAAACGGAGGGATCAATTGCCCGCCGGCGCCGCAGGGATGGGAACCCGCCACCAGGCCCGAGGGATTCAGGCGGGAGGAATCGAAGAGGGTGATGGCATTGCGTGGAGGACGGTCGTCCGTCGTCAGAACGTAGGTCAGCAGACACTGAATCCGGGTGTCCCCGACGTACATGAGTTGCTCGTAATAGGGGCAATCCATGTAGGTCTCGTGCAGGCACGTTTCCGCGGTGCGGCGGCTGATGTCCAGAATGCGGTTGAAAACCGGAAGTTCCGTCCGCCAGCGGCTGCCGACGCGGAGCGGATAGCGGGTTTCGGACCAGGTCAGCGCCTCGAGGGTCAGCGGCGCGTCCTCCGTTTGCACGGTCAGCTGCCAGTAACATCCGCACCGCCACCAAAGCGGACGCCAGGAACGGTGCGCGCCGCCGTCGGGAATCACCTCGTCGCACGGTCCCCGGAAAATGCTGTCCGGCGTCAGTGCGGGGCCATGCCGCTTGTTGCCGTTGTCCGGATCAAACAGCGTTTCCGCCCATCCGAGCGAAAGGCGTCCGCCCTTGCCGCCGCTCCATTGCAGCGTCGGGTAGGCGCAGAGATAGTCGGTGGTGTCGATGAGCACGCGGACCGTGGTCCGGGCGGGAATGGTCAGGGATCGTCCCTTCCTGAGCAGTTCCAGCCACGAAGACTCCGGGACCCCCTCCGAACGAAAGATCCGGAAGCGTTTCCAGGGGGTGTTTTTCATGGCGGGAAGGGTGGCCGGCCTGAGCCAGTGCTCGGCGCGCGTGGAGTAGGGCTGGTCTCCGCGCCGTGCCGGGGCGCCGAGCTGTGCCGGGGCCCAGCCGCTTCCCGCGCCGCGTTCCCATCCCCGAACGGTCTTGCGGGCATCGAATACCTCCGACGGCCCGACTCCCATGGCCGTGCCGGCGGCGGCGTTCATGCTGTGAAACGTCCGATCCTGCAGCGGCAGCACCTCCCACCGCGCCGTGCCCGTCGCCAGTTTGTCGACAAGTTCGGGGTGTTCGGGGCAGCAAAACCATCCGGGAGAAATCGAAACCTGGGCCCAGGGGGACAGCGAACCCAAATGCCAGACACAGGCCACCAGGACGTGGCGGCCGGGCTCCAAGTCGATCGCATAGGAATCGTAGAACCACCGGGTGTAGTCCCCCCGTTGGGAGCCGCGCCCGATCCAGTTGCCGTCGAGATAAAGTTCATACCGCGCGTCCGCCGTTACATGGATCCGGTCGCGCAGGCGCGTTTTCAGGGTAAAGACACAGCGGAAGGCCGCCACCCACGGAGGCGGCCAATCCCCGGACGGCAGCGCCCAGCGCGCCGGCCATTGTCCGATCATTCTCCACGGTTCCGTGGGCGGATAAAGGGGGGCGTCCCCGAAGGGGGGGACTCAAGAACGATGCGTGCAGCTCTGGCCAAGGTTTACTCCCTGTTGCCCGCCCGGACCGTCGCGGTCATCGAGGTGTCGAATTTTTGTGGGATGGCTCCGGTTGCCATGGGGATCTCAGCAAAGCAAAGGAGCCGCCCGTTGGCGAACCCGCAGTGTGCCGGAAGCGGTGCCGTCAGCATGCCGGGGAGGTCCATTCGGTGGTCCGCATTTTGGCCAGTTCGGCGAGCAGTTCGGGACGGTGGACATCGTCCGGATCAATTCCGTGCTTCACGCACAGGGCCGCGGCCACTCCCGCGGCCTCGCCCATGGCGATGGCGTCGCCCGTCACCCGGTAACTGGCGAAGGCGATGTGGTCGCCCGAAATGCATCTTCCCGCCATCATCAGGTTGTCCACATCCCGGGCGATGAGGCAGCGATAGGGAATGTCATAGGCGGGAAAGAAAACATGCGTCAGTCCCGAACCCTCGCTGGGATCCGGATGATGGATGTCCGCGATGAAGCGCACGTGACAGATGCCGTCTTCAAAGGTCTTCCCGGCTTTCAGTTCCTCCACGGTCAAATAATGACGTCCGAGGATGCGGCGGCTTTCCCGCACGCCAAGGAAGGGACCGGTGTCGATCAGATAGACATTCTTCCAATCGGGGCCGGCATGCCGGCGATAGAGATCCACCAGTTTCCGGATTTCCGCGCGTCCCTGCATCTCCGCACGCGTCAGGTCACGGACATCCAGGGCGTTTCCGTACAGGTGCGTGGCCATCAGGAGAAAGACTCCGGGCTGTCCGGGCTGCGGAAACAGCGTGACATCGCCGTAGCTCGGCTGCACTCCCGCGTTGATGGCAATGTCGAGCAGTGGCTGGACATGCACGGGCCCTCCGGTGTAGCCGCCGATCCGTCCGTACAGGGTCATGGGCTGCGTCTTGCCATCCCCGGGACGCCCCAGCTTGAATTCACAGCCGGCCTGGGCGGCCACATCACCGTCGCCCGTGGCATCGATGATGACTTTGGCCCGGACAAATTCGCGGCCGGATTTGCTTTCGGTAAAGACCCCCGAAATGCGCCGCCCTTCGCGGGCGACCGCCGCTACGGTGGTGTAATACTGCACCTCGACGCCGGTTTCCTCGACCATCTCATCGAGCAGGGCCTTCATCGCCTCCAGGCCGTACACCGGCCAGTCCGGCCAGAGGCCGCAATACGTGGCCGCGCCCCGCTTCTCGAGACGCCGCCGGATTTCCCGGTTCAGCCCGTCCTTGTGCTCGGTGTCTATGAGAATGGTGAGGGCTCCGGCGGTCCAGACGCCGCCCAGGAACGGATGGCGTTCGAGAATGAGAACCCTGGCTCCCGCCCGGGCGGCCGTAAAGGCCGCGGCAATGCCCGCCGGTCCTCCTCCGCAAACCAGAACATCCGTTTCCCGGGCCACGGGAACATGACGGGCGGGTTCCAGCATGCCTTGCGGGATTGTGGGATTCATGGATCGGGAGTCGCCCATCGCCTGGTTCTCAGCCACGGGAATCGGAATCTTGGTGCCTTGGGCAATTGCCTTCGGACGGGTCTCCTCCCGGTACGCGCCCGCCATTCTGCAGGGCGGGCGGGAAAGGGGACCGGGTCGGCCGCCCAAACGTCACGGAACGATGGTGTAGGAGAAATTCTGGACCCTCGTGTCTCCCGGAATGATGTCGTCCCCCTGGGCGCGGAATCCGACAAAGCCGATGGAGGGATCGTTGAGCCCTTCCACCACGACTCCGGGGCCGACCGGATCGCCGTTGATTTTCACAATGGCGCGCTTGGTGTCGAGGTCGTATTGAAACTCGAAGGTGTAGACCGATGTTTCACTGAAACCCTTCACCGGCCACGAGGCGATGATGTTCTTTGCCCCGTCCTGCGCTCCGTTCCGAATGACGTTCACACGGCCCTTGCGGGTCAGGATGGCAAAGAGGGGGTTGTCCGGGTAAAACCAGTTGGGTTCCCCGTAGGTTTCAGGGGCCGACGGGGACAGGAACCCGAGTGCCACCCAATCGGCGTTGCCGACCTTTGCATTGGCTTTGAGGGTCAATTGACCCTTTGTGGGATTGTTCACGGCGATCAGCGCCTGCATGCTGTGTCCCTCACGGTTGGTCACTCCACCCTCTTCGGAAAAAACCGTGTTCGATCGCGCGATCCAAGTGGGGGTCAAATCGAAGCTTTTTCGGTCGAATTTTTCCACTCTCTCGTCCTTGAGCCGATCGCCCGCGGAGCGTCCCACGGAGGCGTTCAACGAATCCTCCACCACCTCCACCGGTTTGCCCGGGGCGGTGGCGCAGGCCAGTGTCAACAGCAGGGATCCCAGAGAAAGGGTTTTGGCAATTCCAGAAAGGGCGTGCATGGGAAGGATCGGTTTTAAGGGGTTTCTTGAGAGGAGAATTTTTTTGCGGTTCGCGAGTCTTGAAGATGTTCGATCAACGGGACCGTTTCACGGAAAACCGCCGGACCACCGGGCAACACCGGCCGGAAGGAAAACCTGAGACCGGCGCTGTCGAGGGGCGCTCTCCGCGATTGGGGTGGAAATTGGCATTTACGGGAATCTTCGGAAGATTTGGCCTACTTTATATCAGATGTCAAGTAGATTTATAGTTGTTGGAGCGTAGGTGTTCCGAGAATTCCGCAGCGGGTGGGACGAGGGGCCGTGCTCCGGTGTGGAGGGGGGGACGGGGGCCGCCGGGGGAGGCGGTTTCCCGGCCCCGCGGTCGGCCGGAAATTCGTTGAACATTCCGGGCGGGACTCTGTCCATGAGAATAAAAACCAAGGAGGACAAGAGATGACGTTACCCAAGCTGACATCGATCTGGAAAAAATGGACCCGGTCGCCCCGCCGTCTCTGGATGGGAGGAGGGATTGCCGCGGTTTTGGCCACCCTCGCCGTGGTCGGTCTGGCCGATGCGAGTGACGGACGCACCACCAGCCGGCTCGGCGGGATCTCGGTTGAGCAGGACCAGAAGTCCTACGTTGTCACGATCCCGGATGCGCAGGACGCCCGGGCCCGGCTCAATGGGGACACGTTGCAGGTGCGCACCCAGGACAGGAAGAGCGGCCTGCAGAGCGAGCAGAATCTCATCCTGCCGGAGGCGGATCCCGCCGCCCAGCCCCAGGTGAGCCGCCAGAACGGAAACCTGGTGGTGACCGTGCCGAAAAGGACTTCTCAGACTCTGACGGTCGGCCCGTCCCTGGCGCTGACGGCCGGTTTTGAGCAGGACCTCTTTGCCCGCATGGAGGCGATGCAGCGCCGGATGGATGCCCTGTTCGAAGGGTTCTTTGGGGACGAGGGATTCTTCGGCGCCATGCCGCGCCTGGGCTCCCTGCCGGCGCTGGGCACCCGCCGGACGAATCCGGGTGTCCAGTGGGATCTGCAGGACAAAGGCGGTTCCTACGTGGTCCGGGCCGAAAACCTCAACCCGGAAAAACAGAACATCAACGTGGCCGTCGACAATGATCGGGTCCTGAAGATCACCGCCCAGCAGGAGGATTCCGCGGCAAACAGCCGGAGCTTCTCGAAGTTCACCCAGGCATTCACCCTGCCGGGACCGGTGAAAAGCTCGCAGATGAAGATCGACCACCAGGACGGCGCCCTGGTCATCACGCTGCCCAAGGCTTGAGCGAAGGTTGCCGGGGCTTTCGTCGACCGGCCGGAAACGGTCCCCGTCACGAAAGCCCCGCCGCCGCGGTCAGGACGGAAAGGGTGGCGTCGACATTGCGTTCGATGGTGTATTCCGCGGCGAGGGCCTGACACGCCCGGCGGGTTTCCTCGCGGTCGCGACCTTTCCAGGAGCCGAGGGCATCGGCCAGGGCCCCGATGTCCCCCGCCGGGACCACGTCGCCATGCACGCCGGGGGTGAGGATTTCCGAGAAGCCGTTTGCCTTGGTGGTGACAACCGGCCGTCCGGCGGCGAGGGCTTCCAGGCAGGCATTGGAAAAGGGATCGTAAATGGTCGGGAGGGTGAAGACATCCGCCGCGGAGAAAATCGCGGAGAGATCCTTCACGGGACCGAGGAAACGGGCCGGGGTGGAACGGTATTTGTGGGCCGGACCGCGTCCCGCCACGAGCAGGAGGGCATTGCCGCCCAGTTTTTCGACAGCCCGGATGGCAAACTTCAGTCCTTTCCGTTCCCATCCCGTGCCCACAAACAACACACAGAAGGCCTCGCGAGGAATCCCGAGTTTTTCCCGGGCCTCGTCGCGCGGCAGGGGGGGCAGGGGGGCTCCGATGCCGTTGGGAATGACGTGAATGCGCTCGCGCGGGAATTCGTGCCAGCGCACGATCTCGTCGGCGACCATGGCGGAATTGGCGATGACTTCGCGGACGGTCTGAAAGACTTCGCATTCGAGCCGCATCATCGCGAGGTGCTTCGGATTGAGAAGGTGAAGAAATTTGCGCCACTTCGGCTCGAAGAGACCGCGGCGGTACAACCACGCGGCGTGCACCCCGTCCCCGGCGCGGAAGACATCGCAGCCGGGCACGCGATCGAGCGTGAGAACGGCCTGACTGGGGTTGCGCGCCTCGACAAACGACTCGGCGAAGCGCTGCGGACTGCGGCCATTCAGGCGGACGAGCGGCCCGAAGGTCCAGCGTTCCTCCGGCCAGTCCTCCGAGGTGTAGAGTGTCACCTCGCAGCCCCGGTTTTTCAGTCCTCGCGCCAGCCGCAGGAGATAGGCCTCGGCCCCGCCGCTGGCGGAATACCCCCGGCGGACGAGGGCTACGGACGGGGCGGTGTCGGACATTTTTTCTTTGTCGGCGGGTGAGGATTCCGTATCAGAGGACAGCGCATGGTGGCACAAGAATCAAGCAGGCGGCAACATTCGGGTCTTCGGCATCCGCAATGTTTGCTGTATTCAATCAACGCCCGCATCGGCGGATACGGCCTGGATCTCAACGCCCACGAGGCGCTCAAACTTTCCGCCGCCGGCGGGTATCTGGGACAGGCGTTCGGTTATGCCAACCGCCAGACCGACATCCCGCCGCGTCTGATCACCTCGCTGGAATCGCACCCCGTGCGGCTCCTTTCCTTCCTGCCGGCGCCGTTTTATTACGACGCCAAAAAAAAATACGTCGACCGCATCGCCGCGCGGCACCTCGAGACGGGACAGTATGATTTCTTCCACGGCTGGGCCGGCAACAGCCTGCGCTCGCTGCGCATGGCCAAACGGGTCGGCATTCCGTCCGTGCTCGAGATTCCCACCTGGCACCGGGACAAGGGGAAGGTGAAGCCCCGGGACAAGGTTGAGATTTCCAAGCACGAAAAGAACGCCGGGTTTCCGGAGAAATATTTCAAATGGTGCCTGGTGAGCCGTCAGGACAGCCTCGAGGAATACGACCTCGCCGACCTCCTGCTCGTGCCCTCGAAATGCTCGGCCCGGACATTCACCGTGGCGGGCATTCCCGAGGAAAAACTCTTCATGCTGGGGGCGGGCGTGGACACCCACCTTTTCCAGCCGAAGGATCTGTCGGAGGTGCCGGAGAAATTCTCGGCGGAACGTCCGTTTCGCGCGGTGTTCTGCGGCGCGCTCATCAAACGCAAGGGCGTGCACATTCTGCTCGAGGCCTGGAAACGTCTGTCCCTTCCGCATGCGGAACTGACCCTCATCGGGGCCATCCATGACGAAATCCGTCCCGCGCTCGAGGCCTTCGGCGGTCCCACCGTGAAGCCGCTCGGTTTTACCCGCGAGGTGCACAAGATTCTCCGTCAGTCGGACGTGCACGTCTTTCCCTCGGAGTGCGAGGGCAGCGCCAAGACCGTTTACGAAGCCTGCGCGTCCGGCCTGGCCCAGGTCACGACGTTCGAGTCCGGCGATGTCGTGCAGGATGGTCTCAACGGTCTGATCGTGCCGTGCAATGATGTCGATGCCCTCGCGACGGCCATCCGGAGGCTTTATGACTCGCCGGATCTGGTGCGTTCCTTCGGCGCCGCCGCACGGGAGCGCGCCGAGAACGAGCTCACCTGGGATCATTTTCGTGAACGGCTGGCGCGGGCCTACGATCTCGTGCTCCGCCGGCGCGGGGAGACGTGAAAATCCTTCTCGTTCAGATCAAGCGCATCGGCGATCTGATTCTCACGACGCCGGCGATCCGCTGTCTGCGCGAGGCGTTTCCCCGGGCCCGGCTCATCCTGCTGACCGACGCCTCCTGTCGCGGACTGCTTTCCGCCGTGGACGTGGACGAATGCCTCGTGCACGACAAACGCGGCGGCAACACCTGGCTGCGCCGGCTGCCCGCCCTGCGCCCGGACTGGTGCCTGGATTTTTCCGGCACCGACCGCGCCATGTTTTTCAGCGCCCTGTCCCGCGCGAAACGGCGGGTGAATTTCCTTCGGTTTCAAAAAAAGTTCCTGCGGCGCTTTGTCTTCACCGACTTCGTGGATTCGTCCGTCCGGAACCGCCACACCGCGGATCATTACACCGACCTGCTCCGACCGCTGGGCATCACGCGGGAAAATGTTCCCCTGAATTTGCGTCTGCCGGAAAAGGCCATGACCGAAACCCTGCTCGCGTCGCGCGGGGTTTCGCATCCCTATGCCGTGATCCACGCCGGCACCGCGCGGGAGGAAAAATACTGGGTCCCGGAGCGCTGGGCGGCGACGGCCGACCACCTGCGGGAAACCCGCGGGCTGCTGCCTGTTTTTACGGGAGGAACCGCCCCGGACGAACGGGCGCACATTGGCGCGATTCGTTCGGCCATGACCGGCCGCTCCGTCGATCTGTCCGGCGCCACGGACCTCGCCGGCCTGGCCGGGGTGATCGCCGGGGCGCGTGTTTTCTGCGGAGTCGACACCGCGGCGATGCATCTGGCCGACGCGGTGCGGACTCCCACCGTGGCGCTCTTTGGTCCGACCAATCCGTATCACTGGCGTCCGCGTCACACGCCGTCCGTGGTGCTGCGCGCCGACACCATGGGGCCGTTTGACGTCCGTCAAAAGGGCGGCCCCATGGAGCACCTCTCCGAAGCGCAGGTTCGTTCCGCGCTGGAAACGTTGCTCGGCTGAGCCGCTGCCGGGTCCGGTTCAGACCGGCGCCCGGCGTCCGGGTCTCTTCACGACTTCGGCAGGAACGGTGAAAATTCCCCGCCCATTCCGGGAATCGCCCGGGCGCAGGTCGGGCCCCGGACGGGGGGAGGCGTCTTCCTTCATCAATAAACCCGAATCTCAAACACCCGGGCGGTCTTGATCCCATGAGTCGCCAGAATCTCCAGCCTCAGTTTCCTCGCCGAGACATTGCCGACCCGGTGAACGCGTTTGCGCAAAAAATTGTTTTCCTCCCGAAGGATCTCCCGCCCGTCCGCGAGGATTTGGTATTTTTTCACCGTTTCCGGCTGCGGCCCCCTGACGACCTTGCCCGTTATGTAATCGCTTGAGGAAAGGATGAGCTCCCTGCCGAATCCGGTATCGAAGGTGATGTGGATTTCCCGTATGTTTACGGCGCGGTTCCATGCGATTTCAATCCACGCGGGAAGTTCCGCGGATTCCCAGCAATGGGGTTTTCCGTCGGCCCATCCCCCGAGATTTGGGTATGTCAGCTCCCTGCCGATTCCGTCGACCACGGATTCGGGAGGGTGATCCTTCCTGAAGGAGCTTGCGGAAATCAGCGCGTGGCTTCGGGCCAGATCGTTCCCGTCCCTGTTGCGAACGGCCGGAATGAACGCATCATCCCGAAGCAACGTTTGCTGCAGTTCCTCAAGGAGCTTTCCTTGGACAAGATCCCTGGGTGCTTTCCCGTTTCTGGCCGCAATTGCCGCGGCGGTTCCAACCGCCTGGCCGACCGCCGCACAGGTGCCCATCACCCTTGTGCTGGCAAACGCGATGTGGGATGCGCTGATGTTTCTTCCGGCAAAAAACAAATTGGATACATTGATGGAAAAAAGGCTGCGCAGCGGGATGGTGTAGAGCTGCGCCAGATGGGTCGGGGTGAAGGCCGGCTCGTCCCGGGCATCAACCCCGGCCGGCGGGTGCAGATCGATCGCCCAGCCTCCGAAAGCCACCGCATCCGGAAAAATGCGCCCCTCCATCAGATCCGCCTCCGTCAGGATGTGGGGGCCGACCAGGCGACGCGACTCCCGTTTTCCGGGAATGGCTCCCACCCAGTCCAGGGCCCAGTGGGCGGAATCCGGATGATCCCCCGAATTTTTTATGTAGTCCCAGATCCCCAGCGCGATTCGCAGAAGTTCATGACGGATCGCCGGGTTGTCCTTGATCGTATCCAACTGGCCTCCCCACTCGAACCACCAATATCCGTATTCGTAACTGTGGATCGGCCGATGGTGGAGGTCGTCCCTGGAGAATTTGCGGATCCAGTGGGGGGCGTGGAACGGCTGTGGCGTGTCGTGCCTCCTGGCGGTGATGAGGATGGAACTTCCCAGGGTCTGTCTGTCCCCGACGGGAGGCGCGAGGCTTTCCGCGAATTCCTCCCGGCTTTCCCGTCCCATGCGGTACGCGGCCCCGGCCTCGGCTCCGAGGCGGCTGTCCCCCGAACAATCCGCATAGTATCGCGCGCGAACCACAAACAGATCCTCCGTCGAGTTTCTGATTGCGATGAGGCTTTTGATGAAACCGCCGTCCGTCTCGCAGGAGATGAAGCTTGTCTCCAGCAGAAGCGTTATGGGCTTCTCCGAAATCACCTTTTCATAGAGAAGCAGGTCCCACAACGAATAGCATCGGTAGGGGTTTCTCACCGCATCCTCCAGGCGAAGTTCCTCAAGGAGGCCGGATTCGCGGGCCCCGGGACGGTTGCCGTGACAATCGGCGCCGACGATGTGCATTCTGATTTCACTCGAGGCGTTTCCCCCCAAAACCGGACGGTCGTGAATCAGGGCCACCGTGCTTCCGTTCCTGGCGGCGGCAATCGCGGCGCATACCCCGGCCATGCCCCCGCCGACAATCGCAAGATCGACATCAAGTTCGATTTTTTTCAGCTGTCGGCTGCCGCAAAAACAGGTTGCCATGATGGTTGGAAGTCGGTTCTTTGCAAGGAAAGGAATGAACCGCCCGAAGCGTCGAAGGCCGTGATGGTCACGGATCGTCGGATCATCGGGGGCTGGATCGATGTCGGGATACGGGACGAGAAAGGATGCCAGGTCAATCCTGCGGGATGCGGCAAGTTTGCGCCCTTCCCGGAACCGGTCGGATTCCCCGGTGTGCAGGGTGTCAATTTTGCCAAAGTCTTCTTTTGAGAACCAGACCGAGCAGGGAAACGGCGAGCAGGGACGCCACGGACGGTTCGGGAACCACACTGAAGCTGTCAACCTGCATGGGAATGCTGGCAAAACGGAGTCCCACCTGTCCCGAAAGAACGGGACTGGTGACGTCCGTGCCGCTGATCGAGGCGATGAGGACGGTGCCGTCCCCATTGTACAGACTAAGCGTAAAGTTCACCGCGTCGGTTCCGTCATTGGTGACGACAAAAACGCCCATATAATTGGTTCCCGTGCTCAGGGACACGGAAATGGTCTGGTCACTCAGAAGGGTTCCGACACCGCTTCCGGAGGGATTGGCATTTGAGTCGAAAATGCGGAGTCGCAATGAGCTGGAGGAGACGAAGTTGATCAGCCCGAGATAGCCCGAGGAGTACTCGTCGTTCACATGGGCCCAATACCCCATGGAAGCCGTGTTGAAGGTGCCGATCCGGAACACCGAGCTGACCGTCACACTTCCATATCCGTTATCGGCATGAGAACCCGAACTTCCCCCGCTTCCGTCGCTGCCTCCGGTTGCCGATGTGTCAAAAATAATTCCGCGTGCCCCGTCACCGGTCTTGTTCAAAAAGCCGCTTGCGTTCCAAAGGACATCGGCCGTGCCGCTGGCGGGAAGTTTGACAAAATTGTCATCGTAATCCCCCATATTGCTGAAGTCCGTCGAAAAGATCGTCTGGGCCTGAATCCCGGAAAGGGAAACAAGTGCGGCGGCAAGGATGGCGAGAATGGAGGGAGATGGTTTCATAACACTCCGTATACTACCGGTTTTCCGACCGCCCAGAAGTGCATGTAATGCCATTTACTATACATTTCATGCTCTCGGGCGGATTGAAGTTCGGAATGGAGACGGAACATTTGCCCGGCGGTACGAACGGGGATTCGCTCGCAGAAACGGATGATGTCGCCGGGAATCTTTCGGCAGCGTTTGCGGAGCGGGAGGATGAGAAATCCGATCCCCTTTGATGCGAGTTGCCGCCCGAAAACCCCGCGTGAGGGCGGATCGGCGCTTCTCACCCAACAGGGTGGTGGCGAAAATCACCCGTTCCTCAATGGTTCAAAATGCAGGGCATCCGGGGGGCTGCCTGGGGGGATGGATTCGGAATGCCGGGTTCGGTCGGGTGGCCGTCCCGTTCTCTTCGTTTCTCCGCTGCTTCCGCGTTGTCCGTAATTACGGAATCGCAGCGATTGTGGAGAACTCCTGCAACAAAAATGTCTGACCGGCGATGCGAACACCCGCAAAAGGTATTCGCTGGAAAAGATCGGCACCTGTTTCCCTTGAAAGGCTGGCCAGTACCTCGCCGGTGCGGGCGGAAAAAAGCGAGAGTTCCAGGAGTTTTTTTGTGCCCTCCGACTTATAAGCCAGGCGGACGGTGAGGTATTCCTGTTTGTGGATCGGCCTGCTCGTCCTGAATTGGTGGCTTTCTGGCTCGGAGGTCCGAATTTCGCGGGGAGAGGTCGGAGGATAGATCCTCATGTCAACCTCATCGGGGGAAACGATGCGAATCATTCCCAGTATGCCCGAGTTGGTGGCGGCATCGTCCCCCAGCCAGATTCCGATGCTGCCTGCGTTTTGCAGGGGCAGACTGCGAAACGTCACCGAGATGCTTTGGATGCTCTCGTCCGGATTCCACTTCAGAGGTCTCAACGAGACCTCTCCGCCCCCACTCTTTCTCAGCAAGGGGTCTCCTTCCGTGGAATAAATCCTTTCAAGCTCCACTGGACCGCTTGAGAAAAAAGTCTCCCACTGGTTCTCAAGGGCCTTTTCCTCGCTAAAATCCAGCTGAAGCGCCTCCGCAATCGCAGGGGATGAAGCCATAAGGATGAAGACCCCTAATTGGGTGGCCAGAAGGAATCTTCGCAAAAGGGAGGGATGGGGAATCATGACCGATCTTTTTATTTTTCAGGGAATACGGCCCGGGGCCAGAGGTTCAAAAGCAGGCGGCCCACAATGGGGGTGTCCTTGCGAACCAGCCGGCCTTGGTCCCTGCCGTACGAAGCAAATACGAAGGATTCTTCCAATTCCTCCCGTGTGAAGAGAAACGGTCCGGGAGGCGCCGATCCGTCGGCCGGATAGGGCCTTCCAAAATAATCCTTCTCGACACGGGGAACGGCCGGAACCCGCATGCCCGTCCACAATGCCGTTGGTTCCAACTCCAATTGGGCGAGGGCGGGTTTGAAAAAGAGTTTGATGTCCGATCCTGCCGCCGAGCTCCGGACATCATTTCCGGTGACAATTCTCCACTGGGGCAAGGTGAGCGAACGTGCAGGTTGGGAGTTCCAGAATTCGACCGACAGGTCCTTTTCAATCCGCCCCGAAGCGGCAAGCTTGCTCTGGATCTGCCGGGCCACCTGGCGACGGCTCACCGGTGGTTTGGAATGGCTTTCATGCAGGGAAAACGTCGGGACATCCGGGGAGCGCGCCCAAGTCTTGTTGCAAAAGATGTTGTCATCCGAACTGTTGTTGGCATTGGCCTCACCTTCCCCCGGAAAACCGATGTTGCCGGCGCCATTGCCGTAAAAAACGTTTCCGACGACCCGGTTTCTGGAGGCCCCGCTTCCTCTGCCGCTGACGGCCCACATCCAGAGTCCATATTCGGTGTTTTGTGCCAGCAGATTATGGGCCACCACGATGTCGCTGCCATCGTGACAATAAATTCCCGAGCCCTCCGCGGTGGAGAGGATGACATTGTTGTCAAGGAGCAGCGGTTCTTCCTTGGATTCCCCAAATTCGATGAAAATTCCGCCCCAACGGTTGCTGACCAGCAGGTTTCGGGAGATCCGGCATCCCTGCCATTGATTGTCGAACCAGACACCGAAGGCGTGGTTGTCGTGGATGTAGTTTTCCTCGATCCGGTTTCGCGACGAATGCAGCAGTTTTATGCCGGCGTATTCCTCCCACCTGGCATTGAAGCCGTGTCGGAATCCCAGGCGGTTGTTGCCGTGGATTTCACAGCGCCTTATGACACTGTCGCGGATTTTGTAGGCGAATATTCCCGTCAGCCCGTTGTCGTGGATTTTGCAATCCACCACCGTGTGGCCATACGAATTCGGATCGTCCCCGTACAGCCGGTTGTCGAAATACTCCCCGCCAAGATCCAGACCGACGGAGGCATTGTGTCTGATGATGCAGCGTTGAATGGTCCAGTTTCGGCCATTGCGGACACTCACCGCGCCGACGCTTGGCCAGGGGGACTGGTTGGCCGCGTGCTCAAAGGT
>CALCJD010000052.1 GCA_937960895.1 uncultured Spartobacteria bacterium | reverse complement strand
TGCAAAAGGAGCCTTCCGAGGGGTGTTGGGAGCCTGGAAAGAGCACGGAGAAGGAGAAAACCTTCCGATCCTTAGGAATCACGCGATACAACCTGTTTCATTCGCAACGAGAAAAGATGGTGCGCATCGAATTGGCGAATCCGCGATTTTCGGGCCAAAAAAATTTCTTTTTTGGCCCGTTGGGGAAACAGATTTTGGGACGGTTGACCGTATTTCGCGGGAACGAACGGCGATTTGTCAGCCTTTGCCAAAAAACAAACTTTGCGGGCGTCCCTGGACGGTCGGAAAACTTAGGATACCGGGTTGGCCGGATTGTTCGGGGATCAGCACGGCGGAGTCTGCGCGCCCCTTGGAAAGGTACGGACGAAGGTTCGCCCGGGGGGGCGTGGACGAGCTCCCGGGGAGCCGGCCCCTTTGCGCAGGGGCCGGTCTGGGAGCTCCGAATGTTTCCGGTTTGGGGGTCAGGATTTCCGGCTGTACCGGCGGCGGCCGCAGAGGCCGAGGGAGGAGAGCATCACGAGCAGGAGGGTTGCCGGTTCCGGCACCGGGGAGAAGACCAGATCCACCTTTCCGTCCTGGGCCCGCAGATGGAAGGCCCCGTCTCCCAAATCGTGGGAGGCGGCGAATTCCGTGGCGTCGATGACGAAGGCGGATGCGGAGAAACCGAAGATATCGCCCGACACCGTTGCAATGGTCCAGGAGTATTCCTGCTGCGGATTCCAGCCGGCCAGTGTCTCCGAAGCCGACAGGTGCAGGGTGAAGCCTCCTGTGCTCGCCAGAATGGTGAGGTCTCCCTGAATTTCCAGCAGATCCCATCCGGAGGGCCCACCCACGATTCCGGAGAGATCGTTGATTTCCCAGAAATAGCTTCCCCCGGTGTCCCAGGTCTCCGAGCCGGTGGAGAGTTTGCCGACGCTCATGCCCGGGGCGATGGACCGTCCCTCGCCGAGGATGAGGGCGGTGTTTCCGAGGTTTCCGTTTCCGCCGAGGGTTCCCGCGCTGAAATTCAGGAGGCCGGAGAAGGCGTGCTGGGAGTTGTATTGGAAGGTGCCACCGTTGACGTTCACCCGGCGGGACAGCGCAGAAACTCCGCTGCGGTAGTCAAAGGTCGCGCCCGAGTTGATGGTGACCGCCTCGGTGGTGGTGAGGGCGCCGTTGGTCCCGACGAGGAGCGTGCCGGCCGCCACGATGGTTTCTCCCGTGTGGGACGCCGTGGCGGCAATCTCGAGAGTGCCTGCACCGAGTTTGCGCAGTCCCCAGCCGGACCCGCCCGAGGTGATTGTCCCATTGAGCCGCGCGTCGATCGCGGCCGAACCATTGCGAACCTCCAGATCCCGAATGCCGAGTCCGCCGGTCCCCAGATTGATGCTGTTGGCGACATTGATGGTGGAATCGGAGGTCTCCGAGGAGAGGATGAACCGTCCGTTGATGCCGCTGGCCGCCTGTCCCCACACCACCGTGGCGCCGTTGCCGCCGAAATTCACCGTGCGGTCGCCTCCGAAGGCCGAAAATCCGCCTCCGGCGACGAATTGAGCCTGTCCGACGTTGAGTCCGAGCGAACGGGTGAAATCCCCCGCGGCGAGTTCGAGCACGCCGCCTTCAAAGACCAGGGGGCTGGTGGTCGGGAGGGCATTGGCGTGGGAGACTCGCAACACACCGTCAACGAGACGGGTCGTCAGCGTGTAGGTGTTCGCGGCCACAAGGTCGAGGAGGCCGGAGCCTTCCTTGACGAGTCCGCCGTTGCTGAGCACACCCTGCAGACGGGCATCCACGGCGGCGCTGCCGTTGACGATGTGGAAGGTCCGGAAGCCTCCGGCGAGATTGATGCCGTTGACAAAGTTCACCGTCGCATTGGAGGAGTCGCTTCCCAGAATCAGGGAGCTTGTTGCGGGGACAAATTGCGCGCTTCCCCAGGTCAGGGTCGCGCCGGCGCCGCCGATGTTGACGGAGCGGTCCGCGCCGTAGGCCGCAAAACCGCCGCTGCCGGCAAACTGGACCTGGCCCGCGCCCGTGCCGAGGGACCGGGTAATATCGCCCGCTCCGAGAACCAGCACGCCGCCGTTGAGGGAAAGATTGCCCGAACCCAGCGCCTGTGCGGAGGAAATGAGGAGTCCTCCCCCATTGATTTGGGTTTGTCCCGTGTAGGTGTTGTTGCCGGTGAGCTCAAGGGTGCCGGCTCCGGTTTTGATGAGTCCGCCGTTCGAAAGCACGCCGCTCAATCGGGCATCGATCGCGGCGCTGCCATTTCCCGTGTTGATGGTGCGCGGGGCGCCCCCGAAGTTGATGCCGTTGACAAAGTCTACGGTGGCGTTGGAGACGCCCTCCATGCCGAGATACAGGGATTGTCCGGCCGGAACGAAATTTCCCGATCCCCAGGTGACGGTGGCTCCCGCGCCGCCGAGATTGACCTTTCGATCCGCGCCGTAGGCCGCAAAGCCGCCGCCGGTGGAGAAGCGGACCTGATTCACCCCGCTGCCCAGCGAGCGCGTCATGTCGTCATGGGCGAGAATGAGAATTCCTCTGCCGCCGTTGAACACCAGATTGCCCGTGCCGAGGGCGTTCGCGGAGGAAATCATGAGTCCTCCGTAGTTGACGTAGGTCTGACCGGTGTAGGTGTTCGCGGCCGTCAGTTCCAGAACACCGTCGCCCTGCTTGAGAAGATAGCCGTTGCTGATGACACCGGTGATGCGGGCGTCGACGGCTGCGGAGCCGTCGGCCACCGTAAAGCTGGGGAATCCGCCGTTCAGATTGATTCCGTTCTCAAAAATGATCGTGGCATTGGAGGTCGAGGACGAAAAGAGGAACTGTCCGCCGACCGGGAGAAAGCCCCCGACTCCGACGGTCAGCGTGGCGCCGTTGCCGCCAGGTTCACGACGCGGTCCGCGCCGTAGGCGGAGAAACCGGCCGAACCGAGCATCTGCACCTGGCCTGCACCGGTGCCGAGCGAGCGGGTGAAATCCGACGCACCCAGTTCCAGGACGCCGCCGTTGAGGACGAGATTGCTTTGGGCGGAGAGGGCCTGCTCGGAGCCGAGGCGGAGCACACCGGCATTGACCTGGGTCGGCCCGGAGTAGGTGTTGTTTCCGGCCATGGTCCAGACTCCGGAACCCGTCTTGATCACGCTGCCGGTGCCTTCGATGGAGCCGAGATAGGCATTGCCGCCCGGGATGTTCACATTGACGGTGAGCTGAGCTCCCCCCAGCAACAGGCGTCCCGTTCCGCCGTATGCCGAAAGCAGATTGGACACCGTCTGATTGCGTCCGTTCAGATCCAGCGCGGCCGGATTGTCCGCGTCGAAGATCACCGTGCCCTGGCCGAGATTGCCGTTGGCGCCGAGGCGGATGGTTCCGCTGTGGATGTAGGTGGCGCCGGCATAAGTGTTCACCGAGTTCAGGGTCAGGGTGCCGGCCTCGTCCTTCGCGAGGGAACCGGCTCCGGAAATGCCCCCGTTGATGGTCGTATCCTGCGCGCCCTGAACCACGACCAGATGGCCGTTCGTGTTGATGTTTCCGTTAAAAACAAGGTCGCCGTCCGCCGCCTCCCAGTTCTGCGAACCGGAGAGACCGATGTTCACATTGAAGGTCTGGGTCTTGGAGTCCTCGTTGCGAATTCCGGTGGAGCCGACCATCAGCGTTCCCGATCCCGCAAAGGTGAAGCCCTGCGCGCCGTTGTTGGCCCGGAACAGGATGCCGCGCACGGATTCATTGGACGTGAGCTGCACCGTCGACTGTCCGCCATTGGCGCCCGCGTCAAAGACCGCGGGCAGGTTCGCCGGAGCCGTCCCTTTCGTCCAGTTGCCTCCCTGACTGAAGAGGCCGGAACCGGCGCCGCCGGTCCAGACATTGGCCGTGTTTACCGTATCCGCGGGGTTGTCGTAGATGGTGAAACGCAGGGCATAGCCATAGGGCGACAGAACCGCGTTCAGGGTCGGAGTGATGTCCGTGGGGATATATGAAACTCCCGAGGCGGATGCCGTGGTGATGGTGGAAAACAGGGTCAGCTGTCCGTTGTAGGGAAGGAGCACCGGTCCGCCCGAGTCACCGGCCTGCAGGCCCAGGAGCGTCAACTCGGGGTCGCTGGAATGATTCGTAAACATGGCCGATCCGTTTCCAAACGCCCACTGGACACGGGCGGTGGCGAATTCCGTCCCGATGTTCACTCCGCCCGGCTTGGCGTTGCCCTGACTGCCTGCGACCAGAACCGGCATACCGATGTAATTGCCCGAGCCATCCAGGATGCGCATGATCGACACGTTGTCCGCCGCGGTGAACGCCCGGGTGTAGCGGGTGAACGAGGCGTCACCGGAGGCGGGCATGCTCGTCGCGACCTGATTGGTGACCAGCGTTCCGGAAGTCGAAAGAAATTCCACCGTGTCGCCGGCGAAAAACGGATAGTGTGTGGCGTTGGCCGAAAACAGCGGAGCCACCAGCGTCGTGTGTTTGACCCTTTCCGCGTCGCCGGGTTTGCTCCACCAGCCGATGGGCGAGAGATCATACCCTGCGGCAATGAAAAGCGGGCTGGTGTTCTGAATGGGATGATCGGTGCGAAATCCGGAGGAGAAGCGGTAGTTCACCTCGGGGCTTTCATCATAAATGGTGATCGGGTGGATGTTCCCGATGGCGAGCACGCCAAGAAGAACGGAGAGACGGGATCCGTGTCTGCCGGTGCGCAGGGAGGAGAGGAAAGGAGAGTTCATGAGGTGGAAATCTGTGCCGACTTTTCTGGAAAAGGGTGTGGACAACGCGCCGGGCAGGGGCCCGGAGTCAAAAAATGGGAAAAGGGGGTTCCGCCGCCTCCCACCGAGGCGGCGGAACGTCAGGGGACGGTCAGTCCCGCAGGAGGGTGAGTCCCTTCCTGCGACGCAGGGTCAGCAAGAGCAATCCGCCGGTGACGAGTGCCACGGCTCCCGGCTCCGGAACCGCGGAAAGCGTGATGCTGTCCACCTGGTAGGCATTGCCGAAAGTGTAGTACTCGTTGCCGAGTCCGATGTGGGTGATGTTCGGATTGACTGAGTAGCTGTAGCTGCTTCCGGTGGGCTGGCCGTTGACGAAAAAGGACACCGTCCACATGGGTTCGGTGGTGTCCAGGACGATGGTGAACGTGTTGTAGACCAATCGATCATAAGTGTATCCGCCGTCGGGAATCGAATTGTCGGTTCCGGGCCCGGCAAAGGTGCCCACATCGTTGCCCCACCAGTGGGAGAGCATCCAGGGAGCGCCTTGCCCGGCGATGGTGAACGTCTGGGCGTTCGGATCAGCCGTCGTGGCGAAGCCGAAGCCGCCCCAGGCCTGTTCCTCAGGCACGCCGCTATATTTCATGACGGCCTCCAGGGTGTACACCATTCCCGAAACGGGGGTGAACGGGATGAATCCCGCGTTACCCAGCCAGAGGGCGGATCCGTCTGTGGTCATGTTCGAGCCGGCCGACCAGGTGAGTCCGCCGATGGTGGTGGTGGTGCCGTTGAGCGGACCGACCCGGTCGAACGTGTCCTGAATCAGAATGGCGGCCTGGGAACTCGTCGCGGTGAGTGCGAGCAAGCCGGCACACAGGGTGAAGAGTGCCGGTCTGCGAAGGGAACGGCCGCGGAGCATCCGCGGGGTTGAGGGTTCATCTTGGGAGGTTAGGGGTGCTGGTTTCATGGTGGTATGGGTTGGGTTTGGGGATTTTGTTCAGAAGGCATCAGGGGTTAACGGGATTGGTGAGAACGCGTGGGGAATTGGCATGACGGGAGGAATCAACGGGGTTTGATGACGACGTCCTTGATGAGGATGTCGCAGGGCGCGTACTCCTCCTCCTTGGCTCCGATTTCCAGGCCGATGCGGGGCACGGTCGGGAAGAATTTGCGTTCGACCTTGTACCACCTGTTGGGCTTCTCGCTGATGGTGAACCAGGACTTTTCCTCTTCGCCGTAATCATCCTCTCCGGCCACGCAGATGCGGGCGGCCAGGCCGGTGTCCCCGGTGCACAGGACCCAGAAGGTGAGTTCGTATTCCCTGCCCACCTCGACCTCGGCCGGGCAGGTAAAAAAATATCCCGCCCCCAGCGTGCCGCCGGCGGTGATCCTCAGCACCGGCTTGCCGGGGTTCTTGGGATCGACGTCTGTTTGCGGTTGGTAAATGATGCCTTCATATCCGGCGCGTCCGCTCCAGCCGGTGCGGCTTTCCCCGAAATCGGACTCGTAGATCGGTTCCTTCGGGTGAAGGGTTCCGATGAGGACGAACGAAACACTCAGAAAACAAACAAGAGCGGATTTTTTCATGAAAGGGTGATGGGAAAAGGGAGGGTGGGAGAACTAATCGGCCCGCCAGTGCTTCAGGAACAGGGCGGCGTTTGATGAGAATTGGGAGTCGCCGGATTCCTTCATCCACTCGACATGCAGGTCGCCGAAAAGATAGTTGGCTCCCTCCTTGTGAGTGCCGTTGCAATCCTTCGAAGTGTAGGCACTCGAATAATCCGGGTGGTTGATCACCGCGGTGACGCCGCCGCGGTCGCCCACAATAATCAGATCCGCCAGGGGCTTGTTCAGCCGGATTATCGCCCCCCGGAGGGAGTGGGGATTGTTTTCGAGATAATAGTCTCCGAAATAACCGTTGTAGGCGTAACTCCGGATGTCCCCCGAGCGTGTTCGTTTGATTTTGTCCGAGGGACAGGCAAACACCTGCGGTGTGGCATACCCCTCTTTGACCAGCAGGCCATCCCAGGTGTTCGTGGGATAGTAGGTGTAGGGGTATTGTTGATCGTGATCCCGGGAGTAGTTTTGCAGGGCGAGGCCGATTTGCCGCAGATTCCCCGTAGAGCGCGCGCGCCGGCCGGATTCCAGGGTCCGGTTGATCGAGGGCATCATCAGGATCGCAAGCAGCGTGACAACCGAAAGCGCCGTCAGCATTTCCAGAAGCGTGAAGGCGCGGCGTCGGAAGGCGGGACCACCGGATTGAGGGAGGGGGTGTTTCATAGACCTTTCAGGCACTTTCCCGAACGACAAGGGATCCACGGATTTGACGTTCCTCGGGGGCGCGGTTGCCCTGTTCCTGTCCCTTGGCCAGAAGGGAAAACGCCTCCCGCCCCATCTCCTCGAAGGGAATCCGGTAGGTGGTCAGGGGAACACCCCGCGACTTCGTCAGGCTGCTGTAGTCGTCAATGCCGCTGACCAGAAGGTCCCCGGGCACCGACCATCCGCGCTTTTGGGCGGCGGCAATGCAGCCGCAGGCCAGGAAATCGTCCGCGCACACGACGGCGTCCAGTTTCTTCGGACCCGCCAGGAATTTCGCCGCCAGGGCGGTGGGTTCGGCCAGTGGGTTTTGGAAGTCGGGGTTCATTCCGGCCTCCAGAAAGACACCGCCCTCCGGTTCCTTTTGTCCCGCCTCCTCAAGGGCCCAGCGGTAGCCGAGATAACGGTCGCGCATGAAGGGCGCCCAGGCGAAGTTGGAAAAGAAACCGATGCGTTGGGCCCCTCGCCGGATCATGTGCCGGGTCATGGTGTAGCCGGCGTGAAAACCGTCGATGACCACCGAACTGCAGCCCAGCCCGGGCAGATTGACCTCCGCCAGGACCACGGGAAACTTCGACTCGGTGACCAACTGGAAAAAATGAGCCTGATCACGCGGGGTGGGGATCACCGGATAAATGACTGCGCCCCGCACATCGAACTCGGAGAGTCGGGAGACGTATTCGACCTCCTTCTGATAATCGAGCCCCGTGGTGAGCATGACGACCCGGCGTCCCGCTTCGCGGGCGGCGTCCTGGAAGCCCTTGACCGTGCGCCAGACACCCTCGTGCTGTTCGCTGGGATAAATGAAGGCCAGGGCATCCAGCGTCCCCACGCCCGGGGAAGTTTCCCGGAAACCGTAGGTCACCGTGGTGCCGGCGCGGGCCTTCCGCTCGACAAAACCCTCGTGCGCCAAAAGGGCCAGGGCCTTGCTGACCGTGCCGAGGCTGCACCGGAACCGCTCCGCCAGCTCGCTCTCATTGGGCATCTTGGTTCCCGCAGCAAAAATTCCCGACACGATGTCGTGTCGAAGTTGAGTGTAAACCGCCTGCGTTTTGCGGGGGCCTGATTCAGGCGCCCTGATTTGATAAAAAGTGATTTGATGTCAAAACAATAGTTTTATAGATTTGAATGCCAGTTTTGGTGCTCTGAGAAAAAACTCATTGTATTCAGCCCAAGACGTTTTCCCCTCCGGTGAGGACCAGCCGGCGTCCGCCGTATTCCAGCTCGCCGGTGAGGCCGTCAGGCAGGTGGAGGGTTCCGGAGATGCCCTCGGCCGAAAAACGGAAGTCGTAGGAAATTTTTCCCCGGGGGTGGGGCAGGCTTCCGGCCAGGGCGGGGAGTTTGCCGGGGAGGGGTTCGACTTTGACGGTACGGAAACCCGGGGAAGCCGGACGGATGCCGGCGAAGCTGGCGTGGAAATGGAAGAGCGGGTGGGATCCCCACGCGTGGCAGTCGCTTCGGGACGGTTCGGGCTGTTCGGGAATGGTGCACAGTCCGGAATTCAGGAAGCCCTTCCAGAGGTCCAGCCGGGCGGTGAAGAGGTCGGTCCTTCGCATCAGGCGATACGCCTCGAAGAGGTAGTGGGAAAAATACACCGTGCACCGGAAGACCGGTCCGGAGGCCTCCAGAGTTTCGGGCCAGGTGTTTTCTCCGGGCGGGCGCAGTCCGAGCAGGGTGGCCAGGGCGTTGGCGTGTTCGCTGAGGTGGCCGGCGCTGTCGTCATAAAACAATCCGTTTTCCGGATTGCGATAGCGGGTGATGAGGGAGGTGCGGGCGGCGTCGGCCAGCCGGATCCATCGCCGGCGCAATTCCGGCTCTCCAAAGTGTTCCTCAAGATCGGCGGCCGCCTGCAGGCTCATGAGCCAGTGCATCTGAATGATGGAGGAATCGCCTTCCGCATGGCCCGGGGGGTATCCGCCGAACCATTCGGGAACCCAGTCGACAAACGACCATCCCGGCAGGCGGCCCAGCAGTCCGTCCTCGCGGACATACACCAGAAGCTCCTCGATGAGATGGCGGACACCGCGCAGACGTTCGCGGATGACGTCCGGTTCATCGCGCCACCAGGCGTGATTGCGGACCATGGACGGCCACAGCATGGCATAGGTGGCGCTGCCCTGATAACAGGCCGTCGGCCAGCGTTCCGCGACCAGGCCGGTTTGGGAGCGGGACCAGTCGAACAGCTCCAGGGCCCGGCGAACCAGCCGGGTGTCGTCTGTGAGGACGTATGTGACCAGGCGCAGGTCAGGTTGTCCCCCACGTAGGCCATTTGCTCGTAGTAAGGCGAATCGACCATCAATTCATGGGCGCCCTGGCGCATGGTCTGGGCGGCGAGTCTGGCGATGTGGTCAAGGGCGGGATCCGCGCTCGAGAAATGTCCGTTCCACTCGAGCGGGTACCGGGTGGTCAGGACCGCCAGGGTCGTGATTTCCACGGGCTCGTCGGCGGTTTCGACGCGAAGGCGCACAAACCGTCCCGACCGCCACCAGAAGGCCGGAAAAACAAGATCGCCGCCGCTGCAGCAAAACCGGTCCCCGAATCCCCGGAACACCTTTCCTTCGACCTCGTCGCGATGTCCCTTGAACGGTCCCTGGTTGGCTTCGGGGTGTTCATACAGGGCTTCCGCCCATTCGATGGTGACGCAGGCACCGCGTCCCCCGCGCACGCCGAGGCGGGGATACCCGCAGAGATAGGTTTGGAAATCCCAGAGAATTTCCACCTGTTGGCGGGGTGCCACGCGGACCGTTCCCGTGCCGGCCAGCAGGTTTTGCCAGGCGGGGGAGGGGGGATTCCGGTCGGGCCAGGTGCGCACGGTTCCTCCCTGGAACAATTTCCGCTCCTGTTCGGGCAGCGGGGAGGGTTCCAGCCGCCATCCGGGGCGGGCCACTCCGGTGGGATTTCCCTTGATCACGGATTCCCGCACCACGACGGGGTCCAGGGCCGGACCCGGACGGTTCCATTCCGCGCCGTCGACAACAAAGGAGGGTCCGATGTCGTGGTATCCCTCGACGGTGCTTTTTTCGAGACGGACGGCATGGGTCAGATCTTCGACCTTCCATGGGGCGAGTCCGGTGTTGAATTTCTTCGCAAACGCGGCATTGGCGGAAAGGGCGGCGCGGGGCCACGGAAGGCGGGATGGGATATTCATGGAAAAGGGAAGGAAACCGGAGGATCAGGCGCTTTCGCGGACGACAATCTCGCCGCGAACCAGAAATTCCGAGGGAGTGGGACGCTCGCTCTGCACGTCGCGATCGAGCGTCAGGAAACAGCGACGGCCCATTTCCTCGAAGGGGATCCGGTAGGTGGTCAGCGGCACTTCGTCCCCATCGGCCGCCATGTAGTCGTCGATGCCCGTCACCAGCATGTCGCGGGGAACCTGCCGCCCCAGCGACCTGGCTGCGGCCAGGCAACCACGGGCCAGAAAATCGTCCGCACACACAACCGCCTCCAGTTTCCCGGCCGACTGCAGAAAGTTCCGGGCCATGGCCGTGGGCTCCGCCAGGGGATCCTGGAAGTTGGGGGTCATGGTGTTGTCGAGATAAACGCCTTTCGGAGGGACCTCCAGGCCGGCCTCCTCAAGGGCCCAGCGGTATCCGCGGTAGCGGTCGCGCATGAACGGCGCCCAGGCGAAGTTGGAGAAAAATCCGATGGTTTTTGCCCCCCGGTTGATGAGGTGCCGGGTCATGGTGTAGCCGGCGTGAAAGCCGTCGACGCCCACCGAGGAACAACCCAGTCCGGGCAGATTGACCTCGGCGAGAACAATGGGGAATTTGTTCGAAACCAATAACTTGGAAAAGCGCACGAGGTCCTGGGGTGTCGGAACAATCGGGTAAATCACCGTGCCCCGGACGTCAAACTTCGACAGCTTGAAAAGATATTCCGTCTCCTTTTCGTAATCGAGGCCGGTGGTCAGCATGACGACCCGGCGTCCGGCATCGCGGGCGGCATTCTGGAAGCCCTTGACCGTCCGCCAGATGCCTTCGTGCTGTTCGCTGGGGTAGATGAAGGCGTAGGCGTCCAGTCCCCGGGCGGGTGCGGACGTCTTTCCTCCGCAAGTCACCGTCGTGCCGGCCCGCGCCCGGCGTTTGACCAGCCCCTCGTAAACGAGCAACCCCACCGCTTTGCTCACCGTCCCCAGGCTGCAACCAAACTGCCGGGCAAGTTCCTTTTCCTTGGGCAGCTTGGCGCCGGTCGGCCATTCCCCCGCAAGAATGCGCTGCCGGAGGTCCGTGTAGACTGCGTTGACTTTCTTCGGAGGTTTTACCATGGCTAAAAAACGAAGTTTTTGAAATAAAATGATTTTTTTTAAGGAATCAATGCTAGAGCGTGGGAAGATGAAAGTGGTCGATGAAAAGGCCCCCGATCTGCTTGCGAGAGTCTCAGGATGTTGGTTGGGCAAATCGGTGGGCGGCACCTTGGGATTGCCGGCGGAAGGCAGGATGGAACGCTTGAATTTCACGTATTATGACCCTGTGCCGACCGAGGCGCCGCCGAATGATGACCTGGAACTGCAGTTGGTGTGGCTCCATATTCTCGAACAGGCGGACGGTCCGATCTCATGGGACGACTTTGCCCGGGCTTGGCGCAAGCACATTCATTACATGTGGGATGAATACGGGGTCTGCCGCTGGAATTTGCGGCGCGGGGTTCCGGCGGGATGGACGGGGGTGTTTGAAAATCCGTTTCATTCCGGGATGGGAGCGGCCATCCGGTCCGAGATCTGGGCCTGCGTGTTCCCCGGGGATCCCGACAGCGCGGCGGCGCATGCCGCCATCGACGGTTCGCTGGACCATGGCCCCGGCGGCATTGAAGGTGAGGTGCTTTTCGCGGCCCTGCAGAGCCAGATTGTCGGGGGGCTTGACCTCGCGGCCGCCTTCGAGCGGGCGCTGACCTATGTGTCGCCGGAGGGGGAAACCGCCCGGGCCATCCGCGTGGTGCGCGAATGTCACGCCGCGGGATGGGATGCCTGGGACTGCTGGGAAAAGCTGATTCGCCTTCACGGCAACGAAAATTTCACCCATGCCCCGCTCAATGTGGCGCTGACCGTCTGGGCGCTCCTTTATGGCGGGGAGGATTTCGAAGCGAGCGTGCTGTTCGCGGTGAACGGCGGATTTGACACCGACTGCACCGCCGCCACGGTGGGTGCGACGTTGGGGCTCTTGCACGGAAAACAGGGGATACCCGCCCGGTGGAGCGATCCGATCGGGGAGGGGGTGTTTACCGGTCCGGGAATCTTGGGAATTGAAACGCCACGGACGCTCGATGAACTGGCCCGACGTACTCTCGCCCTCGCGGGAAATGTTCCGTCGAAGCCGTGGAGGGGCCTCGTGTCCGGTCCGGGAACTCCGCCGCGCCTCGACGAATTGCCGGGCACCATCGAGATCCGCCCCTTGGGTTCCGAGAGGAGCGTTTTATGGGCCAACGGAGAACTGCCCCGCGAAGTCAAGGCGACCGGCGGCGCCGAGTGGGAGTGGGACTGCCCCACGGAGGATCCGCGGGAGATCGTCTGTCTTGCCAGGCAGGGCGCGCGAGTTTTTCTCGACGGTCAGCTTGTCATCGAACGGGCCGCCAACCTTCCCTATGTGCCGGCCACGCATCGCAGCGGCTCGCGCGTCACCATCCAACCCGGTCGGGGTCGGCATCAGGTGCGGGTGGAGTTGAATTCGGGTGCTCCGGATCAGGCCGCTTCGGTGATTCTGACCTACCCCAATCTGCACATTGCGCCGTGGACGGCTGAAGAGCTTCCGGAGCCCGCCCGGCTGCCGGCCTGATTGTCGGGGACTTCAGGATTTCCACGGGGTTTCGGCGTCCCGTTTGCGCAGGTCGCTTGGACTGACCCCGAAGTGTTTTTTGAACATCTTCGAAAAGTGGAAGATGTCGCCGTAGCCGACCTCGGCGGCGATTTCGGAGATGGTGAGGTTGCGGTTGTCCAGGAGCCGCGCCGCGTGGTGGAGACGGTGCCGGATGAGGCACTCCATCGGGGGAAGTCCGAAGGTCTTGCGAAACATCGCGGAGAAATGGGGAACGGACATTCCGGCCATGGCGGCGAGATCGGTCAGGGTGACCGGAGCGGACGGTGCGGTGCCGATGAAACGGCGCACCGCCAGAAGATTTTCCGGAACCCGCGGGGCGGCCACGGACCCCACGCGGGTGCGGGCCAGGTGCTGGAGACTGTTTTCCAGCAGGTTTCCGATGATGATGGGATCGGGACGGACGTAACTCACAAGCTCGGTGTGAATTTCCAGCATGGTCTGCTGAAAGCGGGAGGGGTCGGCGACGGCAAAGGGTTTCAGGACCGGCAGCCTCGTGCGGCGCAGGATGGTGCGGACGCGCCGGCCATCGCAGTGGATCCAGCTGTGGGTGAACCGTTCGGTCGGGTGTCCGTAGTATTGCGGTTTTCCCGGCGGCCAGATCATGAAGGTATCCGGGAAGTCCTGCAGCGGGGGATTCGGCGAGGTGCCGGCCGCGACCGGCTGATGGAAGAGCATCATCAGATAATCCCGGCGTCCCTGAGGCCTCTCAATGAGGCCCGGCGGCATGACCTCCCGCACGCCGATGCCCCGGATGGTGAGGTCGGGTGAGGCAAACGGCGGGGAAAAGAGGCGTTTGAAACCGGAAACCGGGGCGAGGGGATTGTCGTCCATGGCGCGGGAGAATCATAAAATAACACAAAGGTTTCCCCTGTCTTGCCATGGTGAAATTTGCGGATTGCCGCAAATATGGGGGCGAACACCCCGTGACGTGAAACGTACCGAACCGCTTTTTCCCTTCGTTCATCCCCACATCCTGCAAACCGCCATGCCCCTCGGGGGAATCGGCGCGGGTTGCATCTGCTTCAATGGCTACGGGGGACTGCAGGATTTTTCCATTTACAACCGGCCTGGCGTCACCGCCCTGCCGGATCGGAACCGTCCGAGCCAGGCGGCGTTTGCCCTGCTGCACGTCAGGGGAAAGACCCCGGTCTCTCGCCTGGTCGAAGGTCCGATGCCCGGCGGGAAAATTTACAATCTGGGGCTGCAGGCGCTGGGACATCGCAAGGGCGGACACGAAGGATTGCCGCGTTTTGCAAAAAGCACCTTTCGCAGCGGATATCCCTTCGGACAGGTTGGACTGTCCGATCCCAAGGTGCCCCTCAGGGTGGAGATCACGGCCTGGAGTCCGTTCATTCCCCTGGATGACATCAATTCGGGCATCCCCTGCGCCATTCTCGAATACAAATTGACCAACCCCACAAAGAGGACCGTGGAGTTTGGTTTTTCCTATCATCTTTCCCATCCCGCGCCCGGCACGCTCGGCGTGGCGGAGGG
>CALCJD010000051.1 GCA_937960895.1 uncultured Spartobacteria bacterium | reverse complement strand
TTCCCCAACCAAACCGTTCCGTTCCCTGTCAACAGCTGACGGGACGAGAACCCGCGGGGTTCGACCACCCGGATCAACCGCAATCAATCCGCGCGCATTTGCTTGATGCTCCGGGGCGGGGTTCTACGATCATCGCGATGAGTGAAACCATTTGCCCCGAGTGCGAAATGAACGATGTGCTGGCCCACGCGGAAAAGTGGGAATGCATGACCTGCGGCCATGAATGGCCCCGCGAGGCGGAACCCGAGCCGGCCGCTGTCGTCAAGGATGCAAATGGCAATGTACTCGCGGATGGCGACCGCGTCATTCTCATCAAGGATCTGCCCCTCAAGGGAGCGCAGGTTCTCAAAGGGGGAACCAAAACCGGTCCCATCCGCCTGGTCGACAGTGACCATGAAATCTCCTGCAAAATCGAGGGGGTGGGAGCGGTCGGCCTCAAAGCCTGTTTCGTACGCAAGGCCTGATCAGCTGCGGCGGAGGCGACAGGTGACCATCCCGTCCCCTCCCCGTGGCATAAACAAACCCGTCCCCCACGGACCAAAGAACCCGCGGCGTGCCGGAAAAAAAAGACGGTCCCTTGCGGACGGAACCGAACCGGCACGGACCGTGACGCGGTGCCTTGTCCGGGCCGCCCGCTTCGCACGCCCCGAGGACATGGGATGGGCCGCCGTTCGCCTCTGTTCAGCGGCGGACTCCGCCGTCACGGGAGCGGTTCTCCCGGCCGATGGCGGAGCCCAGGTCGGATTCTGAATCCCCAACCGGCGTTGGACGCCTTCAGGCCCAGGTCGTTTGATCCGCCCTTAATGATGGAAGCCCGTGGCTTCGTCCGCTTCCGCCGGATGGAGGGTCGGATGTTTCTCAAAATATTTCAGGCAGCGCCTGAAATCCGCGAGCAACAGGTCAATCAAATCGCGACTCACCCCATGCCGCACCAGAATGCGCTGAACCACCAGGTCTTCGCGATGCGCGGGCATGGAATACGCCGGCACCTGCCAACCCCGCACCCGCAGACGGTCCGCCAGGTCGTACAGCGTGAAGGGCGGCTTGGCCCCCGGCCTGATCGACCAGCTCACACAGGGAATGCCGGCGTCGGATTTCCCGCCGTAAAGCACCTTGAAAGGCCCCAGCTTTTCGATCTCCTGCGCGAAATATTGCGCCGACGCGTAACAGGCATTGTGAATCTTTGCATACCCCTCCAGGCCCAGACGGATGAAGTTATAATACTGCGCTATGATCTGCCCACCCGGACGGGAGAAGTTCAAGGCGAAGGTCGGCATGTTGCCGCCGAGATAGTTGACATTGAAAATCAGATCCTCGGGAAGATCGGTCTTTTCGCGCCAGATCACCCATCCGGCCCCCAGGGGCGCAAGGCCGAACTTGTGCCCGGAGGAATTGATCGACTTCACGCGGGGCAGTCGGAAGTCCCACAGGAGATCCGGAGCACAGAAGGGCGCGAGAAATCCCCCGCTCGCCCCATCGACATGAATGGGAATGTCCAGCCCGGTTTCCGCCTGAAATACGTCCAGCGCGTCACTCACCGCCTTCACCGGTTCGTATTGCCCCGTGAAGGTGACCCCGAGCGTCGGAACGACTCCGATGGTGTTTTCGTCACACCGCTTGATCACCTCTTCCGGAGTCATGATGAGTCGGTCCCCCTCCATGGGAATTTCCCTCAGTTCGACATCCCAATAACGGGCGAACTTGTGCCAGCACACCTGGACCGGACCACACACCAGATTCGGCCTGTCGGTGCCCTTTCCCTCCGCCCGGCGTTTTTCCCGCCAGCGCCACTTCATCGCCATCCCGCCCAGCATCGCCGCCTCGCTCGATCCCGTGGTGGAACACCCCGTGGTATCCGCCGCGCTGGGAGAATTCCACAGATGCGCCAGCATGTGCACGCAGCGCGCCTCGATCTCCGCCGTCTGCGGATACTCGTCCTTGTCGATCATGTTCTTGTCGATGCACTCACCCATCAACTTGAGCACCTCCGGCTCCTCCCAGGTCTGGCAAAACGTCGCCAGGTTCTGGCGGGCATTGCCGTCCAGCATCAACTCGTCGTGCACCAATTGATAGGCCTCGCGGGCCGCGATCTCCTTTTGGGGAAACCTGTACTTCGGCAACGGACTGCCCAGATTGGCCGAGCCAAAAACCTCGTCGTCGATCTCCCCAAGGATGGTTTGTTTGGAATGGAGCGCCATATGCTTTGATTTTGGTGATGTGGGAT
>CALCJD010000050.1 GCA_937960895.1 uncultured Spartobacteria bacterium | reverse complement strand
TTCACCGTCACATCGCTCGTAAGCGAACCATTGATCAGCAGCGTGCCCGCGTTGATCACGGTGGGACCGGTGTAGGTGTTCGCCCCCGTGAGCTCAAGCGTGCCGGCCCCGTTTTTGATCAGGCCCCCCTCGGAAACGTCGTCCTCGATTCCGGCGGTGATCCGCAGATCCACGGCGGCCGCCCCATTGCCGATGTCAAAAACGCGGGTTCCATTGAGGCCAATAATTCCCTGACGGCCGGAACCGAGAATCGCATCGATCAGCACCGTGTTGGAATTGGTCGCATTGCCGGTAAAGGTGAGATCACCGTTCAGGATCAATTTTCCGCCGCTCTGTCCAAGACCCGAACCGTGACCGATCTTGATCGCGGTATAAGCACCGCTCGCGGCATGGGTGATATTGACGTCATTGAGAATGACCTGGCTGTCGTAGGTTCCATTCGTCGCCTGGCTTCTCTCCAGCACAAGAGTTCCTCCATCGCTGAGGTTCGTCGTGCCAAGGACGGTGATGGAACCGCTCACCGTATTCCGGATCGTTCCGTTGCCGGAAACCGTAAGGTCTCCGGTGATGGTGAAGTTGTCGAGGGACGAAGTTCCGCCTTTTCCGAGAGAGAAGTTGTTCACAACTTCCGTTCCCGTCGCGTTGAAAAGACCGCCGTCGACGAAGATGCTGGCTCCGTCATCGATCTGATTCGACGCGGAATAGACCACACGTCCTCCCGTATTCACAACGAGGTCCCCGGTGATCGCGTTTCCGGACGTTTTGTTCAGCACAAGGGTTCCTCCATTGACCGAGGTGGTTCCCGTGTAGGTGTTGGCCGAAGCCCCGCCCAACGAAACGGTGCCTGTGCTCGCAATCCCGAAGGTCAGTCCATTCCCCCCGGTATTGGTCAACGCCCCGTTGATCTGCAGCATGTTGCCCGAAACGCTCGCCAGAATGATGCCTTCACGACCGGCAAAATCGATGTCGTTGCCGATCCCGCTGGCGGCGCCGCCGGCCAGGGACGCATAAATCACTCCCGAATTCAGCCTCAGCGTTCCCGAACCGTTTACCTGAACACTTGCTCCGCTGACTCCGGTGCGAAGGGAAAGCGAGTTGATGGTAGTGTTGTTATCCAACGTCGTCGTTTTGGTTCCCGCCGTGGCCTGGGAAAGCAGAACGTTGTCCAGCTGCGTCCCTCCGTCCGTGATCGAATCCGCGTATTCCGAGGCGGAAAGCAAACGGACACCCGACACCTCGTCCTGCGTGAGCAAGCCGCCCGTGGCACCAAAGCCCGTTCCATTCGCCGCGGTATCGCCGACGGCTCCGACCAGAATTCCGCGATTGGTTCCGAGGGAACCATCGCCTCCGACCAGATTCGGATTGTCGAACACAATGTGGGCCACGTTGCTCGTTCCGATGGCGCCGGTTCCCAGATTGGTGCCGCGAATGAGAACGGTACCGCCGGCCTGACGCTCATAGCTGCCGGCCGTCAACACCACATCCCGGGAGGCGTTGCCCGTTACCGTGATCGTCGACTGGCCACCGGAGCCGATGGTAACCGCTCCCGCAATATTGTGCGCCACGTCGTTTCCGGTAACGCCGGCAGCAGTCAGAGTTCCCCGCTGAAGAGTCACAGAGTCGGCCCGGGTCACCGGAGACGCGGAATTTCCGGCGGTAAAGGCCAGAGTCGCCCCGCTGTTCACGGTGATGGCGGAATTGGCCAATGAGCCGTTGTTGCCACTGAGCGTCAGGGTGTTCGATTCCACGGTCGTTTTGCCCGTCAAATCGTTTGAGCCGCTCAACGTGACGTTGCCGGAACCCACCACCAAATCCCTGTTGCCGGTCAGCGCGTTATCGACTGAGAGGGTCAGGGTCGCGTCGCCGCCCCCCAATCGATAAACTCCCCCGGCGGGAGTAAGGATTCCGGAATAGGTCGAATTGGCGGAAGCCCCCAGGCTCAGCCCGCTGTAGCCGGTGAAATCGATGTTTTCCGAACTGTTTCCGGTCAGCGCAATCGCCCCGGTGGAATCGGCGGCAATGTTGCCGCTGTCGAGCCAGGCCTGCACTCCGGTATAAGCTCCTCCACTGTTCAGGGCACCCGCCTTATCGATGAAGATCGAGCCGGTTCCCACGGACGGAATGGCATTGGTGGAAGCCACGGCCAGGACACCGCCGTTGACAACAATCGGTCCGGCAAACGCATTGGTTCCATCGAGCGTCAACCTTCCGGTGCCCAACTTGGTCAACCCTCCGGTATTGGAGGCCCCGATGTTGGTGTACGTGACATTCCGACCGGCCGTATCGATGGAAATCGGCCCTGTGCTGTTGACAATCCGGCTGCCGAAATCCCCTTCGTTTGCCGCCGAATGCCGCAGGGTGCCCCCACGAAACGTGATTTCCCCCCCGCCACCCAGGGCCTCCGCATGATTGACAACAAGCACTCCCTCGGCGATCTCCGTCAACCCCGTAAAGGAATTCGCCGCCGACAGCGTTGTGGTCCCCGATCCGATTTTGATGAGGCCACCCGATCCCGTCGCGATCGCCCCGCCAATTTGCACGGTACCTTCCCCAAACGTCGTCAAGGTATGACCTGCTCCGGTGATGCCCCCGTTCAGATTGAGAGTGGTGGTCGCCAGGGAATCCCCCACCGCGGCATCGCCGCCGAGGACAATCGGCCCGTTATAAGTTGCGCCGTTGTGCGCCTGCAACGCGCCGAAATTATACGAGGTTCCAAATCCGGTGATGGTCAGACTGGCCGCGCTCCCGGGTGTGGAACCACCCGAGCCGACAACCAACGAGGCGCCCGAGGCAACCGTCACATGCGAATTGGCGGACAGGGCGTTGTTGGACGCGATGCGCAGAACTCCCGCATTGACCAAAGTGGCGCCGGAATACGAATTGCTGCCCGAAAGGGAAAGCATGGAGGTCGCGCTGTCCTGAATGAGGGCGGCTGCGTCCGTAATGTTGCCGGAAATCAAGGCCCGCCCGGCGCCGGTGCCGATGTTGCGGATTGTTCCCGTGGTCAAAACCGGCCCGGCCACAATCAAGCTGTTACCCTGCGGCTGACCGGAATTGTTGGTCGTTGAAAGACCGCCCGTCACGTTAAGATAAAGATTTCCCGACCCGCTGATGATCCCACCCGTTTGAAGAAAGGCCCCGGAGTTCCGGCCGTTTTGCTGAGAGTCCACGGTCAGGGTCAAATCATTGTTGAGAATGATATTCCCGTTCGGACGGGCCGCAGCGTTGCCGTTGCTGGCGATCGTCGCCGTGCCATTGTTTCCCGCCTGAACCACAATGGTATTGGTGAAGGTGTTGCTGCTCACCAACAGGGTGACATCGGCATCCCCGGATGTATCCCCCAAATAGACCGTGGCCGTTCCCAGAGCCGCATTATTGCCGGTCTGCAGCGTGCCTTTATTGATCGTCACATCCCCGGAAAAGGTGGTGTTCGCGCCTCCCAAAACCAACCGTGAAGTCGCACTGTCCAGCACCACACCCGAAACATTGGACCCGATCACGGAGTTGATTGTCGTCGTTCCCGAGCCCACACCGGAAATCACCAACTGCCCGGAATGGTTGACGGATCCCGTGGAAAAGGTGATTCCGCCCGTGCCGTTGGCATTGACCACAAGGTCACGCGATCCCGAACTTGTCACGCCGCCGGAAAACGACAACGTCCCCGTACCCGAATTCGCAATCGTGAGATCGTCAGCCAGGACGATCGGCGTGCTGAACGAGTTGGCCCCGTTCGTCTGGATCAATTGGGCACCCAAGCCCCCATTGTCAAAGGTGAGAGATGCTCCGCCACTCGCGGCAATGATGTAATTGTGAGTGCCGTCGATGTCACCGATGGTCAGAAGGCCCACCGTCCGCGGCGTGGTGTCGATCGTCACTGTCCGCGTCCCATTGATATTGATCGCCGAGAAATCCGCCGTCGAACCCACCCCATCGGCAATAATTTCGTCGAGCCAGGCGGCGGGATTGCTCCAATTGCCGCTGTTGTTCAAGGTCCAAGTGGCCGCCTCAAGCGGGGATGCTCCCAAGACACCAGCCAAAACCGCACCGGATCCCAACAAACAGCGGACCCGCGAAAGCCATGAAGAACAAGTCTCGGGGAGAGGAGGACGTTTGATCGTTTTCCTTGGAGAGGGAGGGTTGGAAGAGAGGCTCATGTGGAGGATGTTGAGAGGAAGATTCTGAGAGGAATATTATTGCTATGTCAATGCTTTATATTCACTTTTCTCTTCTTCCTCCGTTTGTTCGCAAACAGCCAAGATTGTGAGAAAAAACTCACTAACACGTTTACAGCAAATGCTTTACGGTCTGTAGGATCGCGTGCGTCCCGTCACAGGATCAATCTGGATGGTAAAATAGTTGGCCGGCAGTCCGGAGGCCGGCTTCGCCCGTTCCGAAAAGAGGGAAAGAAACCATTTATCCGTCACCGGTTTGAGACTGGTGCCTCCGTTGGCGCGCAGAAGGAAACTCACGTAGGGGACGGGGCCATGACCGGGAAGATCCTCGGTGCCGGAGGTGAGCCCCCGATATCCGTCGCCGGGGTCCAAAAGGGTCGAATAGGTGGTGTCGTCGGAGATGATGATGGGTTCGGGCAGGACTTTCACCCGGCTCAACGGTTTCCATCCGGCCGGATCCAAGCCCTCAATAAGGAAACTCCGGAAAGCGCGGAACTGTCGGTTGTCCGCCTCCGTCTTTGAGCCAAGCTTGTAAAAACGCACCTCCACGTCCCGGTTGCGGGCGAGTGCGGTCTGGCGGGCAAAATTCAACTCATCGGTCACCATTCCCGCCGAGCGGCCGATGTTCATTCCACCCATGAGCGAGGAGGTGGCCGGCACCGCCACCGCAAGCAGGATGGCCATGATGGCGATCGCCACCAGGAGTTCGATGAGGGAAAATCCGGCTTGGGCGTCAACGCCCCCCTCCCCTCGCGACGGAGCGCTTCCCTTCCAATGGACGGCGCGGGTTTTCACGGGGCGAATTTCTTGGTGCTGATCACCCGGAATTTATACGGTCCCACCATGGCGTCCCGGTCGGTTTCCTGCGCGGGTTCACCGGCCGCATTCACGAGCGAATCCGAATTGGGATCCAAGAAACGTTCGATCAGGAACGAGCCCCGGAACTCCCCGGTGATTTGATCCTTTCCTTCCACAAAGCGCCGGGGATCGGTTCCGTTCGCCTTGGCAATGCTCTGCGCCTGCACGTGAACCGTGAAGGTGTTCGATTTGGTGGTCAGTCGCGGATAGATGTGTCCATACGGAACCTCCCGCACATTGTCCCCGGTCAGTTGAAAATCCTTCCACCAGTCCGCCATATCGGAATAGGTGGGATTGCCCGGCGGGTCTCCGCCTCCCAGCACCTCCTTGTCGGGCACAAGGGAGATCTCACAGATTTCGGAGGCCGAGCGGAAGATTTCGCCCGTGGCGAAGCGGCGTGTGAATCCCGCCAGGGTGCCGGTCTCCTCATCGAGATCCAGGGTGTAGCGGAAGTCGGGGGGATTGTTGGCCGTATATTTGTAGGAATTTGCCGCGTTGGTCGGGATGGCCATCATGTTGGTGGATTTCAACACGGCCCGCACCCCGGTGCTGCGGGTCAGATAGGTGAACGGCACGATCTGGTAATTCATGTTCACCTTGCCCGCGGTCGAAAAGGGTTCGCTGATGGCATAGGGTTCGACAATCGGCATGGTGAACAGATCCAGAAACGCGTGATCCGGCGCGGTGGCATAGGGCGGTCTGACATCCCCGGAAGATCCGACCGGCACTCCAAATCCCGGATGCCCCGCGCCGGCGGCCGGATGCGGATTGAAAAGCAAAGTCTGCCAGGGTTTCACGAGCCCCGGATTGGCCGGATCGATCCCGGTCGGCAGGGATCCGAAGGCGACGGCGGAGGCAATCTGGCGATTGGGAGAAAAGGACGCCCCGCTCTCCACGATGCCGTTGGAATTCACATAGCCGCCCTTTTCGTAATAGAGACTCCACTGGGCGGCCGTCTTGTTGGCCGACGCCTGGTCGGGAGGATTGACATAGGGTCCATCCGTTATGTTTCCGACCCCGTTGTCCCAGTCGCCGGGAAGACCGTTGGCCATGGTGGCTCCCATCAACCCCCGCGGGGCCACCGGCCGGGTGCTGTTGCGGGCGCTATTTCCACGATTGGGATCGTTATAGTTCGCGTCGGCCACCAGTTTGCCCCGGGGATCCCCACTGCCGCCGGCACCGGCATAAAAGCCGTTGGAGTTGCTGGTATCCGCACTCCCCGGGAAGGGGTCGAACTGCAGGTTGTGAACAAGGCGGGCCGCCGGGGCCGAACTCGAATACAATGGACCTCCCAGGGCCGGATCCTTTTCGCCATGCCCTTCGAAATAGTCCGACGGCACATTGGCCAGGCCGGCGATCATGCGATAGTCGCCGCGCGCCGGGCCTCCGTAGCGGGCTTCCACACTCCGCACCGTGTCACCCAGGTAAAGCGAACCGCCCGTGCCGACAATCAGCGGGAGCGGTCGGTGCTGATTGTCCTCGGCAATGCCCCAGCGTCCCTTCCCGATGTTGGCCGCACTGGCCATGTGGTCCAGCCGGTTGAAGAAATTGCAAAAGCTCCGGTGTTTCCGGTGGTAGACGTCAACCGTCGTGGTTCCCGAGGCCACGGTTTTCCTGGTGTAGGCCGGCAGGGGGAGATTGGCAACGGGAGGAAAATCCATCTCAATGGTCTGCACGAGATCGGTGGGTGTCAGCGGCCGCTGCGCCCCCTGATAAATATCAATGCGGACCCTGCCGCCCGGGAAATTCATCGTGGTTCCCGAGGCCACGAAGGAGGAAACAAACGGATACAGGTTCGGATCGGGATTGTCGGGATCCGTCATTCCCAGATTTTTCGGCTGCCGGACGGGCCTTTGGAAATTGGCCTCGAATCCGGCCTGCGACGTGCTGTTGAGGGTCGAATCAATCGCCGTCGTCAAATTGACCACAGGGGTGTTGGGAAATCCCACCTGCAAGGCATCCAATCCGCTGAGCACATAGCGGGCGTTTCCCGTCCAGGGAGGCGGGCCGGGGGTCGGATTGAAGGGCTCGAGAATGATGGCCGCGCCAATGTTCCGGGGTTCGTCGGTTTCGGTGCTCAGCGTCCAGTCTGTTCCGGTGATGAGCAGCTTGGTGCCGGTGGGCAGATCGGGAACCTCGTATTTGTCCAAAACCATCGGGTTTTCGGTGTTGTTCTCCATAAGAACAAAGGTTCCCGAAGTGATCACCCCACCGGGGGGCAGTGTCCCCGAGATCTTCAGGGGATCCTGGTTGAAAAGCACCAGGGCCATTTCGGTGACGGTGGCAAAGCGTCCAAACCCCTTGGTCCCGTTGGGAAGGCGGAGGGGCACAACCTGACCCTGGCCGGTGATGAATCCGGAGGGGCTGAAGGGCGTGTAATAATACTGAACCGACTCCGTGGTCGAAGTGCTCGTCGTGTTGACCATGCTCCGGATCAGGTCGAACATCTCCGTGAGGATCTGATCCCGGGTATTGGGATACTTCGCCGCCAGCGAGCCGCCCAATCCGGGGATCCTCCAGTTGGTCAGGGCCTGCAGGTAGGCGTAAAGCTCCTGATTTCGCGGAATGAGGTCCCAGTCCATGGTGGGACTTTGACTGCTCGGATTGGCCTCGCCCGGCGTGTAAACGTTGTAGCGCTGGAAATAATAAGGCTTGTTTCCGATCGTCGAACAAAACGCGATGAGTTTGTCCTTGGAATTCCGGTAGGGGGAGCCTTCGGGATGGGAGAGGTCACCGGGATTGGCCTGCAGGGGCCACAGGGTCACTCTCGGCTTGTTGAAAAGATTGACCTCCGGAGCCCGGCTGTGCGCGGTCAGGAAAAAGCGGGTCTTCTCCAGATCCTCCACCGCAAAGGGTCGGGAACCGTCCTTCAGATTCTCCACCCGTTTCCCATTCATCACATTCGAGGCGCTGAACAAGAACTCGTCCACCGAGGCGAAAAGCCGCTCGTTGTCGGGCACAATCATCGAGTTGGTGCCGCTCACATACGCCGTTCCCGCCCGGCTGCCCCCGCCGGCGAGGCGGGGAATGATCGAATAGATCCGCTCCTTGTAGGCGAGTTCGCTTTCCCCGTCCATCCGGGGCAGAATGGGACTCAGACAGGTCATGGCCGGGTGGCCGGGGTAACGCTGAAATTCATTCTGCACGGGGATCGACGCCGCCAGCCGCCGTTCGTATCCGCCGTCCACCGCCTTGGACGAGGAGGGCGTTTCTCCCGTCGTCCACGGGCGGTCCCAGAAGGTCCCCTCGGAGGCGGTATTGATATTGACCTTGCAGGTCTCGTCATCCGTCCAGAAGGCGATTCGGCCCACGATGGGATCCTTCTCGGACGCGTCGGCGATGATTCCGGTGGCCGGATCAATCGCCGCAAGGGAACCGCTGCTCAGCACATACAGCCACTGGACGGGCATGGGGACCGGATTGGATTTTCCGGCCACCGCGGGATTGCCGGTTTCGATGTAACATCCCTCGACGGGCGAAGAACTGCCATCGACCGCGGGATTGCCGGGGGCGTTGCGCGCCACCGCGGCGGGGCTGAGAATGGGATAACGGTTGGTGCCGGACACGGCCACGGGTGCGTTCAGATCGGTGTAGAGGGCGGAAGAGTCCGCCCAGTCCGCCGGCACCTCGGCGGCCTGCGCATTGAGGGCATGGAAACCGCCGTTCACCCGCATGGTACCGGACGAATACAATTTGTATGCCGTCACCTCGGCCCCCGAGTCATCATAAGTGCGGATCATGCCCGGCTGGGACGCCCAGGCCAAAGTCGGCGTGCCGGTCGCGTCCTGGATCTGCGAGATGACCAGACTCACCGCCGAATCGGCCAGCGCGCGGGCGTCGGCGCCTCCGGAGTATTTTTTGGCCGACTGCAGTTCCACGGAGACACTGCTGAGAAAGGCCACCACCAAAATGAGAACGAGGGCCAGCAGGCCCAGGACCACCACCAAGGCGGCACCGGAGCACCGGACCGCTTGTGACCAACGACGGAAAGGAAAGGAAGGGTGGTTTCTCATTTGTTGCTCCATTTGGCCTGGCGCATGATGATGTCCGTGCTGAACACCCGGTAGGACAGTTTCATGGTGTTCCCCGTGATATTGCCCGGCACGGCATTGCAAATATCCTCCACCTTCCGGATGTCTTCATCCAATTTCGAGGCGTCGGTAAACAGGCCGGTTCCCCGGAAATCGATCGCCGGAGGCACGGTTGTGCCGTCCCCCTGAAGGCGGGCCGCCGAGGCCTCGTCGATGACGACCATGACCGCACGCATGATCGGCGGCAGCTGGTGGTGCCGGGTCAGGGTGACACTGCCTCCGCCCGGACTTGATGCCACAAAGGAATCGCCGGGAAAATCCGGCCACTCGGGATCGCTCAATTTTCCGAGCCCGATCCGGGAGTTGAAATTGTAACGGGGAGCCAGCGCGATTCCGGAACTGTCCTGTCGCTCGGGAAGTTTGGGCAGCAGCACCAGGGCGATGACGTTTTCCGCGATCACCCGGCTGCTCTTCGCGGCGTTTTTCACAAACCAATCGCTGCTCCCGGGGTCGGCATACACCCCGAGTTCCTCGGAGCTTTGCGTCATCTCCATCATGCGAAACCGCCAGCGCGGCTTGTACCCCGGGGAATCCTTGATGAAATCGGGCACCTGATCCCCGCCGTCGTCGAACTGCAAAAAGTAGCCGGTCGCATTCAGGGCGTGATCCAATCCCTCATGGGTGACGGTGTAGCCCTTGGGCGCCTGGAAAAAAACCGCCTGGGTCTGGGTGATGATCGGCGGCACGCTACCCGCCAACAGGGTTTCCGCCTGCCCGCAGATGAAATGCAGGTCCGACATGCGGTCGTATTTGTGCGGCACGAAACCGGCCAGTTGACCGGCGGTGGTCAGCGAGGCCCGCGGCACATTGTTGACGTCGTAATAGTCGTAATACGTGTTGAGCATGGCCTGCGCGAGGTTCCGGGTCATGGCGTCAAACCCGGCGCGCGCCTCCTGGAAGGCCTGGATTTTTGCGGTGGCGTCCCGCCAGATCTTGCTCGTCTGGTCGGTGAAATTCAGCACCACGCCGACAATGATGACAAAAACCACGCTCGCCACGAGCAGTTCGAGGACGGTGAAACCGCCGCGGACTCCCGCCCTGCGGTCCCCCTTCCCTTTGCGGAAAGCTTCGGCACCTCCCGCACGGCGCGGAGAAAAATCGGTGTCGGAAGCCCGGTCCATGACGATGCGATCCGCCATGCGGTGACGGCCTAAAGACCGTTGTCCGGAATGAGAGTCGTGAACTTCCTCGGCTCCCGCGACTCGGAAGCCCCCTTGGTGTTCTCAACCGTGATGGTCACCGTTTTCAGGCGGCTGGTCGACGTCCCATCCGGAAGTTTGGTGGCCGTGGAAACCCCGGAAAACCGGGCGCGAAAGACGGAATTTTCCCGGGCGACCGGCTTTCCCTGATCGTCAAAAAAGAGTTCCTCGGCGTCGCAGAGTTCGTCCAGACGCGAAAAGTCCGTCTGCAGGGCCTGGGTCTTCATCTGTTGCACAATCTGGGCTTCGATCGTGGTGTCCATCGCCTGCCGGGACACATTCAGACCCACCGGCAGCATGCCAAACATGGCCACAAAAGCGAAACTGATGATCCCGATCGCCAGCGTCACCTCCACCAGAGTGAACCCGCCTGCAAGTCGGCGCCCCCCGCCTTGGATGCGCGGGAAATCAGGTGACAACGATCGACGGGACGTGAGGGAGAGAGTTTTCATGACGGGGAGTCCGAGGGAACAGCACAAGTATAGCCAGCCACGATTGCTATGCAAGAACTTTATTTTTATTTTCGCCCGCCGGCTCCCGGCTCCCCGGGCCACTCGTTCGGGATTTTCGAGGATACAACGGGGAAAAGCCCCTTATGGTCCGCACATTAACCCTCCGTCCTCTCCCGCGAAACAACGAAAAATTTAAAGCATTATTTAAAGCGCTTTACTACAGTGAGACGAAAACCTTCCTGATCGTGCCGGGCTTGCCACGGCGGTCGCTGCCCGTCTCGCGGGAAATCCACAGTTCACCCGGCGGAGCGACCGTCCGCCTCAATCGCCATAAGACGGAAACGCTTTATTTCTCGAGCGGTTCGCCGGCTTCCTTCCAGCCTTTGAGCCCGGGGGCAAAATGTTTCACATTGGTGTAGCCCAGATCTTTGGCCGCCTGGGCCGCCCGGGCATAGGCCCCGCAGGTTTCACTCCCGCAATAGGCCACAATCAGGGCGTTTTTGTCGGCGGGCAATTTGGACGCAAGGTCGTCCTGGACCGCGACGAAATCGATCGCCCCGGGAATGCGTCCCTGGGCAAACGACGCGCTGCCGTTCACATCAAGAATGACCACTTCCTTGGCCGCGATGGATTTCTTGAGATCCTCGAGGCTGATTTCCGGGAACGAACCTGCGAAGGCTTGGACGGCGAGAAAAACCATCGCGGCGAGGGGGAGAGAGATTTTTTTCATAAGGGAAACTAACTGCATCCTTGCTCTTCGCAAGGAACTTGGAGAGGGAATCCCCTGTGAACGCGGATTCCCCGAGCTGCGTATTGTGCGGGCGCACGGAGGTCCGGTTGACGCGTCACCACCTCATCCCCCGCACCCGCCACCACAACAAACACACCCGCCGCACCTCCTCCCGGGAGGAGCGTACGCAGACGGTCAAATTGTGCGCGGCCTGTCACAAGCAGGTGCATGCCGTGTTGACTGAAAAGGAGCTCGAGCGGGAATATCCCACGGTGGAAAAACTGGCCGCCCATCCGGACATCGCCCGCTTTGTCGCCTGGGTCCGCCGCCAGCCTCCCGGTAGCCACATCACCGTGCATCCCTCCCGACGGCGGCGGTGACGGTCCTTCGGACGCCGTTTTTTCTCGGCTTGCGGCCTTGCTCCCCCCCAAAATGGTTTGATGAAGCCCGAATCCCCGCACACGAAAGATGTGGAGGAAAAGCTCGCAGCCATTTCCTGGGAACTTTTCCTCACCCGCTGTCTGCTGATCTTCGTCGCCATTTGCGCCGGGCTGCCCCTTTTTGCGCCGCAACTGGCCACCCGGATTGCCGCGTTCAGCGTCACGGTGTGGAGGGCCTGTTCGCCCCATTGGATTTCCGCCTTGGCCATCGTGATCTCCCTCCTGGCCGTCATTTTCTGCGCGGCGTATCTGGTCGGCAGGATCAAAGCCGCCCCGCCGGCTCTGGAAGGGGGAACCACCCGGGACCGCATGTCAGGAACCGCCGGTTGATCGGGGCGCGGCTGACGCCGTCGTTTTCACGACCGTCCTCCGACCGCCACAAACCGGGCAGGTCGTCCGGCCCGAGCCCCGACAGGACTTGCAGGCGATCGTCGTGCGTTTTTTGCAAATCGGGCAGGCTCCGAGCCGGAGCAGCTTTCCCTTGCGCACCTCGAACACTTCCCCCGCATGGTCCTCGCTCACAGTCGCCACGCCGTCGTCGACGAGATAAAAGAGCATGTGGCGTTTGCCGGGATCCCCGCCCTCCAGGCGCTTCCAGCCGGCGTCGGTGGGTTTGAGACAGCGTCCCGGACACGGCACCTGCCCCGCCTTGCACTGCGGGGCCGAACAGGTGATGAGGCCGGACGCCAGGCAGCGCGGACAGGGGACGAGTTCCCGTCCCCGGGCATCACGGGTGGGGAGGTCCGGTCCGACGAGGGAACGCAGACCCCGGAAGGGATCGGCTCCGGCGGTGAACCGGCTGTAGCCGGCATATCCCGCCAGCCCCAACACCACCACCAGGAGGAGCTTTTTCACGGCTCAATCGGACTTGCTCAGTCGTTCGACCGGCCTGTCCCAGAGCAGCGCGTGGGCCTCGCGGAGCACGTCGGGAATGCGGTCGGCAAACGGACTGGTCTGCACGGCCCGCACGATGGCGGCGGCATCCATTTCCCCCGCATTCCTGCCGGGAAACCAATGGTCGGCATTGCCCAGCAGGTTGTAGCGCATCTTGGCAAACTCGACCATGTCGAGGGAACGGGCAAAATTCCACAGCCGCAGAATTTCCCAGATGTTCACTTCGCCCGGCACCTGCTCCCAGGAAGGAAGTCCCTCGTGCCAGCGCGCGCACCAGTCGGCGCCGAGCACCTCCTCCATCGCCTTGTGCAGGCGCGCTTCGATGGGCGGGACAATTTCGTCCGCCCCGTCCAGCAGCGCCGCCGCCCGCACGTGTTCGTCGAAATCCTCCGGTTTTGAGACGCCCAGGCTGAGCGTGTGCACCTCGGGCCGCCGCAGACAGAAGAGGTCGTTGAAAATCATCGGCGAATACGGCTCGCAGAGGCGGCGCAGTTTGTCGGAGGGGCGGTATAATTTTCCGCCCTTGTCGTTGGGACTGATGATGAACACGCCCATGTCATGGCGCCGGGCGGCCTCGATGGCGGGCCAGTTGACCTGGTTGACCCAATACCAGTGCAGGTTCACGTAATCGAACTCCCCGGTCTCGATCGCATCGGTGATGACCTGGCAGGAGGCGTGGGTGGAGAAACCGAGAAAACGGACCCGGCCCTCTTTCTGGAGTTTGCGCCCGGCCTCCAGGGCGCCGCCCTTCTGCAGCGTCAGATCGAGCAACTCCCGGGTGTTGATGCCGTGAATACCGAGCAGGTCGACATGATCCAGTCTCAGCCGGGAAAGGCTGGTCTCAAAGGTTTTCAAAAAGTCCTCCGCCTTCGCCGGCGCCACCTTGGTCTGCACGATGAGGCGGTCGCGCGGAATCGCGGGAAGAATGCGGCCGAGCTGCACCTCCGACGATCCGTAGCCGCGCGCCGTCTCAATGTGATTGATGCCCGCCTCCAAGGCCCGTTCGATGCAGCGTTCGACCCGCTGCTGATTTTCGGCGGATATCTTTTCCCTATCCTCGTCCTTCCAGCTCTGCTGGTAACGCATCCCCCCGCAGGAAAACACCGGCATCCGGAGCTCCGTCCGGCCAAATCGTCGATAGTGCATCATGGGAGTTCGAGGAGCGTGGCCACTTCGATTTCGGCGGTTTGGGGAAACATGTCAACAGGTCTGGCCCGGCGCACGCGATAAATCTCCCCGAGCCGCCGCAGATCCCGCGCCAGGGTGGCGGGATTGCACGAGACATAGATGATCCGGGCCGGACGGTGTTTCCGGAGCCGGTCGACGACCGGGGAAGAAATGCCCTCAGCCGGAGGATCCAGCAGCACCGTCGTGCCCTCCGCCGGGGCACCGGAAAGCGCTTCCGCGAGATGAACGTTCACATCCCCCAAAAGATACCGTTCGTTCGCCCCGGCCTGCTCCCTCGCCCGCCGCACGGCGTCGGCGCTCCACTCAATGCCCACCGTCAGACCAAACAGCCCCTTCAGGCGCTGCGCAAAAAAACCCGCGCCGCAATAGGCGTCCACCAACAGGGCGCCCCCGGAGGCGGCCATTTCCCTCACCACCCCGGCCAGCGCCTCCGCGGCAAAATCATTCACCTGCCGGAACCCGCGAAACTCCGCCGACTCGCGCAGGGGGTATTCCCCGTCGCGCGGACGCGACCTGCGGAGCTTCGCCAGCAGCCCGTTCACCGTCTCCGTGGCAATCGGACATTCCTCCACGTCCACAATGCGCTGGCTCCGCTCGCCGAAAAACCCCACCCGGCCGCGCCGGACATGCACGGTGACGCGATTGCGGTAGGCAAACTCGCGCTCCGAGGCCACCGTCGGATCGACCTCCACGTCAATTCCTCCGAGACGCCGCAACACCTCGGCCACCTGATCGCGCTTGAGCGCAAGCTGGCGGGCGTAGGTCATGTACTGATACTGACACCCCCCGCATTTTCCAAACACCGGACACCGCGGTTTGACGCGATCCGGGGAGGCTTCCAGCACCTTCAGCAATTCCGCTTCGGCGTAACTCTTGCGCTCCCGGACGAGGCGCGCGCTGACCCGTTCGCCGGGAATCACCCCGGGGACAAAACAGACCTTGCCCGTTTCCAGACGGGCGAGTCCCTGTCCGCCAAAAGCCACCTGCTCGATGATGAGGGTCGTTTCCAAGCCGGCAATATCCCCGAAGCCGGCCGGGGGGCTCAACTGAAAACCATCGGGCGCCGGCTGGGCCGCGGCCGCCGGTGTTTCAGGGAGGTGGGAAAGGAGCCAACGGCGGAAGACCTTTTGAAACGTGTTGGCCAGGGTGTCCCCGGGGGTGACCAGCACACCCCAGCCGCCTTTGACCGGATTGATGGGTACCTCGCGCGGCCATTGGTTTTCGCACATTTCCCGGTCCTCGTTCAAAACCCGCGTGGCGAATTCCATTTGCGCGGCGGGTTCGGGTCCGCGGAATCCCGGGGAAATGGCCAGCGCCCAAAACACGTGGCACTCCTCCTGCGAAACCGGACTCGGCACATGCAGGAGAACACGTTCGTCGCCGTCACGGAAGGTCTGCCGGATGGTGGTGAAATTCGGAAGAAAACACCGCTGGCGCCGGCGGTGCGCCTGTTGGAGTTTGCCCGGCTGTTCATGCGGCGTCTCCAGCGCGGGAAACGGTGCCTCCATCAGAAACCCGTCGGCATATTCCTCGATGTGCATGGGGGGAACCACCGGATTGGCGGCGACCCCGAGCGTGCGGCTATGCGCAAAGGCAAAATGGGTCATGTCGAGGTAGTTTTCGATCTCCCGGCGAAAGCCCGACCGAAACCGCATGGGCGGCGCAACCAGGAAGGTCCAGTCCGGATCCTCAAACTCCGGCACATCGGGCAGCGGGCCAATCTCCCGCTCCTCGAGGCGCACCCAGACCATGCCGTAGCGCTCCCGGACCGCGAAGGTGCGCAAATGGGACAACTCAAGCTTGTTGGCGGGCGGCCGGACCAGCGACGGAATGTCCAGGCATTCGCCCCGGCTGTCAAAGCGCCAGCCATGATAGGCGCACTGGAGCCTGCCGTCACAAATCGGACTCCGGCTCAGGTCAAACCCCTTGTGCGGGCATTCGCGACGCGCGGCCAGAAACGCTCCGTCGGGAAAGCGGGCCACGACCAGATGTTCCCCCAGAAGGGTGACACCGGCGACGGATCCCGGGGGCAGATCCACGGCGTTGAGAACCGGCTGCCAGGTGAAACGCAGCACGGCAAAGGGCGTGTCTTCGGAGAGGACGGGGGAGAATGTTGCCATGCCGCTATCCTAACAGTCCGCCGACCGCACTGTCTTTGTAACCCGGGCAGGGAATCCTTTGCAAATCGGGCAATCCCCCCTACCCTGGGACTCTCCTTCATGCGCAAGGTTCGCTCCCCCCTGCCGGTTCACTGGAACGCGGGACTCTGCCTGCTGGAAAGCGTCCATGCCCGCCAATTCCGGATGCCGTGGACTTCCGAGGCCTTCCACAAAATCATTGCACCGCTGCATGGCAAAGGACGCCTCGAAGTGGAACTCGGCGGCGGGGCCTCGCATTGTCTGGCCCCCGGAGGGATCGCCCTGGTGGGTTCGGGAAACCGCCATCGCATCCGGGACGCCGCGGGATCCCCGCTCCATCTTTACATCCTGTGCCTTGCGGAGAGCCTGCCGTTGATTCCGTCCGGAAAAGCCGCGGGTGTCCGCGTCACCCGTGAGCCCGCCGTCGTTCAACCCGTCCTGCTCGTCCTGCGGCAATTCGCCGCCCTGCCGCACAATTCCCCGCGAGCCGCGGAAGAAAGGGCTGTCCACGATCTGCGCCGTTTTGCCCTCGCCGCAGAACTCTTTGCCCGCCTGCTCGCCTCTCCGAAAAACGCCCGGACCGCGGACGAACCACGCGACAGCCGGGGCCGCCTCGCGGAATTCCTCCGACGGTTGGACACCGGGTTTTATCTGCACCGCAGTCTGGAGGACGCGGCAAGGGAAACCGGGATGAGTCGGCGGCGTTTCACCCAGCTTTTCAGCGAACTGACGGGGCGAACCTACGGCGAACACGTGCGAAAACTGCGCATCCGCCACGCCGGGAGGCTGCTCCGGGAACAGGGACGCTCACCCATCGCCGCGGCCTTCGAGTGCGGCTACGAGGACCTTTCCACCTTTTACCGCGCCTTCAAAAAGGAAACCGGAATGTCCCCTTCCCAATGGGCCGCCGGCCCAACCGGAAAACGTTGAACCGCCGGGCACTTTTCCCTCCCCCCTATTCGCCAGGAAATCCCCGCCTGCGGCTCAATCCTCCGCCGGCACAATCAGGGCGGGGGCCAGCGGCACATGCCGGGTGCCGTGAAGCAAATGGGAGGCCGCCGCCCGTCCCAGCCGCCGGTAATCCACCCGCAACCGCACATGGGGCGCCTGAATCAATCCCGTTCCCTGGGTGGCAATCAAAAACGGCAGCGAGGCCCCCGTTTCCCGGATCAACGCATCGGCCACGTTGTCCTCGAGGCAAACCAGGGCGTCCACCGCACGAAGCCGGGACGGAAATCCGGCGTCCCTTTTGAAAAAGGGAAGCTCCGTCAACGCAAACTCCCTCAGGGCCTCCCGCAACGCCTCCTCCATGAGGTCGATGGCCGGATCGTTTTTGAACGGCAGCACCAGTCCGATCCGGGAAAATCCCTTCGCGCGCAAAAAATCCGCCACCAACGAGGCCCCCCGCCGGTAGTCCGGCGCAAAAACCGCAGCCTGCCGTCCATCCCCCGCCAGCAGCTGAATCCGTCCCCCGCCCGGAAATTTCGTCTCCTTCAGGGCCGACGCCTTCCAGAGATGGTCGAGGAGAAAGCCCGCGCAACCCCGCGGGGCGGCCTTCAGCAGACGCTCCAGTTCGTTTTTCTGATTCTCCGGCGAGGCAAAAACCGGCTGGGCCACCGGACCGGCCTGCCGCACCAGGCTCCGCGAGGACAACAAAACGAGCGGACTGCCATTGGCTCCGCACACCTCGGAGATCCCTTCCAGCATCTCCTGATAAAGCCGGCTCCACTGCCACATTTCCCGTCCGAGGAAACAAAGCGGCACACCGCGCAGATTCTGCTGGCGCTCCGATGCCGCATAAAACTTTCCCTGCGGACTCTGCCAGACGATCCCCTCCTCCACCAGGCCGCGCAGGATCCGGAAAATCGTCGAAGGATGCAGGGCCATCTCCCGGGCCAGTTCCGCCAGGGTCGGCAATGGACGCCGGGCCGGCAACCCGGCGACCAACTCCAGCAGACGGGCCCGCGCCCGCCGGGCGTGAAGGGTGGGTTTCCGGGGCATCGAAGGCCACGATACCCCCCGGGATTCTATTTGCAATAAGAAGTTTTATTGCATTATTGGCCGGTTCCTCCTTTTCTTGGAGGGATGGCACCGTTGATTCATGCCTCCGGTCCGGACGGACGGACACCTTTGCGGAAAAAACACCCATGACGACACCCCTCCAGGAAATCTTCGAACGTTTTCAGATTTACGGCTCCTTTCTGGAATGCCGGCCCTACGGTTCCGGTCATATCAACGAGACCTACGTGGCGGCGTTCAGCCAGTCCGGCACCCGTCTCCGCTACATCTTCCAGCGGATCAACCATCGCATTTTTCAGAATCCCGCCGCGGTGATGGAAAACATCCTGCGGGTCACCGATGAGGCCCAGCGCCAGCTGCGGGCGGCCCGGATTCCCGACCCCTCGCGCCGTTCGCTTCAGGTGATTCCCTCCCGCACGGGGGAACCCTTCGTCCAGGATCCGGAAGGAGGATTCTGGCGGTGTTATCCCTTCATCGAAGGGGCCAAAACCTATGACGTCATCCAGACGGAACGCCAAGCCTACCAGGCGGCGCGCGCCTTCGGCGAGTTCCAGCGCCTCGTCGCCAACCTGCCGGGCGGACGCCTGCACGAGACCATCGCCAACTTCCATCACACCCGTTCGCGTTTCGACCGGCTCCGCGCCGCGGCCGAGGCGGACGCGCACGGTCGTCTGAAGGAGGTGCAGGACGAGTGGAACTTTTTCCGCGAGCGGGAGGCCCTGTCCGACGTGCTTCTCGACCTGCAGGCCGCGGGCGCCATTCCCGAACGCATCACCCACAACGACACCAAGCTCAACAATGTCATGATCGACAACGCAACCGAGACGGCCATTTGCGTGATCGATCTGGACACCGTCATGCCGGGGCTCGCCCTCTATGATTTCGGCGACCTGGTCCGCACCGCCACCAGCCCCGCCGCGGAGGACGAAAAGGACGTTTCCAAGGTCCGCATGCAGATGCCGATGTTCGAGGCGCTCGTCAGCGGCTACCTCTCCAGCGCCCGGGGGTTTCTCAACGAGACGGAAATCCGCCACCTCGCGTTTTCCGGCAAGCTCATCACGTTCGAAATCGGAATCCGTTTCCTCACCGACTACCTCGAAGGCGACACCTATTTCAAAATCAAGCGCCCGGAACACAACCTGGACCGGGCCAGGACCCAGATCGCCCTCGTCCGGAGCATTGAGGAGCAGGAAGAGGAAATGAACCGGCTCGTCGAACGTCTCGCGACCAGCAGCAAATGAAGATTCTCATCACCGGAGGCTCCGGATTCATCGGCAGCCATCTCGTCGAACACTTCCAGGGACAGCCGGACATTCATGTCCTCGACAACCTGCGCACGGGGCACCGCTCCAATCTCGAGGGATTCCGCTGCACCTTTCATGAGGGATCCGTCCTGGACCGCGGCCTGCTGGACGGGGTCATGAAGGGGGTCGATGTGGTGTTTCACCTCGCCGCGCTGGTCAGCGTTCCGGAATCCGTCGCCCGGCCGCATGAAACGGTAGAAATCAACGTCACCGGACTTTTGAACGTGCTGGAATCCGCTCGCCACGCCGGAGTGCGCAAGCTGTGTTTTGCCAGTTCGGCCGCGGTCTACGGGGAAAATCCCCTCTCCCCCAAGACGGAGGACATGACCCCGGATCCGCGCAGCCCCTACGCCATCACCAAACTCGACGGCGAATTTTATTGCGATTTGTATCGCCGCGAAAAATGGCTCGAGACGGCGTGCCTGCGGTTTTTTAACGTCTTCGGTCCCCGCCAGGACCCCGCCAGTCCCTACGCCGCCGCCATCCCGATCTTTGTACGCAAGGCCCTCGCCGGGGAACCGCTCACCATTTTCGGCGACGGCGAACAGACCCGCGACTTCATTTACGTGAAGGACATCGTCGCCGCCCTGGTGCATCTCGCCCGGACCCCGGGCGCGACCGGCGTGTTCAACGCCGGATACGGAAAAAGCGGAACCATCAACGAAATCGCCCGCAGAATTCTTGCGGAAACCGGATCCTCTTCGACGATTCAGCATGCGCCGGAGCGTGCCGGCGACATCCGGCATTCGTGCGCCGCCGTGGACCGCCTGGCCGCCACGGGATTCCGTCCGACCAGTTCGCTCGAGGAGGGGCTTGCCGAAACGATCCGTTATTTCCGGCGGCTTTCCGCCGGCTGATGCGCGTCATGGTTGAACTGTCCGGCACACCTCCCCAACTCGATCCCACCTTCGTCCCTCTCGGACGCTTCCATCGCCAACAGTCGGAACAGGCGCGGAGCGGCAACATCCTGCGCCTCGCCCTGGAGCGGGAAAACGGCAACGTGGCCGCCTTCGAAACGCCGATCGGCGACGCCGGCGAACCATCCACGCTTCTGCACGCGGAGCGGATGACCAAATGCCTGATCTGGTCCGCGGGGGGATGGCGGCTTTTTGTGTCGGCGCCTCCCGAAGTGGCCGGGCATCTCGTCCGCACCTACTCCCGCGAAGGCCGGCGCGCCTTCGACGTGAAAATGATGGAAACGATTTACGAGAACCCCTTCGAAGTGGTGACGGTGACCTCCGGAGACCTGCCCGCGGCGCGGGATGACGGCGCCACGGTGGGCGGAAACCTCGACGGCTGCCGGCTCGGTTTCGACCTCGGCGCGAGTTATTGCAAGGTGGCCGCGGTGCGGGACGGCGAAACGGTCTTCGCCGAGGCCTTCGCCTGGAATCCTTCGGAACAGGCGGATCCCGACTATCATTTCCGGCACATCGACCGCTGTCTTCAAAAGGCGGCCGCGCATCTGCCGCGCGTCGACTCGATCGGGGGAAGTTCCGCCGGGGTGATCGTGGCCAATCGCCTCATGGTGAGTTCGCTGCTTCTCGGACTCGCCCCGGAAAAAATGGCCGAGGGGCGCAATCTTTTTCTGCGCCTGCGGGACAAATGGGGCGTCCCGCTCACGGTGGTCAACGACGGCGACGCCACCGCCCTCGTCGGGGCCCGCTCCCTGGGCGTGAGCGGGCTCCTCGGCATCGCCATGGGATCCAGTCAGGCGGGCGGGTACATCAATCCGGCCGGACAAATGACGGGATGGATCAACGAACTGGCCTTCGTCCCGGTCGATATCGCCGACACCGCCGCCCGCGACGAATGGTCCGGGGACTACGGCGTGGGCGCACAATATTTCTCCCAACAGGCCGCCAGCCGGCTCCTGAAACCCGCGGGCATTGCGGTGCCGGACGGACTCGGCATGTCCGGACAGCTCAACCGGGTCCAGGCCCTGATGGCGGAGGGCGACTCCCGTGCGGTTTCAATCTATGAAACCATCGGCACCTATCTGGGTCATGCCCTCCCGCTTTACGCGCAGTTTTACGACTTCCGTCACGTCCTGATCCTGGGGGGACTCACCCTCGGTCCCGGCGGCAGCCTGCTGCTCGAAACCGCGCGGAAGGTGCTCGCCGAAAATTATCCCGGGATGGCAGGATCGACGGAAATCCATCTACCCCGCGAAGACGGGCGCAGCACCGGCCTGGCCGTGGCAGCCGCCGGTCTTGGCGAATTCCATTCCTGACCCATGACATTCCAAAAAGACACAGCGGACCTCTTCATTCCCGACGGCACCGGACTCCCGGACGCCCTGGCACGCACCACCCATCTCGGCATCGGCGCCCATCAGGACGACCTGGAGTTCATGGCCTATCAGGGCATTCTGGAATGCTTCCGGAATCAAAAGAAATGGTTCTCCGGGGTGGTCTGCACCAACGGCGCCGGCAGTTCGCGAACCGGCCCGTATGCCGACTGCTCGGACGGGGAACTTTGCCGCATCCGGAGGCAGGAACAACGCCTTGCGGCCCAGATCGGACAGTACGGATTCATGGCGCAGCTGGACTTTTCCAGCGCGGAAATCCGGAAATCCCACGCCGGACTCGTGGCGGATCTGACGGCCATCCTGACCGCCGCCCAGCCCGAGATTGTCTACACCCACAACCCGGCCGACAAACACGACACCCACATCCAGGTGCTCGGCGCCACGCTCAAGGCCATCCGCGCGCTGCCCGCCGCCCGGCGTCCGCGCGCGCTCTACGGATGCGAGGTGTGGCGCGGCCTCGACTGGGTGAACGACGAGGAGAAGGTCGTCTTTGACGTGGGTGGAAAACCGCATTTTGCCGCGGCGCTGAACGGGGTATTTGACTCCCAGATCGGCGGCGGCAAGCGCTACGACCTCGCGACCGAGGGGCGGCGCCGGGCCAATGCCACCTATGCGAATCCGCGGCAGAGCGACCAGTCCGCCGAGGCCACCCTCGCCTTGGATCTCACCCCGCTCATCCTGAACGACAACCTCGACCTCGTGGAATTCACGCTGGGTTACATCGACCGGTTCCGCGCCGACGTGGAAACCCGGCTCCGCCACATCGCCAAAAACTGATTTATGGAAATCATCATTCAATCGGACGCCGAAGCCGCCAGCAAGCTGTGCGCGCGCTACATCGCGCGGCTGGTTCGCAGGAAACCCAACGCCGTGCTGGGCCTGGCCACCGGCAGCACACCCCTGCGCCTGTATGCCGAACTCATCCGCCTGCACCGCGAGGAGGGCCTGGATTTTTCCCGGGTGCGCACGTTCAACCTCGATGAATACGTGGGCCTGGGACCGGATCACCCGGCCTCCTACGCCCACTTCATGCGGAAGAATCTCTTCGATCACATCAATGTTCCTCCGGCCAACATCCACATTCCGAGCGGAACGGTGGCCGGCGAGAAAACGGAGGAATACTGCGAGTGGTATGAGGAGGAGATCCGCCGCGCGGGCGGCATCGACCTGCAGATCCTTGGCATCGGCAGTGACGGTCACATCGGGTTCAACGAACCGGCGTCGTCGCTCGCCTCGCGCACCCGCATCAAGACCCTGACCGCCCGCACCCGCTCCGACAACGCCCCGTTCTTTGATTCGCCGGACCAGGTGCCGCACCACGTGCTCACCATGGGCATCGGCACCATCCTCGACGCCCGCGAAGTGCTGCTTCTCGCCTTCGGCGCGGGCAAGGCCGCTGCGGTCGCGGCCAGCGTCGAAGGCCCCGTCAGCAGTTCCGTGCCCGCCTCCAGCCTGCAACTCCACCGGAACGCCCGCTTCCTTCTCGATGAGGCCGCCGCCTCCCGGTTGACGCGGCAGGATTATTACCGCTGGGTGTACGACAACAAACCGGAGTGGCAGAGGGTCTGAAACCCGGACGGCTTCCAAGCAAAAGGGGCGGCCCCGCAGCCGCCCCTTCTTTTTTCCCGAAACGGCGAAAACCGCCTACACCTCGTTGACGACGGGATTCGTCAGCTTCCCGATCTTTTCGATTTCAACTGTCACTTCGTCGCCGGGTTTGAGCCAGCGCGGCGGTTGGGCGGCCATGCCGACGCCGTGGGGCGTTCCCGTGAAAATCACCGTTCCCGGCAGAAGGGTCGTGCTGCCGCTGAGGAATTCGATCAGGGTCGGCACGTCAAAGATCATGTCGTTGGTGTTCCAGTCCTGAACGACCTCCCCGTTGACAATCGTCCTGATCGCAAGCGTGTTGGGGTTGGGGATCTCGTCCGTCGTGACCAGTACGGGGCCGAGCGGAGCGAAGGTGTCGAAGGACTTGCCGCGGCACCACTGACCGCCGCCCCGCTTGATCTGCCAGTCCCGGGCGCTCACGTCGTTTCCGCAGGTGTAACCCAGCACATAATCGAGGGCGTTTTCCCGCTTCACATTCTTGCAGGTCTTCCCGATCACCACGACAAGCTCACATTCGTAGTCGACTTCGTGACTGGCGAGATGCGTGGGAATCTCAATCGGATCGCCGGGGTTTTGGAGGGTGTTCGGGCTCTTGAGGAAAAGAATCGGCCGTTCCGGCGGCTTCGCCCCACTCTCGGCGGCGTGATGCCGGTAATTGAGGCCGATGCAAAGGATGGCCGCCGGGGAAACCGGCGCGAGAACCCTGGCCACCCGCGCCCCTTCTCCGGTCGGGGTCAGACCGGAAAATGGATCCCCTTCGAGACGCTCCACCTGATCGGGGGACTTTTGGTCGCCGTAACGAATGTTTCCTTCGGGGTCGAGGTAGCGGAGAATTTTCATAGGATCAAAAGGAGTCTTAGTCGGATCGTCCTCGGGCGTCCATCTTCCAGCGGCTCTCCCCGCGGTCCCGCCGTGGGACATCAAGGACGGGGTCGTGGCGAATTGCTTCGCAGCGCCTTCGAGAGAACCCGTCCCGGAGGGGCCCCATCATTCTGTTTGAAGAAATGCAAATTCCGTTATACGGAAAAACAAAATCCCCTTTTTCACCTGTGGCCCACACCTTTTTCCCCATTGCAAGGTCTTTCCCCGTGCGCCGGGAAGGACGTCGCCGGCGGAGTCCGGTTTACCCGCCCCGCGCAGGGGCCTCTTCCGCCGACAAAGGCCTGACCCAGGCCGACCGGACCTTCACCCGTCAAGCCAGCCACCAGCCTTGAAAACGAAACGCCTTTTTGTCGCCGGGCTTTTTCACGAGACGAACACATTCGTGGAGCGGCGCACGGAACTCGAAGATTTCCGGATCTTCCGCGACGACGCCATTTTGGGGTTGCGCGGAAACGACTCGCCGATGGACGGCCTTCTGCAAACGGCCGTGGACTTCGGATGGGAGGTTCTTCCCGGTGTCTTTTACAGTGCCACGCCGTCGGGACCGCTCCGTGACGCCATCTTTGAACACTACTGGAGCGAACTGCTTCCCCGCCTGGAAGCGGCTCTCGCCTCCGGCATCGACGGCATCTTCCTCATCCTGCACGGCGCGATGGCGACGGAAAGCGTTCCCGATGTGGAAGGCGAACTGCTGCGCCGCATCCGGGCGCTGTCCGGCGCCGGGACGCTGCCGCTCTTTGCCGTCCTGGACCTGCACGCCAACGTCAGCGCACTCATGGCCCGTTGTGCCACCGCCCTCATTCCCTATCGGGAAAACCCGCACATCGACGCGCGCGATGCCGCCGTGCGGGGAGCCCGGCTCCTGCACAGACTCTGGGCCGGGCAACTCTCCGTGCGGACACATTATTTGCATTCGCGCCTCCTCCTCTCCCCGCCGGCGACCGGCACGGCCGACGACCCCATGCGCACGCTTCAACAACGGGCCCGCCAGCTTGAACAAAGTGCCGGACATCTGGAAATCGGCGTCGCCGCGGGGTTCGCCCATTCCGACACCCCCGACACGGGCCTTTCCTTCTGGGTGGTCAGCACCCGGCCGGAGATCGAGTGCCTCAGCTCCCTGGAGATCCTCCTCCGGGAGGCACAACAACTCGTGCCCCGCGCCCGGGTCGAGGAATGGGAACTGCCCGACGCCATCCAACAAATCGCCCGCGACCGTCGGTTCCCGGCCCTCCTGGTGGAACCGGCCGACAACATCGGCGGCGGCACCGCCGGCGACGCCACATTCGTCCTCCGCGCCCTGCTCGAAAGTCCCTTTGAACGTTGCGGCGTCATCCTCAACGACCCCGGGGCGGTCGCACGACTCCAATCCGTCTCCCCGGGCGCAACGGTCCGCCTGCCACTGGGCGGTCGGGGAGCAAGCGTCGATCCCGGTCCGGTTGAAAGGGAGGTCACCCTGGTCCGGCTCACGGATGGGAACTTCGTTCTCGAGGACAAACAGAGTCATCTAGCCTCGCTCGCCGGCAGCCGGATTGCCATGGGGCCCTGCGCCGTGGTCACGACCGGCAATGTCACCATCCTGCTCACCAGCCGTGCCACTCCGCCGTTTGATCTCGGTCAATGGCGCAGTCAGGGAGTGGATCCGGAAAACCTCCAGGTCATCGGCGTCAAGGCCGCGGTGGCACATCGCCGCGCCTACGACAAAATCGCGCGGTCCAGTTTCACCGTACGGACTCCCGGACCCGGCACCAGCGACCTCCACGCGCTTCCCTATCGAAAAATCCGCCGTCCCATCTATCCTCTCGACCCGTGACCAAGTCGGAATCCTCCTCCATCTCCAAGATCTTCGGGCTCCTCGAGTTTCTCGCGGCGGATCCCCGCCCGGTGTCGTTGCAAACCATCTCTGAGGCGGTGAAGCTTTCCAAACCCACCGCGTACCGGCTCCTGCAGGCCTTGCATCAGCTGGGCTATGTCAGCCGGCCGTCCCACAGCCGCGACTACCTGATCGGACCGCGCGTGGCCCGACTCGCGTCGGCCGATCCCTATGCCACCCTCAAGTCGACCGCCCGTCCGCTCCTGCGCCGTCTGCACGAAACCCTGAACGAAACGGTGAATCTCGGCGTCCTGTCCCACGAACAGGTTCTTTATCTCGATTTCCTGGAAACCACCCAGCCGCTCCGTTACATCGTCATTCCCGGTCAAAGCGACCCCTATTATTGCACCGCCCTCGGACGCGCCATCGTCGCCCAGTTGGACGAACCGCAACGGGAACGCCTGCTGGCCAAAACGCGCCTGCGGGCCCACACGCCGCACACGGTCAAATCGCTGCCCGAATTGAGAAAACGCATCATCAGGGCGCGGGAAACCGGCATTGCCGAGGAGAACGAGGAATCGGTTTCCGGCGTCTGCTGCCTGGCCGTCAGCCTGGCCGGCCTGGGATTTCCGGAAGCGGCGATCAGCATCGCCGTGCCCAAACAACGTTTCACCGCCAGACGGAAAACCCTTCTGGCGCAAACCCTGCAATCCCTCATCTCCTCCCAAAATGCCTGAAATCGCATACCCCAAGTCTCCCGACACCCCCGTCTCCCACCTGCCGTTCAGCCCGGCCGTCCGTTACGGCGACCTGATCTTTGTCTCGGGTCAGGCCTCCGTGGACAAGACCGGCAAAATCATTCCGGGAACCTTCGAGGAGGAATTCCGGCGTTCGATGGAAAACCTCAAACAAATCCTTCACGACGCCGGCAGCGACCTCGCCCACGTCATCCAGACCCGCAACTACATCCGGGACTCCGCCAACAGCGCGCTGTATCAGGAGCTCTACAAGGAATATTTCCGTCCTCCGTATCCCGCCCGCACCACCATCACAAACTGCCTCCCGCCCACGCTGCATTACGAAATCGAATGCGTGGCCGTGGTGGCCAGAAAGTAGACCCGTCGGCGTCGGGGCTCCGGCCCGGAGTCCCTGTTTTCCGCACTCAGTTCCGCCGCGGGGAACGGTGGGCTTTCTGACGGTAGGCGGTCGGCGCCATGCGATAGGTCCGGCGAAAGGCGCGGCTGAAGGAAAAGACGGTGTCGTATCCGCAGCGTGCAGCGATTTCCCCGATGGCCAGACGGGTGCCGTGCAGCAATTCGCAGGCATACTGCAGTTTCAACTCCCGGATGTAACGCCCCACCGACAGCCCGGTGGTCGCGCGAAAGCGCAGACGCAGCAGGCTCGACGACATGCCCAGACGCGCGGCCACGGCGGCCAGCGAAATCGACCCCGCCCGGTGTTCGAAGACGTAGCGGTTGACGTCCGCCACAATCTGCTCCTGGGAGGTGGCCCGGGCTCTTCCCGCGCGCCCCGGACGGCGAACACCCCGGGCCGTCCGCCCCAGGGTCAACAACCACTCCGCCAGACGAAGCGGAACCAGGTCCCGCGACGCCTCATCCTGCCAGGCCGACAGGAAGCCGTCCAACTGGCCGCCGTTTTGGTTGCCGCTGAGGGCCCCGACATCGCGCAGAACGTCGAGGCGTTCGTCGGGGTCGTGTTCAAAGGTGACAAAAACCCAGCAGAGGGACGACGCGCGACGCAGGCGTTCATACCAATGGGCCTGAAAGGGGTGAACCAAAATGCTCTGTCCCTCGCACAGATTGTACATCCGGGTGTCGATGCCCATGGTCCCCTCCCCTTTCACCGCGGTGATCAAAACATAACGATGGTGCAGGGAGCGGGAGGCGTTGCCGAGGAAAAGCTCCTTCCGGGAGGTCCGGGTGAAAACCAGGATGTTTTGCGGCATCAGCGGAGCGGGGAATATCCGCCCCTTCCAAAAGTCCCGCGGCTGCTCCAGGGCCCGGCTCCGTTCAATCAATCGGGCCTGAAGGCTCCCGGGCATCCCCGGTGGCGGCAGCAATTTTGTCATTTTGGTTAAAGATTATGTCATTTTGGCCATTTGATAACAGATATTTTGTGTTACTTGGCCCTCATGTCCTCTTCTCAAAGCCCCATCAAAATCGGACTCGTCGGCGCCGGCAACCGTCTGCGTTCCGTGGTTGAACTGGTTCTCCAAGAAAGCCGGGGCCGGGTGGTTGTGGCCGCCGTCCACGATCCGGATCCGATCTCCGTGAACGCCGTCCGAAATTCCTTCGGTGCCGGCATCACCGCCTTCGAAAGTCTGGAGGCGCTTCTCCGGTCGGACGTCGACTGGATTTTCATCGGATCCTTCAACTGCCATCACGCCGAACAGGCCATTGCCGCCATGCGGGCGGGAAAGAATGTCTTCTGTGAAAAACCCCTCGCCACCACCTTCGAGGACTGCCTGCGCATCCGGCAGGTGGAACGCGAAACCGGCCGCACCTTCAGCTTTGGATTGGTGCTGCGGTATTCGCCCTTCTACCGGAAGCTGAAGCAGCTTGTGGAGGAGGGCGCCATCGGCCGGCTCATTTCCTTCGAATTCAACGAAACCCTTTCCTTCAATCACGGCGGCTACATCTTCGGAAACTGGCGCCGCCACCGCCATCTGGCCGGCACCCATGTCCTGGAAAAATGCTGCCACGATCTCGATCTGGCCAACTGGATCACCGGCCAGCTTCCGATCCGGGTGGCCAGCTTCGGCGGGCGCGATATTTTTGTCGAAGCCAATCAGGATCTGGTGGCCAAGGTCGGACCGGGTCCGGACCGGGCCCCGGCCTACAGCGCCTGGGACGATCCGCATCGCGTGCACCCCTTCTCCGACGGCGCCTCCATTTTCGACAACCAGGTGGCCGTCCTGCAATACACCGGGGGCGTGCGGGCCACCTTCCACACCAACTGCAACACCGCCATTCACGAGCGCCGCTTCTTCCTCTGCGGCACCGAAGGAACCATTCGGGGCAATGCCTACACGGGCATCATCGAACACCAGCGCATCGGTTGGGACACCCGGCCGGAGGTCATTGACACCGGCGTGGGCGGAGGTCATGCCGGCGGTGATGAGGTGATGGCCCAACGCCTGGTGGAAACCCTCACCACCGGGGCGCCTCCCCTCGCCACCTCGCTCGACGGACTGCGCGCCTGCGTCACGGCGTTCGGCATCGACGAGTCCGCCGACCATGGACGGATCGTCGATCTGCAGCCCTACTGGGACGCCGTCCGGCAGGCGGAAACGCCCCAGGCAGGATAGCTCCTGCAATGCGGAAAAAACCCGCCCCATGGCCGCGACGGATTCCGTTCCGGAAATCCGATTCGCGGACGGGCGGGATCAGGCTCCGCCCAGCAGATTCCGGACAAAAAGCTCCGCCGGCGGATTGGTGGCTGTGCGGCCCGCCAGCTTGACCTGGCAGACGACCACGCGACCCTTTCCGAACCCGCGCTCCGCACAGGCCAGGGCGTCCATCGGCTCGCGGATTTTCCAGCCCGCCTGAACCGTGCCGAGCACGGGGCTCCACTGGTCTGCAAATAACACCGTGTCGAGCAGCGCGGTCACGCTGTCCTGGGACGGATCGTGCCAGAACCGGAAATCATTGGGCAGGAAACCCGCCACCGCGGGGTGCCCGGTGTTCCTGGACACAAACTGCCGGGGTCCGAATCCGGCCGTTTCGACCGTCACTTCCTGTCCACCGATGTCATACGTCCCCGGCGGCAGCTCAAGAAGCAGGAGGGTCGCGCCGTTCTCCACCGCCAAACCGGCCCTGGCATACGCTTCGCCCCGGCTGGACACGATGAGGTCGCCCGGACCCGGATGCGAATCGACCCGGACCGGCCAGCCCAGGCCTTCGGCGAACTTTGCGGCCACCGCATCGTCGGCATCAAGCAGAACCACGGAACGGGATGCCGCGGACGGACGCTGAAAGATCCAGAAATCCTCGCTGCTGTCGGTGAGCACCCTGCCCTCGGCATCGACGAGCGCCACCCGCAGCCGGGCCTTCGTGCGGGCCGACACGGTCGGCAAAGGAATCCGCAGCGTGCCCTGACACAGACTGCTGCATTTGGGAATCGCCGCCGGCGTGGAGCCCGACGCGACCGGCCGTCCGTCGACTTCAAAAACATACCGAAGCCGGGCTTCGGACGGAACCTGCACGCGGTCATGGCAGATCCAGACCTCCGCGTTAAACACCTCCCCGCCCCACCAGGCCCAGCGGTCGGAGCGGATGTCGGCGAGCAGCGGCTGGAGGGCTTCACGATAGGTGAAGAACGCCGGCTTGGGGGTGCGTTCACAGTCCACCAGCGTTTTCATCCAGCCTGCGGGAAAGGCATCGATGAGAAGGTGGACGGCAAACGAATTCATCCGCCGATCCCGACGGAAGGCCCGCGTCATCACCCGCGTGGCCCAGGCCTGATGCTCCTGGCTGATCCGCACCCAATCCTCCATCGACCGGCCGGCGTCCATCCACAGGCCGTGCATCGGACCGGTCTGACACCGGGCAATCCGGCTTGGCGTCCAGGTCGCCTCCTCGGCGGCGTTGGCCGGCAGCCAGTCGGCGGGATACCGGCGCCGCATCAGATCCGCGGACTCGAGTCCCTCCGCGCCAAATTCCCCGCAGGCATACCGCCAGCCCGGCTTGGTGGGCACCCAGTGTCCGCGGTGGAGCAGACCCATGTCGATGGCATGCCCGACATACCAGCCGCAGTAGCAATGGTTGTCCGGCAGACCGTCCGACGGCGGGTCATAGTCGCCGTCGACCGGTTTGATCTGGCGATCGGGGTTTTCGTGCCGCACGGCTTCGCTGCAGGCCCGCAGCAAATGCTCGAGCTCGGCACGGGTCATGTGCCGGTGGGTGGTGTCCCCCCAGGCCAGAGGAAAGGGTTCGTTGATGAAACTGACGAGAACACACGAGGCGTGTCCGCGAATCAGCCTTTCCATGGCACCGGCCTGCCGGGTGACTTCGGCAAAAAGATGACGCGGCACCTTGCCGAACAGCGGAAGATCGGTCTGCACCATCATGCCCAGTTGGTCACAGGCTTCATAGACCTCCTGCTGAACCGGGCGTTGAGTGATGCGGAGAAAATTGAGACCGGCGTACTTTGCGATGAGAATGTCATCCCGCAGCCGGTCGAGATCGCCATGGAACACGCACTGCTGTTCGTGCCCCATGGTATTGGCCCCGCGGAGCCGGATTTCCTCGCCGTTCAGAAAAATGCGCCCCTTTTCCTCCCCCGCCTCCGAAATCTCGAAGCTTCGCATCCCGAAGGTCGTCGCGACGGTGTCCTGCGGGCCCCCATCGGGTGTGAGCGTGACGCGCGCCTCATAAAGCCAGGGTTCCTCCGGACTCCAGGTGCGGAACCCGGCCACCTCCAGCGGTATCCTGAAGGTGTTGAAGCCGGGTTCGATTTTCGTCCAGCGGTCGGAGACGGAAGGACCGGCCGCCTCGAAATTCCGGCCGCACACCGCCGCCTGAAAAGCGGCCTCCACGGTGACCGGGCCGGCGTTTTCCACACCGACATGCAGGGTGGCCGTTCCGTCGTTCAGGTTGGGGCGCACCCAGAGGTCCTTGACGAAGATTTCGGGACGGACCTCAAAATACACCTGATCATGCAGTCCCATGCCCGGCGGACAATGGTGCCAACCGAGGCCGGGTTCATCCCAGCCGAGTCCCGTCGCGGCATAAATTTTCGAGCCATTGCCCGGCTTTCCCCAGGAATCGTTGCCGTTGGCGATGAAATCATTGTCGAGCCGGACCAGCACGCGATTCGCTTCGCCGGGCCGACAGACCGCCGTGACGTCGATCTCAAAGGGGTCGAAGAACCCTTCGTGCAGGGTGAGAAAAACTCCGTTAAGGTAAACTTGGGCGCGGTAGTCCGCCCCGAGGAAACGGAGAAAAATCCGTTCCTGCGCCTTGATCGCGGGCAGGACGATCTCGAACTGGTAATAGGCGGTGGCGGGTCCGATCGGCCCCCCGTAGTGAGGCAGCGAAACCGTCTGCCATTCGCCGGATTCCGCGATCCGGTCGGGTGTCAGAGCCCGGTCTCCGCCGTCCCCCATCCTCCAGCGGGCCTCCTTGATGGGGAAACGCCGCCTGGTCGCGGGCAGCGGCGGCACGAGGTTACGCAAAAAGGGCGCCATCTGCTCCCGCAGGGCGGCCACGCCCGCTTTGAGATCCTCCGGCGTGGAGGGACGCGGCAGCGGCTCAAAATCATGCGCGGACTGAAAAGGTCCCGCGGGAAGCTCGACGTCCGGAATGGGTTCCGGAGGATTTTCCTTCAACCCGCCGACGGCCGCGCCAATCCGCTGGGCAATATGGGCAAAGGTGTCGTTGACCGGCTGGGATTTCCTAGATTTGGTCTCGGCAGCAGAAGATTCCATTCCGCCCTCGAAAGTCTCTGTCTCAAGGCCCTTCTCAAGGCCGATTCCAGTTGTCACGATAACTACACGGCGCCTTGCCGAACGTCCGGTCGGGTCAATGATGCCTATGGCGCGCCTTCGAGTTGAAGGACGCCGAAGTTGCGGGGCAGGAAAAATCCCATGCCCTCACCAAAACCTTCCATGACCTTCCGCGCGGTGCGGGAAGCCCCGGCGATATCCACATCATTGAGGTAAAGCCCCACTCCGATGCGTCCGGCGACGGGCACTCCCCCGGCCTCGGGATCGATCTCCTCCCAGGGAATGGCCAGGAAGTAAGTGGTCTCATCGCCCGTCCGTTCGACCCGGGCCCGGAACCGTTCCGGATCGATGGTTCCCCCCGGCAGTCCGGAACTGTGCGGCTCGCGGGTCAGCATGACACGTCCATCGGACGACCGCAGACCCACGGCAAGTTTCTGGGCGATCTGCCAGCCTTCATCATTTGGCCGCGCCGCCAGACCGATCTGCACCGAATCCTCCTGCCAGAGGTTGGGCTCGTCCTTCGTCTGCACATGCGACTGATCCCGCACCGTGATGGCGATGTAGAGATTGTTGTCGTCGTAGCGGAACGCCACCCGGCCAGAGAGATCCCCGGGGCCCTGCCAGTCCGAAGCCCTGGCCCGCAGGTGTTCCTTTCCATCGAGGGTCAGGAATTCCTCGAGCAGCCAGCCTTCAAAGGGGGAACCGGAAGCCGGCGCGGATGGCGCCCGTTTGGCCGGCAGGACCTGTTGGTCGAGGACCGGGCCCGGCGAGACGGAACCCTCCGCGTCGACAAAGTCGACCCGGACGGACTGGCCGTCGCGCAATTTCTGCAGTTCAGCCGGGAGAGCGGCCTGCAGGACCTGTCCGGGACGCAGGAGGAATTCGCCCCCGTCGATCGCGCGGTCTCCCGCATGAAAACGAAGACGCCCCCGCACCTCCCCCTTGGTCTGATTCCGCAGAGCCAGGCCTTTTCCAAAATCCTCCGTCAGAAGAACCGGCGCCTCGACCGTCACCAGCGCCGCCCTTTTCGGATGAAGGAACGGTTTGTCCCCCGTCGCAACCAACCAGGTTCCGGGAGAAAGTTCTCGGGGAAGAACCAAGCGCTTCCCTTCACCCTTCAGGGAAATCTCCTCGCCATTGCGGAAAGCGACCGCGGTGGAAAAGGAGCCGAGCTGGGGCACCCCGACACGGTCGCCCGTCAGGCCGACGGGCAGCACACGGTCCACCAACGCCCCTTCGGCATACAGTCGGGGCGACACGCCGGCGATGTAGGACGGCACATCGTCGATGGTCACCGTGGCAAAGCCGTTCTCGGCGGCAATGGTTCGGACATTTCCCATGCCATCATAAACCCGCACCTCCCCGACGCCGGCGGGAATTCTGAGTTTCCGGCGCTGGTTGTCCGCGGACCAAAGGGCGATCACCCGCTCGCCGCTGCGATCAAAAAGATACGCCATCACGTTTTCACCCAGAAACGGAAGCGGTCCGAGACTCCGGGTGCCGTCCAACAACCGCGTGGCCGCAGCGGCCGCCATGGCCACCGGCTTGGGAGAAACCCAGATCGCCCCGAAAACGGGATTCGGTGCGGTGAGATTATACATCAGCCCGCCGCCGCTGATGCCCGTGTCGGCGGTGTAAAAATACCACGTGCAATCAATGCCCTCGCCAAGCGCAATGAGGTGTCCGCGCAGGAACTCCCGCCATTCCCCGCGCAGCACACTGCGATCCTGAAAAAGGGATCGGCCGTGATAGTCGGTTCCCCATTCGGTGTTGAGGATTTTCGCGCCGGACGGCAGATACTTCCGCGTCATCGCGACCAGATCCCGCACCTGTCCGGGCAGTCCGCGCGGTTCCGGCAACCCGAAGGGAATGTAATAGGTGTGGGTGGCGATGCCGTCGAGATACCGGCCCAGGCCCTTTTCGAAAAGGCGGCGCAGATGATCGTTCCCCCTGTCGAGCACACCGTAGTTTGGTCCGACCAGAAGTCCGTCCGGGTCGGCCGAGCGGATGGCCCGATGCGCGACCTCATACATGCGAATGAATTCCTCATCGGTCCCCTTCCAATGCCAGTCGGGTTCCCAGTGGATCTGGTAATAGTTATTCTTCTGTTTCGGCAGAAGCGCCTTGCGGCGGGCGGCCTGTTCGAGGGCAACATCCCGAACGTAGTTTTCAAAAGCCTGCCAGTCATTGGGAGCGTAGGTCTGACCGGCATTGGTCGGATTGTCATAGCGTCGTTTCACGCCCTCCGGCCGGGCGAGCAGCCAATCGGGAAGACCATGCAGATCGATGAGCGGACTCAGTCCGGTCTCCGCCCAATAATCGACCTTGTTCCTCCAAAACTCCGGATCCGTGCGAGGTTTGAAGGTGCCGGGACCCTCCTTTTCCCGTTCTCCCATGCGGTAGCCGTCATACACCCAGACGGCGCCGAGGGCCGGATACAGGGGACGATAGGGATTGCCCTCCATGAATTTTCCCGTCTCAAGAAAATTCGTGCCTTGCGCGCCGAAGCGCGAGTCGTCGTTCCACTTCAGCGGCAACCGGGCAATGGCGGGAAGCACTCCAAAACTGACAAATCCCTCCGGACGCGACCCCGCCCGCGGCAGGGTGATTTCCGCCTTCGCGAGCTTGAGGTGAACCTCGAAATAACCCGCCGCCGGCGCCCGGACGGGCAACTCGGCCTCCCAAGGCGCGGAGCCGGCGGCGACTTTGACCTCCCCCGAACCGCATACACTTCCTTCGTGATCCCGAAGCTCCCACAACAACGTATCCTCGGATTTTCGCCATCCCGAAACCCTCACCCGAAGCGCGATCGGCTCACCGGGATCGAAAATGGCCCACCGCGCTTTGTTGGCAAAGCCGGCCTGCAAGCTCAGATGTGGGATGAATTCGGGTTTTGCCTCCTCCGCGCCAAGCAAAGGCTGGAAAAGCACGAGCGAAAAAAGCACGGAAATAATGCGCCGCATGAACATGGGGATGGGAAGGGATCAGCCGGGCGGGAAAGTGCCGCCCGCTTGATGGTTAAGGAGATCTACGCCGATTGATGCGGAAAAGCACCAGCCCCAGACCGAGTCCGGTGAGCAGGCAGGTCGCGGGTTCCGGAACGACGGTCAGCACGCCGGTTGCCTGATGGAAGGTCCAATCCTGTCCGCCGATGTGACCCGTCCAAAGATCCGTGTCGGTGAGCGTCAAAGTGCCGACATAACTCCCTGTCAGCGTGATCGCGTGAAAGCCACCCGTCTTCCCGGCGAAATCGAACACATCCCATGAGGCCGTCGTGTAGGTTCCGGTGAGAGTGAACGTCACGGTGCCCGCCTGCGTGAAGGAATCGATCCCCACGATCCTGTCAAAATCTCCGGCGCCGGTTCCCGCAATGTCGAGTTTCACCTGGGAATTCGAACCTGAGAGAATCAGGTTGGTGTTGTTCAGGGCCAGGGTTTCCGTGGCCCCGGAGAGGGTGCCGGGAGCGAGCACCGCCGTCACCGAATTGGCCACCGTGACCTTTCCGCCGATGGTGCCATTGCCGGCCAGAGTTCCGCCCGCATTCACGGCGACGGCGCCGGTGGCTCCGGACGAATCGCCCGTGACGATGAGGGTGCCTGCGTTGATTGTGGTGGCCCCGGAATACGTGTTGTTTCCGGCCAGAATCCAGACGCCTGAATCGACCTTCGTCACGCCGAGGGTTCCCGTCCCGTTGTCGGCGATCACGGAGCCAACGGTGTTGGCGTCGGCATTCGTTCCGCCAAGGGTGATCGTCCGCGCCGCGGTCGTACTCCCGTTGCCGATGATGCCGTTCCAGACGAGCGCACCGCTGCCATTGTTTTTCACATGGGTGACTCCATTCCCCACCAGGACAATATTGCGGTTCGTCGTCTCGCCGGATCCGACGTAATTCAGGATTGCCGGATTGGCCCCTCCGCCGATGGTCACCGTTGTACCCGCGCCCATGTTGCTCGTCGTGCTGCCCTGATTGCCGATCCTGCCCACCTCGAGGGTGCCTTGGGAAATCGTCACGTTTCCGGTGAAGGTGTTGATATTGGTCAGGATCAGCCGGCCGATCTGACCGCCCCCGACACCGTTCAGGTTGAGAGCGCTCCCGGTGATCACCCCGTTCAGAGTGAGGACGGAGCCATTCTGGATATTGATCTGCCGGCTTACGCCCTCCAGATGGATGTCCAAGTTGACCACCTGGTTCTGCGAACCTGTTCCGACGGAAAGATGGTTCGAAAGGCTGATGGCATTGCCGGACAGGGAGTAGTTGGAAGCCCCGTTGGCAAAGGCCAGTCCGTTGACCGTGAAACCCGCCGCAAGGTTGTTGTTCAGTGCGGTGCCCGCCAAACCCGCGGCGCCGAAACTCCAGTTGTCACCGCTCACGGGGGCGGCCGTCCAATTCTCAATTGTTGCCAGATTGGCATCGGTGTTGCCGATCCAGGTGTTGGCCCGGGAGGGCGCAGACGTGACAAACCCGACCAGGAGAAGCCAGGCGCCCAAGCGCGGCCATCTTGGAAAGGACGCACCGTCCGTTTTTTCGGGAAACCTGCCGGAGAAGATGGGAGGAGGGATCATCGCACAAACCTCAACTCCGAAGTGGGCCCGGAAAAGCCGTCGATCGGTTATTACGATAACCGGAGCGCGTCCCCCTCCCCGCGCGCTTACGGCGCAAAGCGGCGCGTCTGCACCGTGCGCCAGCGGTAAAACGCCCCCAGATCGGTGGGCGACGCCGAGGAAGAGCCGGAGTACTCCGCGGCATAATCCGGGATCCCCGTCTCATTCGGATTGATGTAGCGTTCGATGGTTTCGGATCCCCGCATTTCCCCGGTGACCATGTCCTTGGACTCGTCCCATACCGACGCGCTGCCGCCCGGAGCCTTTTTGAGGGTCTGGACCCAATAATGAACGGTGAAGGTATTCGACTTGGTGGTCAGCCGCGCCTGCAGGTTGGTATACGGTCGTTCCCGCGAGTTGTCGCCGGTAAGCGGATGGTTCTGCCAGAAGGTTTTCATCACCGTGTCGGCATTGGAGCCGTCGGCATTGAGGGTCTGCCCCTCGGGAATCAGATGGATGTCGCAGATCTCGGTCGGGGAACGGAAAACGGAACCCTCGGAAAAGCGTCTTTGAAACTGCTTGAGCGTTTCAACCGTGTTGATGGGAGAACGATAGGAGGCAAAGGGAGGAGTTGAACCACCCTCCTTGTATTTCGCCGCGGTACTTCCGGGAATGGCCAGGATGGTTTCCGAACGCAGGAGGGCGGCGAGACCGGTGGCGCGCTGGACGTAGGTGAACGGCTCGATCTGATAGTTCATGTTGATTTTTCCCGCGGTGGCGAAGGGGGAGCTGATCGCATAGGGTTCGACCACCGGCATCCAGAAGAAGTCCAGCCAGAGATGGTCGGGGAGCCCCGCCGCACCGGGGTGGTCGGGTTGCGGACGCACCAGCAGCGTGCGCCAGGCGCATTGCGGCTGCGCGGAGGAATGGGGCTGATTGCCGGAGACCAGGCGGGTGGGCAGCGATCCAAACATTCCCGGACCGGGAATCTGGCGGTTCGGCGAGAAAAAGGTGGGCCCGCTCGCCACCTGCTCCCAGCTGCGGCCAAAATACGGCAGCGCACCGGTGATGCGCGCGTTGTTTCCCTCGTCGGGTTTGTTGACGTAGGGCCCGTCGGCGGCGTTGGCCACGCCATTGTCGAAGTCTCCGTAAAGCTGGAAGGAATTCGCGCTCACCGGCGTCGCACCCGCGCCCGTGACAAAGGCCGGCGTCTTCGGATTGGAACCCGGCGCGTAGGCCGCGCCGGCCACCAGACGCTCGGCGGCGGGAGGCATGGTGAAGCCGGCACCCCCCTCATAGTGGGAGCGGGCGCTGCCGGTCAGGTAGTTCTTGATCTGCGGCAGGGGGGTGTCCGGCCTTTGAAGCACGCCGGCCGCACGGGTCGGATCAAAATACCCGGATGAGGGTTGGAAGACCCCGGCGGGAACATAATGCGATCCGGCCACGAGGCGAAGGTCGCCATGATAAGGCACCAAGGTGCGCAGGGTGTCCTCCGGCCAGATCATATTGCCGGCATATTCGGCAAAATCACTGGAGGGCTGGCCGCGCACCCAATTGAGCCGCCCGGCCGACCCATCCCCGATGCCATCCCGGGAAAAGGTCCACCAGCTTTGCATGGGAGTGGTCCCCGTAGCGCCAATGGCCACGGTTCCCCTCGTTCGGAGGGTGGGAATGGGAATGGCGGCCTCGGGAAAATGCAGGTCGATGGTCTGCACGAGGTCCGTGTTTCCGGACCCGCGATTGTGCGCGGGCTTGGAAAAGATCTTCACACGCACCGTCGTGGGACCGCGCAGAAGCATGGTGGGATCGGGCCCGGGCGGAACCTCCACCGTGACCGGCGCGCTGATCAGCGGATAGCGGATCCAATTGTCGGAAGTGAGCGCCTTGCGGAATCCCATGTACCCGCCCCAAGGGTGGTAGTTGTCGAGCGTCTGATTGTCTTGGGTCGCGGACGCCGACGTCGGAAAATTGAGCGAGACGCCGTTGATCGTGAAATTGCCTCCGATAAGTTCAACGTCGAAGGAACTGTCCAGCGAGTACTGGGTCCAGCCCTGCATCGGATTGAAGAAATCAAAAAACAACATGGCCTGAATCCGGCGCTGGGTCTGCGCAAGTCTGACCCCCCCGAGGGTGCTGTTGGTCGCCGTATTGTTGCTGATCCGTTTGGCGGCGGCGTCGGGGTCCGCCGGGGTGTTGTTGATCGGATCCTCGGTGGTTCCGGCCGATCCGTCCCCGGTGCAGATGAAAAGCAGGCCGGCTTCGCCAATGGTGTGAAACCTGCCGAACCCCATGAACGAAGTTTCGTCCGGCTCCGCGGGATACGTCGTGGAATCCTGCAGTCCGGCGGGCACCCGGAGGGGTGCGACCGCACCATGCCCCGAACCCACTGAGGTCGTGCTGCCGGAGAGACGCCCGCCGGTGAACTGTACGGCGTTTTGGGCCGCGGAGTCGTTTGCGTACGTCGTCGGCGTCAAATTGTCGTCATACAGATTGGTGCTGCGGATGTAGTCCATCATGGACACCAGCAATTGGTCGCGATCCTGGACGGGGGTCTTGGACACCAGCGCGGTTCCAAACCCCGGGAGCGGCTTGTCCGAAAGGGCCCTCAGATAGCGCAACAACTGGCGGTTCCGCCGGATGTTCACCCAGTCGGCGGTGGGATTGCGGGCGTTCGCCCGCTGGAAATAATAGGGCGCTCCGTCGATGGTGGAACAAAACGCAATGAGCCGGTCGTAAGCTGTGACCCGGTTGGCGGCCAGGCCGTCAAAAATCGGCCACATCGCCACGCGGGGTGTGTTGAACAGCGTCGTCTCCGGCGCCTCGCTGGAGGCCGTCAGAAAAAACCGCGCCGATTCCAGCTTGTCTCGGGTGAGCCCCGCGGCGGCGGGTTGGGGCTGCCGGTCGACGGCAAAAATCAGTTCGTCCACCGAGGCATAAAGACGGTCCGACTCCGGCTGCAGGGGACCGGTGGCCACCCGGGTTCCACCCTCCGACCCTCCCCCCACCACGCGTGGCGTGATCGCATAGATCGCATCGCGCTGGGCCACGGTCAGAACCGGCGTCTGCGTGGAACTCGTCGCAAAAAGGACCGGTGCCAGCGACGTCGTGGCCGGGTGCCCGGGATAACGCTGAAACTCGTTCTGAGCCGGCTGGAAATCGGCCAGCGCGCGTTCCTCCACCGAATCCGCCCGGGGAGTGTCCCAAGGCCGGCCTTCGGAGGCGGTGTTGATATTGATTTTGCACGTTTCGTCATCGGTCCAGAATGCGACGCGCCCCACGATGGGATTCCCGGCCGTGGCCCCCGAAACGGTGGCGACATTGCCGGTGTTTTCCGTCGGCGCCACCAGCCGCCCGTCCTGCAGCACATAAAGCCAGCGCACCGGCATGGGCACCCGAAGCACGTCCCTTCCCCCCGAAAGCACCGAACCCGCCGGCGCCGCGGACGGGGAAATCTGAAAACCCTCCACCGAGTTCAGGGCGGCCGGATCAAGAATGGGAAACCGCGGCACCCTGGCGGGGGATCCCCCGTCGGGATTCGTCACAAAAACGGGCGCATTCAAATCCGTCCACAAGGCGCCGCTGGTCTGCCAGGCGGCGGGCGGCGCATCCGCCCCCGCCGTGTAGCCGGTGGTGATCAGTTCGCGGGCCGAATAGAGTTTGAATACGCGCAGAAGGTCGCCGCTCGCGCTGAAACTTCCGGGAGAGCCGGACCCGAACGTCCGGATCATTCCGGGCTGGGACGTCCACGCCACGGCGGTTCCCTGGGTCGTGGCGTCGCGGATCTGTCCTTTCACCAGACTGACGGCAAGGTCGGCCAGGCGCGCCGTACCGGAAGCCGCGGCAAAGGCATTCGTCGCCCCCCGCTCGATGCGGGCCCGCCACAAAAAGGTGATCACAAGTCCGAGCAGAAGGACGAGAATCGCGAGAATCAGCACGAGGGCGAATCCGGAGCGCGAGCGGATCGGGAACAGAAGGCGGGAGGATTTCATGGGCGATATTCCGTGACGCGGCCCGTGGCCGGATTGACCCTGATGGTGGAAAAGTTCTGCGGCGGCACCTTCGTGTCGCGCAGGTTGTACACCGTGAGAAAATTGTTCGACGCCCCCACCATGCGATCCAGCGCCCCGGTCGGCCGCACGTGAAAGGCTTTGTAGGCGCAGACGCCCCGACCGCCGAAATTCGTCGTTCCCGCCCGGTTCGGTTCCGCCTCCAGCAACGGAGACAGAGCGGCATCCGCCGCAACCGCCGTGGCGGTGGGAAGGATTTCCAGCCGGCCCGCCGGAGTCAGCGAGGATCCGTCGGCGGACTCAATCCAGAGCTGCACCCCCCGGTAGGCCTTTTCCCCGGCATCGCTCAATTCGACAATGCGCACCTCGACGTTGCGGTTGCGGGCGGCGGCGAGCTGGCGCGCCAGGGCAATCTGATCACCCAGCAGGTTGCCGCCCATGGTGATCGATTGAGCCGCGCCGACGGACCGCATGGCGGGGGTGGCCACGACGGCCAGCACCGCGATGACGGCAATCACAACAAGAAGCTCGACGAGGGAAAAACCTTTCATTCCATCTTGGATTCCCGGAGGGGAACGAGGGTGCTGAAGATGCGGCAGGTGACTCCGGCCGCGGCGAGACGGGATTCCAGCCGGGTCAGATCCTC
>CALCJD010000049.1 GCA_937960895.1 uncultured Spartobacteria bacterium | reverse complement strand
AGGTTTCCTGACGCCGGGCGGGGGAGGGCATTTTGCAACCGGAGGGCCGGCGGCCCGGGCACCTGCGGGCGGTGGTTTTCGTTTCCTCTTGTGCCCATCGCCTCCCGGATTTCCCCAACAAAAAAGCCCGCCGGTGAAGGCGGGCTTTTTGCCAGGAAAAACCTGAGGGTTTCGGGTGATCGCTCAGTTCGAAGCCGCGGCGGCTTCGTCGCGTTCCTTCATGGCGGCCTTGCGGCTGAGCTTGACGCGGCCCTTGTCGTCCACGCCGATGCACTTGACCCAGACGAGGTCGCCGTTCCGCACGACGTCTTCCACCTTCTTGACGCGGAAGTCCGCGAGCTCGGAGATGTGACAGAGCCCGTCCTTGCCGGGGAGCACCTCGATGAAGGCGCCGAATTCCTTGATGGAAACAACGGTGCCCTGGTAGGTCTCGCCCACGGTGATTTCCTTCGTCATGCCGGAGATGATCTCCTTGGCGCGCTTGAGGCTCTCGCCGTTGTTCGAGTAGATGTGCACGGAGCCGTCGTCCTCGATGTTGATCTCGGCGCCGGTCTCGGCCACGATGCCCTTGATGGTCTTGCCGCCGGGGCCGATGAGGAGGCCGATCTTGTCCGGATTGATGCGGATCGTTTCGATGCGCGGGGCGTACGGGCTCAGTTCCGCACGGGGCGCGGCCAGCGCGGCCTTCATCACATCGAGCACCACAAAGCGGGCGTCGCGGGTGCGATAGATCGCCTCTTCCATCAGCTTGAGCGAGATGCCCGGAAGCTTGAGGTCGAGCTGGAATCCGGTCACACCCACCTCGGTGCCGCACAGTTTGAAGTCCATGTCACCGAAGTGATCCTCGCTGCCAATGATGTCGGTGAGCAGGGTGTAACGGGCGATCTGGTCGCCATTGTATTCGGTCACAAGACCGCAGGAAATTCCCGCCACCGGGCGCTTGATGGGCACACCCGCGTCCATGAGGGCGAGTACCCCGCCGCACACCGTGGCCATCGAGGTGGATCCGTTGGACTCCATGACCTCGCTGCTGATCCGGATGGCGTAGGGGAATTCGGTCACGTCGGGAATGACCGGCGCAATGCTGCGCTCGGCGAGGGCGCCGTGACCGATCTCGCGGCGTCCGGGGCTGCCGGTGCGGCCGGTCTCACCCACCGAGAACGGCGGGAAGTTGTAGTGCAGGATGAAGCGTTTGATGGTTTCGCCGCCGGTGTAGCCGTCGAGCTCCTGGGCTTCGTCCGTCGGGGCGAGGGTGGCCAGACAGAGGGCCTGGGTTTCGCCGCGCTGGAAAAGCGCGCTGCCGTGGCTGCGGGGCAGGAGGCCGGTTTCGGCATGGAGCGGACGGATGGTGTTGTAATCGCGTCCGTCGCACCGCACGCCCTTGTCGAGGATGCTGATGCGGAAGGCCTTTTTCTGCAGGTAGTCGAAGGCCTGGCTGATTTCGAACTTGGTCGCTTCGGGATAGCGCTCGAGGATCGCCGCGGTCACCTCGTCCTTGAGGGCGCCCACCGCCTTGCTGCGGGCCACCTTGCTCGGGGTGTACAGGGCGGACTCGATGCGATCGCCGGCCACCTGGTAGGCAATTTCGAGGAGTTCGTCGGGGACGACAAACAGCGGGGCCTGGCGCTTTTCCTTGCCGGCGACCGCCGTCAGTTCCTTCTGGGCCTGGATCATCAGGCGCGCCTGTTCATGGGCAAACTGAAGGGCGGCGACGAAGTCGGGCTCGGGAAGTTCCTTGGCCTCCCCTTCAATCATGATCACGTCGTTTTCGGTGCCGACGTAAACCAGATCGAGATCGCTTTCGGCGCGCTGGGAGTGGGTTGGATTGACCACAAACTGCCCGTTGATGCGGCCGACGCGCACGGCGCCCACCGGGCCCGCAAACGGGATGTCGGAGACACACAATGCGGCGCTTGCGCCGTTGATGAAGAGGATGTCGGGGTCGATTTCCCCGTCCGCGCTCAGGAGGACGCCGATGACCTGCGTGTCGTAGAGATAGCCCTTGGGAAAGAGCGGACGCAGGGGACGGTCCGCCATGCGACAGGTGAGGATCTCCTTCTCCGAGGGGCGGCCTTCGCGTTTGAAGTAGCCGCCGGGGAATTTGCCCACGGCTGCCGCTTTTTCACGATAGTCCACCGTGAGGGGGAAGAAATCCTGGCCTTCCTTGACTGTGGTGGCCGAGACGGCGGACACCAGAACGATGGTGTCGCCCGAACGAACCGTCACCGCTCCGTCCGCCAGGCGGGCGAGCTTGCCGGTTTCGATGGTTATGGGTGTTTGGCCGATGTTGGCCGATACGGAATGAGGCATTTGAAACAGAAATATGATGCGCCCCGAAAATGTCTGGGGCGGGTTGATAAACAAAAGCCCCGTCACTCGGGCGGGGCTCTCAAGGACGTCGTTGCGCTACTTGCGCAGACCGAGCTTGTCCACGACCGTCTGGTAGCGGTCGGATGCGGTGTTTTTCAGATAGTCCAGAAGACTGCGGCGCTGGGCGACGAGCTTGAGAAGCCCACGGCGGGACGAGTGGTCCTTGGAGTGAGTCTTGAGGTGTTCAGTCAGTTCATTGATGCGTTTCGTGAGCAAGGCGATCTGAACGTCCGCACTGCCGGTGTCTTTTTCATGAAGTCGAAGCGTTTCCACTTCGGGTGCTGCTACTTTAGCCATTTTTGATCGTATAATTAGAACTGGGGAGCATGCCACGGAAGTGGGGCTTTGGCAAGGGGGAAGGGGCGATATGTTTTAAATCGTTGGGGACGAGTTGTTTAGATTTGCGCAACGATGTGGTCGCGCTTGGCGGGACTTGGGGGAGGGTGGGGAGTCGGGTGGCGCAGGCGTCAGGCTCCCGGCCAGGGCGGTCATCCTTCCGAACGGGGGCTTCCCCGCTCCGGATGCTCGGGCGGGCCGGACGACGGGAGACATTCCGGAAGGGGAAAGCCGCCGGCTTCCCCGGTCACCCCGTGTCGGGGGTTCGTGGACGGGGAGGGGATTTATCGCCGGACGATCCATTCCATGGCCTTGGAGGCCAGTTTGTCAAAGGCGTTCACGCACAGTTCGAGATGTTCCTCCCGGGTGTCCTCGATTCTGTTGTGGCTGATGCCGTGGAGGCTTTGCACGAACATCATGACCGTGGGCACGCCGGCGCGGCAGACTTCGGCGGCATCGTGGAGCGGCCCCGAGGGCATGCGATGGCTTTGGCCGCAGGTTTCGAGAATGGCCTGGTCGCAGAATTCAATGAGGTCGGGATGGAAGGGGACGGGTTCGATTTGCCAGATGCGATCCCAGGAAACGGTGACATTTCCGGCGGCGGCGAATTTTTCGCTGGCCGCCCTGGCCTCCGCCAGCATCTGCGCGAGCGCATTGGCGTCGAGGTGCCGTTGGTCCAGGGTGATGCGGCATTCCTCGACAACGCTGGTGACGATGCCGGGTTGGGTCGTGCAGGATCCGATGGTGCAGACCCCGCCGTGGCGGTCGGTGATCCGGTAGATTTCCGGACTCATCTGCGCCGCGGCGAGAAAGGCGTCCTTGCGCCGGTTCATCGGCGTGCTGCCGGAATGGGCGGCCTGACCCCGGAAGGTGATGGCGTGGCGTTCCACGCCGCAGGTGCCGAGGACGACACCGAGGGGGAGGCCGAGATCGAGCAGGACCGGCCCCTGTTCGATGTGCAATTCGAGGTAGGCGCAGGCGTTGTTCAGCTCGTGCCCGCAGGCCTTGACGTTCTCGAAATCGATGCCGTGCTCGCGCAGGGCGTCCGGCAGGGCGATGCCGTCGCGATCCCTGAGTGTCCGCGCCTCGTCCATGTCGAGGTTGCCGGAACAGGCGGAGGATCCAAACAGGCTCTTGCCGAAACGGGCGCCTTCCTCGTCCGCCCAGTCCACAAGCCGGACCGTCACCGGCGGGCGTCCCTGGTATTGGGCGGTGATGCGGCGAAGAATTTCGACTCCGGCCAGGACGTTGAGACAGCCGTCGAGCCAGCCGCCATTCGGCACGGAATCCATGTGGCCGCCGATGATGAGCGTTTTTTCCGACTTCCCGCGCAGGGTGGCCCAAGTGTTGCCGGCTTCGTCCGTGTGCACCTCCACGGGCAGGGCGGCGAGCTTTTCACGGAGCCAGGCGCGGGCCCGGGCCCAGGTGGGGGTGAAGGCGACCCGCTGGGCGCCGTTTTCGTCGCCGGTGAGGGCCCGCAGTTCCTTGAGTTCGGCCACGGTGCGCTTGGGATCCAGCGTGCTCATGGCGCCGCATCTTGCGCAGATTTTTCCCCGGGGAAAAATGATTTTCCACGGTCGCGGCGGTTTCCCGGGAAATCTTCCGCGGAGGGGGCCGGCGGGCCCTCCGGAACCTCCGGGCCGTATTCCGTTCAGCTTTGCAGCGTGAGCCAGAGGTGGCTGATCAGACCCGGGGCGCCTTTTTCCCCGATCCAGTCGAAGAGGCGTCCTTTTTCCTGCGGCACGATCCAGATGCCCAGGGCCGGCCATTGCAGGCAGGCCTCCGGAATGCGGATCGAGCACAGCGCGTCCGGATGCCGGCGGCCTTCGAGACCGCGGGGCAGCACCCAGTCGACGGCCGCGCAGATTTGATTGGCCTGATGCACGGGATAACCGGCTTCGCCGGTCCTGACCATTCCTCCGTCCAGCGGATTGAAAAATCGCACCTGCTGGGTGATATCCCGTTCTTCCGGATCAAAGGCGTGCAGATGCAGGAGGTATTGTCCGGCGTCAGGAAGAAGTCCCTCCAGTTTGAGTTGCAGCTGGCGCCATTGCACCCATGCGGCCACACCCCAGTCCCACCCCTGGGGATAGTCGGCGCAGAGTTCCTCGAAGCGGTATCCATCCTCGCACCACACGCGGTCGAATTCATGTCCCAGCACCTTGGTGATCGAGCCCCGGGGCAGGTCGATGCCGGGATGCACTTCCATCACGGTCCGTCCGGCGTCCGGCCGCAGGGAGGCAAACCACTCCCGCACCTCGGCCAGTTCCCCTTCCGCGGCGGCCCGGGCAAACCGGCGGTCCCAACGGCGCTGATCGCGGATGTTGCCGAAGGCCTGCCAGGACGGTTCCGGCAGGGAAAGGTCGGGCAGGAGCGCGGCCACGCGGCGTTGGGTTTCTGCGGACAGCCGGGCGGAAATTTCCGCCGTCCCGGAAAGTTCGATTTCCTCCGCGGTGATTCCCCGGAAGCGATGCCAGCAGGCCAGTCGCGTGCCGTCGAAGCGGAGGGTCAACGGGCCGTCCGTTACGACGCGGCGATTGTGTTCCAGTCCGATCAAACTTTCGGCCACCACCTCTTCGGAGTCCGGCGTGCGGCGGTTGATGCGGGCGTCCACGACGAAGGGATCCGGTGTCTGGGTGACCAGATAGGTGAGGGGACGACCGTCCACGAGGAAGGTTTCCGCGCAGACCAGACCGTCCCATTCCCGCGTCATGCGCCGATCGGACCGGCCTCCGCCACGGACCTCAACGATTGCCGTGCTTTCCCCCGGTGGCACGACGCCCTCCAGCAGCAGGGCGCCGCCCTGACCGGCGGGGTGTGGCACCACCCGGGTGTTCCAGTCGGAGGTCGCGCAGTGGGCTTCCAGCGGGGCGGTCCAGTTTTCGAAGGCCTGCCAGACGAGCAGCGGGACCCGGCGGGCGGATCCCGGATTGGAAATCCGGATCACGATTTGCCTCTCCAGCGTCCCGGAATCCTTCCGGGTGATTTCCACCGAGAGGTCGGAATAGTCCTCCGAACGTGGGGCGGAGCCGCCGGGCTCGAACGGCGGGTAATTCCATGGCCTGCCGTATTCGTAACGACGCTGCGGCGCGGCTTCCGGAAACTGCCAGATGGTCTGGGCTTCCAGGCTTTCGTCCACGACGACATCGGGATAACGGCCCGGACGGTGTCCGACATGGAATCCCATCATTTCGCCGCGCCAGTAGGTGGTCTGGCGTTTGAATCCTCCCGCGGCAAGGAGTTGTTCCCGCCATTGTCGGAGTCCGCCCACTTCCAGACGATCGCGTTCGCGCTGCTTGGCGAGCCATTCGAGCGCCCGGCGATTGTGTTCGTAGCACCGGTCGGCGAAGAAGTACTGGAGGTTGATGTGAAAGAAAAGGGGTTCGCCGGAAAGCTCGCTTTGGCGCAGCCAGTCCTCCGCGATTTGCAGAAAGGGCAGGGGATCGCCGGAGGGTTCCAGCCAGCGGTCTGCGGCCTGCGCGTTGAGCGGACACCAGGGGCCCTCGCTCCAATGATTGAGGCAGACCATGGGATTGCGCAGCTCCATGCTCGACATGAGCACGGAATTTTCGTCGCCGGCGAACGGCTTGCGAAAATCCTCGGACGAAATGAAAAACGGGGAGAGCGGCGATCCGTAATGCGCGATGGACCACCCGCCGTCCTCAATCACCGTGGGCGCGCAGAAACCCAGAAGGTAACGGACGCCGGCACGCCGGCACGCCGCGACGAAGGCATTGCCGGGGGTGTAGGTGTTGACCGCTTCCATCGGCCCGAGTTCGAGGGGGTCGAACCTTTTGCCGGCCAGCGTGAGCAGGCGGGCGCATTCCTCCTCCGAATATTTCCACCAGTTGGTGTCGCGGCACGAGGAATCGAGATCGCCCGGATAAATGTTGGGTGCGCAGAGTCCGCCCGCCCGGGCGATTTGAAGAAACGTTTCCCGGTGCCGTGCCGCCTGGGTGAAATCGAGAGCGACATCACAAACCAATCCCAGATCCAGGAGGTGCCGCGCCTCCTCGACCACGCGGTCGCGGGTCTGGTTCCACTGCGCATAGATGTGACAGAACGGTTTCATCCGCCCCTACCAAACCCTCGAACCGGCCTGGGCAATCTGACCGCGGAACGCCTCGACGATGGAACCGTCGTTTTCAATGGGAACGTCCCACGTCACCACGCCGCCCTCCTTGCGAATGAGGGCGGTGTATTCGCTAACCCAGGCATCCGGGAAGCGGACCCGTCCTTCGCCCCACCAGTCGCCGAGATGGCTGAGCAGGTGCAGTTGCAGGGGGGCGGCTTTCCTGGTGAGGGATTCCCATTTGTTGGAGGCGGGGAACCTGGTGGTGACCTCGCCGGCGGTGTAATCCTGCTCCGGCGTCACGCAATCAAACGGGTTGGCCGTGCCGGTGTTGAACGCCAGGATGCGGTCGGGATTGCCGGCCCGCAGAGCGGCCGAAAACGAGGAGGCATTGGGCTCGTCGGGGTGTTTGTACATCCGGTCGGCAAAATAGCAGCCGTCGATCCACCAGCCAACCACCTTGTCCCCCCAGCGGTTTCCCCATTCCGCCACGACGGCCTCCCATTTCCGCTGAAATTCCCCCAGCCGGTCGTCTCCGCGCACCGCATCGGGCGCGGGGGCCGGCAACCCCCAGGCGCCGGCATCCCAGGAGGGCACCAGACGGAAGGCCGCCACCGCCGCCGCATCATTGGCCGGGGCGTGCGAGGGCAGGTAGGCGATGAGACGCACGTCGGGGCTCAGGGCCTCGGCGATCTCCGCGATGAGGTCCCGACGGGAAAGCCTGGACGGCCGGATGCCGGTGATTTCGTCATAGGTGGCATTCGGCGTGCAAAAGTGCCCGCTGTTCTGGCCGAGGGTGAAAATGACGTAGCCGGCGCCGGTTTCCTTCACCTGACGGGCAAAATGATCGACCCGGAACCCGTCGACTCTCCGGTTCCATTCCTCCGCCGTGGTGGCGGACACCACATTGCTGCTGGCGGGGCGGTCGAGATAGTGGAACATCAGGCCCCAGCCGGCCTGGTGCAGCCAGGAAGCCCGGGAGGTGGGGGAGGAAGTGGTCTTGGTGGTCATGATCGGGGAAGAGGTTCAAAAACCGATCGCCCGGAAATCGGCGGGGTTGTCGCCTGCCGCCTCCGGGTTCTCCGGAAAGCCGTGTTCGCCGCGCCCGGGTTTCGGAGGAGGGCAAATGTTCAGGGAGCGGCTTCGACGACCAGATTGCTGAGGTAAATCATCCCGGTCGGATTGTCGCTGTTCCAGCCCACCTCGATTCCGGCAAAGTTCTGTCCCTCCGTCTCGACGCGCACGTCGGTCAGCACCACCGGCTCCTTGTCGAACGGAGTCACTTCCACATCGCAAACCGTTTCCCCCTTGTCCTTCCGGGCTGTGATTTCCACATGATACCAGGTGTCGGGGGCGAAGGGGCGAATGATCTCGCCTTCGTTGTAGCGTTTGCCCTGGATGGCGATCTGGGGGGCATTGTTGGGCAGCAGAAAGCTGTTCGCCATGTTGAGCTGCAGGGATGCGCGGTCCTCCGAATCCTTGATGGTCACCGTGGGCAGCACCCCGGCTCCGGGAGAGGAGGGGATGTAAAAGTCAAATTTGACCACGACCGGACCGGAAACCGGCGAGGAGAATTTGCCGTTCAGCGCGGGGCCGGCCATTCCGGTCCGGAGGCCCGCCAGACGGACGGAACGGTTGCCTTCAAAGGGCGACCCCTGTTCCACCACTTCCACCGTGCCGACGGAACCCGGCGGATTCCCGCTCCATACCTTCCAGGGTTCCATGGGGGTGTCCCCGTCCAACTGCCCATCCCAATCCTCCTTCAGCAGGATGTCGGCGGAGACGGTTCCAAGGGTGAGACAAACGGCAAGTCCCAGGACGCAGAGAAAGCGGGTTTTCATAAACGGGAGTGTTTGAGGGTGCGGACTTCGGTTGCGGGCCAGAGGAAGAGAGTTTTCTTTACACGTGAATAGTTTGGAAACGGTCAAGTGTCAATCGAATCGGACGGGGGATTTCAGCGTTTGGCGGGTCCGGTGGAATCCCGGATCACCAGTGTGGTGGGAACCAGATCCGTGCGCCGGACGGTGCGCTGGTTTTTCTTCTTGCGGGTGATGAGTTGGAGAAGGGCCTCAGCGCATCGTTTTCCGATTTCCTCGAAGGGCTGGGTCACGGAGGTGAGGGCGGGGTCCGTGATCTCGCTGAGCATGCTGTTGGAGTAGCCGGCCACGGAGAGGTCCTGGGGGACGGCAAATCCCATGCGGCGGGCGACCTTGAGAACGATGGCGCCCAGCCGGTCGTTGGCGCAAAGGATGGCGGTGGGGCGTCCGCGTTTGAGCGACAAGAGATGGGCGGTGCCCACCTCCGCATTGTGATCGTTCCAGCCGCTGAGGAAGACGCGCTGTTCGGGCACGGTCACCCCGCGTTCCGCCATGGCCTCGAGGAAGGTGGTGCGGCGGACGGCTTCCTCTTCATCGCCGCCGATGAACGCCATGCGGCGGTGTCCGAGGTTCCACAGGTAGTCCACCATCTGACGAATGCCGTTCCGGTCGTCGGAGTTGATCTGCCAGGCGGCGAGGTCGTGGCGGGAAATGGAACTGACGAGGGGGGTGTCGTAGATTTTCGCCGCCTGTTCGAGCCGGCGGGCGAAGGCGGCATTGGGATTGAAATTGCAGCAGAAGATGCCGGAGACCCGTTGTTCGAGCAGACGGCTGAGCGCGGCCTCCTCGGCCTCCGGTCCCGTGACGTTTTCAATCTTGATCAAATAGCCGTCCTCGTGAAGGCGGGCCAGCAGTCCGCTCAGGGTCCGGCTGGTCCATTCCGAGCCCAGTCCGCTGATGAGGCAGCCGACGACCGGATTGTGACCCGTTTTCATGGCCAGCGCCAGGTGGTTGCGATGATACCCGAGCGCTGCCGAGGCTTCGCGAACACGACGGGCGGTTTCCTCGCCGATCCCCACCTCCTGCACACGATTGTTCAGGACGGCCGAAACCGTGAGTCGGGAAACACCCAGGTGCTTCGCGATGTCGGACATTGTGACCATGAGGAAATCCTACCGGTATTTTCTCAGAAGCGAAAGGATTCCCTCAGGAAAGAATGTCCGGGGCACGGCCTGGATTTTCGGGCCCCGTCAAGGCCGGGCGGACGGGGCAAGGACCTTCAGTTTTCCGAATCCTTCGGGATTTTTGTGCTCGAGCACCCCGCTGAAGATGCGGAGGGCTTTTCGCTGATCCGCGCCGTTGTCCAAGTCGTTGACGACCAGGGCAAAGCCGATGCTGGATCCCGGTTCCGGCGGAGCGGAGAGTCCGAGGGTTTCCCACGGGATAAGGACGTCATACACGGTCCGGTTCCCGTCGCGATTCACCTCCGCCACGATGCGGGATTCCTCACTGCTGGCGGTGAAACCGGGGGCATCCGCCCGCCAGCGCCAGACCATGGGCTTGCCTCCCTTGTTGGGCAGGCCGACGCCGTATTCGAAGATGCGGTGCCCCTTGTGGCCGTTGCCGACATTGTTCGGCTGCCACTCTTTGTCGGCATCGACGTCAAAGGCGAATTGGATCGAGTCCCCGTTCCACATGTAGGAGGGAAGCTGGTTCTGGTGGTGCGCATTGTCCTGCACATCCACTCTGAGGCGGAACCCTTCCGGGGTGACCGCCGTCTGGAACGAACCGGAGAGATCCTCCGCCTTCAATTCGCCCGGATAGGGATTCCAGCGTGAGATGTCCACGGACGGAATCGTTTTCCACTCCACCTTTTCCATGGACGGACACAGGATGTACGTCTGATCAAAGGCTTTCTCGATGCGGACCGGAATCGCGCCCTCGAGGGAGAAATCCAGTGTGCCCTGCACGCGCTGTCCGAGGCGGAATCCCGGAACGGACAATTCGATCACGGCGGGAACATCGGGCTCGAGGCGCTTGCGGATCTCCGCCTTTCCCTTTGCATCCGTGTTCAGCCGGCAGATCACTTCGGCTCCGGTGCGAATGGGGGAGGACACCCAGACCTCGGCAAGGAGCTCCCGGCCGTCCGGCGAGAGTTTGAAATCCACCGATTCCACACTCAGAGGGTCCAGCACCCTGACGGGTAGGGATTGGAACGCGTCCCCGGTTCGGCCCAGCACCAGGTAATTGCCCGGCCGGGCGTCCGGCGCGACGGTGGCCTTGTCGCCCTCCAAACGGATTTCCGGCGCGGCGAAAAATCCGTCCCAGGGCAGGGAGAAGGATTCTCCCGGCGCGACGGTGACGGGGGGAAGCGTGGCCGCTGCAAACAGCGCCCGGCATTCGGGCAGGTCGAAAAAGACGGGTGCCGGCCCGACTTCGACAACGGGACCGTCCACGGGGAGGGTGCGCCCCATGGTGTCTCCCATGCGCAGGGGCGCCGCCGGCAGGGTGAGACGGGCCTTTCCCTCCGTGTTCCAGGCCGCGCCCGTGCAGCGGTCGTTGCCCTGGAAAAGCGTCAGATGCAGTTTCGGGGAAAAGGCAAACCAGCGACCGTCCTCGCGTCGGGTCCAGGAGAGCCATTTGAGGGTGTTGACGAACGCCACATAGGTCGGCGTCGGCGTGTTGTCGCTGTAGATCATCGAGTAGCCGGGCTTGCCGGGCTCCGAGGTGTGCTTGAAGACAAAGTATTCGATGGCGTCGATCGGCTGGGCCGCCAGCAGGGCGATGGAGCGGGGGGCGTATTGACTCCGCTCGCGCTCGGTCACGGTCTTCTGCCAGTCGCCGATTTCCGCGCACCAGCCGAATTCCGTGATGAACACCGGCATGTCGCCGTGGCCGGAGTCCTTGAGAAACTGCAGCAACTCGGTCACGCGGCTGATGAACTCGCCTTCGGGCTCCGTGCCGTCGACGTAGGCGTGCATGACGAGTCCGTCCAGGCAATCGAGCAGACCCATGGACGCGTATTTGCGGAAGTCGTCCATGCGGATGCTGTACATGCACGGGCCGTAGAATTTCATCTTCGGGTTGCCCTTCTTCACTCCGGCGGCGATGGCCTTGTGGAATTTCACAAAGTCCTCCGCGCTGCCGCGCCAGTGCGCGTCCGGTTCGTTGTAGGAGCAGAACCAGGGCAGGTCGGGGTTGGCCTGCGCGAACGTCTCGATCAGACGTTCAAAGAGCCCCCAATCCTTCGGCGCCATCAGCGAATCCTTCGACGCGCCGTCGGGCATCACCCAGCCCGGCAGGCCGCCGATGGTGAAGATGGTTTTGTAGGCGTCGCTGTAGGTGAGGGGTTTGGCATCCTTGGGAGGCGAAATGGTGCCGTCCTCGTTCAGGGTGTATCCGGAGAGGTCGACGCCCCCGATGCCCCAGTCCCAATTGGCTCCGGATTTCAACCAGAGATCGGAATTGCCCCAGACACGGAAGGTTCCCAGACGCGATTGCCTGCGCACCGTCTCGTCCAAGGGTTCGCCGACCACGGCGGCCGTGGTGGCGGCGGAAATGCTTTTGCCTCCGGGATAGTCGGCCGTGGCGCGCACGGTGTAGAAGCCCGGTCCGGAAAGCGGGATGGTCAGTTCCCCGGTGCCGGCCCGGCCGGTCGCCTGCCCGACGGTGCGGCCCTCCTCATCGAGGAGTTCGATCCGTGCGGCGGTCAGTTTTTCCGGATCCACAAATTCCGCCTTCATGCCGCCCGATCCGGAGAAGAAGATGTTTCCAAAGGTGTCCGGCGCGGAGGAGACAATGTGCTCGACCTCTCCCAATTCGGTCAGTTCGAGGTTGCGGATCTGCACACGGGCCGTGCGGCCCTCGGGGGAGGACACCCAGATTTCAAAGGCCAGGCGCTCCGTCGAGGTGGACAGCGTGAAGGTGCCTTCGAGGCGGGCCCAGGTGCGGTATTTTTCCGCCCTGTTCAGTTCGGCGGCCGAATTCCATTCCCGGCGCGGCGACATGTTGCGCGTGAATGCCCCGCCTTCGGTGCGGGGGCCGGAGCGCTGACGCGCGCGCAGTTGCAGGGCATAACCCTCCAGACCGGATGTCTTGATTTCCATCGTGACGCGGCAGCGGCGGTTCTTGAAGAAGCGATCCCGTGCCCCGAGGGTGACTTCGGGGCCTTCGATGATCTGCCACTCCTGCGGGAACGGGCCGTATTTCAGGATCAGTTCCGAACCGGTTTCCGTCACTTCCACCACCGAGGGGTCCTTCGCCGTCCAGCCCTCGAGGGGGATGGGTTGGGTTTCGTGCGGGGCGGCGGCGCGGACGCCGGCCGTGGCCAGTCCGGCCCCGAGGAGTCCCAGGAAAAGAATGTTTTTTGCGGTCGAGATCATGGTTGGGATTGGGCGTTTCCTGACGGGGAAAAGATCATCACTTCCCGGATGCCCACCGGGCCGTCTCCGAGGGGAAGGATTTCCAGAACGTGGGGGCCATCGGTCCAGCAGCGGATCACGGTGTCCTGCGGGACATCTCCCTCCGCCAGTTCCGCGGGCGACGA
>CALCJD010000048.1 GCA_937960895.1 uncultured Spartobacteria bacterium | reverse complement strand
ATCCCTGGGGTGTATTATCACCTTCCGCCGGCCTCTCCGGTTTTCTTCTGGAGCAGAGGAAAGTGGGGCGTCCCCCCAAAGGATTGGGACAAGCTACGGGGAACGGAATGAGTCTTTGAGAAGGGGAGCGCAGTTCGTTATCGACGGCCCGGGTCGTCCAATCCAGGTGGACGGCCAGCATTGCCGGTGTATTCGTTCGGGAGTGTCAGGATCCGAGAGCGCGTGCCGTTCTCCGTCTGATCCTCCACGAAGGAGGGGCCTCCGCCTGGTCTGCAAATTCTTCCCCTTAAGGTTTGTGTGAGGGCGGGAGGGCTGTCTTGACAGGAGATAGTAGCGTCTCTAGGTATGGCCGGGAATGATCAGTCAGCGGAAAATCGCCGAAAAGTTGGGGATGCCGCTTTCGACGGTGGCAAACATCCTTAACGGAACCCCCTCCTACAAAAAGGAGACTCGCGATCGGGTTTTCAAGGCGGCCGCTGAACTGGGATATCAGCGAAACCGGGCTTCGCTCGCCATTCGACGGGGGCGGAGCAATCTCATCGGACTGATTCATTTCGGTTCCTCCTATGAAACGGCCCATCGCGGCATTTGCTTTCTGATCGAGGCGCTGAGAACCTACGGATACGACCACGTGGTCATGGATCAACGCTGGCATGCCGGCAAGGTTCAGGGAATGCTCAATGAAATGATCCAGGCCCGGGTCGAAGGAGTCATTTTGATCGGCAATGGGGCCGGCGAGGAGGCCTTCAGTCCGGACTCCCTGGCCACCTTTGAGCGGGCGGGAGTTCCCGTGGTTTCCCTCTTTGGCGATGATTATCTGGATCTGCCGCTGGTCGGAGACGGGGCGAAGTCCAGCTTTCACGCCATGGCCCGCCATCTTCAGTCCGTCGGACATCGCTGCATTTTGCTGCCGGCGAGTCCCGCTGACGAACGCTCGGCCGTGGGACGCATTGAGGGATTGCGCCAGGCCATGGAAGACCGCGGTTCGTTTTACATCCTCGATGAGCTGGCGTTTTTTCGTCAATGGCCGGCCATCCTGACGGAGCATCGCGGAGAACACCTCGGACTCGTTGTGCGGCTGAATGCCCGGAGGGTCTACAGCCAGGAGGATTTCATCAAAATCTATGGGGAGTTCAGTCGGAAATTGTTTGCCCAGTCGGAGTTGCCGGACGCGATCATGTGCGCCAACGATCGCGCGGCCTGCAGTGTTTTTGACGCCGCTTATGAATCCGACATCCGGATCCCGAGGGATGTGGCGGTGGTTGGCGCGGATGATGATTCCATCGGCAGACTCTCCATGTTTCGCCTGACCACCGTCCGCATGGATATCGCCCGCTCGTCCAAGGCAACGGTGGAAATGCTCATGGAGTGTTTGAAAAACGGAAAGGCGGAAAACCGGGAGGTTTTCTTCCCCTCGAAACTGGTTCTGCGTCAGTCCTGCGGACGCCAGATCGCCCCTGATGGGGAAAAGGAGCTCGTGGTGCGGATACAGGATCTCCCCGAGCAGGAGCCGGTGGAAGGAGCAACCCGACCAAAAAAAACTGGACGCTGACAGAACTTTTTGCGTATAGAATCGTGTCTATAAACCCTCGCAGAATGAACAAATATCTGATTGCTGGTGTGGCGGGTTTGCTGAGTTGCGTGGCAAACGGCAGGGCGGAAACCCTCTATTGGTGGCCTGGGGCGAGTCTTGGAGGAGATGGACAGTGGAATACCACGGCAACGTTCTGGTCGCGTTTGCCGGATAGCAAAGACACCCCTTCTTTCGCTCCCGGGAGTACGGATACCGCCATTTTTTCCGGAGCTGCGGGAGTGGTGAGTTATACTTCGGGCAAGGCGGTAAAGCTGTTTCAGGTCGACACTCCGGGTTATCTGTTTTCCCTGCCGAACGGAACGGTGAACCTGACTGTCGAGGAGTTTGGGGGAAGTGCTTTGGCAGGCGCCACGTTTCGAGCCTATAATTCCGGTCTGTCAAACACCACCTTCGACCTGATCGTGACAGGGACCACCAGTTTTACCGGATCCTTCGTCAATGGAGAGGCCGGGGGGTTGTTGATTTTGAGAAAACAGGGAGATGGACTGCTCGATGTTTCCTCGGCCACCTTGTCTCAAACCGGCGCCACCCACGTGGCTGGGGGGATATTGCGCGCGCGGGAAGGAACCGGAGCCGCCGGGTCACTGCCGACAAGCCAGTCTGTGCAACTCGGTTCCGGGGGTGGTCATGGAGTGCTTGAAGTGGTTGGCAACGGAGTGTCCTCCTCGTTCACCCGCAACCTTTCGGCAACTGCAGCGGCGGCAAATACCGTCGGGTTGGGCTCCGCGTCCTCTTCCGTGGTGGGTTTTGGTGCTCTCGCGGGCGATCTCACCGTCAATCTGAACAACGATGGAAGCGTCAAGAATTGGGGCGGCAGCGGATTTGTGGCCGGGACCTTGGTCCTGGGCACGGAAAACTCGACGGGGAAGGTGACGTGGGTGAATCCCCTGAACATCGTCACGGGTGGTCCGGTCACGTCCACGATTCAGGTTGTCCATGGGGAAACGAGCATCCAAAAGGTGGATGCTCAAATTCAGGGAGCCCTGCAAATCAGTGGATCGGCTGTGGGCGGTGTGGCGATCGCCGATCGTGTTTTGGAAAAAACCGGCAATGGCACCCTGGTTTTGTCCGGGGAGTCCACCGCGTTCAATGGACGGCTTCAGGTATCCGCCGGCACTTTGTTGATCAACGGAAGTTTTGTTTCGAACACAAATAATGCCGAGGCCCTGCAGGTGGGAGTTGGCGCCATTCTCGGCGGCTCGGGCACGGTGGCGTTCACCCATGCCAATGCCCGAATTGAGGTGGCCGGCACGTTGCAGGCCGGGTTGGGGCTGGCCAATCCCGACTTTGGTGACGAGTATCAATTTTCCACCTTCACGATCAGTCAGTCCCATGTGATCATGGAGGAAAATTCCATCCTCGCTTTCGGGTTGGGGGCGGGTTCCGAATTTCGGGATGTCATCGCCACCACAAATGGTGGGGTGTGGCAATTTGATGAGACGCAACGCGTAAAGTTTTATGACGCGGGGGCGATCGCGGGTACGACGTATGCCATCATGACGGGATTGTCCGCGAATCCCTTCCCGGAAACCTGGCAGATTTCTGACAGCGATGGCATCGACGGGACTTTCAGTTTCGCGGACGGAGTGGTGTATTTCACCGTCTCCCAGGTGCCTGAACCCGGTGTGGCTTCTTTTTTGTTTGCCGCCTCCGGTCTGGCGCTGAGCACGTCCCGTCGCCGCCGGAATTAGCCTTACCCATGAAGTAT
>CALCJD010000047.1 GCA_937960895.1 uncultured Spartobacteria bacterium | reverse complement strand
AGCTCCGTGCGGTTGAGAAGCGGACCGCCGCTGTCCGCGTCCCGAATGAGCGCCGTCAGCGCCTGGGCGGCCTCCCGGGCCCGGACGTCCGTGATGGTGGCGGCGGTTCCCTCGTCGGCCAGTGCCCCTTGCAGGAGGGCGGCCAGAACGGCGGGACTGGCGGAATTGACCGCCACACGACCACCCGTAATGCCGTCGTCGGGTTCCTCGTTTGCACTGAAAAAATCCAACAGGGGCGCGTCGCCGCTCGCGGTGCTGAAGAAATCCAGACTGCGGCAGGGCGTTCCGCGGAAGGCGTAACCCATCTCCCCGACGGAGCGGAACGGACGGTTCAGCACGATGGGACGGCTGGCGAAATTGCCGGGCCAATACATCTGCCCTTCCTTGCCGGCGCCGGCGGCGAGGGCGCCGTCACCGGGCCGCAGCTCCCCGTCGGGATCACGGTACCGCGTCACGGAAGTCGCGGTATTCTGCAGGATCGTACCGATGGCCTGCGCATTGGCATTCGAAGCCGGATTGGCCGCGCCGAGCTCCCAACCCCGGCCGGTGTCGGGACGCAACGGACGGGCCGCGGCATAAACAAAGCCATACCCGGCGCGCTGATCGGGACGCAGCGAAGCACCATCCACGTAGGCATTGGCGGCGGTATCCTGTTCCTGCAGGCGGAAGGATGAAAAGCGGTCCGAGCGCGGATCCGGCGCGATGGTCCGGCTGTTGTTTTGCAGCGCGTAGTACTCCGGAGAAGAGCGTCCGCGGGCCGCCGCGCTGCCGCCGGACGTGGCGTCGGCGGTGCGAACGAAACGGCGTTCAAAATAGCGATGCCAGTTGCCGTCGGGTCCGCGGTATTCCAGGCCGAAGACGATGCCGGGATAGGTGTTGGCGGCAAAAATCTGGAAGCCGATGGCGCCGGACGCATAAGGCACGGTGAACACCGGCGTATGGATTCCGGCAAGATTCGGAGCGACGGAGGCTTCGGCGGGAAAGCCGGGCTTCAGCAAAACGGGTTCCCGGGCTTCCAGCGCGTTCTCGTCCAGAACAACATGGCTCGTCTCCGGCGTAAATCCGGCATTCACGGTGATTTCCCAGGGATTGCCGGTGTTGTTGTTCTGCAGAATGCGCACGGGATACAGCGTCGGCTCTTCGAGGTCCGGAATGCGACTGTCGGCCACCACACGGATCTCCGTCGGACGGTCCGCGGGCGGTGCGAGGTCGTGGGGATTCCACACCTCGGGAAGAAAGGCGATGGCGTAAGGCTGGTTCGCGGCGAAGTCCTCCGTGTCGGGCAGCAGCCGGACCAGGAAGCTCTTGATTCGGGTGAGATACGGAAGGTTCTCCACGCCGTATACCGTCTCGTCTCCGAAGCGGATCGCGGTCGGATATCCATCGGCGTCCGCCTGATCGATCAGGTTCGCAAAAATCTGCATGACCTGCAGATCAAGATTCCGGTCGCGCTCATCGGCCGTCGTGCTGCCCGCCGTCATCGTCCCGGCGCTTTTGCCCAGCGAACCCGCGACGATGGCCGCCTTGAGGAGCTCGACCATGTCCGGCTCGCGCGGATTCGCGCCGGACCGCACCTGCTCCAGCGTGAGAATCGTGCCGTCTTCCCCTCCGTGTTCGTAAACCCACGGCTCGGAGGCGGTGGCCCGGGTGAGTCCGAAAAACCGTTCAATGGCGCTGCCCGGCGCGGCGGTGGCGGTGGGGGTGAGCAGGGCCAGACGGCTGAGTGCAAAGCGGCTGTTCAGGAACGGCTCACCGATCCTGGCCGCGACCTCGCGCGTCGGATTCCCGTTGTCGTCGAAACGCAGACGGGGAAATTCCCGCTCCACCACCAGCCGGGTGACGGAGGGATTGATCTCATCATCCCTGCCCCACGAGTCGTTGCCTCCGTCATTTGCCGCGAGGATTTTCGGCCGGTCCGGATCGGGGTTCCACGAGGGGGCGGAGAGAAAACGCAGGTCGTGGGCGAAACTCGCAAGAATCTCCCTCTCCGCCGTGGTGCATTCCGCGACGGAATTGCGTCCGAAGACACTCAAAAAAAAACGCAGCAGGTCATTGCGCGTGTGGAAAAAGCCATCGTATCCCGCGTTCGTTTTCAGCGGTTCCAGAAATCCCCGCCGCTCGGCCTCGGTGCGGATGCGCTGCGCGAGGTCGGGCAGATTTTTCGAGTGGAGGTGGCGGAAATTCACGAGCCGGGTGATTTGCTCCGGCGTGAGACCGACGGCCCGCAGGTCCGCCCAGGCCAGGCTTCCCTTCCGCCGGGCCTCGTCGGCCGGAGTCTGCGGCGCACCGGCGGCATTGGCGTTGAGAAGTCCGCCGACGTCATAGATGTTGTAGGCGTAGCGGCCGATGACAAAATCGGCATTGCCCAGCGAGGCATCGGAAACCGCCGCGCCGGAAAGCGTCCCGGCATCCGCCGGAACACCTCCGCGCGTGACATAAATCCAGTCGGGCAGCGCGTTGGCGGGCAGCGGGCCGGCCGTAAGGGCGACCGTGTCCCAGCGTTTCGCGGAAAGCCTGCGGCCGTTGGGCGAATCGGTCGCCGTGTTCACGGCGCTGGCCCGCCGGGTGCCGGTGGCCCCGGCCGGGCCCCTCGCGGCGTAGGCGTCGGCCGGATGCGCACCCGGGTAGAACGCCTGCCCGTGGAGACTTTGTTTCACGAGATTTTCAAACCCCGTCTCCGGCACCTGCGGCGAAACAACCCGGGCCGGCACCATCGCCCACCGCTGCCGCACGATCATCGGCTCAAGCGTCGTGAAATTGGTCCGGGTCGGGTCCGCCTCCGAGCCGGCCAGCATTTCCAACCGCAAATCACTGATCGTCGTCTCGACGGCGCTCTCCGCCAGGGCATCCAGCGCGGCCCGGGTGGGAACGGACGCGGAAATCAGAAGCGTGCCGCGCGTCTGCGAGAAGAAGGCAAGAATGACGATGGTCACGAGCAGGACAAACGCCAGCGTGATCACCAGGGCCCCTCCGCGGTGGTCCGCCCGGAGAGGCGATGAAATACGACCGGAGAGCATGGTTGCTCAGGTGACAGACTTCATGGAAGCCGGCATCAACGGGTGACGATGACCTGTCCCGACGGTCCGTCCACCAGCAGGGACAGGACGTCCGTCGGGCGGACCGGCGAAACAAAGGAAAGTTTGAGCCGCTGCGGCGAATGTCCGGGACCCGCCACCGCCTCGCCCCGGGGCGAAAAACCCACCACGGTGCCTGTGAACCCAACGTCGGACGGGCCCGCGGGGGTCGGAATTTTCCATTGAAACGAGAATCCGTCCTCCTCCGGGCCAAGCGCCACCACGCCGTCCTCGGGAGCCACCGTGATCCCCGCCTGGGCGACCCGCACGGCCCTGCCGAGCGGAATCAGATTCGCCTCCGACAAGTCGTCGGACCCATCACGGCTCGCGACGGCCACCAGGGTGAGTTGTTGCACGCCGTCGGAAAGGGCGGTGGTATCGGCAATGCCCACCCACACCCAAGTTCCCAGCCGCATCGCGGACTGTCGGGCATGCTCCAGCTGCCAGGCGGCTTCCGTGAGGGCGCGCGCCGGACCGCTGGCCCCCACAAGACTGGAAACCGTGGGCGCGGCAACGGCGGAAAGCACGGTCAGAACCGCCAGAACGGCGAGCAGTTCGACGAGGGAAAATCCGTCAGATGGAAATCGTTTGTTCATAGACATGGATGGTTTGGCGCACGGCGGACGGAAGTTGATCAACGGCTCCGCGCCACGCTTCGAGAGGACGTTGATTGGATTGGACCTTGGGAAAACGGGCCGCCACGCTTTCGCGCTCCCCCTCGGGCAACCGGGCGAGGGATTGGCGATCCACCGCGACAATGCCGCAGATGAGGGCGCGGATGGTCGTGGGATCGGCGGGTTCCTCCGCGACAATCGAACCGTCGCGGAGTTGGAAGCAGATTTCGTAACGAATCACCCCGGGAGCGATCTGCTGCGGTTCGACGTTGGCAAGGGCGGTTCCGGCCGCCGCCTCGGTGAGCGGAAGAAAGGAACCGAGGTCGTCGTTCCAGGAAAATGCCCGCGCCGTACGCGCAAACGCCGGCACTCCGGGCCAGTCGCCGGGCGAGGGCGCACCGGCCGGGGGAGGCTCAATGCCGTAACGCACCAAGGACAGACGCCGCGGAGCCTCCGGCACATGGGCGGCGGGAAGCGGCGCAAGAAAAATGATCGCGTCGTTGCCGGCCACCCCGTCCCCCTTCACGACAAGAAGCTTCCATTTGCCCGATTGCACCAGCCCCGAGAGGTCGCGGTGCAGGCGCTCCAGCGCGCCGACGGCCTGACGCAGCACCTCGGTGCGTGCGCGGGACGCCTTCGCCGAGGCCGTGACGGAACCGAAAACCTGGAGCAGCAAAGCGGCCAGGATCGCAAAGACCGCGGTGGAAACGAGCAGTTCCACCAGCGTGAATGCCCCGCGGGCACGGAAGGATGGGAAGGGCGTCTTCATCCGCGGCTCAACTCCAACGAGGCTTCGATGTATCCCTGTGCCTTCTGCAGCCGCAGATCGGAGCCGGTTCCCTGAAATTCGGCCGTGCCCGGCCACGCCACGATGATACGGGCATGCCAGGGCTCAAAAACGCCCTTCGCGCCCTCCGGCGCCTCGACTTCACAGCGAACCACGTACACCCCGGATTCGCGGCTGTCGTCCACGACGAAGGTCTGAATCGCCGGCGCGTCACCCGGCTCCGGAATCAGCAGTCCAAAGCGATCCGCCGCCGCGGACAGACTCAACCGACTGCGAAGCGCCTCCTTGACCGCATCCAGCACGTGTGTCGCCTGGGTCTGATCAATGGACGTCCGTTCCTGCCGGAGCCCGACGTGCAGCAGACCCAGCAAGGCCACGAGGCAGAAGGCAATCAGAGCCACCGCCATCGCGACCTCAATGAGGGAGAATCCCGAACGCCGCGACCGGGGGACCCGTCGAAAGAGGGAGGTTTCTGAAGTCGGTCTTCTCATTTCGTCCCCGTTTGCGCGACCGGGGGGGAGGATGGAGGAATGACGATTCCTGCGGCGGAGGGCGGCCACACCCAGCAGACCAGCCGTGGCCAGCGCCGCCGTGCCGGGCTCGGGAACGGCCGACACCTCCAGCACGCCGGTGGATTGATCAAAGCTGTAGAACAGGCCACCGGCTTCCCCGGTCCAGACATTGTCAACCAGAGCCAGCTCGCCGAACTTGCCGTTGGAATCGTAGAGCGTGAAGGAAGAGAAGCTTCCCGACTGCAAACCCACGGCGAAATTGAACAGCGTGTATTCCCCCGGCATGGAAAAATCGTCCGCCAGCGTGAGTCGCAATTCGCCGGCATAGGCCAGCAGACCGCCGACATTGACCGAGTCAAACGCCGTATTGGTCAGGTCCAGCAATGTGACACTGCCTTCGCTGAGGGTGAGCGAATCGGAAAACGTGATGGCATTGACGGGAGCCGCCGGCACCCCCGGCGCCAAAAGGCCCCCACTCTCAATGAGGGTTGTCCCGAT
>CALCJD010000046.1 GCA_937960895.1 uncultured Spartobacteria bacterium | reverse complement strand
ACTCTTGCCAGTTACGCACAATCTCTTGTTGCGATGGCCAGCAGTCTGTTCAGCGCCCGCTGGGTGCTGATGTCCCTCGGGGACGTCGACTTCGGCCTGTTCGGCGTGGTGGGAAGCATCATTCTCCTCATCACATTCCTGAACAGCGGCCTCTCCATTGGGGTGGGACGGTTCTACGCCTATTCCATAGGAAAAACCGCCCATCTTTCGCCAACGGAGGCTCGGCATGAACTGCGCAGCTGGTTCAACACAGCGCTATCCACGCATCTGACCCTGGCAGTGCTTTTGGCCGTCATCGGCATACCGGTTGGCGAATACGCCATCCACCATTGGATGAATATCCCGGCCGATCGCCTGGGCGCCTGTCTGGCGGTGTTCCATTTCTCCATGATCACGGCCCTCGCCAGTGTCGTCTCCGTGCCATTTACCGCGATGTTTTCCGCCCATCAGGCAATAATGGAACTGGCCTTCTTTTCCATGTGTCACAGCTTGGCGACACTGGGTCTCGCCTGGATCTTGCTGTCTGCGCCAGGCGACAAGCTGGTTTTCTACGGTTTCGGAATGATGTGCATTTCCGTGACCATTGCCTTCATTCAGATCATTCGCTCAGCCAAGAAATTCGGCGCCTGCCGTCCGGATCTCAGGAACTTCTTTCATCTGGAGCAATTCCGCACGCTATTCTCCTACGTCGGATGGAAGCTGTTCGGCATCAGTTGTGTCGTCCTGAGAAATCAGGGAACTCCCGTTCTCATCAATCTGTTCTTCAATCCAACAATCAACGCCTCCTACAACATCGCAAACCGCCTGTCCATCCAGGCCACCTCCCTGGCCTCTTCATTGGTCAACGCCTTTCAGCCGGCCATCGTTGCGGCTGAAGGAAAAGGAGATACCGCTGCCGTCACCGACATGTGCAACCGGGTTTGTCGACTGGGTTCACTGCTCGTACTCATTTTCATTGTCCCGCTAGTATTGGAAATCGACACCGTCCTGAAACTCTGGCTCAACAATCCGCCACCATTTACTTCCGATCTGTGTCGTTGGCTACTCATTATGCTCATCATGGACAAAATGACCGCAGGGCACATGATCGCCGTGAACGCCCGCGGGAAAATTGCCCTATATGAAATCATTCAAGGATCCATCTTTCTCATCGCCCTTCCTTTAATTTGGTGCTTCCATAAAGCAGGCCTTTCGCCGAGCTCCATCGGGGTTGCAATTTTCATTTCCGGTGCCATCTACTGTGTGGGAAGAGTTGTCTTTGCAAAGGCCCTCACGGGATTGCCCATTACGCCGTGGCTCAAGGCCGTTGCAGTTCCGGCCATCATTATACTGACATTGGCCATTCCGGCCGGCTGGTTTGTTCAGCAGAACATATCCTCGGAGATTCCCCGATTTGCCTTAACCGTTCTGGCATCCAGCTCCGTCGCAACTGTTTTCGGCGCTTTCCTGCTTATTACCCGATCCGAAAAAAACAAACTTCTCGGCAAGTTTTTAAAAAAACCACCTGCCTCGACTCCGCCACGAAATTAAGAATTTAGCCTATGAGCCACCAATCCCTGATTCAGCGCATTTGCTCTCGACTCGCGCGGGAACTGAAGCGTTTGAGCCTTTCGGCGAAGTTTTTTTCCGAGACTTTACGGCACGGAGGATTCCTCACCGTCAACGTTTCCCAGATCCACCGAGGCAATGTTCTGGAGGGAAAACGGATTTTGATCACCGGGGGAAATGCCGGGATTGGTTTGGCCATAGCGAAACGCTGTCTCGATGAGGGCGCCCGGGTTGTCATTACCGGACGCTCGCCAGAGAAACTTGAACAGGCAGCCAAAAAACTTTCCCATCGACAGGTTCACACCCTCGTTTGGGATATCGGAGACATCAATCAGCACACCGATATGCTGGAAAAAACCCGTCAGCTGTTGGGCGGAGAGCTGGACATCCTTGTCAACAATGCCGCGGTTCTGCTTCCCGGTTCATTCCCAACAGTTAAAGAGTCGACATGGGACGAGACTTATCGAATCAACTCGAAAGGCCTTTTTTTTGTTACTCAAAACGTTTGCGACCGCTGGATGAAGTCGCAAACAAAAAGCATAAGAAAAGTCCTGAACATTTCCTCCCAGGGAGGGTTTGTGGGCGCAACGATTCCCTACAGAATGTCCAAATGGGACATCGTTGGTTTTACACAAGGTCTCGGGGTCACCTTGGCCCGGCATGGCATTTTGGTAAACGGAATCGCTCCGGGAATCATAGCCACCAACATGCAGCCCCATTGCTTGGAACAAGGCGATAACATGTTTTATCCAGACAATCCATTACAACGCTTCGCCTATCCCGAGGAAATCGCCGAGCTCGCCATTTTTATGCTAAGTGACGCCGCAAATTTCATTGTCGGCCAGACCATCGTGTGCGACGGCGGTTATTCAATTAAGTAATCTTGTTAAATCACAACCCAAACGCCCAAGTTTATGGCAACATTTTATACCGACGTAAAGACCGCCCAGATTGTCTTGGCTTTACTTAAGGCGCACAATATTCGGCGGGTCATCGCCTCTCCGGGAACGGCAAACATGGCCCTGGTGGTCAGCATGCAGCATGACCCATTTTTCGAGATGTATTCCGCCGTCGACGAGCGTTCCGCCGCCTACATGGCGTGCGGACTGGCCGCTGAAACCGGGGAGCCCGTTGTCATCAGCTGCACCGGGGCAACTGCATCGAGAAATTATCTGCCCGGGTTGACGGAGGCCTATTACCGGAAGCTGCCCGTCCTTGCCATCACCTCCACACAGCCCGTCTCAAAGGCCGGTCATCTTCACGGCCAAATCATCGACCGGTCCCAAAAGCCGGTCGATACGGTCAGATTCAGCGTCACCCTCCCGCTTGTCAAGGACGACGAAGATTTCTGGGACTGCGAAGTCAAGGTCAATCGCGCCATTCTCGAGCTTCACCGGCACGGAGGCGGTCCCGTGCATATCAACCTTCCGACTATTTACGGCGGGCAGTTCGATGTTCCCCAACTCCCGTCCTGCCGCCGAATCGACCGCATCACTTGTGAGGGTCCGTACCCGGAACTGCCGAAAGGCTCCATTGCAATTCTTGTCGGCTCACACAAGACGTGGTCGAAACTGGACATCGAAGCGGTCGATCGTTTTTGTGAATCGAACGGCGCCATTGTGATCTGCGACCACACGAGCGGCTACAGAGGAAAATATCGCGTGCTTTATTCCCTGATCGGTGCGCAACGACGTCCGAAAGGTGCCAAGTTCACTCCCGACTTGTTGATTCACATCGGAGAAATCACAGGCGACTATTACAGCTTGGGTGTAGCAGGAAGGGAGGTCTGGCGGGTCAGCGAAGATGGCGAGATCCGCGACACGTTCCGGAAGCTCCGTTATGTCTTCGAAATGCCCGAGCGGCTGTTTTTCTCCCATTACGCCAAAGAAACGGAGCATCAAAAGGACATATTGCTCCAACAGTGCAGAAACCGTCTGCATCAACTCCGTGAAAGACTTCCCGAGGTTCCCTTCTCGAACATCTGGATTGCGTCAAAAATCGCCCACCGGATTCCCCCGGGGTCGGTGGTTCACTTCGGAATTTTAAACAGCCTGCGTTCCTGGAACTTTTTCGAGCTGCCTGAATCCGTTACATCGGCCTCCAACGTCGGCGGCTTCGGCATCGACGGAGGACTCTCCAGCCTGATCGGTGCCTCTTTTGCAAACAGAAACAGGCTGTACTTCGGCGCGATTGGGGATCTGGCCTTCTTCTACGACATGAACTCCATCGGCAACCGGCATGTGGGCAGGAACCTCCGGATTTTGCTGGTCAACAACGGAAAGGGAACGGAGTTCAGGCAATACGCCCATCCCGCCGCGAATCTGGGGACGGCGGCGGATGACTTCGTCTCGGGAGCTGGCCATTTCGGCAACCAGTCCCGCACCCTGGTCAAACACTATGCCGAGGATCTCGGATTTGACTACCTTAGCGCTTCGACTAAGGAGGAGTTTGAGCGGGTTGTTGACCGATTTTTGCATCCTGAAGTCGGGGAGCGCTCCATCATTTTTGAGGTCTTCACGGATAGCCGGGAAGAGAGCAAGGCCCTTGAAATGGTGATGAATATCGAGGCTGATGCGACGGACAAGGCCAAGGAGGCTGCCAAACGGATTCTCGGAAGGAGAACGACTGCGCTAATCAAGAACATCCTGCGCTGCTTTGTTTGAGTTTCAAAGTTTTCTCCGAATTCGCGAATGAAAGTCTGCATAGTCACACTGCAATACACCAACAACTATGGAGCAGTGTTGCAGTGCTACGCGCTCCAAAAAGCCCTGGAGGGACTTGGACATGCGGCAAATGTCCTCAATTTTTCCGCATTAAAAATTGAAAGGCTGCCTTGGTGGCGGGGCTGGGGGCTCAAATCGGGGCTCTCTCTGGCGTCACTCCGTTCAAAATACCTTCGGTTGAGATATTCCGAGGCGGCATGTGCCAAGTTTGACAAGTTCCGGAGCGACCACCTGAAATCCACACAAAAAATCAACTCGCTCGGCGATGTGGGAGCCGTATTAAGGGACTATGACGCAGTGATTGTCGGAAGCGATCAGGTCTGGAACCAGAAATGGCATCATCCGGTCTATTACCTCGGGGATGAATCCTTGGGGTCGATTCCCAAAACCATCAAAAAAATCAGCTACGCCGCCAGCGCCGGAAGCGGAGAAATTCCCCTGGCCCGGCGGGAGAAAATAAAGGGATGGCTTGCCCAGTTTCACGCCATCAGCGTCCGCGACGAATTCACCCGGCGCCTGTTGCAGAATTCCCTCGGCGTGGAATCCACGGTCACTTGCGATCCGACGCTTCTCGAGGACTTTCCCGGGATCGAAGACAAAAGCTCCCATCCGCCCGAGGAAAATTACATTCTCGCGTACTTTCTGCATGAACGCTCCAGGGCCTTGGCGCAGAAAACCCTGACTCGGTTTTCCAAGCGCCTGGGCCTGCCGGTCTATGCCATCACCGTCAGCGCCCACGAGGCTTTCCGCCCCCCCGGCGCCGATCACTACCTGAACGAGGTTGGGCCGGCCGAGTGGCACCGACTGTTTCGGAAGGCCGGATTCGTCTGTACGGATTCCTTCCACGGATCGATTTTTTCGGCGAAATTCCGAAAACCGTTCGTTTACTGCATTTCAGAAGAGGGCACCGGAGTTCGTCTGGACGACGCGGCCGAACGCTACGCTTTCACAGATGCCCGCGTGACTTCTACGACAGACTTGGACGCCGCCGTGGCCCGGGCCCAAAACCGCGATTTCGACAAATCCTCCCGGCTGATCCGGGAACACGCGGAGTTTTCAAAGGAATTCCTCGCCAAGTCACTGCCTGTTTAATCGATGAGTCCCGTTGCCTTCCTTTTCTTCAACCGGCCTGAGGCTGTCCGTCAAAGCTTTCCCGCAATCCGGGCCTACAAACCCAAACAACTGCTGCTGGTCAGCGACGGACCCCGGGCCAATCATCCGACCGACGCGGAGAACTGCAATGCCTGCCGGCAGATCATCGAAGAGATGATCGACTGGGAGTGCGAAGTTTACCGAAATTATTCGCCGGAAAACCTCGGATGCCGGGAGCGGGTATCCTCCGGAATCGACTGGGTTTTTGAAAACGTCGAGGAAGCCATCATCGTGGAGGATGATTGTGTACCCAGTGCGTCCTTTTTCACGTTTTGTGAGGAACTTCTGACCAAATACCGGGATAATCCCTCGGTCATGATGATATCCGGTTTCAACTGCCTTCAACGCCCACAGAACCGCTATTCGTTTTACACGGCGCGAACCGGCATCATCTGGGGCTGGGCGACATGGCGATCCCGGTGGCGTCTCTATGATGTTTCCATGAAGGACTGGCCAGAGATGAGAGACAACAACCAGCTTTCCAAGTACATCGATCATCCATTGATCTTGGAATATTGGAACGAGCGCTTTGACCGTGTTTACAACAAACTGATAGATACTTGGGACTACCAGTGGATTTATACAATTTTCAAACATCAGGGGGTCTGTTGCTATCCCAATGTAAATCTCGTTCAAAATGTCGGCTTCGGTGCCGCGGCGACGCATACACTTGATCCCAAAAATTACCTTTCCCGGATTAAGCCGGGACAGATCAAAAGACCGGTGACGTTTCCTCCGACTGTGAGCCCGCAAAGGGGTGTCGATTTCCGGATTTTCCGTTCATTTTTCCGCCCTTCGCTTCTGACCCGCATCTATCGCAAAATAATGCGCCTTTTCTGATCGGCGATACGGAATCCCGATTTGATCCGCAACTCCTCATGCAGCCCCGTTCCAACCCTCTCTATCTGATTGCGAGCGCCATCGTTCATAATCCCGCGTTCGCTCACATATACTGGTCTTGGAAATGCGCCCGCTTTTGCTTGAAACATCACGAGCAAAAGCCCGCCTTTGGATCCGGAATCCGCTTTAACAAGCTCGAGGTTGAGGATCTTGTGACGCTGCATGATGCCTGTCAGCTATTCAATGTCCGAATCGGACGCATGTCCTACATTGGCCGTGGCACCCAGATCATCAACGCCCGAATCGGCCGCTTTTGTTCGATCGGACCCGACATCAGAATCGGCCTCGGCGGAACGCATCCCACGGACCGCGTTTCGACCCACCCGGCCTTTTATTCCCCGATGTTTCGGAGCCAAGTGACCTTTACTGACAAAACCTCGTTCGATGAATTCCCTGGCCCTGTGATTGTTGGAAACGACGTTTGGATCGGCGCCGGGGCAACCATTGTTGACGGTGTAACCGTAGGCGACGGCGCGATCATCGCCGCCCGAAGCATGGTTACAAAGGATGTCCCCCCCTATGCCATCGTGGGAGGGGTTCCCGCAAAGATCATCCGCTACCGTGTTCCGGAAGAAACCATTCCCGACCTTCTCAAAACCGCGTGGTGGGACAAGGACATCCACTGGCTGAAAACTCACTGTGACGAATTCCGGGACGTCCATCAGTTCCTGCAAGCCCGGAGACTTCAGACTCCGTGAACATCATTTCCCAATCCGCCAAACGGACCTGGCGATGCAAGGCGTTTAGCCTTTGGGATGTCCTGTGCATCAAAGCCAGTTTTGCACTTTCCTCCGCCTTAAGCCGCCTTTCCCTGGGGTGGCAGGGATGTCATGTCGGAAAAAACTTCAGAACCTCGGGCCCATGCTCCTTCAAGGCCCGGACCGCCGGTTCCATCCGGATCGGCGACAACGTCACCCTGCTGGCACACTGGCGGACCAACCGGGTCGGGCTTTGCGGCCGGGTTCTCCTGCACACGTTGGGTGACGGGCAAATCGAGATCGGGGATCACACCGGAGCTTCCTCCGTGGTCATTTCCTCCCGTTCCCAAATCAAGATCGGCCGTTTCTGCAAACTCGGCGGAAATGTCCGCATTTTCGACCATGATTTTCACGCCCTCGATCCCGCAATACGACGGGGCCCGAATGACGCCGCCAATGCCCGCTCCCGGCCCATCACCATTGGCGATGACGTTTTTATCGGAACAAATGCCGTCATTCTAAAAGGCGTCACCATCGGAGACCGTTCCATCATCGGCGCCGGCGTGGTCGTCAATTTTGATGTCCCTCCAGACTCTACCGTAACTTGGGAGAACTCAGCTTTTAAAATTCAGTCGAAACATCCTTCTCGTGAATTCTAGAATCATTTCTTTTATTGTTGCGGCATTCGGTTTGCTGGCTGCAATCTGGATCGGTTCCTCCGTTGCCAATTCCGCTTGGTTTCACTTGGCAATTGTGGGTCTGATTTGCCTCGCCGTTATTTATGTTTCCGGGGGATACAAACTGACTTTCTATTTCGTTCTTTTTTTCGTTCTCCTTGCCGGGAAATTTAGTGTCGGATTCGCCATAAGCCGTGATGAACAATTTCTTGTCTTCATGTGTGCCCTTATTGCGGTTTCGTTTTGGCACAAGAACGAAAACCACGAGCTTCCGAACACTTTGAATCTCAGGGCATTACGGTTCACTAAAACATGTCTACTGGTGTGGATAACCTATGTTTTCCTCCACATGGCCCTTCATTTGTCAGTTTATCGATCGGAAGGCCTGCAAAACATTATCAAAAGTTACAACAGCACTTTCACGCCCTATATCGTCCTTCTGTATTTTCTCACCAAGCCGCATATTCTCCCACTACCCAAGAACGTCAACCTCTCCTTTGCGGCGATTTATTTTGTAGTTCTTTCAATCGCGACGGTTATGCGCGTCTATCAGTCGAGGTTTGGAGGTCTCATGGAATCCGCCGACCCCGCAGAAGCCGGTCTATCGACTCCGATGGTCATCGGAGCTCTTCGTTTCGTTGAAAACATCTATACACTTCGCAGTATCGCACCTTCCGGAGCCCTGCTGGGTGTGGTCATCTTAACCTCCAACGCCAAATATTCAAAGAATCCGATCATCCGATTGATCGCCTTGGGGCTGATTTTCTTTGCTATAATCGGGGCTATTTACAGTGGAGGCCGGGTTGCTCTCATTATTGGAATTTTGCTTTGCCTTGCCGCTCTCACACTCAGACGGCGGGTGGCTCAGATTTTCATCGGAGCATGTGCGTCAATTTTGATTGTGGCATTCGCAAATTTATTTTCGGACACCATCAACACCCATGCCCCTCTCCAAGTGGCGCGCAGCCTCCGCTGGATATTGATTGACAAAGGCCAGTATTCAAATCCCGGGGCGGAAAATTCCAGCAGATGGAGGTGGATGCAGGCCGTCTACGCTTTTAATGAATGGAAAAAAGAGCCAAAAACGATTTTCCTCGGGGTCGGTTTTCGAGGCATTTCTGCATCGGATTATGCGGCTGTCGGATTTGCCGGCGCTACATTAACACGATTGTCGGAGGAATTTGCTTGGGAAATGGGAGTTAAGCGTGTGGCGACCCATAATATGTTCACTGATCTTTTGGTGGGCTACGGTCTTATCGGGGCAATCATTTACTACATCATGTTGATTTCCTTCATGTCCCTCACGGCAAGACTGTATTTTCGTATGCCCCCCACTTCTCCTCACAAGGATCTCGCGCTTTTTACTGCCGGCAATGTGTGGACAGCGGCTCTTTTTGGGAACATCAGCGGTACCTTCTTCCCTGTCAATGGCATGCTCTTTATGATCATCCTCGTCGCCGCCATTGCTCAATATCCCCCCTCCGAAACAAATACCCAAAACGCCAACCTAAAGGCCTAAGTTTCCCGCATCCGACGGAAGTTTGAATTTTGAGGACACCCAACTCCGTCCAAGAGGCTACGCGCAACTTCCCTGCCGTCATACATGAAACTGCTTCTCGTCACTTTCCCCGTTGACCTTGGCAATCTCACGCTCGAACGGAATCTCATCAATCTTTTCGAAGGACGATGTGATCTGAAAGTGCATCGGTTTGCGGCGGAACAAAGTGCGACGTTCGACCGATGTCTTCCGGATCACAAGGCCAACCGCATCGACCGTTTCCGCGGCTGCCTGACGCTGCGCAGGGTCGTCCGGGAGGCCCAAGCGGAGGGAAGGACGGTTCTGTTTCACAACATCAGTCCAGCCCTCTTCTCCTATGGTGCCTGGAAGAGTGATTCGACGTTCATCGTCACCGACTGGACCCGCAAATTGCACGAGACCCCCACGGACCGGAAGTCGCCGCCCTGGCTCACCGCGCTGCATTCCCGGGTTCTGCGGAGCGTGCAGGCCACGATCTGCCTGACGGATGCCGTGCAGAACTCGGTGACCAACGACTACGGGGTCCCGGCCGACCGGACGGTGCGGGCGCGCATGCCGTTTGATCTGGACCGGTTTCAACCCGGGCCCGAACGTCCCGGGGAAAAAATCCGGCTGCTCTTCGTCGGCGGCGCCCTCAAGCGCAAGGGAGGGGACATTCTTCTGCGCGCCTTCCGGGAGGAACTGCACAAGTTCTGCCGGCTGACCTTTGTTTCCAATTCGCCGGTGGAGCCGTTTGAGGGATTGGAGATCGTGAAAAATCTCACCTACGGGGATCCCCGTCATTCCGAAATCTTTGCCTCGCATGACATCTTCGTCCTGCCGACCCTCCGGGAAGGGTATCCCCAAGTCATCGGAGAGGCGGCCGCAGCGGGGCTGGCCGTCATCACGACGCGCTTCGCGCTGGGCGCTCCCGACATCATTCAGGATGGGGTGAACGGCTTTATCTGCCGCGATCAGGAGGAAACCATCCGGCGGGTGAAGGAACTTCTGGCCAGTCCGGAGCGCGTGGCCGAATTCAAGCGGGCGAGCCGGGCCCACATGGAAAGATGGTTCTCCCGCGACGCGCTGTTCTCCGCTTACCGGGAGATTCTCTGGCGGGCTGCTTGTTGAGAAGCAACCTGATGGAGGCCGTCGGCTTCCGTCCGACCTTCGCGAAATAATGGCTGCGCTGTCCAACCGCCAAAGGGATTTTCTGCTGGAAACATTCGCCGATTTTGCACGCGAAAAGATTCCGCTGCTGGTCCTGCGCAATTACGAAAAACTTCCCGAGAGCTGCGGCCGCGACCTCGATCTGTTCTGCGCCACATCGGACGCCCCACGGGCCGTAATCCTCATGATCCGGCTCGCCCGCCGGCACGGGCTCGGCCTGCTGCATCGCTACGATCTCGGAAATCTGACCGCCCTGTATTTTTCGGAGCCCGACACAGCTTCGGTATTGCATCTCGATGTCTTCCACGGAGCCTTTTCATGGGCGGGAATCAAATACCTGACCGACGATGAGGTCCTGGCGGGCGCGGTTTCGCGCGGCCCCTTTTCCATCCCGAATCCGGCTCATGAAGCGCTTCTGCTTTGTCTGGCCAGCATCCTCGACGGGGGATTTTTCAAGGCGCGCTACCTGGGAAAAATCCGCTACCTTCTCACCGACGGGGAGACGCGCAAATGCTTCCATGATCTCCTGAGCGGGCGGTTTGGGCCTTCGCAGGCGGAGGCCGTCCAGGATCTGATCTCCCGAGACTCCGCCGAGTTCACCGAAAACCGGCCCGTCCCCGAATTGGCGCGCGCGCTGCGGAAATCCCTCGTCTCGCGAAGTCTGCGGCAGAATCCCGTCCGCGCCTCCCTGGCTGTTGTGCGCTTCCTGGGGGCGGAGGTGCTGCGGCTCATCCGGCCCGCCGGCATGGTCGTGGTGATCACCGGCCCGGACGGAGCCGGGAAGTCGTCGGTCATCGAGGGTGTCACCAAACGCCTTGAGGAGTGGCTGCCCAAACCGGCCACTTTTCACTGGCGGCCCGGCCTGCTTCCCGATGTGGGAGTGCTTCTAAAGGTTCGGAAGGCCTCGCGCCCGGGGGAGGTCAACCGCGATCCCCATGGACAAAAACCGCACGGCACCGGAGCGAGCCTGTTCCGGGTCTTTTTTTACTTTCTCGACTACTGGCTCGGTTATTTCGCCCTGGTCCGCCGCGCCACGGCCAAGAATCGCGTGGTCATTTTCGACCGGTATTTCCTCGACATGATTTGTGATCCCCGGCGTTTCCGTCTGAATGTTTCTCCCGGCCTTCTGAAATTTCTGTTTCGCCTTGCTCCCCCCGTGGATCTCACCTTCGCCCTGCATGCCCCCGGAGAGGTTCTTTTTGAGCGCAAGGCCGAGGTCACGCTGCAGGAATCCCGCCGCCAGAGTGACGCTTATCGAAGCGAAGTGTCCGCGCTGCGCACCGGTCGTGTCATCGACGCAAACCAGCCCCTTCAGGAGGTGATTGCGGAGGTGTACCGGCAGATGGGAAACGAATTGGCCCGCCGCGCCGAAACCCGAAACTCCGCGAAACCCCTTTCCCAGGATCTTCCATGAGTTCTCTGCGCATCCTGATCTCGGCCTACGCCTGCGAACCCGGCAAAGGTTCGGAGCCAGGCCGAGGTTGGTTCACTGTCACCGAGATTGCCCGGCGGCATCAGGTGTGGGTCATCACCCGTGCCAACAACCGCCCGGCCATTGAAAAGTCGGACATCACCTCGCAACTGCCGAATCTGCATTTTGTTTACCATGATCTGCCCGGAGTCTTCCTCCGGTTCAAAAAGGGAGCCCTCAGCACCGAATGGTATTATTACCTGTGGCAACTGCGCTCCGCGGCCCTTGCGCAGAAACTCGACCGGGAGGTCGGGTTCGATCTGGTTCATCACGCCACATTCAACCGTTACTGGTCTCCAAGCGGCCTGGCCTTTGTGAACAAGCCATTTGTATGGGGGCAGGTCGGCGGCGCGGAATCCACCCCTCCCCCCCTGCGCTGCACCCTGGGATTCCAAGGTCGGGTTCTGGACGCCCTGCGCAACGGCGTCCGATGGATCGCGGAAAAGGATCCCCTGCTTCGCCTGACCGCCCGCCGGGCGACGATTGCCATCGGCGGCACCCCCGAAACGTGCGAGCGCCTTCACCATCTCGGCGCCTCCCATGTCGAAATGCTCGAGGGCTCCGGGCTTCCCACCGCCGACATCGACAGACTGGCGCAACTGCCTCCTCCCCCGAAGGATGTTTTCCGGCTCATCAGCATCGGCCGTCTCATTTCCTGGAAGGCCTACCATCTGTCGCTCCGGGCCTACCTGGAGGCCAACCTTCCCAACACGGAATACTGGATCGTCGGGGACGGGTCGGAAAGAAAACGTCTGGAACAGCTCGCCGCCTCCTCCCCGGCGGGCCGCTCGGTGCGCTTCTTCGGCAAGCTCAGCCGCGCGGAAACCCTCGAGCGCCTCGGGCAGTCCTCCGCCCTGCTCCATCCCAGCCTCCACGATTCCGCCGGATGGGCCTACCTGGAGGGAATGGCCACCGGCCGCCCCGTCGTGTGCCTCAACATCGGCGGCGGAGCCACCCAGATCACCGACGAATGCGGCATCCGCATCGCCCCCGCGGATGAGGCCACGGTAATCGCCGCGTTCCGGGACGCCATCGTTAAACTGGCCGCCAATCCCGACCTGGTCACCCGGTTGGGCGAGAAAGGCAAGCAGCGTGTCCGCGAGGTGTTCGACTGGCGGGTGAAGATGAACCGGATGCTGGAGATCTATCAAGCGGCCCTCGAGCGTTCCCGGTGACAGCCCTCGGATTCAATTTCGCTGTAAGAACCCCCCTCAGGAAACGTCCGGCGACGGATGGAAGAAAAACCGTGAATCACATCCCAAAGGAAGTGTCGTGATGCGCATTTTGTTTGTTGAAATCCAGCAGGCCGTCCACTCGGTCGGGTATGTCAATTCCCTCCTTTTGCACGCTCCACAGGAAACCAACGTGGAAGTGGCCGTCGCCCTTCCGGACAGGCACGAATACCTCGGAGATCTGCTGAAATCCCTTCCCTTTCCCCCCGAGGTTCGGAAATTCACCCTTCCGGGATGGACCTCCCGGCTCCCCGGCCGACTGGGAGGCTATTGGATCGCCTTCAAGGCATTGCTCCATCTTCGGAAGATCATCAAGGAGTGGAAACCCGACCGGGTGGCCTTCCTTCGCATCGACTTTGTCTTTCTCTGGCTCGCACTGCCGATCCGCAAATGGATCTTCGGTTCCTGCGAGATCTCCGGAATCTACTTCGGCGGCGGGGAGTTCCGTCCCAATCTGCAAACCCGTCTCAAACAGCGGATCCGCCACTTTCTCACGCGAAGCATCATTCGCCACGCACTCCGCCAAAAGACTCTGCGAACCGCCTTCTGCCTGGACCACTCTCTTCCGAAGAAGGTTTCCGCCCTTGCAGGATTTCATGCCGAAAAACTCCAGGCTTCGGCGGATCCCTGGCTTCCGTTTCCCCACCTCGAACCCGCGGCGGCCCTGAAGGCACTGGCTCTTGATCTGCGTCCGCCGGTTGTTCTGTCGCTGGGCGTTCAATCCCGACGCAAGGGAACATGCCAGTTGCTCGAGAGCCTCGCGCATTTGAAACCGGGATCCTTTTCTGTGCTCATTGCCGGACCTCTCCGCTCAGATGTTTCCGAAAGCGTCAAAAACCTCATTGAACAGCGGCGTTCCGAAGGATGGCAGATCACCGTCGTCGACCGCTTCATCGCCGACGAGGAAACCTGGACCTTCCTGCAGGCTGCAACCATCGTCGTGTGTCCGTATGTGGATTTTTATCAATCGAGCAATGTCATGATTCGCGCCTGCGCGGCGGGCCGACCGGTGCTGGTATCCAAGGGCGGAGTCATGGAGGACGCCGTCAAAACCCATCACTGCGGAATTGCCGCTGAACCGGTTCCCGCGGAAATCGCCGCGGGAATCAGGGACCTGTTCGCCAAACTCCACGAGGACCCGCAGACGTTTTCCCACGGATGCGAAAGCTACGCCTCCCTGCATTCCTCAGAGAGATTTTTCCGGCAGTTTTTGTGATGATTGCTGCCGGGTTTCACGAACTTGGTTAATTTTTTTCGACTCGGCCGCTCTTTCGGGAAAGGGGATCCGGATGCTTAAGATTTATCACCCGATTCGCGAACGATCCCGGTGAAGGCCATCGCCTCATACTTTTCCGCTCCCGAATCGCGGAGCACCACCCCGGTTGTTTACCGCGTCCATCGGAAGCACGGCCGGGTCTTTGCCCTCCTTCCCGACAACCTTGATTGCCAAAGGAGGCTTTCCGCGCTTCTGCCCGCGCAATCCCCAATTGCTCGACTATATCGCCTGGCAGTTCGCTGGCTGGGCGTCGTTGGATGCCGTTTTCCAAGGGAAACGACCGTTCTGCATTTCGACTCCGCCAATCCCCTAGTCCGCTCCATCCGGTCGGCCGGGAACTCCACCCGGCCTCCGATGTTGCTTCCGGGCAATCCCCATGGCCCCACGCCGCGCCTCATTTTGATCGCCCTTGCCGAGGACTGCTCTCCCGCAGCGGTCTTCAAGGCGGGCAATACCGAGGAGGCAAGGCGGATGGTTCACCGGGAATATGAATTCCTCCGTTCCGCGCCGGCCGGGATTTTCCACCTTCCCGCGGTCCGGGATCTTATCGAAGAAAAGGACTGGACGGCGTTTTCCATGGAGTTCGTCCACGGGAACAGTCCGGGATGGCCCGCATCCGACCGCGAAATCGAATCGGTGCTGACATCGTGGATCGATACGACCGCCACTGTGCGCCTTGCGGACACCCGTCCTTGGAAGGAACTTGCCCAAAATTTGGGATCCGGGATTCCCGGCTGGTTTCCGGAGTTTGGGGAAACACGGATTCACCCGTGCCTTTTCCACGGAGATTTCGCCCCCTGGAATGTTCGCATTGATGCTACTGGCAGGTGGTCCGTGATCGATTGGGAACGCGGAGAAAGACAGGGCGTTCCCGGATGGGACTGGCTGCACTTTGACATCCAATCCGCCCTGCTTTTGAAGCGGCCGAACCCCACCACGCTCATTGACCTCCTGAGGCAGACGGTGTTTTCCCCCTCATTCCAAAACTATCTTCGGGTTTCCCGCCTGCCGGGCAGGGAAGAACTCCTGGTTCTCTCCTACCTGCTGTATTGCGAAAAGGTATTTCGTCCTCACGGACTCATTGAGGCAATTCGCGAACTCCGCCACCTCATCGAAACAACCAATCCCTTTCCTTCCCGCCATGTCGAAGCAGGAACTGTTTAAAACGTGCTATCGGGGACGTCAGAGTCGTCTTCACCACCTCTCCTACATGAGAACGAGCAAGGTATTTCTTGCACTGCGTCTCCTGAAGGAGACCGAAATCTCTCTCGAAGGAAAGGCGGTATTTGATTACGGCTTCGGCGCAGGAACCTTTTTCCTGCACTGTCCTCGCTCAGCAAAGCTGGGTGGGTGCGAGATTGAACCTTCGACCGTCCGTGAAGTGGAAGAAAACCTCCGCCGCCACGGCTATGAGAGGATCTCCCTGAAAACCATCGATCTGAATCGGATCGAAGAGTCGCTGCAGGGCCATAGGGAATACGACCTTTGCCTGTGCAGCCACGTGCTCGAACACGTTCCGGATCCTCCGGCGCTCATCCGCCAGCTCTCCTCCATCCTCAAGCCCGGCGGCCATCTGATCTTTCTCGTCCCCATCAACGAACGGTATCCGGACGCCCACCACGAGCACACCGTGGACCTGAACCTTGTCAAAACCTGGATCACCCAAACCGGACTCGAATGCCAGGCACTGGTCGAAGCCGATCCTTGGATCTATCCGTTTCAAACCTTTTTTGTGGCGGAGCACGGATGGAAGCACCGGATCGCCCAATGTCTCAGCCTCGGCATCGGCGCCCTCGCCGCGCTGGCGGGACCGGCCCGCTGGGCGGGATTTTCGGATTTCCTCCAAAGAATGCCCGGGTTCAAACCGGTGCAGTGCGGTTTTGTGCTCCGGAATCCGCCAGATACCCGTTCTCTTGAATGATTCCTCCCATGCGTCTTTTGGTCATCAATGATCATCCCGCCCTCTTCGAATTCTTGGCCCACAACATGAATTCCCGGGGAGTGCAATTCCTCTCCGTCTGCCGAAACCAACTCCAAGACGGTCCCGCCGAGAACATCTGCTGGTCCCTTCAGCAGCTGTATGAACATCAACCGAACACGGTGGTCCACCTGATCGGGCCGGCCGCCATCGCTTCCCCGGACGCCCTGTCGTCCTCGCTGGCCGCCCTGGAAAAGGCCGTCCGTCTGTCGGGATTTGTCCGCAATTTTGTCACCGTTCTGGATCTGAAAAACTCCGAACCCGAGCAGGCGGACAAGATCCTCCGCGAGTCGTCGTTCCCCTGCCTGCGGAGCGTGCTGTGGGTTCCACGGGATTCCACCAACCTCCGTGAGAATCTTCTCCGGGCTTCGGAAAAAGTGACTGACCTCCTTTTTCCGTCCGACTCGCCGCACTTCGCGCCCTGTTTGGTCTGAGGAGGGGCAACCTCCGGCTGGTCCGAAAAATTTGGGTCAGGCCGGCGGCTGACCCTCCGCATCGTTTAGAGTTCACCCCGGCTCCTACCCATCCCTCCATCAAATTCGTGTTGAAAAAGACCCGCGTTCTCGTCGTGGCCCAGACGCCGCCGCCGTATCAC
>CALCJD010000045.1 GCA_937960895.1 uncultured Spartobacteria bacterium | reverse complement strand
GTTAGTGCAAGCGGTTGCAAAGGGGCGAGGTTCCCCCATTCCGAGCTGTGGGAAACTTGTGAACAATCGGGAATATTGCGATGGAAATTACTGAAAACAAGCACCTTTCGAAACGCTCAGAAATTCACATCTGCAGTCTTCCGAGGGCGGCGACATGGCCGGTGATTTTTTCAGGGAGGGGGCGTTTTTTCCACTCGTCCCAGGTGATGAGGTGGGAGTGGCTGAGGTCGCGTTCGAAGATTCGGGTGTGTTCGGCGGCGAAGGTGGGGTCGAGGATGTTGAGGTTGGCTTCCTCGTTGAGGCGGAGGGAGCGGTGGTCGAGGTTGGTCGAGCCGACGGAACACCAGCAGTCGTCCACGATGAGGTATTTCGAGTGGAAGCGGGCCGGCTGGTATTCCCAGAGGCGCACGCCGGCTTGGAGGAGCGGTTTCCAACGGGAACGTCCGGCCAGCCGGACGAGGGGCGCGTCGTTGTCCGCGCCGGGAGCAATGACGTCCACCTCGACCCCGCGCTCTCGTGCTTCGATGAGGGTGCGAACCATGAGGTCGTCGGGGAGAAAAAATGCGCTGGCGATACAGAGGCGCTTGCGGGCCGCCGCCATGGAAAGCAGAAACATGAGCCGGGCACTGTCGGCGCCCTCGCCCACCGAACTCATGAAGGTCTGGCATTTGAGCGGTCCTTTTTCCTCGAGGGGCGGGAAAAATTTTTCCCCGTGCAGCACCTGGGCGCGGGTTTGCATCCAATTGTCGAGAAAGGCGCTTTGCATCTGCGCGACCACGGGCCCCTCCACGCGGTAGTGGGTGTCGCGCCAGTGTCCGCGGGTGAGTCCGTCGCCCATCCATTCGTCCGCGATGCAGGCGCCGCCGATGAATCCCACCTTGCCGTCGACGATGAGCAATTTCCGGTGGGTGCGGAAGTTGAGCCGGCTGGACCAATGGGCGCGGAAAATTTCCACTTCGGCCGGGGAATGGCGCAGGGTGCGCATGGCGGTTCGGTGGAGGCCGACGCAGCCGAAACGGTCTTGGAGCACATGAACGTCCAAACCGGCGCGGGCCCGTTCGGCGAGCGCCCCGGCAAAGGCCCGGGCGATCCGGCCCTCGTGCCAGAGGAAGTTTTCAAATGTGACGGTGTGCTCGGCCGAACGGATGGCGTCCAGCATGGCGGGAAAAAATTCGTCCCCGTTTTCCAGGATGGTGATCCGATTGCCACCGATGAGCGGCGGGCCCATTAACTGACTCATCACCCGCTCAAACGTGTCGTCGGCGACGCTGTACTCGGACCGGATCCGGTGCCGGATCTTTTTGTGGGAGGGGAAAAAATTGCGTACGAGGAAGGTCGTCGCGAGCCCGGAAGCGGCCGCCACGCCGAGCAGCGCCGGCCAGGAGGGACGGGGTGAGGAAGCCATGGTTGCCGTTAAATCGGACGGAACGGGGGGAGTGCGTGTTGGGAAAACCGGGGACGCCCTGAAATACGGACCGCAGGCGCCGAGCAAGCGCCGACATCAGGAAGCGGCACGCCCAAGCGTGAACCCCGACGGGAATTCGTGTCGGCGGCTGTCCCTCCGGGAAGCGAGGACGGGCATCGCCAGATTTTTCTCGCGGTGGGGCGGTTCTCGCGGTGGGATTCCGGCTTTTTGTATGAAAGTCGTATTCCGATCAAGCGGTTGGGCGGTTGTTGTGGCGGGGCTTTTCGGGTGTGCGTCCAACCGTACGGCGGACGGGACGGTCGACCCGCAGGCGGCGGTGGCCCGGGCAAGCGCGAACAATCTGCAGGCGGTTGCCGCGCATCAGATGCGCATGCAGGCGGTGGATTCGGCCATGACACTGGGCGCGGTCGCTCCGCAAATCGCGGGTCCGTTGGGTTCCCGGTTGCAGCAAAAGGCCCACGAGGCTTCCTACGAAAAAATGATCGACGATTCGCTGCGCGATCTGACGCCCGAGCAGCGCGCGCTGGTGAAAAAGCACATGCGAGGGGAAATTTCCGGGGAGGAATTCCAGCGCCAGCTGCTGGCGCCCTACGGCATCGACCCGGAGGAAAATCCGGCAAGGGACGAACATTGAGGAAAGGCGGATATCGGCAGGCGGAAAACGAACCGACGCGCTTCGCGCCACGAACCATCCGTGCCTGCGAAGACGCCGTCGCGGGGACGGCCCCGCGACGCCACGAAAAACCGCACGCCAAAAGCGTGCACTCCGGCGGAAAGGGACACGCCGGAGGCTGTCTCTCCGCACAATTTTCAGGGAAGGAGCGGCGTGTTGTTGATGCGGTCGAAGGCGGCCTGCGGGTCGGCGCGCATTTGTTTGGCCTGGCCGACGCAGATTTCCTCCCTGTCCGCCTCGAGGCCTTCCATGGCCTCCGCCACAAATTCGGAAACGGGGATGCCGATTTCGCGGCCGCGCGGACCCATGTAGTCGTGCAGTTCGGTGGACACCGCCGGCGGGGCGATTTCAATCACACGCACCGAGGTGTCGCGCAGTTGGTGACGCAGCGAGAGGGTGAAGGAATGCACCGCCGCCTTCGTCGCGCTGTAAACCGGGGCCGACGTCAGCGGAACAAACGCGAGGCCGCTTGAGATGTTGATGATGGCGGCGCGTGGTTGCCGAAGCAGGTGCGGGAGAAACGCCGCGGTGCCGCTGATGAGGGCGCGCAGATTCGTGTCGATTTCCAGATCGCAAAAATCGGGCGGCACCGGCTGGCGGAGATCAAACATGCGCTGGACGCCCGCGTTGTTGACCAGGGTGTCGATCGGTCCGTATTTCGCGGGAAGTTCCTCCGCGGCCCGTGCGAGGGCGGCGCGGTCGGTGACATCAAGCGCATACGCCCGGATGCCCGGAGTGGCGCGGCAGACGGCTTCCAGGGTGTCAACGCGCCGGCCGGTGATGAGAACATCGGCGCCTCTTTGGGCGAACGCTTCGGCAAGCGCGCGGCCAATGCCGGAGCCGCCGCCGGTGACCAGCACGCGGCGGCCGCTGAACGTGGCGGTGCGGGGAGAGGGGGCGGAAGATTCTGACGGGTTCATGGTTTTGTGGGTTGTTTTTTTCGTTTCGTGTCTGCCGATACCGTAGGGCGTAAAAATCGCTTCCGCCCTGCCTGCTCCTCCGGAATGTCTGCCCGATTCTCCGAGGGGAAATGTTTTGCATTGCGGATTTGGGCAAGGCGTTGCCTGTTTCTCGTCATGACTGCCGATGCGACCCGGTTCCCGAAACTTGCCCACGGCAAGGGGTTTACCCGTCGCGTTGTCCGGTGCACAGGCGTTTTCCCCATTTCCAGATCCGGCCGGGGCACAGACCCGGGGCGATCAGGGGGCACGGCAAGGAGGTGCCGCAACACAAATGGGCCCGGCGCGGCGAAACGCATGATGCCGGACATGGAGGGCGGTGAGTGGGGATGCAAAGCCGGAATCGCCTCAATCCGATGGCAGGCGTTGCACCGAGCGGCGGGGCGGAAAAACGGGCGCAGGAAATTTTTTGATTATCTTCCTGTGCGCCAACAAGATGGGTCTTCAGTTCGCTCGCGTCGCCTGAAATCCCTTTTTTTCCCCGCCGGTCGGCCTAGGTTCCTCGCCCGTGAAAAACAGAATTTGCAGGAGACTGGGCTTGCTTGTGGCAACGGCCTTCTTGGTGGGATCGGGAGCGGCCTCTTGGGGTCAGAATCGGATTGAGGACACGCCTTCACTGATTCAGGACGGATTCGGTCCGGGCGGACATGATCTGAGAGGCGATGGCAGCATGTATTGCGGACCCACCACGGCCAACATCGTGCTGGGATATCTGGCCAACCAGGGATTCACCCAGATCCTGCCGGCGGGGGCGACCTTTGACGATTATCTCAATCTGGAGCGCATCCTGGTCGGGCTGAGCGACACGTCGTTCACCGGCGGGGCGTATTCGGACAATGTGCTCACCGCCATCACGATGTACCTCAATGCGCGCGGCATCCAGAATGTCACCATCCAGGCGCCCAATGCGCCCGACCTGACGTTTTTTCAGACGGCCCAGGCGGACGTTTATACGGCCACCTTTCTGAACCTGCAGTGGCTGGAGATCTCGTCCGACGGGACGAGCTATGATGATGTGGGCGGACATTTTGTCGCCGTCAGCGGGGTCAACGTCACTTCCCCGAGTCAGCTGGTCCTCAGCAACCCCATGCCGAGCTCGTTATTCAATGTGGCGGATCTTCCGCAGAACAACCCGCAGTATGCCGACGTGATTCCCTTCACAGCGGACTCTCCGCTGGGCAACGGCCCGTTTTTGCAATTCGACTACAACCAGCCGGGCAGTGCCCTGAGCAATGAGCCCAACGGGTATCTGGCGGTGATTGCGGCCGGATTTTCCGTGACCCTGGATCCGGCCGACCTGCCCGGGGGTGCGTGGACTCCCGCCACCTGGACCCTCACCGAGGCGACGAATCAGTTCACCTTCAACGACGCCACCCTGGAGGTGATCGCTCCGCTGTCCGGCACGGTCGGCATCGAAAAAGCGGGAACCGGCACGGTGTTGCTGCGCGGGGCCAATGAGCTCACGGGAGACAACCTTTTTCGGGGAGGCATCGTCCGGAGCACCCATGCGGGCACGACGCCCTTTGGAACCGGCTCCATCCATCTGGAATCTGCGTCGCTTGAGCTGACGCCCGACGATTCCGACACCTCGCCACTCACGCAGACGTTGGCCGACGCCTTTGAAAAGGGTCTGAGTTATTCCGGAGGCTCCCGCATGCTGGTGGACCGGGGCAATCGCACGAGCCTGACCGTGCAGATCGGCGACGGCAGCCGCCTGCGCACGGAGAATTTCCAACGGCTCGGCTCCGGAACCTTTGTCCTGCAGGTCATCACCGGTCTGGCGGATCTGGGGGCCGCCACCCAGGTGCATCTCAACGGCTCCGGCAATCTCGTCGAAATGAACGGCATGCTGGCCCCCCATGTGATCGGAGCCGACGCGGACGGCACAGGAAGCTTCCTGACTTACGGCGTGTCGGGTTTTGTGACGGCATCCTACACCTCCAGCGAGGCGGTGGGCGTCAACGAGGCGACCTTCTCCACGGTGTATGATGTGGTGGACAACCAGACCGTGGCGGCCGATGGCGTGGCGGCGGTTCATGCGCTGCGCGTGGCGTCGGGGAAAAGTGTGACCGGGGCCAATGAGGCCACCGAGTTGCAAGTGGGGGGGCAGTCATCGGGCGACGAAGGGGGGATTATTTTGAACCACGGGGCCACGATCGATGTCGGCACCCTCCAGTTCGGACTCGGCAATGCCCTGATCTACACGGCGGGGTCCGACAACGCGATCCGAAGCGACATCGTGGCGGATCAGCTGACCAAATTTGGGAACGGCGATTTGCGCCTGAGCGGTGACAATCAGATTTCCGGCCTCTTTGTGGTTCAATCCGGGACGGTTCATCTCGACGGGGGAAATCCCACCGGACTGGCCGCGGTCGAATTGGGTGCGGGGGCGTTGGTGGTGGGCGAAGGCGTGACGGTCGGCGGTACAATCACCAGCGTGGGCGGTCATGTGATTCTGGACGGCGGAACGACCGGCACGGTGGTCACCGACATCAACTCCACGCTCTCCGGACACGGAGTCATTGAGGGTGATGCCTATCTCGAAGGAGCGCTGGCACCGGGGCTGAATGAAGTGATTTTCCGGGGCAAGGTGACGCTCGGCGGAAACAGCATGCTCGTCTTCACCCTGGGCGGATTGGTGGACAACGAAACCGGAACGGCCGGCGTGGACTGGACCCTCTACACCTTCGATCTGGAAGAGGATGAGTCCCTTTCGCTGCTGGGATTTTCGTTCGAGAACGATTTTGACGCGTTTGCGGACAAACTGCCGAACAGCGGGGACGAATTTTGGAACAGCAACCATTCCTGGCTGCTGATGCAATCGACAAGGGCATTCAATGAGAACAACTTTTCGTCGATTTGGGGGTTCCCGGCCTACGAACAGGGATATTTTCAGTGGTATTGGGAAACCGCAGAAGGCCACTACGGCCATACCTTGGTCATGCATTATTTCGCCTACGCCGTGCCGGAACCGGGTTCGGCGGTTTTGCTGACGGCGGCCCTGATGGTGTTGGCGGGAACCCGGTCCCGGAAACGTGCGCGTTGAGGCGGGACAACCTCCGGCTTGTCCCAAAAAGCAGGGTCAGGCCGGCGGCGACCCTCGGTTTGTTGGAAGTCTCGTTATGGCGTGCGGGGGTTTGTCCATGGGCGTCCAGTCCCCGCCTCCTGACGTCGGCGCCTACGAACCCGGTGGGACATCCGCCTGCGAATAAATTGTGAATTTTTTGGCGTAATAGGCTGGGAATAAGTTTATTGCGCGAGAACCGGATATTCACATCCGGGGCGTTTGGCGCCGGGGAGGGAAGTTGATGTTCTGTTATGAATAACTTGTGAAAAGCCGGGAACAAATGGACGCAAGTTATTGGTAATGAGTTATTTTCTCCCGGCGTGAGGTGAGGAGTTGCCGTCACGCGAACCCGGCTCAGTTCCTTTTTCGCGGACGGTGAAAAAGGAAGGCGCCGATGGCGGCGGCGATGGCGAAGAGGGGACCGGTGAAAAAGGCTCCGGCCATGGCCGCCTCGACGTTGACGTCGTGGGTGTTGGACGAGACGAGGGGTAGGAACCAGAGGCAGGCGAAAAGGCCGACGAAGTAGAAGAGGATTCCCCAGCCGAGAGCCAGCAGCGTTGCCTTGACCATGGGACGGTGTCCGGGAGGAGGTTGGAATGACGGAAGAGGGGATTCCTGACATCGTTCCCTACCCGGGGGGGCACCCGGCGCGCGGGTGGCGGCGCGCCGGGCGGAAGGAAGGGTCAGTCCAGCAGGCTGTTGAGGTAGGCGGAGGGTTCGTATTTTTCGATGAGAACCTTGACCTCGCCGTCGCGGAGCATCCGGGCCTGGGTGACAAGGATCTCCGGCGTCTTGTGGGGGGCGAAGAGGATGTCGTCGTGGGTGGCGTTTTGGTGGTTGGCGAATTTCTCCGGCGTCAGGCTGCCGCCGAGGTGATCGCTGCGCCCGGTGGCCACATGAATCGTGCCGCGGACCTTTTCGTCCTGAATGTCGCGACCGGAAAAGGGCAGGAGCTGGGTGCCGAAGCCGAGTTCGCCGAGCTCGCCGGTGACGGGGTCGGAGGCGAGTTTTTCGTTGTGGGCGCGGACGGTTTCCGCATTGCCGGAAAGGAGTTCGGCCTTGGTGATGCGTCCGCCGGCGACCTGCATGAGCCCGATGGTGCCGTCCTCATATTTCATCGGGAAGGCGCCGGAGGCGCCGGTGGGGACGAAATAAATTTCGCCGGCGGGCAGGTTGGCGACGTCGGGTTCCTCACCGCGGCAGAGGCCGTGGCTTTTCTGGGCTTCCTGTCTTCCGAGATCGAGGTGAAGCGTGTGGGTTTTGCCGTCGTGGAGGAAATCGATTTCCACCCAGTCGGCGCGGGTGAGTCCGAGGCGCAGTTTTTCGGCCTCGCGGCTGACCTCCTCGTAATCCACGGCGAGGCCGGTGCTGAGGATGATGTCATTGACCCCGTGCAGCGTGGCGCCGCGGAAACCGTATTTTTTGGCGAAGGCGGTGAGGGGCGCCGTGGCCGAGTAGGTGGAGATGCAGAGGATGATGTCGTAGTTCGGATAGACATCGCGCTCGAGGCTGATTTCGCGTCCGTCGGGGGTGAAGGCGGCGTCGGGCAGGTCGAGGTTGCTGCCGCCGGTGACCCGATAGGCGAAGATTTCCCCGCCGGTGAGTCCGAGCTCGGCGAGTACGCCGTCGCGCAGGGGTTCGTAGAAATGGACGACCGCATTGCGCTGGATGGAGAGGTCGGGGTTTTTGAGGAAGGCGAAATCCTTGATCTGACGCGGATCCTCCAGGTCGATGAGGATGCAGATCTTCTGTCCGGCCTTGGGAGCGAACGTGCCGCGGAGAAGTCGGGCGAGACTGAAGGGAGGGAATTTGCGTGCGGAGACTTGCTCGGAGATGGTCATGGCGTTCATAAGTTAGAGGGATATGCCCGTCAGGGCAACGCCGATGCTGTCCACGCCCTTTTTCGCCGCCCTAGCCGATTGGAACAAACGCCACCAGCCCCTGGCTGCGTTGGAGGCGTTTTTGCACCGCTGGGGCGCGCTGGTGGTGATGGCGGTGGCCGTGGGGTATTACGCCCAGTATTACCGCAGCGGGCTGAATCTGGGCGGCGAAGGCGGCACGGTGGCGGTGGTGGCGATGCGTCTCATGGACGGCTGGCTGCCGATCAAGGACACCTTCCTCGGCTACAACCTGATGTGGTTTTACCCGGTGGTGTGGCTGTTCGAGATCTTCGGTCCCAACTACATCGCGCTGCGCATCTTCTTTTTTGCACTCTGCACGCTGACGGGTGTGATGGCGTTTTTGATCGTCCGGCGGGTGACGGGCGCGGGCTGGTATGCGGTGCTCGTGGCGATGCTGCCGGTTCTCATTCCGGGCATGTTGTTCCGCAATTACATGGCGTTTCTGGCCATGCTGAACATGCTGACGCTGCTGCAGGCCTTTGTGTTCACCCAGCGCCGGTTCCGGCTGCAACTCGCGTGGATGCTGGCGGCGGGTCTGGCGTTGGGACTGACCTTTCTGGTGAGGGTGGACCTCGGCCTGTTTTTTGCGGTGATTGTCCTGGGCCTGATCCTTCTCTTTCCGCTGGCGCGGGCCGGCGGACTGATGCGCAACCTGGGAATGGCCGGACTGGGCCTGGTGCTGGTGACCGCGGGGGTGACGGCGACGCATGCCCCGTTTTATTGGGATGCGCAGAAACGCGGATACCTGAAGGAATTCACCGGACAATACACCGGCTGGGCGGGATTGATCCGGGCATTGCTGGCCGAAAAGCTGGGATTTGACCCCTTTGCGCCGCCGCCCACTTCGAGGCCGGTTTACACCCCGTCGCGTTTCCAGATGATCGGCCTCTGGCTGGCGACGCGGGACGCCGGCGATCCCGCCAAGGTACAGGATCTCCGTCAATCGGACTATCTGCAGAAAAAATCCCTCGATGCCGTTGCGGCCGGAAAAACCTGGTCGGAGCGTCTGTTGCCGGTCGTGACCTACCTGCCGATTGCGGTGGTGCTCGTGGTGCTTCTGCCGGCGGGGATGGCGCTGCTGGTGGCGGTGTTTCGGTGGAACGCGGTGTGGCGCGAGGGTGCGCAGGTGCTGCTGGTCACGACGGGTTCGGCGCTGACGCTGTTTCCGCAGTTCTTTTTCTTCCGCCCGGACACGCCGCACCTGTCGGAGTTCATGGCGCCGTTTTTTGTCAGCATGGCCTGCGCGGCCTGGTACGGTGCGCGTCTGATGCGGCGGCCCACGGCGGCCGGCCGGGTTTGCGGCGGCGTGGTGATCGCCCTCTGCGCGGCGAACGCGCTGCTCTATTTCCTGCACGCGTTTCCCAAGGAATCGGCGGGCACGATCGCGGCGCGCCAGAAGAGAAAATACGAACTGACGGCGCGCAATGGCGTGCGGGTGTGGCTGAAGAAGGGCGAGTACGAGGAGCTCCAGAAGCTGGTGGACCTGATCGAGACCCACACCAGGCCGGGCGACCATGTGGCCTGCTATCCGTACCAGCCGACGATCAACTTCATGACCGACCGGCCGGCCTACGAATACAACCTCTACATCGACAACGCGCACAATGTGTCGCGGTTTCACGAGGAGACGCTCGCCAAGATCGGGCAATTCCGTCCGGCGGCCATCGTCATCGACAACCGCGCGGTCAACCAGACCGAGGATTCGCGTTTTCAAAATTGGGCGGCGGAAACCTACGAGTGGATCCGGACCCATTACACTTACGCTGGCAGATTCCGCCGCCAGGAGCTTTACTTTCGGCCCGACCTCGCCCCGGCGGGCGGACCCCAATAGACTGTACGATCCATGACCAACCGCAAAGGCATTCTCTTGGCCGGCGGGGCCGGCACGCGCCTCGACCCGCTCACCCGCATCGTCTGCAAGCAGCTGCTGCCGATCTACGACAAGCCGATGGTGTATTATCCGCTGTCGGTGCTGATGCTGGGCGGAATCCGCGAGATCCTCATCATTTCGACCCCCAAGGATCTGCCGATGTTCCGGACGTTGTTTGGTGACGGCGGCCGGCTCGGACTGACGATCGAATACGCGGAGCAGCCGAAACCCGAGGGGATCGCGCAGGCGTTTTTGATCGGCGAAAACTTCCTCGCCGGCTCCGGCGCGACGCTGGTGCTGGGCGACAACATCTTTCACGGAAAGCTGGATTTCTTCCGTCAGGCCCTCGCCCGCGAACAGGGCGCGACCATCTTCGCGTGTCCGGTCAGCGATCCCGAGCGGTATGGCGTGATCGAATTCGATGCCGAGGGCCGCGCGCTGTCCATCGAGGAAAAACCGGCCAAGCCGCGCAGCAATTACGCCGTGCCGGGGCTGTACGTTTACGACCGACAGATCGTCGAAATCTGCCGGAATCTGAAACCGTCGGCCCGCGGCGAGCTGGAGATCACCGATGTGAACCGCGAGTACCTGCGGAGGCGGGAGTTGTTTGTGGAACCGCTTGGACGCGGCGTGGCCTGGCTCGACACCGGGACTCCGGAGAGCCTGTTGCAGGCGAGCGATTACATCGCGGTGCTCGAACACCGGCAGGGCGTGAAAATCGCCTGCCTCGAGGAAATTGCGCTGCACATGGGATTCATCGACGGCGCGCAGTTCGAGCGGATCGTCGCCGAAATGCCGAAAAACAGCTATCGCGCCTACCTGGAGGCCCTGCCCCGGTAAGGATCCGGGGGCGGACGACGCACGTTTCCCACCGGGTGCCGGTCCGCGATTCGCGGCTGTCGGCGGTCCCGGTTACTCCGCGGAGAGATAGCCGGCCCATTCGGGCGGATACGGCATTTCCTCCACTTCGTTGCCGATGCGGCCTTCGAAGGACGGGGAGAAAACCGTGGACGTGCCGTAGACCATGACGAGGTCCTCGCCACCCTCGGTGCGCAGGGCATGGGCGACACCGGCGGGGATGACGACGGCGGCGTTGTTGGGTCCGCGATGATTGTCCCCGTCGATGAAAATCCGCATCACGCGGCGGGGCAGTCCGGCGCGTTCATCGCAGAGGATGAGGTCGAGCCGGCCCTGGAGGAAAAACATCACGTCCCACTGTTCCCGGTCGTAGGGACGCAGGGCGAACTGCGGTTCCTCCTGACCGTAGAGCTTCTGGAACCACGCCTCGGGTTCCTCTCCCTCCGGAACATGGGGCGGGTGGATGTGGAATCCCTTGGCCGTGCCGGTGAACATGCGCGCGGCGGCCCATTGGCGGGGCCAGAGGCCGATCTCCCCCAGGCGCGCCTCCCCCGCGCGGCCGAGCTCGGAAAACAATCCCCGATGCCGCTGGGGATAGATGTGCCGGGCCATCAATTCGACTCCGGGAATCCATGCTCCGGCTTCCTGCAGCACGCGCTGGGTGGCCAGGGCGGCCGAGGCTTCAAGGCCGGTGGTGGCGAGGCGTTTTTCGACCTCGGCGGCGGAATAATCGCGCGCCTTCAATTGACGGCGCGTTTCCGGTCGCAGTCCACGCCAGAGAGAATCGGGGTTCATGAGGGCGGATGCTAGGAAGTCCGGCGGGACGCTTCAAGCAACGCCTTCTCGTAGGCGTCGAGGGATTTTTCCAGATCGAAATTTCCCGCCAGTTCCAGCGAGGCGCGGCGGGCGGCGAGAAGCCGGGGGGCGTCCGCGAAAAGCGTGCGGAGCCTTTCGGCGAAGGCTTCGGGTGTGAGCGGACAGAGAAAACCGTTGCGGCCGTCCTCGATGACGTCGTGCAGCCCGCCGATGTCACTGCCGACGATGGCCAGTCCGCATTGGAGGGCCTCGACGGCGACCATGGGCAGTCCTTCGTGCAGCGAGGTCATGAGAAGGAGGTCGGCGGCGGCCATGCGTCCGGCCACGGCGGCGCCGTCCATCCAGCCCTGAAAAATCACACGGTCGGCGAGTCCGAGCCGCTCCGTTTCCGCGCGAAGATCCCCGGCCAGCGGACCGTCCCCAATCACCTCGAGTTCCCAGGCGAGGTCCTTCAATAGGGCGAGCGCGCGCACGGCGAGCAGGGGATTCTTTTGCACGCTCAACCGGCCGACCAGAAGGAGCCGGCGCGGTGTCTGCAGGATCGGCGGCGCGGGCGGACGCGCGGGTACGCCGTTGAGAATGATCTGTGCTTCGGTGCCGTAGGCGGCGCGGGCGAGCGAGGCCACATGACGGCTCACCGCGGTGACGCGGACCGCATGTTTCCAGATGAAGCGGGCGAAGGGATTGACCAGCTTGAAAAGGCCGGCGGTTTGTTCCGGCACGCCGCCGGGCACGTCGCCGAGATGGGCGGTGAGCACGTAGGGAATGCCGGTGGCGACGCTCACCGCCAGACCGACCACCCCGCTGGGGACGGCAAAATGGACGTGCAGCACGTCCGGTTTCCACCGCCGCGCGAAGCGCCAGGCCGGCAGGACATTGGTGAGGATGTAGAGGGCCATCTCCGGCACCGAACACGTGTCCTCGCTGCGGCGGAAGGAGGGCGCGCGAAGAATTTCCACGCCGTCACGCACTTCGCGGGCGGGCAGATGGGCGAGGCCCGCGGTGTGCACCTTCACCTCGTGTCCGCGCCGGACGAGACCCGCCGCCACCTGCGCGGCGACCCTTCCGCCCCCGCCGCCGACCGGCGGGTATTCGTAGCAAAGGACGAGGATTTTCATCGGAGCGCTGGGCAGGCGGTTTTACCCGTGGACCTTGCGGCGGGCGAGCCATTCCCCGAGGCAGAGCTGACACCAGAGGTAGAGCCGTTCGTCGGCCCGTCCGGCGCGGTGGGCGGCGAGTTTTTCCCCGAGGAATTTCCCGTCCGGCGGCGGCGCAAGGCGGCCGGTGCGGAACCACGCGCCCACCGGCGTGCCGAAGCCCTTCTTTTTGCGGTAAATGATGTCGTGGGGCAGGAGGGGTTCGAGTGCCTTTTTGAGGAGATACTTCGTGGTGCCGTCGCGGAGCTTGAAATGACCTGGCAGGCGGCGGGCGAAGTCGGCGACCTCGATGTCGAGGAACGGACTGCGCGCCTCCAGTCCATGCATCATGCTGGCGCGGTCGACCTTCGCGAGGATGCCGTCCTGCAGGTAAATCTCGGTGTAAAACTGCAGCGTGCGGTCGAGAAGGTTCGGCTGCGGACAGGAATCCCAGACCTCGATGGCCTCGGAATACAAATCCTCCACCGTGGCCGGCTGGCCGGTGAGCCGGGCGATCTCGTCCGGCTCCAGCGCGCCGAGCCACACGGGATTCCAGACCTGCGGCGGATAACTGGCGCCGCGGAGTCCGCGTTTGATTTTGAAATCGAAGCTCAGATTGGCATGCGAAACGGGGAGGAGTCCGGCAAGGGCGCGCACGGCGCGGTGCAGCGGACGCGGCATCAGACGTCCGTAGACCTCGGCCTTGGCGAGCCCGCGGAAGGTGTCGTAGCCGGCAAACAATTCGTCCCCGCCGTCCCCGCCGAGGGCGACCGTGACATGACGGCGGGTGAAGCGGCTGAGCAACCAGGTGGGCAGGAGGGAATTGTCGCCCTGCGGTTCGTCGAGCCTGTCGAAGATCTGCGGGAGGACGTCGACGGCCTTGTCGAGGTCGAGGGTTTCCAGTTCGTGACTGGTCCCGAGAAACTCCGCGGCGCGGCGGGCAAAGGCGGATTCGTCGAAACTGGGTTCCGTGAACCCGATGCTGAAGGTCTTGAGCCGGCCCCTGCCGACATGACGGACGGCGAGGGCGGCCACGGCGGTAGAGTCGATGCCCCCGCTGAGAAACACCCCAAGCGGCACGTCGGCCATGAGGCGGCGCTTCACCGCACGATCCAGGCATTCGCGCAGCGCCTCGGCCAGTTCGGCTTCGGGGCGTGCGGACAGGGAATCGTCCGGCTCCAGCAGGTACCGCCAGTAGCGCGTCACCTTTGGTTCGGAGCCCCCGGAAAAGAGCAGGTTATGCCCGGCGGGCAGCTTCCGGATGCCGTCGATGAGGGACAGCGGCGCGGGAATGAGGGCGTAGGCGAAAAATTTCTGCACCGCCCGCGTGGAGATCCCGCGCGGGGCGTCCGGGTGTTCGAGGAGGGCGCTGAGCTCCGAGGCAAACGCAAAGGTGCCGTTGCGGAAAAACCAATAGAGCGGCTTCTTGCCGAAGCGGTCCCGCGAAAGGAAAAGCCGGCGGGTCTGCGCGTCCCAGATGGCAAAGGCCCACATGCCGTTGAGCCGTTCGACCATTTGCGGGCCCCATTCGCGGAACCCGTGCAGCAGAACCTCGGTGTCGGAGTGGTCGGTCTGAAACACACACCCGCGGTCCTGCAGCTCCTTCCGGAGTTCGGCGTGATTGTAGATCTCGCCGTTGAACACGATCGTGAAGCGTCCGTCGGCGGTGCGCATCGGCTGCGCGCCGCAGGCGAGGTCGATGATCGACAGCCGGCGGTGTCCGAGATGAAGGGGACCTTCGCCATAAAACCCCTCCGCATCCGGTCCGCGGTGCGCCACGCGCGCCGTCATGCGCTCGAGGTCCGCGCGTTCCCCCGAGCCAAGAAATCCGGTTATGCCGCACACCGCCGCGCGTCTCCGCGCGAGGCGGAGTGAGAGTGAAGGTGAAAGTGAAAGGACCGTGTCATTCCGGAGCGCAAGGTTTTGATCGTCACCGAAAGAATCGCGATGATTTCCTGACAGAGTTGGCGGCGATGTTCAACCCCGTCTTCGGGAAGCCGGTGGCGAAGGCGGTGAAAGCGACCGAGGGTTTCCTGTGCCGAACCGCGTGAAAATATCAGGAACCGGGCGTATTCCGTGCGGTTTCCCCGGCCGCAGCCCTCTTCGATGCCGGCCGCAATCGAATCCGCGCTCGCGATCTGCTGCGACACCAAACGTGCCGTCTCCGGCTTTTTGGCGAGCGGAATGAGGTTGTGGACCGTGAGACCAAACAACTCCAGCGCCCTTGGAGAGGCCGAGAAGTTTTCCGGTCCGACCGACCCGTCCCCCTTCACCTTTCCCATTCCATTCACCGCTGGTTCGCGCACGAGGTTTGCCACCTCAAATATTCCTTGTCTCGCGAACCAGATAGATCGACTTGCCCTGGGATTCGTGGAAGGTGCGGGTGACCATTTCGGCCAGGAGGCCCATGAGGATGCAGATGACACCCGTCATGAAGGAAAAGACGGCCATCATCGGCAGCGGGGTCTGGGTGTAGAAATAGTTTTCCACGTAGCGCATGTAGAACGTCCAGACCGTGAAGACAAAGGAGGCGAAGAAAAAGACCAGGCCCCAGAAACCGAAAAGATACATCGGCTTGAGCATGTACTTGTCCATGAACTTCACGGTCATCAGGTCCATGATGACCTTCAGGACGCGCTCAAGTCCGTATTTGGAGGAACCGGCGGTGCGGGCAAAATGGCCCACCGGGATCTCCGTGATGCGGGCGCCGTGCCACTTGGCGTAGATGGGCAGGAAGCGGTGCATCTCGCCGTAGAGACGCACACCCTTGATGACCTCCGCCCGATAGGCCTTGAGAGAGCACCCGAAATCGTGCAGCCGCACGCCGGAGACGGCGGAAATGAGCTTGTTGGCGAGGATGCTCGGGATGTTGCGCTGAAGGGCGTTGTCCTGGCGGTCCTTGCGCCAGCCGGAGCAGACGTCGTATCCCTCCTTCAGCTTATCCAGCATGCGCGGAATGTCCTCGGGGTCGTTCTGACCGTCGCCGTCCATCGGAATGATGATCTCGCCGGAGGCAAAGTCGAAGCCGGCCATCATGGCGGCGGTCTGACCGAAGTTGCGCCGGAAATGCACCACCTTGACCTCCGGATGAACCCGGGCGAGGTCGTCGAGGACGGCGTCGCTGCCGTCCTGGCTGCCGTCATTCACGTAAATAAGCTCCCACGGCTGTCCGAGGCGGGTCATCACGGAATGAATCTTGGTGAAAAGCGGAACGATGGACTCCCGCTCGTTGTAGATGGGAATCGTCAGGGAAACCATGGAGAAGAAAATGCGGAGGCCGGGACGGAAGGGAGGGCCGTCCCTTCCCGGCATGGCAACTGCGGGATCAACGGAACGGGCCGCCGGTTAATCGTCCGCCTCCACCGAAATGCCGGTGAGTTGGAGACGCACGCTGTCACGGAAGGCGTCGGTGGATTTTCTGAGTTCGCCGGCGAGGGCCTTCCAGCCGGCGAGGTCGTCCGCGGCCGGCAGGGAAGTCTCGGCCGATTCCACCGGCGTGCCGGTGTACTTTTCGGCGAGAACCTGGGCGGCCTTGTATTCCTCGACGGCCTCGGGATAGAGGCCGCGTTTTTCGTAGAGGTCTCCCCACACCTTGTGGATGCCGGGGCGGCTTTCGAGGCGGGCCGGGGCCTTGCGCAGCATCTCCTCGGCGCGGTCGAGCTGTCCTTCTTCGATGAGGGCTTCGGTGAGGCCGATCAGGGATTCCTGATCGTCCCCGGGCTGGAGGGTGATGGCTTTTTCGAACGCCTCGCGGGCGCTGTTGAAATCCTTTCGAATGAGCTGGAGCTTGCCGAGCGCATCGAAGACGACGGCATTGTCGGGGGCGATGCGCACGGCGGCATTGACCTGGGCGAGGGCCTCGTCGAGCTTGCCTTCGTTGCGGAGCACGGCGGCCATTTGCAGCCGGGCCCGGACCAGGCGGGGATTGAAGGTGAGGGCCTGGGTGAGGTGCTTCTTGGCGGTGGCGAGATCCTTGCGGATGAGCGCGAGATGACCCAGAAAGAGGTGAACGGCCGGGGATTGCGGATCAATCCGTTGCGCGCTTTCGGCGAATTCCTGGGCGCGGTCGATTTCCCGCTTGGCGAGCAGAACGCGGGCGGCGCGCAGGTGCGCCTGCAGGTTCAGGGGGTCGATGCGCAGGACTTCGCGAAAGTGTTTGAGAGCCTCGTCTTCCCGGTGGAGACGGGCTTTGACGGCGCCGGCGGCCAAGTGGGCGACTTTGGTGTTCGGGTCCAGTTTCAGGGCGGCTTCGAACTCCGCAAGAGCTTCCTCGAGGCGACCTTGTTTGGCGAGATCCCGGCCAGATTGGATTTTGCTCTGGACAGAGGTGGCCGACTCGATACGTGTAATTTTTGGTTCAAAAGTCGCCATAGATTGTGCTCTTTTCGTAAATGACTCTTTTGCTCGTCAAGGTTATTCTGGGAACCCGAAGAGGGGCCATTTTCTAAGAAAACCCACGCCCGGTGCCGAAAAGAGGAACATTCCGTACGGGGCCCGCCGAGGCCCCCAAACCTGTTGCCGTCTGCTTTCGCAACGACCTGTCCATCCGGATGTTCGAAGATGTCGACGGGGTGAAGACCTATCAGGTCGAGGATCCCGAGACGGGGGAGAGTTTCTCCTTTGGCGAGGAGGAATTTTTCCTCTGCCAGTCGATGAATGGCCGGACGTCCGCCGAGGAGATCCTGGCCGCGTTCCGGGAACGCTTCGGAATGGAAATGAGGCCGGAGCATTTCCACGACTTTGAGGAACATCTGTTGTCGATGCGGCTGGCCGTGCCGGCGCCCGCGGCGTCTTCGACCGAAGCCCCGGCGGAAAAGGCGGGATCGGACCGGGAGGCGTCTCCGGACCCGGAGGGGAGTTCCGGATGGAAGTTGTTCAATCCGGAGCGGCTGTTGATCCGCCTGGAGGAACTGACCCGTCCGCTGCTGCCGCTGGTGCGGCTGTCCCTGCTGGCGTTGATCCCGGCCTTTCCGGCGGCGCTGTATGTCATTTTCCGATACGGCGTGGAGTTCCGGGTTGAGCTGGTTTCCGTGTCGGCCCAGCTGGGGTACCTGGGCGGACTGCTTTTCACGCTGCTGACGGCCAATTTCGCCCGGTGTGTGGTCCAGGGGATCGTCTGTGCCCATTTTGGACTGGCGCCGAAGGCGTTCGGCATCCGGCTGCTCCGCGGCATCCTGCCGCGTTTTTACATCGGCAAGGAACAGGTGCGCGGACAGGACCGCAGGACCAAGCTGTGGATTTACGGCACGTCCATCCTCGTGCGCATTTACCTGGTGGTGTTGGGGACCCTGGTGTGGGCGTTGTTCAAAAACAGCCCGACCCTGATTCCCTCGTTTGGGGTGATGATTGTGCAGGCCGGACTGATCGGTCTGGTCATTCAACTGCTTCCGTTCCAGACAACCGACGGTTTCCGCTGGCTGGTCAACTATTTCCACCTTCCGCCCAACATGATTGTTGTGGCCATCACCGTGCTGACGGCCCGGTTGACGGGCAGGGAGCTGCCGGACACCCTCAGGGGGTGGCGCGGAGGAAGGTATTTGCTTTATGCGCTGCTCCTGGTCACGGCCCTGACCTTTGGCCTGATCATGGTCGTCAATCACATTGCCTCCGGCCTGGCGCGTTCGTTCCCCGATCTCTTTGGCCGCGCGACCCCCTACATCCTTGTTGTCGTGGTGGCCTTTTTGATGGTTCGCTGGGGCGTGGGGAAAGTTATGCACAGAGCCAGACGCAGGTCCCGGAGCACGAAGACAGACGACGGGGTCCTGGACGACCTGCCCGAAGGGGAGGATTTGTCCGGGGACGGCTTCCTGCGGAAACACCGCGGCTGGATCATCGCCGGGGTGCTGGTCCTGATGATGTTTGTTCCGTTTGCCTACCGTCCCGGCGGCGAGATCCAGGTGCTTCCTCCCTTGCAGCAGCAAATCCAGGCGCCGGTCTCGGGCAAGGTGGCCGAGGTGTTTTTTGAAGGCGGGGACGGGAAGCTGATTCCGAAGGGGACCGTGGTGGCAAAGATGATTTCGAGTGAGATCGAAAACGCCCTTCTGACCCTCGAACAAAGCCGGTCCCAGCAGCTGGCCACGATCGACCGGGCCAAATCCGAACTGGCCAAGCTGCTGTCGGGAGCCCGCAGCGAGGAGATCACCGCCGCCAAGGCCAAGCTGGACCAGGCGGTCGAACAGGTGAGCGTGGCCATGCAGGAGCTGGAGTCGGCGAAGGTCAGCGCCGCCTACAGTGCCATGGTCCTGCCCCGCATGCAGCAGCTTTACCGGTCCGGCTCAATCGCCCTCCTGCAATATGAGGAGGCGAAAAAGGCGGCCGACATCGACAAGATCAACGTCCAGAAGGCCGAAAAGAACCTCGCCTCCCTGCTCAAGGTCCGGGACGAGGCCCAGGCCCAGCTGGACCTCCTGAAGTCGGGCGCGCGGCCCGAGGACATCGCCTCCGCCCGGCATACCGTGGAGGCGGCCCAGGCGGACCTCGCCCGCATCGAGCAGCAGATCCAATACGCCCGTCAGCAGCAGACCGAGAGCGCGCTCCTCATGCCGTTTGAGGGTTACCTGGTCGACTCCCATCTGGATTTCAAGCGGGGCGCCTATCTGAAGGTGGGCGACGTCTATGCGACCGCGCAGAACAACAGCGATCCGCTCGTGGAGGTGCAGCTCCCGGAATATGACATGGAGGGGGTCGAGGTGGGGGCGACCGCCCAGGTGAAATTGTACGCGTATCCGAATTCCTCGCTCACCGGAAAGGTGCTCTCCATCCAGCCGGCGGCGTTGCCGTCTGCATCCGGCGGACAACCCTCGCCGGCCGAAACGTCGGCCCGGATTTTCCGGCTGTTGATCGAGGTGGACAAACCGCCTTTTTCCCTCAAGGCCGGCATGACCGGATACGCCAAGATCAATGCGGGCTACCAGCCGCTGGGGTTGCTGCTGGCCCGTCCGATCCTGCGGTTTGTGCAGATCGAGATGTGGTCCTGGTTGCCTTGAAAGGCGTTCTTTTTCCGGCAGTTCGGGCCGGGTCGGGCGGCAAAAAGTTTCATTGCTCCCCGCTCGCCCCCGGTGCAGAACTGGTTTAGGCTTTGCGACCATCCATGTTCCGGGTTTCCATTCTCACGCCTGCCAATCTGTCCCATCCCGGTCTTGCCACGGCCGGCGCACGTGCCGGCGCCACGGTGTTTCTGGACCTCGAATTCTGCCGTCCGGGCGACCGTCCGCGCATCGAGGCCAACCTTCGGCAGGTCTTGGAGCAGAGTCCGGCGGAGGCGGTGGTCGGATTGCGTTTGACCGTCGCCCAGGCCCAACTGGCCCCGCCATTGCTTGAAATGCTGGGCGCCCGCCATCATGTCCTGTGGCTGGCGGGGGACGACGTGTCCTTTGTCCGGGAGCTGGCTCCTTCGGAATCCCGGGAACTGTATCGAGAAATCCTGGAGGTGTCCCGGCTGGAAAGCCTTTCCGCGGAAGGTCTCGAATACGCCGGACTGGTGGCCAAGGGGCATGAGGCCGGCGGACGGATCGGCGAGTGGTCGGCGTTCATTTTGACCCAGCAGGTTTTGTCCCGCACCGGTCTTCCGGTGCACGTGCAGGGTGGGGTGGGGCCGCATTCCGCCGCCGCGTGCCTGGCCGCCGGCGCCGCCGGAGTGGTGCTTGACGACCAGCTATGGCTCATGCCGGAATCGCCGCTGCCGCCTTCGTGGAAGTCGACGCTCAAGCCGCTGAACGGTTCCGAAACCGTCGTCCTCGGCGAGCGTCTGGGTACGGCGGTGCGCGTGTTGAGCCGTCCGGGATTTTCCGCCGTGGAAACCCTGCGGTCGGCGGCGGACGAGCTCGAACTGAGCGGGCGGGAGGACGGTTGGAAGGAACGCCTTTCCTCGGTGCTCGGCTGGGGGGCCCCGGCGGAGTTTGCCTGGCCGGTGGGCCAGGCCGTGGGACTGGCGGCGGAATTTGCCCGGACGTATCAGACGACCGGCCGGTTGGTTTGCGCCATCCGCAACGAGGCGGAGGCGAGCCTGCGCACCGCCGCGGTCCTTGAACCCCTGGCGCCCGACTCACTGATGGCGCGCTCCCACGGCACCCGTTATCCGATTGTGCAGGGTCCCATGACCCGGGTCAGCGACACCGCCCCCTTTGCCCATGCCGTGGCCAAGGCCGGCGGCCTGCCCATGCTGGCGCTGGCGATGCTGCGCGGTCCGCAGGTGGACAAGCTCCTCCGGGAATGCAAGGCGCTGATGGACGGCATGTCCTGGGGGGTGGGCATTCTGGGATTTGTCCCTCCGGAACTTCGCGAGGAACAGCTCCAGGTCGTCCGCGAGGTGCGGCCACCCTTTGCGCTCATTGCCGGCGGCCGGCCGGAACAGGCCGCGCGGCTGGAAAAGGAGGGCATCGCCACGTACCTGCATGTTCCCACGCCGCAGCTGCTGGAGCTCTTCCTCGAGCGCGGCAGCCGGAGGTTTGTGTTCGAAGGCCGCGAGTGCGGCGGGCACATCGGACCGCTCACCAGTTTTTGTCTGTGGGAGGCGATGATCCGGCGTCTGCTGCGGACGCCCGACCGGACGGCCGGCGAGGTGCATGTGCTTTTTGCCGGGGGCATTCACGACGCACGCAGCGCGGCCATGATCAGCGCCCTGGCCGCCCCGCTGGCGGCGAAGGGCATGAAGATCGGCGTCCTGATGGGCACCGCCTACCTCTTCACGCACGAGGCGGTCGATTGCGGCGCAATCGTCCCCAAGTTCCAGCAGGAGGCGCTTTCCTGCAAACGGACGATCAATCTGGAGACCGGACCGGGTCATGCCATCCGCTGCGTGGCCACGCCGTTTGCCGACGAATTTTACCGGACCCGCCGGGAGCTGGTGAAGGCCGGCCGCGAAAAGCAGGCCATCACAAGGGAACTCGACGAACTCACCATCGGCCGGCTGCGGGTCGCCTCCAAGGGCCTCAAGCGTGTGGGTGACAAGGTGGTGCCGGTGGCCGAGTCGGTCCAGTACGGCGAGGGCATGTACATGATCGGCCAGGCGGCCAGTCTGCGCGACGGACTGGTGCGCATCGGGGATCTGCATGCGGACGTCTCCGAGGGTGCGGGACGCCTCGTGGCGGACGCCGCGGAGGATCTGCCCGCGACCCCGGCCGCTCCGCCGAAACCGTCCGACATCGCCATCATCGGCATCAGCGTCCTTCTCCCCGGCGCCCACAACACCGAGGAGTACTGGACCAACATCCTGCGCAAGACGAATTCGATCACGGAAATTCCGGCGCACCGCTGGGACTGGCGTCTTTATTACGACCCGGACAAAAATGCGCCCGACAAGATCTATTCGAAATGGGGGGGGTTCCTTGACGAAATCCCCTTCAATCCGCTCGAGTTCGGCATTCCGCCCAATTCGCTGAAAAGCATCGAGCCGCTCCAGCTTCTCGCGCTCGAGGCGACGCGCCGCGCGCTGGTGGACGCCGGTTACGAAAATGGCGGCTTCAACCGCGAGCGCGCCTCGGTCATTTTCGGCGTCGGCGGGGGACTGGCCGACCTTGGCCAGCAGTTTGCCGCCCGCAGCGAGATCCCGCGCATCCTGGGTCCGGTCGGAAAGGACGCGATGGACCGCCTGCCCGAGTGGACCGGTGAAACCTTTCCGGGACTGCTTTTCAACATCGTCACCGGCCGCGTGGCGAACCGGTTTGATTTCGGCGGTTCGAATTACATCGTCGACGCCGCCTGCGCCTCCTCGCTGGCCGCCATCGACCAGGCCGTGCGCGAACTGGAAACCGGGACGTGCGACCTCGCCTTTGCCGGCGGGGTGGACACCATGCAGTCGCCCTACAGCTACATCTGCTTCAGCAAGACGCAGGCCCTCTCGCCGCGCGGGGTTTCGAGCGCGTTTGACGAATCCGCCGACGGCATCGTTCTCAGCGAGGGCGTGGGTGTGCTTGTGTTGAAGCGACTCGCCGATGCGGAGCGCGACGGGGACCGGATTTATGCGGTGATCCGTGCCACGGCGTCGTCCAGCGACGGACGCGGGGCCAGCATGACCGCCCCCACCAGCGAAGGTCAGCTTCGCGCCATGCGGCGGGCCTACGCCAAGGCGGGGATTTCCCCCGCCACCATCGGTCTTTACGAGGCGCACGGCACGGGAACCGCCGTGGGGGACCGGGTCGAACTCGAGTCGTTCACCGCCCTCCTGCGCGAAAACGCCGCGGAGGAAAAATCCTGCGTCGTGGGTTCGGTGAAAACCCTCATCGGTCACACCAAGAGCACCGCCGGAGTGGCCAGCATGGCCAAGGCGGCCCTGGCCCTCTACCACAAGGTGCTTCCCGCCCATGCCGGAGTGGAAAATCCCCTCGCGCCGCTGCGCAATCCGGAGACGCCGGTCTGCCTCGTCGAGGAGGCCGCGCCCTGGTTTGCCCATCCGGCGCACCCCCGCCGGGCGGCCGTCAGCGCGTTCGGCTTCGGGGGAACCAATTCCCATGCCATCCTCGAGGAATACCAGGGCGGGCTGAAGGAACCGCCCTGCGGCGGGGAGGTCTGGCCGTGCGAGTTGTTTGTCTGGCGGGCCGCCGACCGGGACGCCCTGGCGAAGGAAGTGGGCGCGTTTCTCGGCAAGCTGCCGCAGTGGGAAAAATCCCCCCTGCGGGAAATCGCCTGCCACAACAGCCGCCGCGCCCATCCCGCCGGCGGCGCCGCTTTGGCGGTCGTGGCGGAATCGGTTCCCGAGCTGACCAAGGCGCTGGAAACCGCCCTGCGCGCCATCCGCGAACCCGGCTCCTTGCGCCTTCCGGCCCACATCGTGCTCCGGCTGGACAATCCGCCGACGCGTTCCGGCAAGGTGGCGTTTCTTTTCCCCGGTCAGGGCGCGCAATACCCGCATGCGGCCAGGGAAACCGCCCTGTACATTTCCGAACTGGCCGGCGCCATCGAGGCGGCCGATGTCGCCTTCGAAGGGGCGTTCGCCAAACGCTTCAGCCACTACCTCTACCCGCCCCGCGCCTTCACGCCGGAGGCGCGCCAGCAGGCGGTGGAGGCCCTTTCCGACACGCGCGTGGCCCAGCCGGCCATCGGCGTGATCAGCTGCGGGTATCTGGATTTTCTCGAACGCATCGGGTTGTCCGCCGACATGATGGCGGGACACAGCTACGGCGAATACACCGCCCTGCATGCCGCCGGAGTGCTTTCGCGGGACGAATTTCTGCGCCTCTCGCTCATCCGCGGACGCACCATGGCCGAGGCCTGTGAAAAGGCCCCCGGGGCGATGGCGGCCGTTCTTGCCGCGCGCGAGGACGTGCAGCGGCACCTCGAGGGATCCGGCGTGATCGTGGCCAACCACAACAGTCCGCGCCAGACCGTCATTTCCGGCGGCCGGGACCGCATCGCCGCCGTCCTCCGGAAGCTCGACGGGGTGGGCCTTTCCTACAAGGAACTGCCGGTGTCCGGGGCGTTTCATTCGCCCGCCATGAACGACGCGCAGGAGCCGCTGGCCCGGGCCATCGCGGAGGCCGTGCTGCGTCAGCCGGCGCGCACGGTCTTTTCCAATGTCACCGCCGGACCCTACGAACCGGCCCCCGAAGCCATCCGTCGGCAGCTGACCGGGCACCTCCTCAGTCCGGTGGAATTTGTCCGGCAGATTGAAGCCATGTATGACGCCGGGGCGCGGGTCTTTGTGGAAGTGGGGCCGCGCACCATCCTGTCGTCGCTGACGGCGGACATCCTCAAGGGCCGTCCGGGCGTGACCACCGTGGCGCTCGACTCCGCGCGCGGCAGCCTGAAGGGCCTCCTGCAGGCGCTGGCGGTCTTGTTTGTCGAGGGTGTCGAGTTCGATCCGGCGGCCCTTCTCGCGGACCGCGTGGCACTTGACTTCACCGGCCAACCGGGCGAAAACTCCTCCCAAGGGAAAGAGCCCGCCCATGGGTGGCGGTTGAGTGGCGGATGTGTGCGGACTTTACGCGAGACGCAAGGCACGTTCGGGAAACGCGCTCCACTCACGGCTGACGACGTGGCTTCCTCCCCGCCCGCCCTCGGGCAAAAACCGATTTCACCATCTATGAGCACATCATCCGAAACGCCTGATCGATCCGTCCAGCCGTCCGTCCCGGTCGCGCCTCAGGCCCAGGTCGTTTCCCTGCATGCGTATGCCGCCTACCAGGAGACGATGCGGCAGTTTCTCCGCATGCAGGAGGAAGTGATGAAGCAGTTCCTCGGAGGAGCCGCATCGGCCGCGTCCGCCACCGCTCCGTCCGTCCCGGTTACCCTTCCGGCCATTCCCGCTGTTCCTGCGGTTGCCGCTCCCACGGCGCCCGCGCCGGTGCCGGCTCCGGTTCCTCCGGCCGCTTCGGCGCCCGCCCCGGCGGCGGCGGTCCACGCTCCTGCGGAAGCCCCCGCCTCCGCCCCGGCCCCCTCGGCGTCCGCCGACGGCGAAACGCTCAGCCGGGAGGGTCTCACCGCCAATCTCGTCAATCTGGTCAGCGAGCGCACCGGCTATCCCGCGGACATGCTCGGCCTGGAACAGGATGTCGAAGCCGATCTCGGAATCGATTCGATCAAACGCGTGGAAATTTTCGGTGCGTTTCAAAACCAACTGCCTCCACAGGTTGTGGCGAGGCTTTCCGAGCACAGTGAGGACCTCACGCGCATCCGCACGCTCAAGGGATGGATCGACGCGGTGATGGAGTCCGCTGCGTGACCTCGTCCCGCCCCAAGTTCCAACCCGATTCATCTTCCGGGGAACGATTGAGCAGCGACGGCCATTCCCACCATTCTCCGCAGCCCGACGGTCGTCTGGCGGCCTTTCTGGCGCATCAACAGACAATGCGCGCCTTCCTGGAATCCCAGCAGGCCGTCGTCCGGAAATTCCTTGCCCGGATGGCGCAGCCTGCGGTCGCGGAGGCTCCCGCGCCGGTTGAGCCCATCGGCCGTTTTCTCATGGTCGAAAAACCGGCGCCGCTCCAAGTCGCTCCGGACGCGCGGTTGTCCGGTCTGCATTTGATCACGGTCAGCGCCGATCCGAACCTGGAGGCGGCCGTGGCCGCCGCCCTGTCCGCGCGCGGGGCGACGGCGGCCTTTCTCCCGGCGGAGTCCCTGTGTGATCGCGAAAAACTCGCCTTTCGTGTGGCCGGCCTGCGGGAAAAACACGGCCCGGTGCATGCCGTCATTCATCTTGCCGGCTTGGCTCCGCTGCCTTTTCCGGCCGATCTGGCCGGCTGGCACGAGGTCAACGACACGCAGTGCAAGGGGTTTTTCCACCTGCTGCAGATCTGCGCCGCGGACCTCACCGCGCAGGGCGGACAGATCCTTTCCTTCAGCGCCCTGGGCGGCTCGTTCGGCCGCAGCGAGGTGCCCTGGAAGGGGCTGCCCACGGCGGGTGCCGCCGTGGGCCTGCTCAAGACACTGGCCGTCGAGTGGCCGGAGGCGGCGGTCAAGGCCGTCGACATTGACGAGCCCGCGCCGGCGGCGCTGGCCGACATCATCGTGGCCGAACTCGTCAACCGCGACGGAGAAATCGAGATCGGTTACGAAAAGGGGCTTCGCCGCATCTATACCAGTGCGCAGGTGGCCGCCGACGCCCCCGGGGACCCCGCCCCCCGCTGGTGTGCGCGCCGGGATTGGGTGGTGCTGGCCACGGGAGGGGCGCGCGGCATCACCGCGGAAACTTTGAAGGGCGTCCTGCTGCCCGGCATGACCCTTGTGCTTGTGGGCCGCGCGGCCGAGCCGCCCGGGGAATCGCCGGAAACGCACGGCGTCGACGATCCGGCCGCCCTGCGGAGAATCCTCCTCGAGACGGCGAAAAAGGACGGACGGAAGGTGACTCCCGCGCTGATCGAGAAGGAAATTTCCGCCCTGCAGCGCGACCGCGAGATCCGGCGCAATCTGGCCCTGTTCCGCGGGATGGGGGTCACCGTCGAATACCACGCCGCCGACGCGCGCGACGTGGAGGCGTTTGGAAAACTCATCGGGGACGTCTACGCCCGCCACGGGCGCATCGACGCCGTCCTGCACGGCGCGGGCATCATCGAGGACAAGCTTCTTGTCGACAAGGATCCCGCCTCGTTCACACGGGTTTTCAACACCAAGGCGGACAGCACGTTTGCGCTGATCAAACACCTGCGGCCCGACGACCTGAAATGGGTCGTGCTTTTCACCTCGGTCGCCGGCCGCACGGGCAATCGCGGACAGTGTGACTACGCCTCGGCCAACGAACTGCTCAACCGTCTGGCCTGGTGGATGCACCACCATTGGACCCGCACCAAGATCAGCGCGATCAACTGGGGTCCGTGGGAAAGCGGCATGGCCTCCGCGGAGGTCAACCGTCAGTTCCGGGAACGCGGCATCGTGCCCATTCCGCCGCCGGCCGGACGCCAGTTTCTCGTCGATGAAATGCGTTCCGCGCAGCGCGGTCCCGTCGAAATGGTCGCCGGAACCTTCCACCCCATCAAGCCGCCGCCCAGGCTGCCTCTGGTTCGGGTGGCTCCGACCAAAACCGGCGAACACACCTGGGAATACCGGCACACACTTTCGCTCTCGAAGGAACCCTATCTCAACTGCCACCGGATCGACGGCACGCCGGTGATGCCGGCGGTCGGTGCGCTGGAGCTCATGGCGGAAACCGTGCAGATGGCCTGGCCCGACTGGCAGGTGGTCGAGGTGGCGGACAGCCGCCTGTTCCGCGGGTTGCTGATGGAGGGCGACGCCGATCTGCCGCTTCTCATCTCCGGCCGGACCCTGTCGATGACCGTGGACGAGATCCGTGTCGAGGCGGGCATCCGCGCCGCCGAAGGTCCGGGTGCGCCCTATTATCGCGGCACCTTCGTGTTGCGCCGCGAGGTTCCCGAGCCGATCGATCCGCCGGCCGACCTGCCGGTGTTTGAACCGACGGAACGGACCGCCGAGGAAGTCTACAAATTCCACGCCTTTCACGGTCCGACATTCCGGCTCCTGCGCTCCATCGACGGACTGGACGGTCGCGGCGTGAGCGCGACGCTTTGCACGCCGCCGATCGACCATTGGGTGACCGACCTGCCCGCCGGCGCGGACTGGATTTTTCATCCGGGTCTGCTCGACGCCTCCACACATGCCGGCCTGCTCTGGGTGCGGACCCGGTTCGACATCTACGGGCTGGCGGCGGTTTTCGGCCGCGTGCGGCGCTTCGGGCCGAAACCGAAACCGGGCGAGCTTTTTCACCTGAATCTGATCGTCAAGCACGTGGCTCCGACCATGACCATGACGGATTTCCGCCTTCTCGACGGGAACGGCAAATGCCGTTTTGTGATTGAGGATTTCGAGTCCACCCTGAGCAAGGCGCTCAACCGCTTGGCGCCCACACCCACCACCTGACCATGGCTTCCCACTCCGACGACATCGCAATCATCGGCATGGCCTGTCTCCTTCCGGGCGCGAAGGATCGGGATGTGTTTTGGGAGAACATCCTGGCCAAACGCTGCTTCATCCAGGACGGCCCCGAGGAGTGGGCGCAGGGCACCTTTGACGAAACCGCGGATGTGCCGGAGCGCATCTACACCCGCAGGGTCGCGCTGCTGGGCAGCCTCGCGGAATTTGACCCCGTCGAATTCGGAGTGGTGCCGAACGCCATTCCCAGCACCGAGCCGGACCATTTTCTCGCGCTCAAACTCGCGGCGGCCGCGTTGAAGGATTCGGGGTATGCCGACCGGCCGTTCGACCGCACGACGGCGGGGGTCATTCTCGGCCGCGGCGCCACCCCCAATCGCGCGTCCGCCAATGGATTTCAAACGGGACTGGCCGTCGACCAGACGATCGCGCTGCTCCGGAAGCTTCTTCCCGAGATGGATGAGGCGACCGTCGAGCAGGTGAGACAGGGCCTCAAGTCCAGCCTGCCCCCGCTGGTTTCCGAGGCCGCTCCGGGACTGGTGTCCAATGTCGCGGTCGGACGCATCGCCAACCGCCTGGACCTGCAGGGGCCGAGCTACCTTGTGGATGCCGCCTGTTCGTCCACGCTGATCGCCGCCGAGCTGGCCATGAAGGAACTCCGCAGCGGCCAGAGCCGGATGATGCTGGCCGGCGGCGTGCAGGCCTCGATGCCGCCGCAGGTGTACATGCTTTTCTGCAAACTGAACGCCCTGTCGCGCGACGCGATCCGGCCCTTTGACAAACGCGCCAACGGCACCCTGCTCTCCGAGGGCGCGGGGTTCCTCGTGCTCAAGCGGCTCGCCGACGCCGTGGAGGACGGCGACAGGATTTATGCCGTTCTCAAGGCGGCGGGCATCGCCAGCGACGGACGCGCGCAGGGTTTGCTCACCCCGCGTTTGGAGGGGGAGATGCTGGCCATCCGGCGTGCCTACGGTCCGGCCCACATCGATCCGGCGACCGTCGGTCTCATTGAAGCCCATGGAACCGGCATTCCGATCGGCGACCAGACCGAGGTGGCCGCGCTGCGCGGCACCTTTGGCGGGGACGGTGCCGTGGTGCCCACGCACGCCATCGGCTCGGTCAAATCCATGATCGGCCACTGCATTCCGGCGGCCGGCATTGCCAGCATCATCAAGACGGCGCTGGCCCTGTATTACAAGGTCCTTCCCCCCACGCTTTGCGAGGAGGTGAATCCCGCCCTGGGTCTGGAAGGCTCGTCCTTTTACGTCAACACCGTCACCCGTCCGTGGGTTCATGCCTCCACCGCGGCGCCCCGCCGGGCCGGCATCAACGCCTTCGGTTTTGGCGGCATCAACGCCCACCTGGTGCTTGAGGAACGGCGGGAACAGGTGGACGACCAGGTGTCGGGCTATCCCTATCCGACCGAATTGTTCGTGCTTTCCGCGGAAACCCCGGAGGCGCTGGCCGCCCGCGCGGACGCCCTCCGCGGGGAACTGGCCGGCCGCCCCGCGGCCTCGCTGCCCGGCCTTGCGCAGCAACTCGCCGGCGAGCCCGCCCAAAGCTGCCGGCTGGCCATCGTGGCCACCGATGTCCACGATCTCACGGCCAAGCTGGAAAATGCCGCCGGCAAGATCCGCGAGGGCAAACGGAGGCGCCTGCAGAATCGCAGCGGCATCTATTTTGACCTGAATGGGTCGAAACCGGAGGGCCGGGTGGCGTTCCTGTTTCCCGGCCAGGGTTCGCAATACCAGAACATGCTGGCCGATCTCTGCATGGCCTTCCCGGCGTTCCGGCATGAATTCGACATGTCGGATGCCGCCTTTGCGGGGTTCTGGGACGTGCTGCCCAGCCAGTACATCTGGCCGCCGCCGACCTGCCTGCGCCCGGAGACCGCCAAACTTCTGGCGGACAGGTTCCTCAGCATCGACGTCGCCACCGAAACGATGTTCACGGCGGGCATCGCCATGTTCCGGCTGCTGTCGTCCTTCGGCCTGAAATGCGATCTCATGACCGGTCACAGCACCGGCGAGTACACATCCCTGGCCGCCAGCGGCGCGGTGGATGTGGCGGAGGACGACGAACGCATCGCCCTCAAGCGCAAACTCAATTCCATCTATCGCGAGGTCAACACCGCCGAGGATCTGCCGCGCGGCGCGCTGCTGACCGTGGGGGCCGTGGAGCCCGGGGCGCTGGCCGCGGAGCTGGAAAAATTCGGCGACCGCATCCATGTCGCGATGGACAACTGTCCGCACCAGAAGGTGCTTTTCGGACAGCCCGACGACATCGCCACGCTCAACGAGCGCCTGCGCGCCCTGGGCGGACTCTGCCAGCTGCTGCCGTTCAATTACGCCTACCACACGCCGCTGCTCGAGCCGATGCGCGGCACGCTGCAGCGCTATTACGAGGAACTGCCCGTCACCGCGCCGAAATATCCGCTCTTCAGCTGCGCCAGCCTGGGATTCTTCCCGGACGAACCCCGCGCCATCCGCGAACTCGCGGCCAGCCAGTGGTTTTGCAGCGTGCGCTTCCGCGAGGCAATCCTCCACCTCTACGAAAAGGAAAACGTCCGCACCTTCATCGAGGTCGGTCCCAGCAACCACCTCACGTCCTTCATCGAGGACACCCTGCGCAAAAGGGAATTTCTCGCCGTCGCGAGCAACGAACGGACCCGTCCGGGACTCGAACAGCTCCAGCGCATGCTCGGCCAGCTTTGGAGCCGGGGGTTTGATCTGGATTTTTCCCCGTTCTTTCGTCACCGCGCCGTGCGGCCCTTTGTCGAACCCCCGCCGGCAAGGATCAGCCGCACCAACCGGGTGCTGGAAACCTCCATGCCCGTCATGTCGCTCGACGACCGCATCGTCCAGGAGGTCCGGGCCAGGGTCGGCCTCGACCGGCCCGCCGGCGCGACGGTCGCGGCGCAGCCCGGGCCTGCCCCGGCGGCCGCCGCGGCGCCTGCTCCGTCCGTCTCCCCGCCGGGCCCTCCCTCCGTTCCCGTCCCGGTCGCGCCCGAACGACCGGTTGCCGACGCGGTGATGATGGCCCACGAGCAACTGATGCAGGAATTTTTGGCCAGCCAGCAGCGGAGCATTGAAGCTTTGCTGGAACAAACCGGCCTGGCTCCCGATACTTCGAATCTTTCATGACGAACGATGTACGCACGATCGAATCCGCCGTGGTGGAAATCATCGAAGAGATGGTTGCCGAGCTCGAGCTGGATTTTGACGATCCCATCGGGTCCGACACCCGCCTGATTGCCGACCTGGGTTTCGCCTCGGTCGATTTCATTCATCTCATCGTGGAGCTGGAGGGTCGCTTCCAGCGCAAGATGGGATTTCACGATCTCATCATGCCCGACGGTCAGTATGTCGACGATCTAGCCGTGGGCGAGCTGGTCACCTTCATCGCCCGCCGTCTGGCGGGGGACCAGCCGGCGGGCGGACCGGCGGAGGCCGCCCCCGTGTCCGGGCCGGTTCCGGCGCCGGAGGAAAGTGTCCCCGCGCTGCAGCCGGAGGATGTGGAGGAGTTCCGAAATTTGATGCCCTCGCCGGAGCAATGGGGGGCGTTTCCCGCGCCGGCCGTGAAGAATCCGCGCGCCTGTTTTGTTTTTTCCTCGCCGCGCTCCGGGTCCACCCTTTTCCGCATCATTCTCGCCGGCAATCCCGGCCTGTTTGCACCGCCGGAACTGCACCTGCTCAACTACGTCACCATGAGCCAGCGCCATGCCGCGCTGAACAACAAGTGGAACGAGCATCTGCTCACCGGCACGATTCGCGCGCTCATGCCGCTCAGGCGGTGTTCGGTCGAGGAGGCCGCGGAGTTTGTCGCGGATTGTGAGCGGCGCGACATGCCCACGCATGATTTTTACGCCCTCTTGGAGGATCTTCTCGGCGGGCGTCTGCTGGTGGACAAGACGCCGATTTACGCGATGCACGAGGCCATCCTCCGCCGCGCGGAACGGGATTTTGACGGACCGCTTTTCATCCACCTCGTGCGCCATCCCTGCGGCATGATCCGGTCCTTCGAGGACGCCAAGATCGAGCAGCTGATCCCCTTCATGCGCGCGAGCCGCTTCACCCGCCGGCAACTGGCCGAGCTGACGTGGTTTGTCACCAATGAAAACATCGCCCGGCTGCTCGCCGACGTGCCGCAGGAACGCTGGCTGCGGGTCCGCTTTGAGGATCTTGTCCGCGATCCGCGCAGCTCCGTCGAGCGGCTTTGCGCCTTCCTGAAGGTGCCGTTCGCGGAGGAAATGCTGGATCCCTACAAGGACCCGGACGCCCGCATGACCGGAGGGCTCAGCACGGCCGCCCAATACAGCGGCGACCTGAAGTTTCACCTCCATGCCCGCATCGAGCCGGAGGCGGCCGACCGGTGGAAAAAATTCACGTCCGAGAATTCACTCAGCCCGATGACCCGCGCCCTTGCCGCGGAGTTCGGGTACTGATTCCGTCTTCCGAAAAATCCCGGTTCCATGCCGCGCGCCGAACTCCGCTCCGCCACGATCAACTTCATGAAAATGGGGTCGTGGGACCCGGGCCGCGCGCCGCTGGTCCTGGTCCACGGCCTGGCGGCCAGCTCGGCGTTCTGGTTTCACGTGGCCGAGACGATGAGCCGCGACCGGCCGGTGCTGGTGTACGATTTGCGCGGTCACGGACGCAGCGCCGTGCCGGAAACGGGATACCGTCCGGCGGATCATGCCGGCGACCTGCTGGATCTCCTGGATCATTTGCAGATCGAAAAGGCCGCCCTCGGAGGGCACAGCTTTGGGGGTTCGGTGGTTTTGCATGCGGCCCGGCGGGCGCCGGAGCGGTTCACCCGCCTGATCCTGGCCGACACCCGTCTGCGGGCCTTTCAGCCGGTCCTGACGCCCGCCGACTGGCCCCGCTGGCCGGAACAACGGGTCGCACTCGAAAAGGCGGGCTTGGGCATGGCGGAGGATGAACCCGAGGCCGGCGTGGCCGTACTGACCCTTCTCGCGAGGCTGACCCTGCAGGCCGAACCCGGTTCCGCCCTCCCGCACTGGATGGTGGAATTTTTCGGTCAGCGCCAGAGCCGTCACACCGCCGCGCGCTGGATCGATCTGGTGGAAAAGACCTCGCTCCCGGCCGACATCCGCCGGGAGGACGATCTGTCCGTGGACGTGCTGCGGGGATTCCCCCAGCCGCTGCTGGCGGTTTATGGAGAACATTCGCCGCTGCTCCCCAGCGGGCGCGCACTGCACGGGATCCGGCCCGACGTAGAACTGCGCATCGTGCCGGGCGCGGGCCATTTTTTCCCGGCGGGCCGCCCGAAGGAACTCATCGATCCCCTGCAGGTCTTCCTCGGCTGAACTGGATTTTTTTTGCGAACTCGCCGAGTTTTTTGACCATGGTTTCCGTCGTCACCGAAGACTTCCCCGTCAAACCCGGGCTGCGCGAAAAGGATTTCGTCAGGATTTGCGAAAACGGCTTCGGGGACGGCTACAATGCCTACGCCTACTCGATGGCGTGGTTCGACGGATGCATCTACGTCGGGACCTCGCGGGCGAACCTGCAGCTGCTCAAGATGGCCATGCCCTTTGTGCGCATGGACATGTGGCCGGTGGAGACGCCGTTCAGGAACTATACGCCGGAATTCGAGCACTCCGCGGCCCGCGGCGAAATCTGGCGGTACCGGCCGCTCACCGGCGAATGGACGCGTGTGTATCAATCGCCGCTGGTGCGCGATGCCGAGGGGGTCGAATTCAGCCGGGATCTCGGCTACCGCGCCATGATGGTGTTCCAGGGCCGGTCCGACCGCAAACCGGCGCTTTACGTGGCCACCTGGTCACGGTCCCGGGGCGACGGTCCCGATCTTCTGCGGACGGAGGACGGCGAGCATTTTGAGGTGCTGCCCAAGGCGCGTTTTCATACCGGCAATCGCGACATCAAGTTCAACGCCATTCGGGCGCTGACCGCGTTCAAGGGCAAACTCTACACCGCGCCCACCGGGGCCACCGGCGGCAATGTCAATTCCTCGGGCGTCACCTATGTGTACGCCACCGACGATCCCGTTTCCGGCGACTGGCGGTGTGTGAACGAACCCGGCTTCGGCACGCTGCCCGACGTGGCCACCGTGTATGACATCCAGCCGATGGGCGACCATCTTTACGCCGGCACGGGCGGGCTGTCGGGCTTCCAGATCTGGCGCACCACGGCGGAAGGCGACCGTCTGCCGTATCATTGGGAATGTGTCATGGAGGGCGGGGCCGGCCGCGGGGCCCTCAATCAGGGCGCCGTGGCCATGCAGGCCTTCCGCGGTTCGCTTTACATCGGCTCCGGCATCCAGAACGGCGGATTTGACTGGAAAAACAAGATCGGTCCCGCCGCGGCCGAGATTGTCCGTCTCAACGCGGATCTGAGCTGGGACATCGTCGTGGGCAACGCCCGGGACGGGAAGGAACCGCTCAGCGGTCTGGGCGCGGGGTTCAACAACTTTTTCAGCGGTTATCTCTGGCGCATGGGCGTGCACGACGGATGGCTGTATGCGGGCACGATGGACTGGGGAACGATTCTCAAGTTCACCAAACTCCGGGAAAAGCCCATGCGCATCAGCCGCCTCCTCGACGAGGTCGGCATCGACAAATTTGTCGAACTTTCCGGAGGGTTTGAGCTGTGGCGGACGCGTGACGGCGAAAACTGGCTTCCCACGACCCGCACGGGATTCGGCAATCCCTACAACTTCGGCTGCCGCAACATCGTCAGCACGCCCCACGGCCTGTTCATCGGCACGGCCAATCCCTTCGGCCCGCGGGTGGCGAAGCGGCTCGACGGGGAGTGGGAGTGGACCTACGAGGACAACCCGCGCGGCGGACTCGAGGTCTGGCTCGGCAATCTGCCGCGTTGAGGCATCCCGCCGCGGGCGGCGCTCAGAGCCGCAGCGACGGGCCCGCCTGCCGGCGCCGCTCCATGATGGGACGTTGGATGTCCTCCGGCAGCGTCTTCAGATACTCCGCCAGAATTTCGTCGATTTTGCCGAGGATGTTTCCCTTGAGGTAATTCTGGTTCGTTTTGCAGAACGGATGCAGGCGGAAGACGCCCCACGGCTCGTCGAAATAGTGTACGTGGGCATGGCGGATGAGCCGGGGCAGCATCCGGATGTCCATGAAATTGTGCTCGTCCTCGTCGTAGGGTCCGCAGATGTCGTGGAGGGACTTGTGGTAAAAATAGGACGTCGGATTCAGGGGGGGGAGCACCTCGCCCGAAAGCAGGGTTTCCAGCGAGAGCCCCTCCGGCCGGCTGCGCCGCACCACGCGGCCGCCCCGCCCGACGAGGTCGCAGTTGGCCGCGATGAAGGCCGGGGCTTCCAGCCCGGAGAAGATGTCCAGCGCCCGCTGCAGGACACCGGGATTGTATATGTCGTCCACATTGAGAAACCCGATGATTTCGCCGCGCGCCATGGCGATGCCCTTGTTCATGGCCTGGGATTGTCCGGTGTCCGGTTCGCTGATCCAGCGGATGTGCGGATGGTTTTCGGCGTGGCGTTCGATCAGCTTCACGGTGGAATCCGTGGAGGCGCCGTCGACAATGATGTGCTCGATTTCCGGTGTGACCTGCCGGGCGACATTGTCCACGCAACCCGGGAGAAACAGCTCGGCGTTCCGGCAGGCGGTGATGATCGAAAGGCGGATGTCGGGCATGATTGGGAAGGTGGCGGCCGGAACGCAGCGTTTGCTGCGGACTTCAGGGAGGGAAAGGTCCACACGGAGGAGGGCGAGGGCAACCAAAATGTTTCCCTCCGGGGAATATCCCCGTTATGCAGCCCGGGACAAGATGATGAAGTTTCTGCTGAGCAATGACGATGGAATCGACGCGCGGGGGCTGTCGGCCCTGGCCGAGGCCGCCCGCCGGTTTGGAGAGATCGTCGTGGTCGCTCCGGCACTGCCCCAATCCGGCATGAGCCACGTGGTCACCTGGGAGGGGGGCGTGCATCTGGAACCCCGCGGGGAGGGACGTTTTGCCGTCCATGGAACCCCCGCGGACTGTGCACGGCTGGGGCTGCTCCGGGCGGCCTCCGACGCGCGCTGGGTGCTCAGCGGGATCAATCATGGCGGCAATCTGGGTGCGGACGTCTATTATTCCGGCACGGTGGCCGCGGTGCGCGAGGCGGTGCTGCACGGGTGGCCGGGCATCGCCTTTTCGCAGTACCTGCGCGACGACATGCCGCCCGACTGGGAGCGTACCTCCCGCTGGGCCGCCCGGGTGCTCGGCGAACTGCTGTCCCGTCCGGTGACTCCCGGCCGGTTTTATAATGTCAATTTCCCCGCGCTGGCTGCCTCCGCGCCTGAACCGGACATGGTTTTTGCCCCCCTCGATCCGAATCCCCTGCCGCTCAGTTACCGTCATGGAGAGGACAACCGCCATCATTACGACGGGGTTTACGCGTCGCGGCGCCGGGTGGCCGGGTCCGATGTGGACGTGTGTTTTGGGGGAAGGATTGCGGTGACGGAAGTGCGCCTGTTTTAGGCGGGCCGGGAACCGGCCGCCGTCTGGAAAAAACTTCACCCCCGGCGGCCGGCCGGACATGATTGCCGCGATGCACGTCCCTCAACTCATCGAACGCAAACGAGACGGAGGGGCTTTGAGCCCGGAGGAGATTCACGCCATCATCCGGGATTTCACCGCCGGGACCATTCCCGACTACCAGATGAGCGCCCTCGCCATGGCGATTTTCTTTCGGGGCATGTCCGACGGGGAGACCGCGGCGCTCACCGCGGCGATGCGGGACAGCGGGCGTTCCTTCCGCTGGCCGGCGGGTTCCCCGCCGAAGGTGGACAAGCATTCCACGGGGGGGATTGGCGACAAGGTGTCGTTGGTGCTCGCTCCGCTGCTGGCCTGTGACGGACTGTGGGTTCCGATGGTTTCGGGACGGGGACTGGGCATCACGGGGGGCACGCTCGACAAGCTGGAAAGCATCCCGGGTTTCAATGTCCGCCTCGACGAGGCGCATTGCCTCCGCCAGATCGAAAAAATCGGGGTCTTCATGGCCGGACAGACGGAGGACTTCTGTCCCGCGGACAAAAAACTCTATGCCCTGCGCGATGTCACCGGCACGGTGCCGTCGCAGGCCCTGATCATTGCGAGCATCATGTCCAAAAAGCTGGCCGAATCGCTCGACCGGCTGGTGCTTGATGTGAAGTTTGGTTCCGGCGCCTTCATGAAGACACGCGGGGACGCCGAGCGCCTGGCCGGGGGACTTCAGGCGGCCGGACGCGACAACGGGGTCGAAACCTCCTTTCTCCTTTCGCCGATGGACGAGCCGCTGGGGTGCACGGTGGGCAATGCGCTGGAAGTCGTGGAGGCCGTGGAGACGCTCCAGGGCGGCGGGCCGCCGGACTTCGTCAATCTCACCCTGGACCTTTGCGAGCGCGTGGCAGATTCGCCGCGGGAACGGCTGGCGGGCTGGCTCAAGGACGGAACCGCCTGGCGCCGGTTTGTCGCGCTGGTCGAGGCGCAGGGGGGCGATGCGGCGGCGCTGGAAAAACTTTCCGATGTGCACCGGGCGCCGCTCGTGGAACCTCTGCCCGCCCCGCGGGACGGGACGGTGAAACGGGTGGATGCGGGCATCCTCGGCGCGGCCGGGGTGCAATTGGGGGCCGGACGGCGAAAGGCGACGGACGCCATTGATCCCGCCGTGGGATTCAGCGGTCTGCGCAAGACCGGCGACCGGGTGGTCGCCGGGGAGCCGCTTGTTTTCATCCACGCCCGGTCGGCCGAATCGCTGGCCGGACTTCGGGGGACGATCGCCTCCGCCTTTGTCGTCGAATAGGAATGTCCGCCGTCTCACGCCCTCCGATGCTGGAGGCGGTCATGGGGTGGACGACGAGGCCCCGTCGGTGCGTTTCACCTGTCCGGATGGACATCTTGAAGGACCGGAAAAGCGCCCTTTTTGCCGCCATTGTCGAGCAGGGCGAGGCGGCCGCCCCTTCGGGCGCGGCGCGGCTCACTGCGGATGATTTCCGGTTTCTGATCGGGGAAGAGGGGAACCGTCGCCGGGCGCCCTTCGGAAAACACCGTTTCCGGGTTGAACCCGCGTGCGTCAGCCTCCAGACTCCCCGCAATGGATTACCTCTCCCGCGCCCGCAAGGTGGTTGAGATTGAACTGGCCGAAGCCCGCGCCGTGGCCGAGCGCCTGGACGCCAATTTTGAGCGTGCCGTGCAATTGATCCAAACCTCGGTGGAAAACCGGGGCAAGGTGGTGGTCGTGGGCGTGGGCAAGAGCGGTCACATCGGGGAAAAAATCGCCGCCACCCTCACGAGCACCGGCTCGCCGGCCGTGGTGCTCAATTCCCTCAACGCCCTCCATGGCGACCTGGGGGTGGTCAATGACGGCGACGTCGTGCTGGCCCTCAGCTACAGCGGCGAAACCGACGAGCTGCTCAACATTCTGCCGGCGCTGGCGCGGTTTGACGTCAAACTCATCGCCATGACCGGCAACGCGCGGTCCACCCTGGCGAAAGCCGCGGATTGTGTGCTCGACACCCGGGTGTCCCAAGAGGCCTGTCCGCTGAATCTGGCCCCCACCTCCAGCACCACCGCCATGCTCGTGCTGGGGGACGCCCTGGCCATGGTGCTGCTCGAAGTGCGCGGCTTCAACAAGGAGGATTTTGCCCGGTTTCATCCCGGAGGCCGCCTGGGTCGGACCCTTCTCTTCAAGGTGCATCAAATCATGCGCGGCGGGGAGCAGATGGCCCGGGTGACGCCGGACACCCCCGTGCTGGAGGTGATCAAACGCATGACCGCCTGCCGCGCCGGCGCGGCCGTGGTGGTGGATGCGGCCGGCGTGCTGGAAGGCGTCTTTACGCACGGGGATTTCGCCCGGTTTTTCCCGCAGGTTCCCGACATCGGCGGGCGCCCGGTGGGGGAATTCATGACCCGTCATCCCATTACGATCTCCGGCGACCGGCTGGCCGCCGAGGTTCTGCACGTGCTGCAGAAGCATCGCATCGACGACCTTGTGGTGGTCGACGACGGGGGACGTCCCGTGGGCGTGGTGGATTCGCAGGACCTTTCCCGTCTCAAAATCCTCTAGCCGACCGGCCCCATTCTGCCGTATCAACCGTCTCCACCAAATTTTGTTCCAATGGCACTCGCAAACGATCTCCGCAAAGGCATGGCCATCCGTTACAACGGCAACCCTGCCATCGTTCTTGAAGTTCAGCACCGCACGCCGGGCAATTTGCGCGCCTTCGTGCAGGCGATCATCCGTTACATCAACACCGGCAAGTCCGCCGACGTGCGGTTTTCCTCGACGGAGAAGGTGGACCTGGTTGACGTGAACCGCCAGCAGCTGGAGTTCAGCTATTCCGACCCCCAAGGGTACCACTTCATCGATCCGGAGACGTACGAGACCATCACGCTGCACGCGGACCTGGTGGCGGACGCCAAGGATTATCTGGTCGAAAACCTCAAGGTGGACGTGCTGAGCATCGAAGGACGTCCCGTCCAGGTGGAGCTGCCCTCGTCCGTGACGCTTCGCGTGGCCGAGTCCCCCGAAGGGGTGCGCGGCGACAGCGCCAGCAACGTCCAAAAGCCCGCCACGCTCGAAACCGGCAAGGTCGTGCAGGTGCCGCTCTTCATCAAGGAGGGCGAACTGGTCAAGATCGACACGCGCACCGGCGCGTATCTGGGCCGGGCCTGACCGACGCCCGGCGGCGAAGGACGGAAGGAGAGTGCGCAGGGGGCGATTTTCCGCCCCCCTCAACTCCGTTCTCCCCATCCGCCGCAAATCGGTTATAACTCCCCGGCATGCCTGCCAAGCGCGCCGTCCGCAAGAAACGTTCGCGTCCCCGGCGCCTCGAAGTCGCCGCAGCCGCGGGGGCCCTGCCCACGCACGTGCCGAAGCGGTGGGTCAAGTTTGTGGTCGGCCTGTTCCTGCTGCCGCCCGCCTGGGTGCTCACCCAGACGTTTTTCACCGCCTTTGCCCGCACCACCCTGCAGGACGCCTTCTGGAGCTCCGCGGAGTTCTGGTTCTTCTCGCTGGGGGTCATTCTCTGGCTGGTCGCGTTTTTTGGACTGCCGCGGCCGTTATGGCTCTATGTTTTCGGCCACGAACTGACCCACGCCATCTGGGTCCTTCTCATGGGAGGGCGGGTGCACCACTTTGAGGTCTCGCGTCAGGGCGGTCACATCCTCGCCGACCGGACCAACACCTGGATCGCGCTCGCGCCGTATTTTTTCCCGATCTACAGCGTGCTGGCCATTCTCATCTACGGGCTGTGCGGACTGTTTTTCGACGTCGGACCCTACCGGTATCTGCTTTACGCGGTCATCGGGGTGACGTGGGCGTTTCACCTGACCTTCACCGTCTGGATGATCACCAAGGGCCAGCCCGACCTGCACTACGGCGGCACGTTTTTTTCGATCATGGTCATCTACCTGCTGAACCTCACGCTGCTGGCGGTGATGCTGATCCTCGCCTCGCCGCAGGTCACGTGGCGCGGGTTTGGACGGGAACTGCTGCAAAATGCCATCGACTTCACCGCGTGGCTCACGCTGACCTTCAACGATCTGGTGCGCAATCAGCTGCCGCGGCATTTTTAGGCCATGCGGGATGTTTCTGTCGCCGGTCCCGGTTGTGATCGGGTCCCCCGGGTGAAGGCCGGAGGGCGGGGAGGCCTCCGCGTCCGGTGAGCGCGCAGAAGCTTCGCTTCCTCCTGGAACTCCAGGAGGAACTCGGCGGATCGATTCCCTTTGAGCGCTGGATGGCGGAGGCGTTGTATCATCCGGTGTTTGGATATTATTCCGCCACGATTCGCGGAATCGGACGCCGCGGCGATTTCACAACGTGGCCGGTCCTGCATCGCAGTCTGGCGGACGGCATTGCCCGATGGGCCTTGAAAAACAAACCGTCCGGCCGCTGGAATCTCATCGAGATCGGCGCCGGCACCGGTGAGCTGGCGGAGGCCGTTCTGAAAGCCATCGGGTGGTGGAACCGTCCGCGCTATCACATCGTGGATGTCTCCGGTCCGCTCCGGGAAATCCAGCAGAAGCGGCTCGGGGGCAGGGCCGCCTGGCACCGCTCGGTCGCCGAGGCGCTTGCGGCTTGCGGGGGCGAGGCGGTGATTTTTTCCAATGAACTCGTGGACGCCTTTCCCTGCCGGATTTTTCAAAACCAGGCCGGCCGCTGGCGGGAACTGGCGCTGCGCATCGAGGACGGCCGCATTCACGAGGTGTGGCGGGAAGCCGTGCCGCCCGATTCGAGTGTTTTTGCGCACCCCTGGCCCGAGGGACAGCGGGTCGAGGTGCAGGAACAGGTCCGCTCCTGGCTGCAGGAATGGCTGCCCCATTGGAAAAAGGGCGCCCTGCTCACCATCGACTACGGCGACCGGTGCCCGGCCCTCTATCACCGGAGGCCCTCCGGCACCCTGCGGGCCTACGCGCATCACCAGCGGTTGGAAGGCCGGGAAGCCTACGCGGGTTTTGGTCTGCGCGACCTCACGGTGGATGTGAATTTCACCGATCTCGCCGCCTGGGGGCCGGCAAGGGCGCAATTTTCCACGCTGGCGGACTTCCTCGCGGCGCAGGATGTCCGGTCGGGGCGGGCGCTGGCGGAGGCCGGGGAGGCCTTCAAGGTGCTGGTTCAGTCGTCGGACGCCTGAGGTCCGGAGGAATCCGGGGATTTCACGCAGCGGAATCCCAGGTGCTGCAGCGCGGTGTCGGGGCTCGTGCGGCTGCGGATGCCGGGCTGGTAACCGAGGCAGTAGCTGTCCGAGCACAGAAACGACCCGCCCCGGATGACCTTCTTGGTCAATCCGGATTCGCCGGGATCAAAACTGGAGGGCGGACCCTGGGGATTTTTTTTCGGACTGTTCTTGTAGGTGTCGGGTCGGTACCAATCGGCGGTCCATTCCCAGACGTTGCCGGCCATGTCGTAGAGTCCGTAGCCGTTGGGGGGAAACGACTTCACCGGTGCGGTGCCGACGAAACCGTCCTTTTTGGTGTTCTCGGTGGGGAATTTTCCGGTCCAGATGTTGGCCATCGGTTTGCCGTGGGGTTCCCGTTGGTTCCCCCAGACATAGGTTTTGCGTTCCAGCCCCCCCCGGGCGGCGTACTCCCATTCCGCCTCGGTTGGCAGGCGTTTTCCGGCCCATTGGGCGTAGGCGACGGCGTCCTCCCAGGCGATTTGCACCACGGGGTGGTCCATGCGGTCCTCGATGGAACTTCCCGGTCCCTCCGGATGCCGCCAGTTGGCCCCCGGCTGCCAGCGCCACCACTGGAAAAAGTCGGCCATCGAAGAGACCTTGGGCGGCGGGCTGAAAACCAGCGCCCCCGGTTCGATGGGAACCTTGACGGCGGCGATGAGGTTGCGGGCGACGCCCTCGGGAAATTCCCGGGGGGTGACGGCCCGTTCGGCGACGGTGACATAACCCGTGGCGTCGACGAATTTTTTGAACTCCGCATTGGTCACCTCCGTGGCGTCCATCCAAAAGCCGTCGACGGTGACCTTGTGAACCGGACGGCAGTCCGCGGGCCCCGACGCGCTGCCCATGTCAAAGGTGCCTCCGGGGATCCAGACCATGCCGGGAGGGGCTTCGTCCGCGCGGAGACCCGGCGGCAGGAGGAAAAGGGCAAAAAGAAGCGCCGCGGAAACGCGGTTTTTGGCTGGGCGGCACCGGGTGCGCTTTCCGGCAGGAAGGGTGTGGGTCATCGGATTTCGCGCATGATTTCCGCCGGGGCGCGGCCCGCGTCAAGCAAAGCCCCCATGCGCCGCATGGCCGGTTGCGTGTGGGTGAAAAAGCGCTTGTAGGCGGCGCAGAGGTAGTTCAGTCCGGGTTCCCCGTCGGGCGTGCGGATGAAGCGGTGTTTCGGACATTCGCCGTGACAGAGATGGCGCACTTCGCAGCGCCGGCAGTATTGCGGCAGGGTGTCGGCCTTGTCGCTGCCGAACCGGCGCTGGGCCGGGGAGCCGACCATGTCCCCGAGGGACTGGTGGAGCACGTTGCCGAGTTTGAACCGCGGATACACGTAGTGGTCGCAGGAAAACACGTCGCCATTGTGTTCCAGGGCCAGCGCGGTGCCGCATTTTTCGCTGAAAACGCAGAGTCCTCCCCGCTGGCCGACCGTGTTGCCGAGGGTGACGTCGAAAATCTGCACAAAAACGCGGCCGACGTCGTGGCGCACCCATTCGTCGAAGATCGTGCAGAGAAATTCCCCGTATTGCCGGGGTTCCACGCTCCAGTCGGTGACCGGCAGGCGTTTTTCCCCCTCCTCGTCCACCCGCGGGGGCGTGGCGAGATCCAGTCCCAGCCTGATCGCCTCGGCGTCGGCCAGGCGTTCCACGAGGGGGATGAACTGAAGGAAGCCGGACCCGATGTCCCGCAAAAAGCGGTAAACCTCGAGCGGTTTGCGCGCATTCACGCGGTTCACCACGGTGAGGGTGTTGAATTCCACGTTGTGCTTCTTGAGAATGCGCAGCCCGGCGATCACCCGGGCGTAGGAGGCGCCGCCCCTCTTGTCGACCCGGTAGGTGTCGTGAAGTTTCGCCGGACCGTCCAAACTCAGGCCCACCAGAAAACGGTTCTCCGCCAGGAAGGCCCCCCAGCGGTCGTCCAGCAGGGTGCCGTTGGTTTGCAGGGCATTAAAAATGGTCTTCCCCGCGGCGTATTTTTTCTGCAGGGCCACCACCTTCCGGAAAAAATCCACCCCCAGCAGGGTGGGCTCGCCCCCCTGCCAGGCGAAATGAATTTCGGGGACGTCCTGGGCCTCGATGTATTGCCGGATGTAATTTTCCAGCACCTCATCGGTCATCTTGAAGTTCTCGTTGGCCGGGAAAAGCTTCTCCTTCTCCAGATAGAAGCAGTATTTGCAATCGAGATTGCAAAGGGGCCCGATGGGCTTGGTCATGACATGGAACGCCCGCGGGCGGGGGGCCGGGGACGGGGGTTCTGCGAAGTTCATTGAACCGAACACGTTAGGGAAAAATCGAGCAATTGCGGCGTTTTTTCGTGGGAAAAACGGTTTTTATTTGGCGGAATCGCCATCCGCCGCCATACCGTATGGCAACCATACCTGCTTATGTCTGTAACCGCCAAAGGACTCGAAGGAATCATCGCCAACTCGACGAGGCTGAGCGATGTGCTGGGACAAGAAGGAATCCTCATCTATTCCGGCTACGATATCAATGAGTTGGCCGGTAAAGCCACCTACGAGGAGGTGGTGCATCTGTTGTATCATGGACACCTTCCCAATGTCAGCGAACTGGCGGAACTGAAGGAAACCCTCCGCTCCCTCCGCGAACTCCCCGAAGGCCTCGTCAACTTCCTGAAAACCGCCCCGAAGGATGCCAATCCCATGGACGTCCTTCGCACGGCCGTTTCCATGCTCGGGCTCTACGACACCATCAAGGAAAAGGACGGCGAGTCGGCCAATTTCCGCCGCGCCCTGAGCATCACGGCGAAAATCGGCGTGATTGCGGCCTATTTCCATCGCGCCCGTCAGGGCAAGACGCTCCCGCCCATCCGCAAGGACCTCGATGAGGCGGCGCACTTCCTCTACCTGCTCAACGACGCCGAGCCGTCCCCCGACGCGGCGAAAACGCTCGACGTGGCCTACGTGTTGCATGCCGACCACGGCATGAATGCCTCCACCTTCAGCGCCCGGGTGACCATTGCCACCCTGAGCGACATCTATTCGGCCATCACTTCGGCCATCGGCACCCTCAAGGGACCGTTGCACGGCGGCGCCAACGAAGGGGTGATTCACATGCTCCAGGAGATCGGCGACGAGGACAAGGTCGACGCCTGGATCGAGGAACAGCTCGCCCAGAAGAAAAAAATCATGGGCATCGGCCACCGTGTTTACAAGGTGCTCGATCCGCGCGCCCCGCACCTCCGGGCCATGGCCATCAAGCTCAGCAACGAGCTCGGTGAACCCAAGTGGATCCGGATGAGCGAGCGCATCGCCGCCATCATGAAGGAACGCAAGGGGTTGAACGCCAACGTCGATTTTTATTCGGCGACGGTCTACTACTCGCTCGGCATCCCGACCGACATGTTCACCCCCATCTTCGCCATCGCCCGCGCCAGCGGCTGGACCGCGCACGTGCTCGAACAGCTCGCCGACAACCGGCTCTATCGTCCTCTCAGCGAGTACGTGGGCCCGGCCGTGGGCAAAAAATTCGTTCCGATTGAGGAACGCTGAAAATCCGGTGGGGGGCGGCGTGTCATCGCCGCCCCGACCCCCGGCGGCGCGGACCGGCAATCCGCCCCATCCGGCCCCCCGGGCCTAGGCGAAATAAGGCTGTCCAAGCCCGGCCTTTTCGCTTTTCTCTTTTGCCATGAATCCTTCGACGCTGCCCGATGATGATTTCTACCCCCTGATCGAGGCGCGCCACGGGGATCCGTTCAAGATTCTGGGCATCCGCCAGTTTCAAGGCAGTTGGTTTGGACGGGTCTGGCGGCCTCAGGCCGAGGAGGCGGTCATCGTGGATGTTCACGATGACACAAGGCGGTTCCCGCTTCCGCGTGTGCATGAAAGCGGATTTTTCGAATCGGTGCTGCGCGGCGTGGACGCCCCCTTCGATTACCGGATCGAGTTCAGGAGTCACGAAGGCGTGACCTGGACGGAGCGCGACCCCTATTCCTTCGGACCGGTGCTCGGGGAGATGGACATCTACCTCTTCAACGAGGGCACCCATTACGAGGTCTACAAGAAGCTCGGGGCGCATCTTATGGAAATCAACGGGGTGCGCGGCACGCATTTCGCGGTCTGGGCGCCCCATGCCCAGCGCGTGAGTGTGGTCGGGGATTTCAACCACTGGGACGGCCGCATCCATCCCATGCGCAAGATGATCCCGGCGGGCATCTGGGAAATTTTCCTGCCGGAGGTGGGCGAGGGCGCCCATTACAAGTTCGAGATCCGCGGACCCCACGGCGACGTCTTTCTCAAAACGGATCCCTTCGCTTTCTTCGCCCAGCACGGCACGTCGACCGGCTGCATGGTTTTTGATCTCGACCGCTACACCTGGAGCGATGACGAGTGGATGAAGTCGCGCGCCCGGCGCGATCCCTACAACTCGCCCATGAGCATCTACGAGGTGCATCTGGGTTCCTGGCAGCGTGTGGCGGAGGACGGCAACCGTTATCTCAGTTATCTTGAGCTCGCCGACCGGTTGATTCCCTACGCCAAGGAAATGGGCTTCACCCACCTCGAACTGTTGCCGGTGATGGAACACCCCTTCGACGGCTCCTGGGGGTATCAGGTCGTCAACTATTACGCCCCCACGAGCCGCCACGGAAACCCGGACGAATTCCGCCATTTCGTCGACCGCTGCCACCAGGCCGGGCTCGGGGTGATTCTCGACTGGGTGCCGGGTCATTTTCCGAAGGACGCCCACGGCCTCGCGCGCTACGACGGCACCTGCCTCTACGAACACCCGGATCCGCGCCTCGGCGAACACATGGACTGGGGGACGTTGATTTTCAACTACGGCCGCAACGAGGTGAAAAATTTCCTCATCGGCAACGCCCTCTTCTGGCTCGACGAATACCACATCGACGGTCTCCGTGTGGACGCCGTGGCGTCCATGCTTTACCTCGACTATTCCCGCAAGCCGGGGGAATGGGTGCCCAATTGCTTCGGCGGCCGTGAGAACCTCGATGCCATCGATTTCCTCAAACGCTGCAACGAGGTCTGCTACGAACGCTTTCCGGGCATCGCCACCATCGCCGAGGAATCCACCTCGTGGCCCGGCGTGTCCCGTCCGACCTATGCCGGCGGACTGGGATTCGGCTTCAAGTGGAACATGGGCTGGATGAACGACAGCCTGCGTTACATCAGCAAGGATCCCATCCACCGCCGTTTTCATCAGGGCGAAATCACCTTTTCGATGCTCTACGCCTTCCACGAGCACTTCATCCTCGTGCTCAGCCACGACGAGGTCGTGCACGGCAAGGGCAATCTCATCGACAAGATGCCCGGCGATGCCTGGCAGAAATTCGCCAACGTCCGCATGTTCCTGGCCTGGATGTGGGCGCACCCGGGCAAGAAACTCATCTTCCAGGGCATCGAATTCGGGCAGTGGCAGGAATGGCGGCACAACCAGAGCCTCGACTGGCATCTCACCCAATACGCCGCGCACGACGGACTTCGCCGCCTCGTCCAGCACCTCAACTGGCTCTACCAAAACGAGCCGGCGTTTTATGAACTCGATGACAGCTACGACGGATTCGAGTGGATCGATTTCAACGACAGTGACAACAGCGTCTGGTCCTTCCTGCGCAAGGACCGTTCGGGCGGAATCATTGTCTTTGTCGTGAATGCCACTCCCGTGGTCCGCGGCGGATACCGCGTGGGGGTTCCCGCTCCCGGATTCTACAAGGAGATCCTCAATACGGACGCCGAAACCTACGGCGGCAGCAATGTGGGCAACTGGGGCGGAAGGGAGGCCGAACATTGGAGCTGGCAGGGTCGGCCGTATTCCCTTCTCATCGATTTGCCGCCTCTTTCCGTATCTGCCTTTAAAAAAGCATGATCCGAAAAGAATTCCGTTTGACTTTCCCCGCCGATTGGAGCGACCTTCCCTCAGGTAATTTTTTTTTATGAAAAAGCTGCGTTCCCTCGCCTTCACCCTGATTGAACTGCTGGTGGTTATTTCGATCATCGGCATCTTGGCGGCTCTGGCTCTGCCGGCCATCACCAATGCTCTTGTCAAAGGTCAGATGACCCAGACTCTGAGCAACATGCGGCAGATCCACCTGGCCACCCAAAACATGGCGCTGGATGGTACGACCACCGGCGACACCAACCTGGCCTGGCCTGGCAGCATGGCGGGTGGGGGAACTTGGGCGGAGTGGGCCAATGCCATCGTTCCGTCCTACCTGAGCACGAACGATTTCAACAAGCTCCTGAGCGCTCCCGGTGTCACCCGTGGTCAGAGCGTGACTCCCGATACCGTCAACCCCTCCGCGCTGTATGTCTACAACGTGACCGAGGAGGCTCCCGGTGACTCGATCTTCCTGACGACGGCCAACTACACCTTCGGCCAGCAGCTGGTCTCCAGCAACAGGCCCTATGGTGACAAAGGCTTCGTGGTCTTCCGCAAGGGCGGTGACGGTGCGATCCTCCTCAAGAATCAGGCCACCAACCTGACCCTCGTGGGAAACACCACCAATCCTCCTCTCACGAAGCTCCAATAACGGACCCGAGTCTCAATTCTTGAGAAAAGCCCCGCATCCGCGGGGCTTTTTTCTTTCCCCCGGGATCTTTTGGCTCTACATTCTTCACCCCTTTTTACACGCCCATGAAAACGAGAAAATCCTCTGCCTCCGCCAAGTCCACCTCGCCCGATCGCGGGCAGGTCATGGATGGTGCTGAAATTCTGGTCAGCTGTCTTGAGCGCGAAGGCGTGGAAGTCGTTTTCGCCTATCCCGGCGGGGCCTCGATGCCGATCCACCAGGCCCTCACCAAATCGAAAAAGATCCGCACCATCCTTCCCCGTCATGAACAGGGCGGCGTGTTTGCCGCGGAAGGTTATGCACGCGTGACCGGCCGTGCGGGCGTGTGCATGGCGACTTCCGGACCGGGCGCAACCAATCTGGTGACCGGCATTGCCGATGCCTACATGGATTCCGTGCCGCTTGTGGCCATCACCGGCCAGGTGCCCCAGGAAATGATCGGCCGCGGGGCGTTCCAGGAGACGGACATGTTTGGCATGACGCTTCCCGTCGTGAAGCACAGCTACCTTGTCTGGGACATCTCGGAGCTCCCGCGCATCGTCAAGGAGGCGTTTTACATTGCGCAGAGCGGCCGTCCCGGACCGGTGCTCATCGACATTCCGAAAAACATCCAGGTGGCCAAGGCGCAGCCGATTTATCCCAGGGAAATTTCCCTCCGCGGTTACCGTCCGGAGAAAAAGGCGGACGATGTGGCCATCCAGGAGATGATCGGCCTGATCGAAGGCGCCAAAAAGCCGGTCATCTATTGCGGCGGAGGCGTGATCACCGGCGAGGCCTCCCGCGAGCTCATTGAGTTTGCCGAACGCACCCAGATCCCCGTCACCACCACCGTCATGGGCATCGGTTCGTTCCCCGAAACCCATCCGCTTTCCCTCAAGTGGCTGGGCATGCACGGCAGCGTCTACGCCAACAACGCCGCCAACGAAGCCGACCTGCTCCTGGCCATCGGCGTGCGCTTTGATGACCGTGTGACCGGCAAGGTCGAGAAATTCTGCGAGCACGGCACGATCGTCCACATCGACATCGACAATTCCGAGCTGAACAAAAACAAGCTCGTGAAGCTGCCCATTCTGAGCGACCTCAAGTATGCCCTCCAGCGGGCCAATGCCATCCTGGAGAAGATGGGGCGCAAGCGCGTGGCCAAAAACCACACGCGCTTCCCCGAGTGGTACGCCCAGATCGCCAAATGGAAGGCCGAGCACCCGTTCTCGTTCCAGGACACCGAGGACGTCATCCTTCCGCAATACGTGATCCGCGAGCTCTACAATCTCACCAAGGGCGATGCGATCATCACGACCGGAGTCGGCCAGCACCAGATGTGGGCCGGACAGTTCTACGATTTCGACAAGCCGCGCACCTTCATCACCTCGGCCGGCCTCGGAGCCATGGGCTTTGGTTTCCCGGCGGCCCTGGGCGCCAAGATCGCCTTCCCCGACAAGCAGGTGATCGACATCGACGGTGACGGCTCCTTCCTGATGAACATCCAGGAGCTGGCCACGGCCCATGTGGAAGGGGTGGCCCCCAAGGCCATCATCCTCAACAATCAGCACCTCGGCATGGTGGTGCAGTGGGAGGACCGTTTCCACGGCAGCAACCGCGGCCACACCTTCCTCGGCGACCCGAAGGACCTCAAGCGCATCTATCCGGATTACGTCGAGATGTGCAAGGGCTTCGGGGTGAAATGCGAACGCGTGCTGCACAAGAAGGACGTTCCGGCGGCCCTCAAGCGCCTGCTCGAATCCAAGGAGACCTACGTGCTCGACATCATGACCCCCTACACCGAGCACGTGCTGCCCATGATTCCTTCGGGCAAGACCTACAAGGACATCATCACCGAGCCGCACACGCCCCGCACCAAAACCGCGTAATCGGGGCGGGGAAACGCCCGCCGGAATGACAAACAGGCCGGGTCCGGCGACGGGAAAATTCCGGCCGGCGGCCGGGCCGTCCTAGGGATTCGGGGAATCGGGGAACTCGCCGCGGCGCTTGTAGAACTGCTGCCGTGCCGTGATGGAGGCGATGTAGCTTTTGGTCGCGGGAAAATCCATGGCGGTCCGGAGGTCGCTTGCGCCGGCCGTCTCTCCGCGGCCCGAGTCGTTCACCCAGCGTTTCACCCGCGTGCGGCCGGCATTGTATTCGGCCAGCGCAAACGGCACGGGATCGTCCTTGGACGCCCAATGGTCCAGGGCCTTCTTCAAATACCATGCCCCGGCCTCGATGTTGACCTTGGGATCGAAAAGGTCGGTGGGCACGAAGGTTTCGATTTTTTCCACCCGAGCCCAATCCGCCGCGGCGCCCTCGGTAATCTGCATAAGCCCGCGTTCGCCGTGCTGGCCGGTCTTGTCCGGGTGGAACCGGCTTTCCCTCCAGATGACGGCCTTGATCAGCTCGGGAGGCACGCCGTAGCGGGCGGACGCCTGCAGGATCAGGTCGTCATAACGGCGGTAGCGGTTCCGGAAGACCAATTCCTGCAGGCGGTATTCCGGATCCTCGGCCGTCAGCCAGAAAAGGGCCGTCGCGCCCCCGCCCAGCGCGATCAGAAGAACCATGGCCGCCAGGAATTTTTTCATCGATATCGCGGCATCCTAACACGTCCCGGTCAAACGGCAGCAAATCCTTTCCCCTTTGCCGGGCGCCTGCGGTAACATGGTGTCATGCCGCGTTTTGCCCGCGTGGTGCCCGATCGTGCCGGGGACCGCGCCCTCGATTATCGAATTCCCGACGCCCTGGAGGCTGCGATCTCCCCCGGGGCCCGCGTGCGCGTGCCGTTGCGGGCCCGGCTGGTGTTGGGGACGGTGGTGGATGTGCGCGACACCTGCGAGGTGCGCAATCCGCGGGACATTCACGAGCTCATCGGCGACGCCCCGCTCATCCGTCCCGAACTGCTCGGGCTGGCCCGCTGGATGGCCGACTATTACTGCTGTCCGCTCGAGGCCGCCATGGCCTGCGTCCTTCCCCAGGTCGTGCGGGACGCGGAGGTGTCCGCGCGCAAACGCAATTTTGCCACCCTGATCCGTCGGCCCACGGAAAAGGAATGGGCCGCTCTGGCAGCGCGGGCCCCGCGGCAGTCGGACGCGCTGAGGGCGCTCGAGGAGGCCGGGGGAACCGGACCGGTCGCCTCGCTGGCCGCGGGTGCAGGCCTGAGCGAATCCGTCTTTCGCGCCCTCGAGCGTCACGGCTGGGTCTCCATTTCCGCGGAGGAGGTCGCGCGCGACCCGCATGCCGGCGAAACCTTCCTTCCCACGAGCGAGCTGGCGCTCAATGATGAACAGCGCGCCGCCTTTGAGCTGATCTGCCAAGCCGTGGACGATCCCGCCGGGCATCCTCCGATCCTTCTGTACGGCGTGACCGGCAGCGGCAAGACCGAGATCTACCTGCAGTCCATCCGGCACACCCTCGAGCGGGGCCGGACCGCGCTGGTGCTTGTTCCGCAGATTTCCCTCACGCCGCAGACCGTCGAGCGCTTCAAGGCGCGTTTTGCCTCCATCCAGCGCGACGTGGCCGTGATGCACAGCAACCTGTCCGCCGGCGAACGCTTCGACGAATGGAACAAGATCCGCCAGGGCGGAGCGAAGATTGTCATCGGCGCGCGCAGCGCCGTCTTCGCCCCGCTGGAGAAGCTCGGTCTCATCATTGTCGACGAGGAGCACGAGGCGTCGTACAAGCAGGATGAAATCCCGCGCTATCATGCCCGGGATCTGGCGGTGCTGCGGGCGCAGCGGGAAAAATGCGCCGTCGTTCTCGGCAGCGCCACGCCCTCGCTGGAAAGCTGGCAGAACACCCGCACCGGAAAATACCGCCTGGCGCGCCTCACCCGGCGCGTGGATTCCCGCAGCATGCCGGTCATTCGCGTCCTCGACATGCGCCAGGCCTCCCGCCGGTCCGGCGGGGATGCCATCTTTTCGCCGCAGCTTTTGCGGGCCATCGAGAACCGCCTTGCCGGCGGGTTTCAAACCATCCTTTTTCTGAATCGCCGCGGATTTTCCACCTCGCTGCTCTGCCATGCCTGCGGCCATGTCTGTGAATGTCCGGATTGCAGCGTCACGCTCACCTATCACCGGGACACCAACCGGCTGGTCTGCCATGTGTGCGGGCGGACGGAGCGCGCGCCCCGGGTGTGTCCGGGATGCCGCGATCCCGGGATCCGCCATGCCGGAGTCGGCACGCAAAAAGTGGAGGATGCGGTGAGGCGCATTTTTCCGAAGGCCCGGGTGGCCCGGATGGATGCCGACACCATGGCGCGCAAGGAGGCCTATCGCGAAACCCTGGGCGCCTTCAAGGAGGGGGCCATCGACATTCTGGTGGGCACGCAGATGATCGCCAAGGGACTGCATTTTCCCAATGTGACGCTCGTGGGCATCATCAACGCCGACCTGGGCCTGCATGTGCCGGACTTCCGGGCCGGCGAGCGGACGTTTCAACTGCTCACCCAGGTGGCGGGACGCGCCGGACGGGGCGAGATGGAGGGCGAGGTGCTGGTGCAAAGTTTCACGCCGTTCAGTCCCTCCATCCAGTTTGCCCGGCATCACGACTTCGACGGATTCGCCCAGCAGGAATTGGAGTTTCGCGAGCGGTTTGGATTCCCGCCGTTTCAGCGGATGGTGCTCATCACGGCGCGCTCACGGGTGAAGGAACGGGCGGAATTCACCGCCCAGACGCTGGTGCGCAAACTGAAGGCGGTGGTGCCGCCGCCGGCCACCGTGGGCGAGGCGGTGCCGTCCCCGCTGGAAAAATCCCACGGTTCCTGGCGTTTCCAGACCGCCCTGCGCGGGCCGGCGGTGCGTCCCCTCACGCGCGCCATTCGCGAGGTCCTGGCCGGGTTGCCCCTGCCCGAGGATGTCTTTGTGGCCGTGGATGTGGATCCCGTGCAGTTGACCTGACGGCGGCCCGCCCCGCCGGCGGCCCGTTCTTTTTTCAATCGCTTTCCAAAGCTGTGGACGCCGACGCGGGTTGCCTTTTTATTGTCCTTCGTGCACCTGCATCCGATTCCCCGCTTCCTTGTCCGCTTCGCCCTGCGGAGCGTGCTTGTGCTGCTGTTCGTCGGCCTGCCGGTGGCCATCCTCTACCTGCGTGAAGTGGGGCTGGGATCCGGCCTGAAGGAGCGTGTGGCCGAGGCGCTGAGCGGCGCGGAGTTTGAGACGACCATCGGAAAACTCACCTTCGACCCCTTCAACGGCCTCATTGCCAATCGGGTGGAAATCCGCTCCCGGAGATCGCCCGGCGGCAACCTCGCCAAAATCGAGCGCCTGGTGGTTTCGGTCAAACTCAGCGACCTGCTGTCCCGCAAGATCACCATCGACTACATCGAGCTCAACGACACGGACATTTCCGTTCCCCTGGATCCCGATCCCGACAGTCCGCGTCTCGAGGTGAAGGGGGTGTCCGCGCAGTGCCTGTTTTTTTCCAATCAGGTGCGCATCAGCTATTTTGAAGGCACCGTCCAGGGGGTGCGGGTGGTGCTGACCGGACAGTTGCTGAATCCGCAGTCCTACCGGACCGGGGAGGGAGGCGGCGCGCCGGCCGAACCCTCCCCCCGCAGTGCCGTCTCCGAATGGCTCGGGCGGTTTTCCCGACTGAACTTTGTCACGCCGCCCGAATTGCGCGCGGAAATCAACGGCGATCTGGCCGATCTTTCCACCATCGAGGTGCGGCCGATCACGCTGCGGAGCGGTCCGGTTTCCGGTCCCCACTGGCAGATCGAAGGGGTCGACGTGGACGCGGAATACCGGGGGGGGGTGCTGTCGATCGGACGGATTCTCGTGCGGGGCCGGAACGGGGAGCTCAACGCGGCCGCCGAAATGCGGGATCGGACGATCACCTTCGATCTCATGAGTTCGCTGGACCTCGGGCCGTTTCGCGGACTGCTGCCGAAGGACTCGCCGCTGCGGGACCTGAAGTTTTCCGGGGCACCGCTCGCCCAGGCCTCGGGAACGGTCTCCCTCGCTTCCACGCCGGTCGGGATCGATGTCACGGGATCCCTGGAACTGGGGAAGTTTTCCTACCGCGGGGTGAAATTCGACAGCTTCGCCGCGGATTTTGTGGTGCGGGACGGACGGATTTTCACCCGGGGGGCCCGCCTGACCGCCGCGGGCGGGGTCCTTGAGACGGATGTGCTTTACGAGCCGGGTTCCTTCCGGGTGCGCTTCGCAAACACCATCCGACCGACCGTTTTCGCCCCGCTCCTCGGGGAAAAGGAACGCGAATTTCTGGATCACATGGAATTTCGCGACGCGCCCCTCATCCGCTTCGAAATGCACGGATCCAAGCCGGAACTCGCCGCCATCAAGGGCTCCGGCACGCTCCGCCTGGGGCGCACCGCGGTGCGCGGGTCGTGGATGGACCGCATCGAATCGAAGTTTGAAGTCGCGGACAGCGCCTTCATTTACCGGAATTTCACCGTCAACCGCGGACGCGGACAGGGCACCGGCACGCTTATCTACGACATCGGACGGCGCGAGGTCCGGCTGGAAGGGGTGCGGTCCACGCTGCCGCCGGTGGACGTTCTGATGTGGGTGGACCCCAAGATCGCCGACGCGGTGCGCCCCTACCGGTTTCGCCAGTCGCCCCTCGTGCAGGCCCACGGCATGGTTCATCTGCAGGACGTGGACAAAAACAACCTTTCGCTCAAGGTGGATGCGGAGGGGGGGCTGGATTATGACCTCCTGAATCGCACCCTGAAATTCGGCCGCACCCTGGCCGACGTGGACATCAAGGGCCAGCGGGTGCTGGCCAATGTCAAAAGCGCCAAACTGATGGGCGGGGACACGAGCATCCGGGCCGATGTGTCCACGGACGAAAAGGAACCCGTCTTTTCCGCCGATGTGGATGTGCGCAAGGTGGATTTCGCCCGGCTCACGAAGCTGTACTTCGATTACGACGATTCCCGCGGCGCCCTGAGCGGAAAGTTCCGGTTTTCCGCCCGCGTGGGCGAGGAGCAGAAATTGCGCGGTGTCGGAAGCCTCCGGGTGGAGGACGGACATGTTTTTGCCATTCCGGTCCTGGGCCCGCTTTCGGACATCATCAACAAGATCCTTCCCGGGGCGGGGTATGAGACGGCGCGTCTGGCCACGGCGGATTTCCGGGTGGGAGACGAAAAAATCAGCACCAACAACCTGGTCATCGAAGGTTCGGGCTTCAGCCTTTTCGGCTCCGGGGACATCTATTTTGTCCGGGACCGCATGGACATGTCCGTGCGGATCAATGCCCGGGGCATCCCGGGTCTGGTGCTTTTCCCGGTGAGCAAGCTGTTTGAATACGTTTCCACCGGATCGGTCTCGAATCCCGAGTGGAAACCGAAGATCATCCCGCGCTTCGGGGCGGGAGAGCAAAAAGCCACGCCCTGAGGTCGGGCGTGGCTTTTGCCGGGAATGGAAGAAGCGGCGGGAGCCGCGGAATTACTTCATCAAGAGCGCCGCGCGGGCCCGCTTGATCTCGCGGGTGATCTTGCGGTGCAGGCGGGCGGACATGCCGGTGACGCGACGCGGAATGATCTTTCCGCTTTCGGTCACGAAGCGCTTGAGAAGTTCGGGGTTCTTGTAGTCGATGGCTTCCGCGGCGATGTCGGTGCGCCGGCGCGGCATCGAACGGTTGGCGCGGCGGAACGCGGAACGGCGTTTGGGTGTTTTCGGCTGCATGGTCGTTGGTTGATGGGAGTGGGTGTCGGAAGGGTGAATCGCGCCCCGGGCGGGCGTCAATCCGTTTTCGCTCTCAGAGCACCCCGCTCCCGGGTCGGATTATTTGATTTCCCGATGAAGGGTATGACGGCGGAGGGCCGGGTTGTACTTCTTTTTTTCGAGGCGGTTCGGGGTGCGCGGGCTCTTCTTGTTGCGCGTGGTCATGTAGCGCGACGGGGATTTGCCTTCGGCGCGGGCCTCGGTGCATTCCAGAATGACGATTTCCTGTGGCATGGTGTGTTGGAGTGATTCTTGAAAGTGGCGGTGAACGTGTCGGTCGCGGCCTGGGCCGCCCTCATTCCCCCCGCCCCTTCGTTTTCACTGGTCTTGGTTAGTCCTTGGTGTCGGGAGGGGTGGTGTCATCCTCGTCGCCTTCGCCTTCCTCATCGGACAGGCCGAAGAGCGAGGTGACGGGTTGACGGATGCGCTGGAAGCGGTTGCGTTTTTCCAGTTCCGCCTGGCATTCGACCGTGTAGCGGGTGAAGGGCAGGGCTTCCAGACGGGCGTGCGGGATCGGCTTGCCGGACATTTCGCAAATGCCGTAGGTGCCGCTCTCGATGCGCTTGAGCGCCTCGTCGATTTCGTAGAGGGAATCCTGTTCCTGCGACAGCAGGCTGAGGGCAAAATCCCGATCGTAGGCGTCGCTGCCGGCGTCGGCCTGGTGCATGCCGAACGCGCTGGCCTCGCTGCCCTCCGCGCGGGACCGCAGGCTGTCCTTCGCGACCCCGTTCATGGAGTCGAGCAGGGTGTCCTTGAGGGCCAGGAGCTTGGCCTTTTGCTGTTCGAGAAATGGAGTGAGTTTGACCTCTTTCTTTTTGGCCACGGCAGAAGACTTGGAAACGGATTTTTTGGCGGCGGTTTTCGCCGGCTTTGAGGTGGATGCGGGCTTTTTAGACACGGACGATTTGGCAGCCGGTTTCGCTTTCGCCTGGGACGCGACCGGCTTGGCCTTGGGGGAGGTGTGCTTCTTGCTCGCCATTTTGGTTCAGTTGAAAAGGGGCGAATATGTAGCCTCTTCCGAGCGGGGTTGCAAGGGGATTCTTGGGGGGGTGGGGGACAACCGACAAAGTCCCATTGGTCCCATACGCCCCCGGGACCAATAGGGTTTCCCGCTACTTCCCGATCAGCACCATGGCCGAGCGATCCTTCACGAGCACCTGTTTGGTCCCGCCCAGGGACACTTCCCCGCCCGGTTCCATGATGTCGTTGGGGCTCTCCTGCGCGGTGTCAACGAGGCGGAACCACTCCATGCCCCGGGGCAGGACGGGGAGGGTGAACTCCAGCGGCTCGTAGTACATGTTGAAGACGCAGTAGATGAAATGCGGGGGGCCTCCCACGGCGGCGCCGTGCTTTCCGCAGAGCATGAAGGCGATGGACCGGCTGGGCAGGGTCCAGTCGGGTTTCCAGGGCTGGACGCCGTGCCAGGAAATGTCGGGGTATCCGCTGCCGATCTGATCCCGGCCGGTCAGGAATTCCGGCTGCCGCAGGGCCGGATTGGCCTTGCGGAAGGCGATGAGGTTCCGGGTGAAACGGAGCAGGCCGGCGTTTTTTTCGGTGAGGGACCAGTCGAACCAGTTCCACTCCTCGTCCTGGCAGTAGGCGTTGTTGTTGCCGCGCTGGGTGCGGGAGCATTCGTCTCCCATGTAGATCATGGGCACGCCCTGGCTCACGAAGAGGAGGGTGAGGGCGTTTTTTTGCATGCGCAGGCGCAGGGCGTTGATTTCGGGGTCGGTGGTCTCGCCCTCGACGCCGCAGTTCCAGCTGTTGTTGTCGTTGGCGCCGTCGTTGTTGTTTTCGCCGTTGTCGAGGTTGTGCTTTTCGTTGTAGGAAAAGAGGTCGCGCAGGGTGAAGCCGTCGTGGCAGGTGATGAAGTTGATGGAGGCGGTCGGTTTGCGTCCGGCGGCGGCATAAAGGTCCGGGGACCCCATGATGCGCTGGACAATTTCGCCCACCACGCCGCGGTCCCCATTGAGAAAACGCCGGGCCGCATCGCGGAACCGTCCGTTCCATTCCATCCAGCGTCCGTAGGAGGGGAAGTTGCCGACTTGGTAGAGTCCGCCCGCGTCCCAGGCCTCGGCGATGAGGTCGCAATGGGCGAGCACGGGATCGTAGGCAAGGGCTTCGAGCAGCGGGGGATTGGCCAGGGGGGCGCCCTGCGAATCGCGGCCGAGCACGGAGGCGAGGTCAAAGCGGAATCCGTCGATATGGTATTCCGCCGCCCAGTAGCGCAGGCAGCCGATGACAAATCCGCGGACGACGGGGTGGTTGCAGTTGAGGGTGTTGCCGCAGCCGGTGTAGTTGGCATACTGCCCCTGGCTGTCGAGCATGTAGTAGGTCTTGTTGTCGATGCCGCGGAAGGAAATTGTCGGCCCCCCGTGGCCGCCCTCCGCGGTGTGATTGAAGACCACGTCGAGAATCACCTCGATGCCGGCCTCGTGCAGGGCGCGGATCAATTCCTTCAGCTCCTGCACCTGGGTGCCGTGGCGCCCGGTGGCGGCGTAACCGGCCTTGGGAGCGAAAAATCCCAGCGTGCTGTATCCCCAGTAATTGCAGAGCGGCTCGCCGGTCATGGGATTGGTGCGGGGGTTCTCCAGTTCGTCGAACTCGAAGATCGGCATCAATTCCACGCAGTTGACCCCCAGTTCCTTCAGGTAGGGAATTTTCGCCTTCAGGCCCTCGAAGGTGCCCGGATGTTTGACGCCGGAGGTGGGGTGCGCGGTGAAACCCCGCACGTGCATTTCGTAGATGACCATCTCGCTCTCCGCGCGCTTGAGCGGACGGTCGTGTTCCCACTCGAAATGCTCGAAGGGGATGCGTCCGCGAAACGGAAAAATCTCCTCCGCCTCCGTGGGTTCCTTCCAGACGTTGCGTCCGCCGATTTCCCGCGCATACGGATCGAGCAGAATGCGGCGGGGATCGAAGTGCAGGCCGTTGTGGGGCGCGTGGGGTCCGTTGAAGCGGAACCCGTATTCGATCTGCTCGTAGGGGATGTCGAACACGGTGACCGCCCACACATGGCCGAGGCGGAATTCCGGCGGCAGGGGAATTTCCGCGAACGGTTCCGGGGCGTTTTTTTCAAAAAGAACGAGCACGCAGGACTCCGCGTGTGCCGAGAAGATCGAAAAATTGATGCCGCCGGGAACGTGGCTGGCCCCGAAGGGCATCGGATGGCCGTAGCGCAGGCGGAACCTGCCGTGTGTGTGGGTGTGATTCGCTGGCTGGGACATCGGAAAAGATCTCATCGGAAGCAGGATTCATGCGCGGCGAGAACGGATCGAACCGCCTCGGCCGCACGGGTGGGGGAAAGCCGGGTGTGCCATTTGCGTTTTTTTTGTCCCTCGGGAGCGGCCTCCGGCAGCAACCACACCTGTCGGTCACTCCGCTTCCAGGGACCAAACATGCCGAGGTGCAGGCCGGAAAACAAGACCACGGTGGGACGATCGAGTGCGGTGGCAAAATGGGCCGCGGCGGTGTCCACGCTGATCACGGCCTCCGCGCCGGCGATCAGGCGCACGAAGGCGGCCAGGTCCGCGGGCAGGTGGATGTCCGCGTCGACCGCGCCGTCCTGGCGCAGTCCGGCCAGCAATTCCTCCAGCTTCGGCCGGTCGGAGGCCACGCCGACCAGGAGGATTTTTTTTCCCGCCGCCTCCTGGCGCAGCGACGCAAGGATCTCCCGCCAGCCGGCGAAGGGATAGACCTTGGATTGCAGGTTGGTGATCGGGGCGCAGAGCCAGTAGGGGCCGGACGGCAGGCCGGGAGGGGGAGGACCGTCGTGCCGCAGGGAGGGCAGCACCTCGGACGGCGCCACCGGCCGGCCGAGCAGACGCTCGACCACCACGCGGTTTGCCTCGATCTCGAGGGGCAGTTCCGCGGAGCCGGGGTAGGGAACCAGGTCGGGGCGTATCAGCCGGCGCACCGCGCCCTCCACTGCGGTCCGCACCTTCCGGCCGGATCGCAGGAGGATGTTTTCGCAGGCCACGAAGCGCCTCGCGGCGGCGGAATAAAACAGGAACGTCTCGAGATAATTGCGCATGCTTCGGAAACACACCGCAGCATCGAAGCGGCGCGCGCGCAGGCGCGCCCACAGGGGCAGGCAGGCCACGAAGTTTCGCACAAAAAGGTTCACCACCTTGCGCTCCGCCGCCGTGGGCAGTTCGAGAACCTCCGCCCGGGGAAATTGGTCCCGCGCCAGTGGAACCAGGATCGTTTTGACGCAAAGGGTCAGGTTTTCCTCGCCGAACTCCCGCGCCAGCAGACGGATCGCGCCCGTCGCGAGCACGAAATCTCCAATGCCATCAGGCTTGAATACAAAAATACGCACAATGCCACCGCCAGTTTCCCGGCAGCGCCGTTTTACTCAAGACCGTTTTGCGCCCGGGCCGGGCGCCGCCGGCGGGGAAGCGAAAAATTTTGCCTCGAATTTCTTTCCGGCGCAGCAATTCTGCCCGGGCATGCCTTGGCGGGTCCGAGGAGGAAACCGGCCGAAGGGAAAGGATTGTTCTCGATGACTCCGCTCCGTACGACCCATTTTTGCCGACTGATCCTCGGCGTGCTTTTCCTCGCCTGCGTGGTTTTTCTCGTTCTGGGCAAAAAGCCCTGGTCGATCCCCGCCCTCGACAGGATCCAGGATTACGCCGCCTGTTTTTCCTGGTGGGCGGCCGCCCTCAATCTGGTGCCGCTGACCGTGCTGTTGTTCACCGTCAACCGCTGGGCGGTGCCGTTGCCGTTGGCGGCGGATCCGCCGCCCGCCGTGCCCGGGAGCTGGGGCCGGGCGATGGTGGCGGCCATGCTGGCTTTTGCCGTGCTGGCGGGAATGCGCCTGCCGACCAGCCTGTGGGATGACGAGGAGTATGCGGTGCGTCGGGCGATCCTGGGAACGTACAAGGTGAAGGACGACGGGTCGGTCCGCCTCAAGGAACTGCCCTGGGCGCACACGTTCTGGTATTACACCAAACCGACCAACCATGTGTTTCAGAGCATCCTGGCCCGCCTGAGCCTTTCGACCTGGCGGGCCATTGTCCGGCCGAAGGGGCTGCAGATCAACGAGCCGGCCGTGCGGTTGCCCTCCTATCTCGCCGGGATCCTCGCCGTCGGGGCCGTCGGACTGCTCTTGGCGCGGGCGGGTTTTCCCCGCGAGGGGGCGGTGGCGGCGTGGATTCTCGCCCTGCACCCCTGGTTTCTCCGCCTGGCACCGGAAGCCCGGGGATACGGCCTGGTGTTCCTGTTCATTCCCCTCGCGTGCCTGATGGGATTGCGGGCGGTGGAAACCGGCCTCTGGCGGTTCTGGATCGGCCTGGCTGCGGCGGAGTTTGCCCTTCTGTACACCTGGCCGCCGGCCCTGCCGACGCTTCTGGTGCTGAATGCCTGCCTGGTTTTGTGCGTCCTGATGGATCCCCGTCTCAAAAGCGTCCAGCGGATCCTTCTCGGGCGCTGGCTGGTTTCGGGAACGGTTGCCGCCATGGTTTTCTTTCAGCTGTTTCTGCCGTGCCTTCCCCAGTTTCGGCAGTATCTCAGGACGACCCCGCCCTTTACCGCCATCGGCTACTGGCTGAAAAACGTCGGCTCCCTGCTGTTTACCGGCAGTCACTGGTCCAAAACCGGCAGTCTGCATCCGCCCTATCCCGAAACATGGCCCCAGGCCGCCGCCCATCCGTGGCTTTTCGCAACGGCGGCCGTGATGGCCGTCCTCCTGATCGCCTTTGGTGCGGTGCGTCTGTGGCGGAAGGGATGGGCCGGTCGCACGCTGGTGGCGGTTTTCCTCCTTCCCGGTCCGTTCATGGTCGCAATGTCCGCGCTGCAGCACACCTTCCTTTTTGAGTGGTATGTGGCGTTCATGTTGCCGGGACTGGCCGCCCTGGCGGGCGTGGGGGTGATCGGGGTGGTGGCGTGGACCCGAACCGCGTGGATTCCCTGGGCCACGGCGGGGGCCGTGCTGGCGGCATTTGTCCTTCTGACCGCGCAGGCCCGTCACTATCTGCTGACCCACCCCGCGCAGCCCTTCCGGGAATCGGTGCTGCTCATCCGGCCGAGTCTCGATCCGCGGGATCCGCGCAATCAGGCCATCATGACCGTGACCACCGTGGCGTCGCCGGAGGTCTACGATCCGTTGGTGCGGCGCGTGTCGTCGCTGGAAAGCTACCAGAAGCTGATGGAGGAAGCCGACCGGCGAGGGGTGCCGCTTTATGCCAACAACGGTTACCCGCTCGCCTTGAAGGCCAAATACCCCGAAGTGGCTGCCATGCTGGCCGATCCCGAACTTTTCGAGCCGGTGGCGCACCTTTATGCCGTCGAGGAAATGCTCGACCGGTCGATCCATCGCTATCGCCCGGGTGCGGTGGCCCGGGCGAAATGGGAGGAATATCGGCGCGCGCCTGCCGCGGAGATTCCGGCGTCAATGCAGCCTTATTATTAGGCTTCGCGGTTCGGTCATTTCCTCAAAAGCGTAACGCACGCCTTCCCGGCCGAACCCGCTGTCCTTCACTCCGCCGTAGGGCATGTTTTCCACGCGGAAGGTGGGCACCTGATTGATCATCACGCCGCCGACGTCCAAGACGTCAAAGGCGCGCAGAGCTTTGGAAAGGTCGGCCGTGAACACCCCGGCCTGCAGGCCGTAATCCGACGCATTCACCTTTTCCAAGGCCTCTTCGAAGGTCTCGTGGGATTCCAGCACGGCCAGCGGCGCAAAGGCCTCCTCGGCGACGGCGGCGCATCCGGCGGGGGCGTTTTCCAGCAGCACGGGATGCAGCAAATGCGGGTCTTCCGTGCGCAGGGGGGTGAGCAGCCGGGCCCCCCGGGCCTGCGCCTCCCTGATCCATCCCACCACCTTGTCGCGTGCGGCGGCATTGATCATGGGTCCCACCACCGTGGCGGGGTCCGAGGGGTCGCCGGCCGGAATGTTTTCCCGGATGCGCCGGATCAACGCCTCGCGGAACGGTTCGTGGATCGCGCGATGCACGAAGATGCGCTGGACGCTGATGCAGGACTGGCCGGCGTACCCAAAAGCCGCCGACGCAATCAAAGGCACCGCCGCCTCCCAGTTCGCATCGTCCTCGACGATCACTCCCGCATTGCCGCCCAGTTCGAGGGCGACTTTCATTTTTGCCGCCCCGGCCTTGAGTTTCCATCCCACCGCGGCGCTGCCCGTGAAACTCAGCATCTTGATGCGCGCGTCCCGCAACAGCGCGGGGATGTGGTCGTGCCCGAAGGGCACCACATTGATCTGTCCGGCGGGCACCCCGGCCTCGTGCAAAACTTCGGCGAGAAGCAGCGCGGAGAACGGCGTCTTCAGCGCGGGTTTCAATACCATCGTGTTTCCCGAGGCCAGACAGGGAGCCACCTTGTGGGCCACGAGATTGAGCGGAAAATTGAACGGGGTGATTCCCAGAATCACCCCGATCGGGAAGCGGCGCACGAGGCCGAAATGCCCGACGCCCGGCGGGCTGGCGTCCATGCGGACCCCGTGCCCCTCGTCGCCCGACGCGAGCTGTGCGGCAAAGCGGAAGGTCATGGTGGCGCGGTCCACCTCCGCCGCGGCAAATGTCACCGGCTTGCCCGCCTCGGCCACAAGGATGCGCACAAATTCGTTCCGGCGCGCGGCGATCAGGTCCGCGATGCGGGAAAGGATCTGCGCGCGCTCCCAGGCCGGTTGGGAGCGCGTTTGCCTGAAGGCCGCGTGCGCCGACGCCACGGCGGATTCCACCTGGTCCGCTTCGGCCAGACAGATTTCACCGACGGTCGAGCCGTCCCACGGATTGGTGACGGCGTGGGTTTCGGGGGAGGTTTCCCAGCGCCCCTCGAGATAAAACGGTTTCATTACAGGCGTTCGACTTCGCGTTTTTCGACAAAAATGGGAAGTCCTTCCCGACTGAAGTTGTTCATGAGTTCCTCGGGATCGAGCGCCTCGGGCATCATGACCCCGCGCTCGGTGATCCTGCCCGTGGCCAGCAGCTTGGCGGCCAGGGCGGGCGGAATGCCGGTCTGCACGACGGTGAGCGAATACCCGTAGCGCTCATAGGTGTCGCGATGGCTGTCCATCGTGTAGATGAAATACTCCACGCGGCGGCGATCCTTCGTGCCGCGCACCTCCGTGCCCACGCACGAATACCCGTCCACCGTGGCGCCGAGCTGCGCGGGCTTGGGCAGCTTGGCCGTGGCCACGCGGATCGGCGCCACCTCGACGCCGTCCACCTTGATCTTTTTCCAGGTATCGAGCTGAAGCAGGTCGATGGACCGCGCGAGGTTCACCACGGCATCGGTGAGGGCGTATTTGAAGACGGAATATTTCACCCCCTTTTCGATGAAGGGCGGATAGGTTCCCAGACTGACCCCTTCCTCGTGGGCCACGGCGTAGGTTTTCACCAGTCCGATCGGATCCGGAAACCGGTGCCAGCTCACCTCGGTTTCGAGGGGCTTGCCGGCGGTGATTTTGCCGTCGCGCACGTAATACGGCACCGCGTTGAGCTCCTCGAAGAGCGTCTCCGGCGAAAAGAGCGAGGCAAACCGATACCCCTTCACCTCGGCATTGTCGGCGTCGAGCACCCGGATGCTCGAGGCGGTGTCCAAGCGGTCCATCGCCCAGCGGGCAAACACATTCACCGCCCCCGGATCCATGCCCATGCAAAGGATGCCGGCCAGGCCGCGCTCCAGGTAGGCGTCGTTGAATTTTTCAATCTCCGCCTCGAAGGAGTTTTTTCCGGGACGCTTCACGCCGGGCGGCGAATAAATGTCCGCCGCCATGTCGAGGTAATGCGAACCGGCGCGCAGGCAGGCCTCGAGCACGGAATGATTGGTATGACACGTGCAGGCGTTGCACGTGACCGTGATCTTATGTTCTTTCATCAGGGTCGCCAACGCCGCCGTATCCATGGCGTTGACCTGAACGACCACAAATCGATTCTTGGGTGTGCGCTCCGCGAGTTGCTGCGCGAAAATCGGATCCAAATCGGCCAGGACGATCCGGTCAAAGCAGTCAAACTCGTGCAACTTTCGCCCGATGACGGAACCGACGCCGCCGATTCCGATGACCATTGCATTTGCCATAAGTTCCCGCCCGCAGGCGGTTGAAACAACTTAGTCTCGAAGCCGCTGCAAGGCAAGTGAGCCGGACTTTCCGCCTCGACACTTGGGGCCCCAAAAGGGACACTGCCCCTTATGAAAATCTCAGGACTTTCAAAACTTGTTGGCTTTCTTTTGGTTATGGCGACCCCTGTGTTTGCGCAGATTCAGGATGTGCAAATTACGGCCAACCGCAAGAAGGTGGATGAGCAAAAAAGTCGTGTCGGGGGACCGGTGACCGTCAAGACCAAGGCCCTGATTTATCAGGTGACCGTCCAAAACAAACGCTTCACCGCAATTCCCGAGGTGCAGGTGAAATACGCGATTTACCTGGCCGACGAAATGGGCGGCAGCACCGAAAAGGCCATCCCCGTTGTCCATCGCGGGAGCGAAACCTTGACAAATCTGGGCCCCCATCAGTCGGTCTCCTTCGAAACCAAACCCTTCACACTGACCACCGAGGAACTGGATGCGGGGTATGTTTATACAACCGGCGCGTCCAACCGGGCCCGGGATCGGGTGGCCGGTGTCTGGATTCGGGCATATGCGGACGGCAAGATGATCGGCGAATACGCCGTTCCGAGTTCCGTCGCGAAGAAATACGACTGGAAGGATTGAGGGCCGGAAGCGGGGCGTTGACCCCGGCCCGGTCGCCAGATGCGCCGCCGGGCGGATCAAACCCGCCGGGGTACGATTTCGATCTGCTGGCGGGTCTTGGCGATCTGCGCCTCGCCCAGTACCCCGCGCCATTGGGTGCCGGGATAGAGGATCGAATGGCGGCCGATGACCGAGCCCGGTGACAACACGCTGTTGCAGCCCACTTCGGCGTGGTCGCCCACGACGGCGCCGAATTTGCGCAGTCCGCTGGGGATCGTTTTTCCATCCGGTCCGGTCACCATCACCTCGGTTTTGTCGAGTTTGACGTTCGAAAGGATCACTCCGGCTCCCAGATGGGCCTTGTAGCCGAGGATGGAGTCGCCGACGTAGTTGAAGTGCGGCACCTGGGCTTCGTCGAAAACGAGGCAGTTTTTGAACTCGCAGGAGTTTCCCGCCACCACGCCGTTGCCGATGATGACGTTTTCCCGGATGTAGCAGCCGTTGCGGATTTCGCAGTTTTCACCGATCCAAGCCGGTCCCTTGATCATGGCACCGTGCTCGATCACGGTGCCCTGACCGACAAAGACCGCCGTGCTGATGAAGGGCTTGCCGATCAGTCGGCCGTGGATGGCCGGTTTGAGGCGGAACTGCAGATAGGCCGCGATCTTTGGCAGGGCCTGCCAGACGTTTTCGACATTGTCGAAAATGACGCGGTGTTCGGTGTGCGAGAGGTCGAGGTATTTCTGTGGAGCAAACATCATCATTGTCCGGCCGCCGGAGGGAAGGTCACCGCCCCATTCGAAGACAGCGTGTCGACCTGGATTTCCCCAACATGTTGACCCTTTCTCATAGCGCTACAGCGTGCTGCCCAAAAAACTTAAAAGTGTCGCGGTTTGCAAAAAGATTCGACCGGAACTCAAACGACCGTTTGTCTTCGCTCACCTAGGGATTGGATGGTTTCATTTCCCCATGGGCTGGCCGAACACGTCCATCCGGCTGATGTTCGCGTCGAATTCGCTGCCGCCCGGCGGTTTGATGATGACGGCAGGAGCGCACTCCCGCAATCAGGACGAATGTCAAAGAAAGGAGGGACGACCTTTTTTCATCCGCCGTGAAGGCGTTCAGCGTCCAAAAGAACGCCAGGATCGTCCGCCTCTGGACGCCATGGGCCGGCCAAAGCGATGCCGTGTTCGGAACGGCTGGGGAGCGGGAAACCGTGTCCGGTCACGGTCAACTCCTGCGGGTGACTTTCTGGCCCTCCTTGGTGTCCTTCACCTGCCAGCCGAGGGCCAGCAGTTCGTCGCGCAGGGTGTCGCTGGCCTTCCAGTCCTTCGCGGCGCGGGCGGCCGCGCGGCGGACCAGAATTTCCTGAACCTCCGCGGGAATCCCCTCTTCCTCGGCCTGGAAGGCGGTGACGGTTTCGATGCGGTCGCGCCAGTCGCGCAGGGTCCGGATCTGTCCGGCCGTGAGCTGGCCGGCATCGAGCAGGCGGTTGGTTTCGCGAACGATGTCAAAAAGCGCCCCGAGGGCCGCGGAGAAATTCAAATCGTCATCCAGCGCGGCGCCAAAGCGTTCGAGGTCGATCGCGGACGGCAGGGGTTCGGGCGCGGCGGCCGGCGCCTCGTTGAGGCGGCGGGACCATTCGTCGTAACGCGTGAGGGCCTTGCGGGCGGCGTCAAGGCTTTCGAAGGTGAAGTTGAGCGGCTCGCGGTATTTCACCGAAAGCAGCACGTAACGCACCTCGCGGCCGGAGTATCCCTTTTCGAGCAGGTCGCGCAGGGTGTAGAAGTTGCCCTCGCTCTTGGACATCTTTTTGCCCTCCACCTGGAGGTGCCTGCAGTGCATCCAGAGCTTCACAAAGGGCTGGCCGGTCACGCATTCGCTTTGCGCGATCTCCGCCTCGTGGTGGGGAAAAATGTTGTCCTCGCCGCCGCAGTGAATGTCCACCTGCGGACCGAGAATCCCCGTCGCCATGGCGCTGCACTCGATGTGCCAGCCCGGGCGTCCGCGTCCCCAGGGACTCTCCCAGGCGACGTCGCCGTCGGCCTCGTCCCAGGCCTTCCACAGGGCGAAGTCGCCGATTTGTTCCTTCTCATACTCGTCGCTGCGCACGCGCCCCGACGGCTGGAGTTCGTCGAGGTTGAAGTGGGCGAGTTGGCCGTATTTCGGGAAGCTGCGGATGCGGAAATAAACCGATCCGTCCTCCGCCCGGTAGGCATGTCCCCGCTCGATCAGGGTCGCGATCATTTCGATCATGCGCCGGATGTAACGCTCGGCGGTGGCTTCGGGGAAATGGGTGGCCGGCTTGATGCGCAGGGTGGCGAGATCCTGGAAAAAGGCCTCCTTGTAGGGTTTGGTGAACTCCGCGAGCGGCACGCCCTGGGCCCGGCAGCCGCGGATGGTCTTGTCGTCCACATCGGTGAGGTTCATCACCCGCTCGACCTGGTGGCCGCGAAACTCCAGATGACGCTGGAGCAGGTCCTCAAAGACGTAGGCGCGGAAATTGCCAATGTGCGCGTAGTTGTAAACGGTCGGACCGCACGTGTACATGCGCACCCTTCCGGGCTCGAGCGGCTGAAACTCTTCGACCTGTCGCGTGAGGGTGTTGAAAAAACGTATGGACATGCGGGCGCGGCATCCTATGCGGCCCGGGCCGCGGTGTCAAAAATCCTGCGCGGTCAGGGCACCGGTTCGGCCACCCGGACGCCCCGGCGCAGGTCTTCAAAACCGATGTTGAGAGGGGGGTATTTTTGCCAGTTGCGGAGGTCGTAATGCCACCATTCAAACGGAAAGGGCTCAAAGCCGTGCTTTTTCATGACGGCTTCGAGTTTTTCGACGTTCGCGCGCTGTTCGGGGGTCCAGGTGGCCGCCGCGGACCGGTGGGCGCGTTCGGAAAAATCGTCGTAGGGTGTCGGCATGGCGAGTTCGTTGCCATGACGGTCCACGAGGGTCACATCCACCGCCACGCCGCGGGTGTGGCGTCCGCGGCTCTTGGAGGGATCCGAGACGTACCGTTCATCCGGCACGGCCTCCCACATCAGGCCCTGCACGTGAAGCGGACGGTATCCGTCGTAGATCTTGAGTCCGAGTCCCTCCGCGGCGAGTTCCTGCTGGACCTTCTGGAGGGCCTCGGCGGCGTCCTTGTGCAGGAACACGGCGGGGAACGGATAGAGGACGCGGCCGGTGAAATTGTAGGGTGTGGCGTAGCGCACCTCCTGCAGCGGCGGGGGTTGAATCGACAGCGCGTTCACCAGATGGTGTTCCGGAAGCGGGGCCACCTGGGCGGCGGCGACGCTGACCAGGCCGAGGGTGAGCAGCAGGCCGTTTCCTCCGCGGGCGAAAAGGTTGACGATCCGGCGCATTCGCCGAATGTAAACCGCCGCTCGACGCCGGGCGATGCTTTTCACAAGATGGATGATTTGATGGACCGCTTCCCTGTTGCAACGACCCGCCGTCCGGCCCCGCAGCCGGCGCGCGTCCGCGGGCACGGACGGTCCGGAGAGCCATGAACATCTTTTGCGCCGGCCTGAATCATCAGAACGCCCCGGTGGAGGTCCGGGAGCGTTTTGCCGTGGGTGCCGCCCGCATGGAGGAAACCCTGGAGGCGGTCCGCGGCATCGACGGGGTGGCGGGAGCCGTCGTTGTCTCCACCTGCAACCGTGTGGAATTTTACACGGCCGGGGTTTGTCCGGTGCACACTTTCGAGGGGCTCAGAAATCTGCTGCGGGTGCGGACCGGATGCGAGGCGCCGTTGTATTTTCACGACACGCTGCGCAGCGTGCACCATCTCTTTCGCGTTGTTTGCGGACTTGATTCGATGGTGCTGGGGGAGACCGAAATCCTCGGTCAGGTCAAAAGGGCCTACGCCGCGGCCGTCGAGTGCGGGGCCGTCACGACCGAACTGCACAAGCTCTTCCAGCATGCCTTCCGCGTGGCCAAGCACGTGCGCACCGAAACCCTCATCACCCGCGGAGCGACCTCGGTGGGGGCGGTGGCGGTGGATCTGGCCGGGAAAATCTTCGGCGACCTCTCGGGGCGCTGTGTCATGATCCTCGGCGCGGGCGAAACCAGCGAGCGCACCGCACGCAGCCTGGTCTCGCGGGGCGTGCGCACGGTCATGGTTTCCAACCGCACCTATGACCGCGCCGCCCGCATTGCGGAGGAGATCGGCGGGCGCGCCCTGCATTTTGACGAGTGGCACCGGGCCTTTGCCGAGGTGGACATCCTGATCTGTTCCACGGCGGCGCCGCGGGCGATCATCACCCGGGAGCGACTGGCGCCCCTGCTGCAGAGCCGGGGCGGCCGTCCGCTGTTCCTCATCGACCTGGCCGTGCCCCGCGATGTCGAGCCGGCGGTGGGCGAACTGGAGGGGGTTTTTCTTTACGACATCGATTCGCTCGAGGGCATCGTCCGCGAATCCCTCGCCATCCGGCGCGGCGACCTGCTGCGGTGCGAGCAGATGATTTCCGACCACGCCGACGCCTTCGTGAGGTGGTTGCACCAACGCCAGGAAATTGCCCGATGAACCCGATCCGGCTCGGCACGCGCGGCAGCGATCTTGCCCTGACCCAGACCCGCCTCGTGGCGGACGCCCTCCGCGCGGCCCATCCCGGGCTCGTTGTGGAAACGCGGATCATTCAAACCTCCGGCGATCGCCGGCTGGATGTCAGCCTCTCCGCGCCGGGGGCGCTGGGAAAGGGACTCTTCACCAAGGAACTTGAGGACGCCCTGCTCGCGCGCACCATCGACGCCGCCGTCCACAGCCTCAAGGACCTGCCCACCGAGCAGCCGGCGGGCCTGACCCTCGGCGCCATTCTCCGGCGGGCCGATCCCTCGGACACCCTGGTTTCCAAGACCCCCGGAGGCCTCGCCGGTCTGCCCCCCGGGGCCTGCGTGGCCACATCGAGTCCGCGCCGCAAGGCCCAGTTGCTGCGGTTGCGGTCCGACCTTCGGGTTGCGGACATCCGGGGGAATGTGCCCACCCGCCTGCGCAAACTGGCGGACGACCCGTCCCTGCACGCGCTTTTGCTGGCGCAGGCCGGATTGGACCGTCTCGGTCCCGGCGTCGTTCCTCCCGGCCTCCATGTCACGGTCGTCCCGGAAATTCTTCCCGCCCCCGGTCAGGGCGCCCTCGCCGTGGAATGCCGCGCCGACGACACCGCGACCCTCCGGCTTTTGCGCGCCGTGCATCATGAGGAAACCGCGCTCTGCGTCGGGGAGGAACGCCGCCTGCTGCACGAACTGGGCGGAGGGTGCAGCCTGCCTTTTGCGGCGCTGGCCGTGATGGAAAACGGCCGGCTGTCGGTGCGGACGTTTTGGGAATCCGACGACCCCCCGGGAACCCGGGTCGGGAACGGGTGAGAGTCCGGGATCGGGCAAATGCGGGCTGTGTTACGGAAAATTCACAAAATGGTCTTTGGGTGCGGGGCGGTTTGGCGGTTCAATGGGCTCCGACACGCGAAACTTATGAAAATTTCCGCTCTTTTGCCCTGTGCTGTGATGGCTGTTGTGGGAATCCCGGCTGCTTCGGCGCAGGCCCAGAAACTCACGGGGGCAGGCGCCAGTTTTCCCGCCCCGCTGTATCAACGCTGGTCGGCGGACTTCCGAAAGGGGGAGCCGTCCGTGCAGGTGAATTATCAATCGGTCGGCTCCGGGGCCGGGGTGAAGCAATTCATGCAGGGGACGGTGGATTTCGGGGCGAGCGATGCGGCCATGACGGATGAGGAGATGACCAAGGTGAAACAGGGCGTGACGCTCCTGCCGGCCACGGCGGGCAGCATTGTGGTGGCTTACAATCTGCCGGGGGTGCAGGATCTGAAGTTGTCCCGTGAGGCGCTGGCGGGGATTTTTCTCGGCAAAATCACAACCTGGAACGATCCGTTGATTGTCCGCGACAATCCGGGGGTGGAACTTCCCGCCCTGCCGGTCAATGTGGCCAAGCGTTCGGACGGCAGCGGCACGACCTATGTGTTCAGCAGGCATCTGGCGGCGATCAGTCCGGAATTCCGTGAGCAGGTCGGCGTGGACAAATCCACCGATGCCTGGCCGGTGGGCGTGGGGGGCAAGGGGAACGAAGGGGTCACCGCCCTGGTCAAGCAGACGCCCGGCGCGGTCGGTTATGTGGAATATGGTTTCGCGGAGCACAACAAACTCTCCATGGCGGCCCTGCAGAACAGGAGCGGCCGGTTTGTGAAACCGACGCCGGAAAGCGGCGCGGCGACCCTGGCCGGCGCCGAGCTGCCCGCCGACCTGCGGGTTTGGCTCGACGATCCCGAGGGCCCGGAGGATTACCCCATCGTCACCTTCACCTGGCTCCTGCTCTACAAGGAATATCCCGACGCCGGAAAACGGAAGGCCCTGAAGGATTTTGTCACCTACGGCCTCACCGAGGGCCAGAAGGTGGCTCCGGAGCTGGGATACATTCCGCTCCCGCCCCCGGTCGTCGAAAAATGCCGGGCGGCCCTGGAATCGGTCCAATAACGTTCGATTCGCTCCAAGATGCCCGATTCCGCGCTGCAATCCGGCGGCCTCAGGGAGTTCCGCAAAGGACCGGACCTTTTTCGGGCGCTTTGCTGGCTGGCGGCGGCCGCCACGGTCGCCGCCCTGGTCTGGATTCTTTGGGAAATCACCGCGCAGGCGTGGCCGGCGATCCGAAGGTTCGGACTCGAGTTTCTCACTTCGGACAAGTGGCAACCGGGCCGAAACCGGTTTGGGGTGCTGCCCTTTCTGGCCGGGACCGTGTCCAGTTCGCTGATTGCCCTGCTTCTGGCTCTGCCGCTGGGACTGGCGGTGGCGATTTTTCTCAGCGAGGATTTTCTTCCGCTGCCGGTGCGCCAGGGGGTGCGCTTCACGGTCGAGATGCTCGCCGCGATTCCCAGCGTGGTGTACGGCCTGTGGGGCATATATGTGGTCATTCCGCTGGTGCAGAAATTCGGCCTCTGGGCGGTGGCGGCGTTCAGGGACATCCCGGTGCTGAACGTCCTTTTCGGCAAACCCGCCTACGGAAACAGTCTGCTCACCGCGAGCCTCGTGCTGGCGCTCATGATCCTTCCCACCATCACCGCCATTTCGCGCACGGCGCTGGTCGCCGTTCCCGGCACCCTGCGCGAAGGGGCCTACGCGTTGGGGTCCACGCGGTGGGAGGCGATTTTTCGCGTCATTCTTCCGACCGCCGCCCCGGGCATTGTGGCGGCGACGATTCTCGCCCTCGGACGCGCGATGGGTGAGACGATGGCGGTGGCCATGCTCATCGGCAACAGCTCCAAGTTGAGCTGGTCGCTCCTTTCGCCGGCGGGCACGCTGGCCGGGCTGCTGGCCAATCAATTTGCCGAGGCCGCCGATCTCCAGGTCAGCGCCCTGATGTATGCCGCCCTCCTGCTGGTGGCGCTCACCCTGCTGGTCAACGTGGCCGGTGAGGCCGTGCTTCGCTACACGCAGAAAAAAACCGCGGGGGTGCGATGAACGCAGACGCCGGATCCGTCAGCCCGATGAATTCCTCCTCCGCGCGCACCGATTTCCTGCACACCGCGACGTCGGTGTCCTGGCGCCGCTCGCTCGGCAACAAGGTCCTCAATGTCCTGTGCGCGGTGCTGGCGTTTCTCACCCTCATCCCGCTGTTTTCGATCCTTTTTCTCGTGCTGAAAAACGGACTGCCGCTGCTGGGTTGGGAAACGCTCACCCAGCTTCCTCCGGTCTCCGGAACGACGGGAGGCGGAATTGGCAACGCCATCGTCGGCACGCTCGTGATGGTCGGCCTGGCCATTGCGCTGGCCACGCCTTTTGGCGTTCTCTCGGCCATCTATGTCAATGAATACGCCCCCAACGCCCCGCTCGCGCATGCGGTGCGGTTTGTTGCCAAGCTGCTCACGGGCATTCCTTCGATCATTTCCGGCGTTTTTGCCTATGCGGTGGTGGTGCTGACCACCGGCAGTTTTTCCGCCTGGGCCGGCGGGTTTGCCCTGGCCGTTCTGGTTCTGCCCACCATTCTTCTCACCGCGGAACAGGCGTTGCTCGGGGTGCCCAAAACCTACCGCGAAGCGTCCTACGGCCTCGGGGCCACGAATTTCCAGACGATCTGGCGCGTGGTGCTGCCGGATGCCCTGCCGGCCATGATGACCGGACTCATGCTGGCGGTGGCCCGCGCGGCCGGTGAGACCGCGCCGCTGCTCTTCACGGCGCTCTTCAGTTATGGCTGGATCGAGTCGCTCAACGAACCGACGGCGTCCCTCTCGGTGTTGATTTACAATTTCTCCACAACCTTCGACGACCATCAGAAACAGATGGCCTGGACCGCCTCCCTGGTGCTGGTGATTCTTGTCACCCTTGCCAACGTGGGCGCGCAGGCCCTCTTTCGGAAAAAATAGCCGGAATGACAAAAACCATGGACCAGTCGCCCACGCAGTCCGCCCCGCGCCCCGGCGCCATGACCGACCAGCCCAGGCCCCGCGCCGATTTTCTCAAGGTGGTCGACTTCAATTTTTATTACGGCAAAAAGCAGGCGCTTTTCGACATCAACATCGAGATCCCCGAGCGTCAGGTCACCGCCTTCATCGGTCCCTCGGGCTGCGGCAAGTCGACCCTGCTGCGCAACTTCAACCGCATGAACGAGCTCATCGAAGGCGTGCGGCACGAGGGGGACATCCTGCTCAACGGACGCAGCATCTACGACCGCCAGGTCGAGGTGATCGCCCTGCGGCGCAGCATCGGGATGGTTTTTCAAAAATCGAATCCCTTCCCGAAGTCCATCTACGAAAACATCGTCTATTCACTCCGCATCGCCGGCGTGCGCAACAGGAGCGTGCTGGATGAGACCGTGGAGCGCAGCCTGCGCGGTGCCGCGCTCTGGGACGAGGTGAAGGACCGTCTGCATGACAGCGCGCTCGGCCTTTCCGGCGGACAGATGCAGCGCCTCTGCATCGCGCGGGCCATAGCCAACCGGCCGGCCGTGCTGCTCATGGACGAACCCTGTTCCGCCCTCGATCCCATCGCCACCGCGAAGGTCGAGGATCTCATTCATGAGCTGAAGCGGGAATTCACCATTGTCATCGTCACCCACAACATGCAGCAGGCGGCGCGCTGCTCGGACCGCACGGCGTTTTTTTACCTCGGCCGGCTCATTGAGTTCGACGAAACGCAGAAGATCTTTTCCAATCCGCGCGAAAAACAGACGGAGGACTACATCACCGGCCGATTCGGTTGACCTTGCCGCCCATGGACCAGACACCGCCCACCCACATTCTCTCCAACTTCGAGGAGGCGCTGCGCGCCCTGCGCAATGACGTCCTCATGATGGCGAGCCTCACGGAACGGAATCTCGAACACACGCGCAAGGGGCTCTTCGGGCGGGACGAGCATTGGTGCAACACGGTCATCGCCGACGACGAGGAAATCGACTCCCTCGAAATGCGGGTCGATCGCGAGGGCATCAACATCATGCTCCGTTTCCATCCGCTCGCCTCCGACATGCGCAATGTCATTTCGACGATGAAGATGAGCGTGAACCTCGAGCGCATCGCCGACCAGGCCGTGAACATCGCCCGGCGCGGACGCAAACTCATCGGGCGCCCCGAGGTCACCGAGCTCTTCGAACTTCAGCCGCTGTTTTCGGCGGCCGAACTGATGGTGAAGGACGCGGTGCGCGCCTTTGCCAACCGCGACATCGAACTGGCCCGCGGACTCAAGGCCCGCGACCGCCAACTCGATGAGATGAACCGCACCTTTGCCGAGAAGATGACCAATCTCATGGGCGGCAATGTCGGGCTCATTCCCGCCTACATGGACCTCATCTTCATCGCGCGCTTCCTCGAGCGCATCGGCGACCAGGCCACCAACATCGGCGAGGACACCGTGTATGCCATCAGCGCCGAGGACACGCGCCACACTCTTCGCGTCGACAGCTGAATAATCGCGTCATTTGATGACCACCAGGGTGCCGATGGGCACCGTCTCGAACAATTCACGGGCCGCCTTTTTCGGCAGGCGGATGCAGCCGTGGGAGGCCGGATAGCCGGGCAGCGCGCCTTCGTGCAGGCCGAAGTCACCGCAGGAGAGACGCAGAAAATACGGCATCCTGGCGTCGTAGAGCGTGGACTTCCAGGTCCGGTGTTTGTCGGTGACCAGAAACTCGCCGCGCGGGGTGGGGTGGGATTTGCGCCCGGAGGAAATGGGCATGAACAGGACGATCCGGTCCTGGTGCCAGAGCCAGGCCTTCTGCTGTGCGAGGTCGATTTCTATGCGCCACGCCGCCGATTCATGGTCCGGCCCGATGCCCATGAGGCAGCGCATGATTTCGATGTGGCCGTATTTGCCCGCCAGCCAGAGCGCGTAGGTGCGGTGCTTCTTGGTCATGCGGTAGGGATCGGCGCCCGCGGCCAGCAGGTCGCGCACGATGGGAAGATGACCCAGCACGGTGGCCAGCATGAGGCCGGTGAAGTTCCGCTCGCGGGTCAGGTAATAAACCAGCCGGGGATCGGTGAAGCGTCTGACAAATTCCGGATCCGCCGGCACGGGCAGGGGGGTGTTGGGATCCAGACCGGCCGCCAGGGCGGACTGGACGGCGGCACGGTCAGCGTCGGCGATGGCCTCAAAAAACCGCATGCGGAAGGCGCGGTCCGCCTCCAACTGACGACGGGTCTCCGCGACGATCTGCGGCAGAAGGGGAGGCAGGAGCGGGGCGAAGGTGGTCACCACCTCCTGAGCCCAAAGCGGCACCATCGTGCCAGACAGCAGGGCCGCCGTCAGGCGCGTTTTCCGGACAACCCGGATGGTGACAGGCCATTTCATGGCACAGGCAATCCTCCTTTGATTTCAGCACCTTTTTGGGACGCGTCAAGGAGGGGGTTGCCCCACGTCACCGCCTGCGCGAAAGGCCACGGCGAGGTCGTTTCCGGGGAAGCGGGACGAACGTCGACCCCGGCATTTTTGAGAAGGTCCTAATCCCTCACAATCCGTGCACTGGCCGCCACCACGAGCAGCAGGACGCCGATGCCTCCGAGGGCGACGGGCAGGCTGGTGAGGTGGGCGACGCCGCCGATGAGGGCCGGTCCGCTGAGGAGTCCGGCGTAGCCGAGGGTGGTGATGGCCGGAATGTTGACCCCAGGGTCTCCGCGCCGGCCGGCGGCGCTGAACATCAGCGGCACCACATTGGCGACACCGAGTCCGATGAGAACAAATCCCACCAGGCTCATCGGCCACCACCGAGTGCCGACGGCGAGAAAATACCCCAGCGCGCCGACCAGCGCGCCGGCGCGCACGGTGGGAACGGGTCCGAGCCGCCGGACGACTCCGTCCCCCGTGAGACGGCCCACCGCCATGGCCACGGAAAACGCCGCGTATCCGACGCCGGCGGTGTCCTCGGCAAAGCCCCGCGAGAATTTCAAAAACACCGCGCTCCAATCGAGCAGGGCGCCTTCCGCGAGGAAGGTGATGAAACACATCAGTCCGATGATGATGATCGAGCCGTGCGGCAGGGTCAGTTTGGTGCCCTGGATGCGCGGTTCCACGGAGTGGGGCAGCAGACGGGGGAATTGCCACAGGACGACAAGCACCGAAAGCCCCGCGATGGACACGGCGCAGAGGGTGAGATCCAGTCCGCGCCGCAGCAGCAGGCTCACGCCGGCGGCTCCGATGAGACCGCCGACGGAAAAGAGGCCGTGGAAGGAGGACATGATGGGTTTGGCCATCCGTTGCTCCACCACGACGGCCTGGGCATTCATGGCCACGTCCACCGCGCCGATTCCGCAGCCGAAGAGAAATAGAAATCCCCCGAGCAGCCAGGCATTCGGCGCCACGGTGAGCAGCGGCAGCATGGCGGAATGCAGGAGCACCGCCGCCAGAATGACGATCCGGCTGCCGCACCGGTTGATGAGCAATCCGCTCAGCGGCATGGTGAGCATGGCGCCGCCGCCGAGGCCCAGCATGACCAGTCCCAGCTGCATATCGTTGAGCACCAGGCGGGCCTTGGCATACGGCACCATGGGAGCCCAGCCGGCCATGCTGGTGCCGCAAATCAGAAAGACCAGACAGGTGGCCAGGCGCGCTGCGGACAGGGCGGCGGGAGAGGGAGAAATCATGAACGGAAAAAAGGCGGGCCTGCCAGGAGGCGCAAAAGGAGATGCGGAAACGGGGAGTGAAATGGCAAGGACGGCGTGTCCCCCGGAGGTCCTTTCTGGTTAGCGAAGTTCCCCCAGCAGGCTTTCCAGCAGGGCCCGGCGGCGGGCGTGTTCCTCGTCGCTCAGGACCGACACCATGGCCGCCTCCTCAAAATCCGGAAGCTCCAGCCACGAGCGGCAGCCGCCGTATTTTTTGTCGTTGCGGAGACGATGGGGCGGATCGAGTCGAAAGACGCGCACAAAGGCCACGTGGACACCCTCCGTGTTGTCGTAGTGAAAACGTTCCTCGACGACACTCTCATGGAGCACGTGCAGGTCGCGGAGGCGGCGGACCTTTTCCCAGTCGGTGATCAGGCCGGACCACTCCACCGTGGCGGCGTAACGGATTTCCAGCTCCTCGCCGGGTTCCTCGGGAACGGGCGTGTCCGCGGGCATGGTGGTCTTGGAAAGCTGTTCGTGAAACCACGTCGGAAACAGGAAAAAGCTGTCGTACCGAAAGGCGAATCCCTCCCGGCCCTCGGTTATGCCACCCTTCCGGATGATGACGCTCTGAAGGCCGGAGCCAAGGGCTTCACACACAAGGGCCCATTCTTTGAAAGCGGCATTCATGTCCTTCACCAGTAACGCGGGGCGCACCGGAAGAAAAACGAAAAACGGTCCGAGACCGCATGGCGATCGGGAGGGGGACCGCCCGTTTTTCCGAGGGGACTTGCGCTCCCGCGGCGCCAATGGCAAACCAGGGACGCCCATGGGGGACGAAAAACCATCAGCTTCTCCGCGCACGACGCATCATTTCGACCTGCACGTGCATTCGTTTTTTTCCCCGGATGCGGCCGATTCCCCCGAGGATCTCATCGCCGCCGCCCGGGCGCGCGGGTTGAGCGGACTGGCCATCACGGATCACGACACCTGCGAGGCGCACGACGATCTGCGGTCCAAGGGCCTGCTGCGGGAGGATGGCGCGGCGGTGGACGGGTTTCTGATTGTGCCCGGCGTGGAGGTTTCCACCGCGGAGGGACATCTTCTTTGTCTGGGAACCACCCTGCCGCCGATGGCGGGCCGGCCGGCTGCGGAGGTGGTCGAAGCCATTCACGCCCGGGGCGGACTGGCCTTTCCCGCGCATCCCTATGACCGCTGGCGCAGCGGCATCCGGGAGGCCGTGCTCGACCGTCTGCCCGTTGACGGACTTGAGGTTTTCAACGCGGCGGTGTCCAACCGGCGCTACAATGTCCAGGCGCGGGCGTATGCGGAGCGGCGCGGACTTTCCATGACCGCCGGCAGCGATGCCCACCACGCCTCGGCGGTGGGGGTGAGCCGGACCGCCTTCGAACTGGAAACGCTTCGCCTGCCGGACCTGCTCGCCGCCCTGCGGCGGGGAGGGCGCCCGCAGGGCGAATACCTTTCGCGTGCGGAGGCCGTGAAAAAACACCTTGGCAACTGGATCCGCTGGCTGAATCGCCGGAAACGCTGAGGGCCCCGGAGCCGGTGCGGGCGCGGGACGGATCAGTTCTTCTGCGTGGGCAGGGGATAGGAACGCTGCAGTCCTTCGCGGAAGGTCATGGGCTGGTAGCCGAGATCGCGCCGGGCCTCGCTGTTGTCGAGGTTGGCGTCCTGCATCACGCCGGCGATGGCGTTCCAGGTGAGAATGGGTTTTTCCTGGAGGCGTTCGGCGCAGAAGGCAATCAGCATGCAAATGGGAATCGGAATGTGGAGGAACGGCCGTTTTTCCCCGACGTGCTTCAGCATGAGTTTGGCCATTTCCTTGATGGAGATGGCCTCACCTCCGCTGAAGGCGTAGGTCTTGCCGTAGGTTTTTTCATTTCCCGCCAGGGCGAGGAATCCCTGCATCAAATCGTCGCAGTGCACCGGACGCTTCATGGCCCGCCCGGAACCGATGAAGGGAACGATCGGAAACCGCCGGAGGTAGGCGAGGAACATGTTGAACTCCTCGGCGCCGTTTTCGTTGTAGGCCAGGGTGGGGCGCACGATGGTCCAGTTCATCGCCGTCTGGGCCTTGATCATGCGTTCCGTCTCGCGCTTGGAAAGCGAATAGGGGGTGGTGAACGGATAGGTGACCGAGGCCGAGGACACCAGGATGAAATGTTTCACGCCCGCCCGGATGGAGGCCTCGATCATGTTGCGCGTGCCGCCGACGTTGACCTTCTCGAACAGACTTTGGTCGCGCGGCACGAGCACCGCCGCCAGATGATAGACGGTGTCCACACCTTCCAGCGCCTCCGGAAGGGATTCCGGTTTGGTGATGTCCCCGATCCGGATGTCGACATTCAAACCGTCGAGCCGGGAACGGAAACGGTCACTCGCATCAAGAACACGCACCGAAAATCCGCGTTCCACCAGACCCCTGACGAGGGTCGCACCCATTACACCCAAGCCACCGGTAACGAGAATCATAGTTTGACAGGATTAGGGAACCCGAGAATGACAAAGCGAGGATCGTATTCAACCCAATTCCGGGGACGGGAAGGCCGGGCCTTCGGACGGAAAAGCCGGAAAAACTCAGCGCGAAACGTCGGATTTCTTGGAAGCCGTTTTCGACGGACCGGCTTTGGAATCCTTCAGAACGTCCCCACGGTAGAGCTCAAGTAGTTTGGAATGAGCTTGTTCTGAACGCACGCCCTTCGGGAGCGGGAAATTGGGTGCCGCCACAATCTCCGCCCGGACCGGAACCGACCAAAACGGCAACGCCAGCCCGACGGCCAGGACGCGGCAAAAATTTTTTTGGATCCGGAGTTTAAGCATCCAGTTGCACAATATGCGGGTCCGGGAATTTGTCAAGGGTGAGGGGGGCTTTTCAGGCCTGCGCGGCAGCCCTTCCGGCGTGGGAACCGGAGGCGAAGCAGCCCTGCATGAGGTAGCCGCCGGTGGGGGCTTCCCAGTCGATCATTTCCCCGGCGCAGAACACGCCGGGCAGGGTGCGGACCATGAGGTGTTCATCGAGTTCGGTCCAGCGCACCCCGCCGGCGGAGGAGATGGCTTCGGCGAGAGGCCGGGGTTTTTCCAGCCGGACCGGGAGGGCCTTGGCGAGGGTGGCGGTTTCCTCGGCGGATGAGGGGGAGTGGATTTCGAGAAGCGCGGCGGCCGCTTCGCTCAGGCGCCAGCGCGTGCGGGCCTCGGCGGCAAAGTTCCGCCGGAGGGGCCCCAGCTTGCGCACGAGGGTGGGGACGTCCAGCGCGGGTTTGAGGTCGATGGTGACGTGGGATTCGGGCATGTCCCGCAGTATGGCGCCCAGTTGGTAGATCGCGCCGCCTTCGAGACCGTAGCGGGTGACCAACAGCTCGCCGGCGACCGTGCGGCCGCTTGCGGTGACGGTGACGTTTTTCAACGGCAGTCCTTCGGCACGGGCAAGGACCGGTTCCGGCCAGGCGACCTCCCAACCGCAATTGGCCGGACGGAGCGGTGCGAGCTGGACGCCGTGACGGCGGAGAATTTCCACCCAGGCGCCGTCGGAGCCGGTTTCCGGCCACGATCCTCCTCCAAGGGCGAGAATGACGGTGTCGGCGGATGCCTGGACGGTCTGCGGGGTTTCGGTGGGGGAACCCGTCTCAAAAACCAGCCGGATCGGGTTTCCCACGGCGAGGTCCACCCAGCGATGCCGCATGGCAAATTGCACGCCGGCCGCCTTGAGTCTCTGCACCCAGCGGCGCAGGAGGGGGGCGGCTTTCATTTCGCGCGGATAGACCCGTCCGGTGGAGGCGGCAAAGGTTTCCACGCCGAGCCCGGCGGCCCAGGCGCGCAGGGCCTCGGGGGGAAAGGCCGTGACGATCCGGTTCCAGGTTTCCCGCGGCAGGTCGGGCCCGGTGTAGTGGGAAAGAAAGCGCCCGAGGGGTTCCGCCTTGGTGAGGTTGAGTCCGCCGCGGCCGGCCACCAGAAATTTCCGTCCCACGGAGGATTTGGCGTCGAAGACGGTGACCCGGGCGCCGGCGTCCGCCGCCACTTCCGCCGCGCGCAGACCGGCGGGTCCGCCGCCGATGACGGCCACCGTTTTCATTTGCGGGCCCAGCGGAGTTTGGCGGAGGTCGCGCGCGGATTGGCGCGGGTTTCCGCGGGGGTGGGACGGAGAACGTCCTCCGCAACGGCCGAGCAGCGTCCTTCGGCGAGGGCCGCCTCGAAGGCTTTTTTCACGCGGCGATCCTCGCCCGAATGAAAGGTCAGGATGGCGACGCGTCCGCCGGGAGCCAGGCAGTCGGGCAGATGACGGAGGAGCGTGTCGAGCACGCCGAATTCGTCATTCACCGCGATGCGCAGCGCCCGAAAGACGCGGCGCACCGAGCGGTCCTGTTCTTCGGCGGGCAGATGTTTCAGTGCGGTCCGGATGGCATCGGCCAGTTCGGTGGTGAGGGCAAACCGGCGTCCGGCCAGGCGTTCCGCCAGCGGGACGGCGCGGGGTTCGTCGGCGTTTTCGCGGAGGAGGACGGCGAGGTTTTCCGCCGACGTGCGGACGAGAAGTTCCGCGGCGGAAAGCCCCTTGGCCGGATTCATGCGCATGTCGGGCGGGCCGGCGGTCTTGACCGAAAACCCGCGTTCCGGCGTGTCGAGTTGCATCGAGGAGACGCCGAGATCGGCCAGGATGCCATCGACGGGGCCCGTCTCCGCGACGATGCGCGGAAGCGCGGCGAAGTTGGCCCGGCGGGTGGTGAAAATTTCCGGTCCAAAACCCAGCGCGCGGAGCCGCTGCTCGGCCCGGGGTTGTTCGATGGGGTCAACGTCGAGACCGATGAGGTGTCCGCCGGGTTGCAGCCGGGAAAGGATTTCCCGCGCGTGGCCGCCGTAGCCCAGCGTGCAGTCGATCATGCGGTCCCCGGGCTGCGGACGAAGGACGTCCAGGATTTCCCGCACCATGATGGGAACGTGCATGCCGGCGGGGGTCTTGCCCGAGGCCAGTACGCGGGCGACCGTTTCGGGGTATTTTTCCGGCTGGAGCTCCTTGTATTTTTCCTCGAAGCGGCGCGGGTATTTGCCGGAGTAGCGCGGACGCCGCCGGCGCGGCGCGGGAGCCTCGTCGCTCACAGTTCGTTGTATTTTTTGTTGGATCCGCGCGCCTTCTCGACCGGGTAGCGGATCTCGTTTCGGGCAAGCTTGGCCCGCATGGCGGCGGCGAGGTCGATGCCGCAGTTGTCGGCCAGTTCAAAAAGCAGGATGGCGACGTCGGCGATCTCGGATTCGATTTCGGCGCGGCGTTCGGTCACGCGCCGGTTCGCCTGTTCGGGACTCTGCCAGACAAAATGCTGGAGCAGTTCGCCGGCCTCCGCGGTGATGGCCACGGCCAGTTCCTTGGGATTGTGAAACTGCAGCCAGTCCCGTGCGTCACGGAAGGCGCGAATTTCCGACGTGAGGGCCTCGATGGTCGTGGGCATGCCGGCACCATACCGAATTCCCCGCCCGGCGGCAGCGTTTTGTCTTTTCCATTTTCCCCGGGGTTCCAGAATGTCGCCCATGTCGGAACTTCCTTTGCGCGAGCTCAAGGCGCGGGCCCAGACGCTCAAACCGTCCCTGAAACTCGGGAAAGCCGGGGTCACACCCGAATTTCTCGCCGCCTTTGACGACGCGCTGACGCGGTCCCATCTCGTGAAGATCCGCTTCGAGGAATTCAAGGAGGAGCGCAAGAGCCTCGCCCGGGAACTGGCCGAGAAGTCGTCCAGCCGGCTCGTGCAGCAGGTCGGCCATACCGCCGTCTTTTACCGCGCCGCCGCGAAGCCGGCGGATCCCTCCTGACGGACCGCCGGCTCATTCCGTGATCCGCCGCTGGTGCAGCCACCACTCGGCCACGAGGAACACGAGGGCAAGCAGGGCGATCCACTGCCAGAGCAAGAGGCCGCCGGGGGCGCTTCCCGTCAGCAGTCCGCGCGCCGTGTTTTGCGCCTGCCGGAGGTCGGACTCCTCCGCGCTGGACACGTTGACCGCCAGCCAGCGGGTGTCCTCCGGGGTGCGCACGGCGTAAAAACCGGCCTTTTCCAGGCGGAGCGGCGCATCGGTCAGGGCCTCCGCGTCATCCGGTTCCCCGGGCGTCTCCCGCGGTTGTCTGGCAATCCGTTCCCCGGCAGCCGGACGGTAACTTTGCCCCGTGGCCATCACTCCGGGGTCGGCGGCGTCGCGTCCGGCCAGCCAGCGCACGACATTGCTCACAAAAAGCGGGAATGCCGCCTGGAGCGGAAAGGTTGTATCATTCACGCCGAAGGCCGTGGCCACGTGGCGCGGACCGCCGGGTTTTTCGAGGGCCAGAAGCAGGGGGCCTGCCGGACTGGTGAGCGGCGAGTTCACGCGCCATCCCCCGGGAGCCTGCAGCAGACGCGCACGCACCGGGCCGATCGATTTGATGTTCCAAAGGAGAGGGCTTTTTTTGTCGGCGATTTCCGGCGATGTCACCGGAACGGCGTCCCCGCCGGCTTCAAAGGGCGATCGGCCGAAGAAAAAAAACCGTCCGCGGTCCAGGGAAAGATCCCCCGGAACCTGACGGTCGAAGACCACCACGTCAAACCCGTCGGCCATTTCCGGCCGCCACTGGGAGGGGTCGAGGATTTCGAGTTGCACGCCCGGGTCGGCCTTGAGCGCGCTTTCGAGGAAGGGATCGTCCGTGCCGAGCAGGAGCACGCGCACGGGATTTCCGCCGGCCAGCATGGCGCGGGCGGAGTTGTCGGCGTCCAGCGCGTCGCGGGAGGTCAGCCGCGCCGACAACACCCCGGGGCCCCGGCCCTGGATTCCGGCGGGAACGAGGATCGTGTAATCCTTTTCCCCGCCGGGGCCGACGCGGAAGGTCTGCAGGTCAAAAATGCGCCCGTCGAGGGCCAGTTCCAGCTCGAGGTCGCGGGGTTCGGCGGCGAAGTTGGCGAGTTTGACAAAAACCTCGGCCGACTGCGGGCTGGCCGGCACGGGCCGCTGGGCCAGCGCGAGAATGGCGGCATTGGAGGCGGATTTTCCGGTGAGGATTTCCCCGGCCTCCGGCGCGTTCACCGGACGGTCGGTGAGCACGACCAGACGTTTTTCGCCGGGCTGGCTGTTCAGCAGGCGCCGGGCAAGGGCCAGGGTTTCCTCCATGCCCCCGGCGGCGTCGGTCGGACGCAGCGCGGCCAGCCGGGCGCGGAGGTCGCGGCTGTCGCCGGAGAATCCGGAGAGGATTTCCGGGCCGCCATTGACCCCGAGTATGGCCACCGGCGCGGTGGCGGAAGCATGGGCGACGAGGTCCTGGGCGGCCTTGATCGCATCGCGAAACACCCGCCCGTTGTCCGCCTGCATGCGCGCCCGGCGGTCCAGAACGATCACCGTATGGCTCGCCCCGTGCCACGACGAGGGTTCCGGCCGGGCCAGGGCGAGGATCAGGGCGAGGAGAATGAGGAGCTGGACGAGCAGGGACAGGGGATGCCGCAGGCGTCCGAGAAAGCGCCGGTGGGGTTCGCGCTCCAGCACGCGCTGCCAGAAAAGGAGCGAGGAAACCTCCAGCGTGCGGCGGCGCTGGCGGTGCAGATACAGCGCGATGATGCCGAGACCGAGCGCGGAGAGAAAAAACGCGGCCGGATAAACAAACGTCATTGCACCAGTCCCTCCCGGCGGAACATGCGGAGGACGATGTCGTCGAATTCCGCGTCGGTGGAAATGAAGGAATATCCCGCCTGGTGGCGCGAGCACCAGGTCCGGAGACCCTCGCGGAAACGCCGCACCTCGTCCCGGTAGGCGCGCAGCAGTCCGGGTCCGGCCGTGACGGCCAGCTCGCCGCCGCCTTCGCAGTCGCGCAGCAGCAGGTCGCCGCGCTCGGTGGGTTCCCATTCGGCGGGATCCATCACGTGCAGCAGGTGCAGGTCGAAATGGCGTCCGGCCAGCGCCAGGAGTCCGCGTTCGTACCCCGCGGGGTCGAGACAGTCGCTGGCCACGATGGCGAGTCCGCGGCGGCGCTGACGTTTCCCGAACCGTTCCAGGCTGTCCTCCAGGCGGGTTCCGCCGGGGGAATCCGGGGCGTTGCGAAGAAAGCGCAGGATCTGGTGAAACGCCGGACGTCCCCGGAAAAGACCGCTCTCCCCGCGCAGGGTGGTATCGAAAAACCACATCTCGACATGGTCCATGCCGTGCAGGGCGAGGTAGCCGAGCGCCGCGGCCACTTTGCGCGAGAGGTCGAATTTTGAGGGACGGTTCGCGTCCGCAGGACGCCAGTGCATCGACGCGCTGCAGTCCACCAGGATCGCCACGCGCAAATCCTCCTCCTCCTCGGTGAGTTTCATCATGAGGCGCCCGATCCGGCCGTAGATGTTCCAGTCGATCCGGCGCGGGTCGTCCCCGGGGGCGTAGTCGCGGTAGTCGGCAAATTCCAGACTGGATCCCGTCCGGCGGGATCGCCGCTCCGCGCGCCGCGCCCCGGCAAACACCCGCCGCACCTGCAGGCGCAGCCGCTCGAGCCGGGACAGAAATGCGCTGTCGAAAAGGTCGGAGGAGACGGCGGGCATTTCCCGACCTGTAACCCATCCCCGTCCGTTTGGCATGTCCGGATTTTCGGGTTCCGCCGGCGCGCAGGGCGGGGATGCGCTTTTCCCTTGCCGATGGCGGCCGGCCGGCTTTGATCAGCTGATGCGTTTTCTCCTCGTGATGATTTTGGGCTGCCTCGGGGCGACCCCCCTTCCGGCCGGCTGGACGGTGCGGGATCGGGCCGAACTCGGGGGACTGCCCGCCGGCGCGACGGCCTGGCAGTGCTCCGTCACGGGAACCATCGGGGAAGTCCGGCTGACCGGAGTGTCCTTTGCCGCCTCCCGGGCGACGTTTCGCGTGGTGGACAATCCGCCGGACGCGCGCGGGGTTTTTCCCGCCCTGCTGGCCGAGGCGGGGGCGTTTGCGGGGATGAACGGGGGCTATTTTCACCCGGATTTCCGTCCGCTGGGCCTCGTGGTGGCCGGCGGGGAGCAAATCCACGGTTTTGAACGGGCGAAACTGCTCAGCGGGGTGCTGGCGGTGCGCGGCGGGCGTGTGGAACTGGTGCGTTCCGGGGTCTTCAAACCCGGAGCCGACGTCCAGGAAGCCCTCCAGTCCGGTCCCTGGCTGGTCGAAAAAGGGACGCCCGTCCCGGGGCTCGATACCAACCGCCGCGCACGGCGCAGCGTGGTGGCGACCGATGGGAGGGGAAACTGGGCGGTGATGGCCACCGGACCGCTCACCCTGGCGGAAACGGCGGAGGTGTTGAGTCTGCCGGACCTGCCCGGCCGCTGGGCGGTTCGGGACGCGCTGAACCTTGACGGCGGATCCTCCACCGCGTTCTGGGCGGCGACACGGCCCCGGCCGCTGGAAATTTTCTCTTTCGGAGCGGTGAGAAATTACCTAGCCATCGTTCCGAGGCAGAAATAAACTTTTCACAACATCTCCCTCGCCCCGTTGGGCGAATGACGTAAATTTTTGTTATGCAAATCCACCTCAGCCCGAGACACCTGACCCTCACCGCGGCCATCCACAGCTATGTCGCGGAGAAGATCTCCCACCTCGAACAACTTACCGACAACATTGTTGCCGCCCACGTCGTACTGCTCCACGACGAGACCAAGACGAAAAAGCACATCGTGAAGGTGCACCTCGCGGTGCCGGGTCCCGACATTCACGCCGAGGACGCGGAGGATGATCTCTACGCCGCCATCGACAAGGTGGTGGCCAAGCTCTCCATGCAGCTCCGCAAGCGGAAGACCAAGCTGGCGAGCCACAAGAAGCATCTCAGCCAGCTGGCCAAGGAAGGCGCCAAGCGGGGTTACAGACGCCGGTAAGGACCGGTTCGGGATTCCGGGGTGGAAGAATACAAGGTCAAACTCGAGGTCTTCGAAGGGCCGCTCGATCTGTTGCTCTATCTCATCAAGCGCGATGAGGTGGACATCTACGACATTTCGATCGAGCGGATCACCAAGCAGTACCTCGAATACATGGAGGCCTTCCAGGTTCTCAACATCGAGGTGGCCGGCGAGTTCATCGTCATGGCGGCCAACCTGCTCTACATCAAGAGCCGGACGCTGCTGCCCCGCGACCAGCAGATGGCCGAGGAGGACGCCGAGGAGGACGACCCGCGTTGGGAACTCATCCGCCAGCTCATCGAATACAAGAAATTCAAGGAGGCTGCGAACCTCCTGCGGAACCGCGAGGCCCTGCAGGAACAGCTTTTCCCCCGGTTTCCCGTCGTTCCCGAACTCGGTCCCGCCGACAACCTCCTCGTCGAAGAGGTCGGAATTTTCGACCTCATCAACGCGTTCCAGAAGATTCTCAAGCGGCTCGACAAGAACAAGCCCGAGAACCTGCGCGAGATCTTCGAGGAAAATTTCACCGTCGGCGACAAGATCGAGTACCTGCTGAAACTCACGTCCCAGGGTGTGCCGCTGCGCTTCGAAGAATGCTTCGCGGAAACCTCCAGTCGTGCTGAGATCGTCGTCACCTTTCTCGCCATGCTGGAATTGATCCGCCTCAAGCAAATCCGCGTCCGCCAGGAGACCAGCTTCGGGGAAATCTGGATTGAACGCACCGACCCCGACACCCTCGCGTCCGCTCCCAAATTCGCCAACATCGTCGCATGAGCGAGGAAAACGAACAGATCGTCGAAGAATCCCCGCAGGAGCAACCGGCTGCCCAGACCCCGGAGCCGGTTGAGGCGGACGCGTCCGCCGAAACACCCCGGCCGTCCAAATCCCGCAAGAAGGGCCGTCGGTCCGCCGCGCAGGAAGCCGGCGATCCCGCGTCCGGGACGGAGGACGCCCCTGCGGAAACGCCCGGGGCCGGGGAGACGGCGGAAACCGTTGCCGAAGACGGCGAACCCTCCCCGGAGGAATCCCCCGCTTCGTCCGGCCGGAAACCCCGCCGGAAGGGAAAACGGAACGCGGAGGAGGCTTCCGGGACGGACGAATCTTCCGTGGACGCGGAGTCTCCGGAAAACGGAACGTCCGAGCCGGTTGCGGAGGGGGAAACGCCCGCGGACGAAAGCCCGGCCGAAGCGGAAGGGGACGATTCCGCGGAACCGCCCGGCGACGAGGCGCGGCATTCCCTGCCTCTGGTCGTCGAAGCCATTCTTTTTGCCTCGCAAAAACCGATGTCCGCCAAGGAGCTCCTCAGCGTGCTGCGGGGGGCCGCCGAGGCGGCGAAGGACAATCCCGAGGCGCCCGCGCGGACGTTTGCCCGGATCCGGGCACCCCATCTGCGCGAGGCGATCGAATCCCTGGAAATTGCCTGCGCGTCGCCGGATCGCGCCTACGAGGTGCGCGAGAGCGCCGCGGGCTGGCAGCTTGTCACCAAGCCGCAATACTCCCCGTGGCTGCGCCAGTTGTTCCCCGAGCACCGCTCGGCCCGTCTCAGCGCGCCCGCCCTGGAGACCCTCGCCATCATTGCGTACCGTCAGCCCATCACCCGCGCGGACATCGAAGCCGTTCGCGGCGTGGCCGTGGACGGTGTGATGCAGACCCTGCTCGACCGCGGACTGGTCAAAATCGCCGGCCGCGCCGATGTGCCGGGACGCCCGCTGCTTTACGAAACGACGCAGCATTTCATGGAGCACTTCGGACTCAAGAGCCTGGACGATCTTCCCAATGCGGCGGAACTGCGCAAAATCAGCCTGCCCACCGCGGACGCGCCGGCCGAGTCAACGCCCGCCGACAATGCCGCGCCGGCGCCGGAGAATGGCGCCGCCCCCGCGGCCGAGCCGCCGGCCGAACCCGCCGGGGATGCCTCCTCATCCGAAGCGCCTTCAGAACCCGAGGCTCCTCCGGCCGAACCTGCGCCGGAGACCGAACCTGCGCCGGAACCCGATTCCCCCGAGACGCCCGCGGAGGAAAACCGCGGGGAAAACTGACCGATTCCCATGAGCGACCTTGACAGCCTGCGTCAGAAAATTGACGCCATTGACACGGAATTGATTCGTCTCCTGAACGAACGGGCGACCGTCGCGCAGGAGATTGGCACGATCAAGAGTCGTGACGGCCTGCCGGTTTATTCCCCGGAACGCGAGGAACGTGTGCTGCGGGGATTGGTCGAGCGCAGTCAGGGGCCGCTGACTCCCGAAGCCATTCGCGCGATCTATCGCGAAATCATGTCCGCCTCGCTGGCGCTGGAAAAAAACATCGCCATTGCCTGCCTGGGTCCGTCGGGCTCCCTCTCGCATCAGGCGGCAAAAAGCAAATTCGGCTCCAGCGTCCGTTATCTCTTTTTCTCCGATGTGGAGGAGGTTCTGCAGGAGGTGAAGAGCGACAACGCCGACTGTGGTGTCGTACCGATCAACGACCCCGAGCACGGCCTGGCCAATCACACCCTGGACCAGCTTGCGGAGACGGATCTCGCCATCTGCGCGGAGATCTACCTGCGCACCGACGACTCGGAGGAATCCGAACCGTCCCGGTTTTTTGTCATGGGCCGCAACGGCAGCGCCCCGTCGGGCAATGACAAGACAATGCTCATGCTGCGCATCGAGGACAAACCCGGCTCGCTGGTCTCGGCGCTCGAGCCTTTCAAGACGCTCGAAATCAATCTCAGCCACTTCGCCAGCCGGCCCGCCTCCAAGGGCAGCGAGGACATCTTTTTCTTCGTCGAAGCCGCCGGTCACACCAAGGATCTCCAGATCGCGGATCTCTTCCGCGAACTGTCCAAACGGTGCCGTGCGGTCAAGGTGCTCGGCAGCTATCCGAAGGCCGGACGGTCCGTGTAGCGCGGGGGCGGGCCTCCTGGGGAGAGGGGCGGTCGATGGGCTCCCCGCGGGCGCCCGGAAGGCTTCCCGGGCCGCACGATCCGCCGTCCCGCCGGGAACTCAATCCGTCTCGCACGCCGCCATCCAGAGGCTGTTCCCGAATTCGGCCCGGGCGCGCGGCATAAGGTCGTCGGCCACTCCGGGGTGTTCCAGCACGGCAAACATGGTGGATCCGGACCCCGACATGGCCGCGGCCCGCACGCCCGGCTGCGCGCGCAGCCATTGTTTCATGGCGGGAAGGAGGAGGAATTTTTCGAAGACCGGCCGCTCCAGCGAATTGAAAATCTTCACCCAGCCGAGGTCCTGTTCGGTGCCGTCCACGCCGGGCAGATCGCGCGACGCGGCCCAGTTTTTGTAGGCCCAGGGCGTTTCCACGCCGAAGGGGGGTTTCAACAAAAGCAGCGGAAGCTTCTCCGGAAGGTGGCAGGTTTCGATTTGCTCCCCGCGGCCGCGGCACCAGGCGGCCCGGCGCCGGATGAAAAACGGCACGTCGGAACCCAGCTCCGCCGCGATGCGTTCAAGCCCCCCGACGCCCAGCCGGGTTTCAAATACCGTGTCCAGTGCCGTCAAAACCGCCGCGGCGTCACTGCTCCCTCCCCCCAGCCCGGCCCCCATGGGGATGCGTTTGACGAGACGGATCCGCGCGGCAAAGCACCGTCCGGTGTGTTCGGAAAATTTGTGCGCGGCCATGACCGCGAGGTTTTTTTCGCCCAAGGGAACGGTCGGATCGTCGCATTCCACCCGTACCGTGCAGCCGGGAGACGTTTCCACGGTCACTTCGTCCGCCAGCGAAATCGGCGCCATGAGCGTTTCCAACTCGTGAAATCCGTCCGCGCGCTTTCCGCAGATCCGCAAATGCAAATTGACTTTCGCCGGCGCGCGCAGCTTCATGGCCGCGCATCCTGCGTCAATGCCTGTCACCGCTAAAGAAAAAATCATCGTGGCGCTCGACGCGCCAAACACCTCCGCCGCCCTCCGCCTCGTCGATTCCCTCGGCGGCTCGGTCGGCTGGGTCAAAATCGGCCTCCAGCTCTTCACCGCGGAGGGTCCCGCCATCGTCCGCGAAGTCAAGGCCCGCGGGTACAGGGTTTTTCTCGACCTCAAGTTCCACGACATTCCCAACACCGCGCGCGAGGCCGTGCGCTCCGCGGTGAACCTCGGCGTGGACATGACCACCATCCACCTCTCCGGCGGTCGCACCATGGTGCGCGAGGCGGTCCGGGCCGCGGAGGGTTCACCCCTTCTGGTGCTGGGGGTGACCGTATTGACCAGTTTCAACGAGGAAGAGCTGCGCGGCATTGGCGTGAACCGCACCCCGGCCGAACAGGTCACCGAACTGGTGAACCTCGGGGTCGACGTCGGCCTGCGCGGCGTGGTGTGCAGTCCGCACGAAATCGCGCCCCTGCGGGAACGCTTCGGATCCGCCCTGACCATTGTGACTCCCGGCGTGCGTCCCCCGGGATCCTCCGCCGACGACCAGCAGCGGGTCATGACCCCGGTGGAAGCCGTGCGGGCGGGGGCCAGTCACCTCGTGATCGGCCGTCCCATCACCGGCGCCGCCTCGCCCGGCGAAGCCGCCGCCGCCATTGTCGCCAGCCTCGAGTAGGGTGGGCCAGCGCCTCCGCCTCGCTGGAGTTCACGCTTCCGCATGGGAATTCCGTTTTCGCCTTCCGATTTTCCCCTCCGCCTCCTGGCGTCGGCGCCTGGGGATTTGTTTTCAGCGTGTTGATTTCGATTCCCGGGTGGAAACGCGGATGGCTCCTCCCCGGTCTGTGCATGCCGATTGGTCTTCCCGCGGATCCCTTGGGAGGATTAGAATGGCGGTTTGGGCCGGACTGAAATTCCGATGATTCCTCCCGCGTCACCCCAGGACCCTCCGCCGTTTGTCGGGAGCGATTCCGCCCGCCATCGCCGACGAACCCAAGCCGGAAATGACGGAACCGAACGGGTCGGGGTGCTGATGTTTTTTTATCTGTGTTTTTTTTTGTTCTTCTGTGAATAAATGCCCATGAACTCTTCCCAAGACGTCGAAAGAAACATCGAATTCGAATTTGTCCGCGCGACGGAAAACGCGGCGCTCAACAGCATTCACTGGCTGGGCCGCGGCAACAAGGAGGCCGCGGACGAGGCGGCCTGCGACGCGATCAACGGGGTGTTCGATCTGGTGGACATCCGGGGAGAGGTGGTCATCGGCGAAGGGATCAAGGACAATGCGCCGGGAATTTTTCTGGGGGACCGGTTGGGGAAATGGACGGAGGGCGCGCCGCGCTTCGACATCGCCCTCGATCCCATCGACGGCACAAGCAACATCGCCAAGGGGCTGCCCAATTCCATTTCCGTCATGGCGGCTGCCCACGTGCCCGACGGCAACACCCACGGCATGGTCAACATTCCGAGCTTTTATTGCGAAAAACTGGCCTACGGTCCCGCCGTGCGCGAGGCCATCGCGGCGACCCGCATTCCGCCGCTTTCCCTGGACATGAATTTCGGCGAGGTGATGACCTATGCCGCCGCCGCCCTGAAGAAACGCATCAGCGAACTCGTCGTGGTGATGCTGGACCGTCCGCGCAACCAGAGATTCCTTGAGATCGTGCGGCAGCAGAATGCCGCCCTGCGGCTGATTTCCGACGGCGACATTGCCGCGGCGGTCGCCCCCTCCCTGCCGGACTCCGGCGTGGACCTTTACATCGGCATCGGCGGGGCGCCCGAAGGCATCCTCACCGCCGCCGCCCTCAAGGCCCTCGGCGGGGAATTGCATCTGCGCATGTGGCCGCGGGACGACGCCGAGCGGGCGGAACTCCTGAAGACGGTCGGCGCGCCCGACCTCGCGCGCCAATACTCCACCAACGAGCTGGTGCTGGGGGAAAGCGCCATCTTCTGCGCCACCGGCATCAGCGACAGTCCGCTGCTTCCGGGAGTCAAACTCGTCGGCAACACCGCCATCACCCACTCCATCCTCATGCGCGCCCGCAGCCAGACCGTGCGATACATCCGGGCCGTGCACAATTTGAGCTCCAAACGCATCCACCTGCGCAGCATCCGGCGCGAGGCGGCGGTTTGAACCGCCGACCTCCCGGAGCGCGATCGGGAAGGCGGACGGCGCCGCGGCCGGCGGGCCGTCCGGTTCGGTTCCTACGCCGCGGCCGGCTTGAGGGCCTCCGAAACCTGGACGGGATCCTCCGGTTCCGTTCTCCGCGAGTGTGTGCGGGCCACAACCATGTAAAGCGCCGGCACCACGAAGAGGGTGAAGAAGGTTCCGATGATCATGCCCATGACGAGCACGATGCCGATGCTGTTGCGGGCGGCCGCGCCCGGGCCGCTGGCGAAGATGAGCGGCGTGTGGCCGAAGACGGTGGCCGCCGTCGTCATGAGAATCGGGCGAAGGCGCGTGGCGCCGGCCTGGACGATCGCCTGCACCTTGGTCAGTCCGTCGCGCTGCAGCTGATTGGCAAACTGCACGATGAGGATGCCGTTCTTCGAAATCAGGCCGACCAGGGTGATCAGGCCGACCTGGCTGTAGATGTTGACGGAGGTCAGGTCCAGGAAGGCGAACATCATGGCGCCGGAAAGCGCCAGCGGCGCCGATCCGAAAATGATGATGATCGGATCGCGGAAGCTTTCAAACTGCGCCGCGAGAACGAGGAAGATCAGGATCAGGGAAAGCGCCATGGTCGGCACGAAGGCGCTGCCCTCCTTGCGGAGCTGGCGCGATTCGCCGCTGTAGTCGATGACAAAGCCCGGCCCCATGATCTCCCTGGCCTTCTCCTCGAGCGCGGTGAGCACTTCGTTCAATCCCCGGGCCGGGATGGCCTGGATGGTGACGGAGTTCAGCTGCTGGAAGCGTTTGAGCTCGCGCGGCACCACGCTGTTTTTCAGTGACGCAAAGGTTGAGAGCTGCACGAGCTGGCCGTTGGGTCCCGAAACATAGATGTTCTTGAGCTGATCCGCGGAAAGACGCTCCGTACGCTTGATCTGCGGAATCACCTTGTAGCTCCGACCCGCGCTGTTGAAACGGTTCACATAGTTTCCGCCGAGCATGTTTGCGAGATCGGCGCCGACCTGCCGCAGATCGAGGCCCAGCGCGGAAACCTTGTCGCGATCGAAAACGATCTCCGCCTGCGGCTGGTCAAACTTCAGATCGCTGTCCGCATAGTAGGCCAGACCGTTCTCCATCGCGTAGGCCATGAGTTGGTTGGCCAGCGGCAGCAGTTCCTCGGGCTCGGCGGTGGAGGCAATGACCAGCTCCACGGGAAAATTGCTTCCCCCCGGCAACGGCGGCGGCGTGATCGGCACAACGGCCAGCCCGGCGATGGCCGCGGTTTTGGGGAAAAGCGTCTCGGAGATTTCCGTCGTCGAGCGCGAGCGCTGGTTCCAGGGCTTGGTGATCAGGCCGCCGAAACCTCCGGCCGGACTGTTGATGATGAAGGTGTGGACCACCTCGGGTTCCGACATGAAGGCCCTGTTGATTTCGTCGGAAAAGAGCGTGACCTGATCCAGGGTGGCGTTGGCCGGGCTCTTGACGATGCCGAAGAGGCATCCCTGGTCCTCGACCGGCGCCAGTTCCTTCTTCGAGAACATCCAGAACGGAAAAACGAGGAGCGCGATGAGGGTGGCGAAAGCCAGCACGGCGGCCCGGTATTCCACCGTCCAATGCAGCACCCGCGTGTACCACCGGCGGAGGGCGTCGAACCGGCGGTTGATCCAGCCCGCAAAGCCCTTTTCGGCATCGCCCTCGCGCAGCATCTTCGAGGCCATCATCGGCGAAAGGGTGAGCGCCACCACGCCCGACACAACCACGGCGCCGGCCAGGGTGAAGGCAAACTCCCGGAAAAGCGAACCCGTCAGACCGCCCTGGAGACCGATGGGCAGGTAGACCGCGACCAGGGTGATGGTCATGGAAATCACCGGCGCCACCAACTCGCGCGCCCCGTAAATGGCGGCCCGGAAGGGTGACTGACCCTCCTGCAGGTGGCGTTCGACGTTTTCAACCACCACGATGGCGTCATCGACCACCAGACCGACCGCCAGCACGATGGCCAGCAGGGTGAGCAGGTTGATGGAGAACCCGGCGAGCATCATCAGAAAGACCGCGCCGATGAGGGAAATCGGGATCGCCACCACGGGGATGATCACCGAGCGGATCGAGCCCATGAAGAGGTAGATCACCAGAACGACGATGACGAGCGTCTCCGTGAGGGTCTTGAGCACGTCATGGATGGCGCTTTCGATGTAGACGGTCGAATCGAAGGCGATGCCCGCCTTCATGCCGGCGGGCAGGCGGGCCTCGATTTCCGGCATGGCTTCGCGGACGGCGCGCACGACGTCCAGCGTGTTGGCCGAGGGCAGGGGCCAGACGCCCATGAAGGTGGCCTTCTGTCCGCTGAAACGCACGTCCTCCTCGTAGGATTCGGCGCCGAGCGAAACATCGGCGACATCGCCGAGGCGCACAATGGCGTTGTCCTTTTCGCGAATGACCAGGTTGCGAAACTCCTCGACGGACTTGAGGTCGGTGTTGGCCGTGAGGTTGACGGCGGTCATGGACCCCTTGGTGCGCCCGACCGCGGCAAGGTAGTTGTTGGCCTGGAGGGCGGTCTGGACGTCGGTGGCGGAAAGATTGAACGCGGCCAGTTTGTCGGGCTTGAGCCAGATGCGCATGGCGAAGGTGCGGGCGCCGAGAATGTCGGCGCGCTGCACGCCGGGAATGGAGGACAGGCGCGGCTGGACGACGCGGGTGAGGTAGTCGGTGATCTGGTTCTGGTCGAGATCCTCCGAGTAGAAGCTCAGATAGATCGCGGCGAATTCGGAATCCTTCGACACCACCTCGATGACCGGCGACTCGGCCTCGGGAGGCAGGTCGTTGCGGACCTGCGCGACCTTGGCCTGGATCTGGGTGAGCGCGGCGTTGGGATCGTAGTTCAGCTTCAGGCGCGCGGTGATTGTGCTGAGCCCCTGCGTGCTGGACGACTGCAGGTAGTCAATGCCGTCGGCGCTGGCGATGACGCGTTCCAGCGGCGTGGTGATGAAGCCGCGCACCAGATCGGCGTCGGCGCCGACGTAGGTCGTTTTGACCGTCACCTCCGCGATGTCGCTGCGCGGATACTGGCGGACGCTGACGGTTTTGATGGAAACCAGCCCCGCGATGAGAATCAGCAGATTCACCACCAGCGCGAGAATGGGGCGTTTGATGAAAAGATCGGTGAATTTCATGGTGCCTCGGAAGCTTCGCGGGGCGGAGTCAACGGCCCTTCCGCCCGGCGTTCAGCCTTCCCCTGGGTCAGGTGTCCTCCGGCTTCGGATCGCCTTCGTTGGGCGGAAGAATCGAGTTGTTCACGTTCACCAGGGCGCCCTGGCGGAGTTTGAATCCCCCCGAGGTCACGACCTCCTCGCCGGGCTGGAGGCCTTCGAGGATCGTAACCTTGTCTCCGACGGTCTCGCCCACCTTGACCACCTGCTGGCGCACGGTGCGCGGCGCCTGGGTGTCCTCCGCGGGTTCAATGATGAACACCGTGTCGCCATAGGGGGCGTATTGGACGGCGGTGGCCGGAATGACCACATGGCGCGAACGCGCCGGGAGCGGAACCTCGACATTGACGAACATGCCGGCGCGCAGGAGGCCGTCGGGATTCGGAATGGTGGCCTGCACGCGGATGTTGCGCGTGGCTTCGTCCACCACGGAGTCGACGGCATTGATCCGGCCCTCAAAAACCCGGTCGAGGCCATCCGCGCGGATCTTCACCGGCCGGCCGGCCGTGATCTGCGGCAGGTTCTGCTGGGGCAGCCAGAAATTCACGTAAATCGGATCGAGGGATTGCAGCGGGGCCACCTTGGCGCCGCTTTCCAGATACTGCCCGAGATTGACCATGCGGATGCCGAGCACGCCGTCGAAGGGTGCGCGGATGGTCTTTTTGTTGATTTTCGACTGCGCCTCGAGCACGGCGGCGGTTGTCTGGTCATACTGGGCCTGGGCGGCGTCGAAGTCGGCCTGGGAGCTGACCCGGTTTTGCAGGAGGTTCTGCTGACGCTGCAAATTCAGCGCGGCGAGCTTTTGCTGCGCGAGGGCCGATTTCAACTGCGCCTCCTCCTGTGTGATGTCGAGCTGGACAAGCAGGTCGCCCTGCTTCACGTGCTGACCGGACTCGAAGTTGATCCGGGTGACGATGCCCGGCTGATCCGTGCTCACCGTCACCCCCTGCACCGCGGCGGTCGATCCCACCGCCTTCAGGGTGGGAACCCATTCCTCTTCGGCGGCCACGAGGGAGGTGACCGTTTCCACCCGCGGCGGCATGTTTTGGTATTTGGCGATGAGACTCTGAATCTGGAGAAATTTCACCCCGGCCAGTACGGCGACGATGGCAAGGCCGGCGAGCACAGCCAGAATCACAAAGGCGGTTTTTTTCATAAGGATGAACCGTGGTTGGATGTGCCCTGGGAGAGAAATGCGTGTTGGGTTTTGCGCAGGAGACGGACCAGTTCCTCCCGCTCCTCGCGGGTCAGGGGCGAAAGGATCTCCTCCGCCCAGCGGGCAATGAGAGGTTGAACCTTGCGGAGCAGCTTTTCACCCTTCGGGGAAATTTTGACATTCGAGGCCCGGCGGTCGTGCGGGTCGGGAACCCGGCTGAGCAGCCCGTTTTTCTCCAGCGTATCCAGCAGGCCGGTCATGGTGGCGCGACTCACATTTGCTTTGGCCGCCAGCTCGGAGGACCGCATGCTCCCCGTCTCGGCGTTGTCCAGCAATACCAGGATGATCATCCGGGCCTGATTCAACCCGTGCTGGGAAAGAAACTCCGCCTCCGCCCGGGCCGCCAGGTCGCCGGTACGCAGGATGTTCAGGAACAACTCACAAACGCCGGGATTCGCGTCCGGCATCCGCGCCGCCGCCTGTCGCAGGCATTCATATCGTGAAAATTCCTTCACCATCAAAAGGGACATCCGTGCAAATTAGGGAGGTTGATTGTCAAGTCAATAAGTAATTAGGCAACAGATTATAATTGTCACAAATAATTTGGGACCAATTTGTTGCGTGGGGAGGACGTGCGGGCCCGTTTTTGGGATGCAGGAGGGCGGACGTCCTTGGGACCGGTGCAGCCTCCCCCTCTGACGCGGGGGAGGCTTTGCGGGAGGTTCAGGCTCCGTGGAGGGCGGCGGCCGGTTCGGCGGCCGGCGATTTGGCGGGCCGGGGTTTGGTGCGGAAGAATCGCAGGACGAGGACAAAGAACAGCGGGATGAGCAGGACGCCGAGCACGGTGGCGGCGACGGTTCCGCCGATCACCCCCGTCCCGATGGCGTTCTGACCGCCGGAGCCCGCGCCGGTGGAGACGGCCAGCGGGACCACGCCGAGACCGAAGGCCATGGACGTCATGAGAATCGGCCGCAACCGCTGCCGGGCGGCGCTGATGGTGGATTCGAGCAGATCCCGTCCGGCGTCAAAGTTGGCCTTCGCGAATTCCACGATGAGAATGGCGTTTTTGGCCGAGAGGCCGACGATGGTCAGAATGCCGACCTGCAAAAACACGTCGTTGGCCAGTCCGCGCGCCCAGGTTGCCGCGACGGCGCCGAACACGCCGAGCGGGACCGCCAGCAGGACCGAAAACGGCACCGCCCAGCTTTCGTAGAGGGCTGCCAGACAGAGGAAGACGACGATGAGTGAGATCAGGTAGAGCGATCCGGCCTGGGCGCCCGCGGCCCGTTCTTCATAGGAGAGTCCGGTCCACTCGAAGCCGATCCCCGGCGGGAGCTGTGCGGCGAGGCGTTCCATTTCCTCCATGGCGGTGCCGGTACTGAGTCCGGGCGCCGCCGAACCCTGGATCTGCATGGACGGCCGGCCGTTGTAACGCTCCAGCCGCGGCGATCCGTACACCCAGCGCCCCGTGGCGAAGGCGCTGAAGGGAACCATCTGCCCGGAGGAGTTTCGGACATACCATTTGTCGAAATCCTCGGGTTTCATGCGGGAGTCGGGCTGACCCTGCACAAAAACGCGCTTCACCCGTCCGCGATCCACGAAGTCGTTCACGTAGGCCGAACCCCACGCCGTGGAAAGGGTCGTGTTGATGTCCGAGATGGTCAGTCCGAGGGCGCTCGCCTTTTCGCGGTCGATATCGATGAGGTATTGCGGCTCGTCATCGAGTCCGTTGGGACGCACGGCGGCGAGGAGGGCGCTTTGCGCCGCCATGCCCAGGAGCTGGTTGCGCGCCTGCATGAGGGCTTCGTGGCCGACGTTGCCGACGTCCATCAGCTGAAAGTCGAAACCGCTGGCATTGCCGAGCTCCATGACCGCCGGCGGGGCGATGGGAAACACCATGGCTTCGCGGATGGCCATGAATTTCCCCATGGCACGCTCGGCGATGGCGGCGACGCGGTTTTGTTTGCCGGGACGTTCCTCCCAGTCCTTCATCCGCACAAAGGCGATGCCGACATTCTGTCCGCGACCGGCGAATCCGAAGCCGGCCACGGTGAAGACGCCCTCGACGTTCCTGGCCTCGTCGACCAGGAAGAAATTGCGGACCTTGTCGAGCACCTTTTCCGTGTTGGAAATCGTGCTGCCGGGGGGCAGCGTGACCAGCGCGAACATGCGTCCCTGGTCCTCCTCCGGAAGGAACGACTTCGGCAGCCGTTGCATGATGTAGGCCATGGCGGCGACGATGACGAGGTAGATGACCGCATAACGTCCGGCGCGGCGCAGGACGTGCTGGAGCGTGGTTTCGTAGGCCCGCGTGCCGCGGTCGAACAGTCGGTTGAACCAGCCGAAGAAGCCCTTTTTGGCCAGGCCGTGGCCCCGTTCGACCGGCTTCAGCAGCGAGGCGCAAAGCGTGGGGGTGAGCACGATGGCCACCACCACCGAAAGCATCATGGCCGACACGATCGTGATCGAGAACTGCCGGTAAATCACGCCGGTCGATCCGCCGAAGAAGGCCATCGGCACAAAGACCGCGGAAAGCACCAGACCGATGGCAATGAGCGCGCCGGTGATCTGGTCCATCGATTTGCGCGTCGCCTCCAGCGGCGACAGGCCCTCCTCCGACATGACGCGCTCCACGTTTTCCACGACCACGATGGCGTCGTCGACCAGCAGACCGATCGCCAGCACCATGCCGAACATGGTCAGCGTGTTGATGGAAAATCCAAACACGGCCAGCATGCCGAACGTTCCCAGAAGCACCACCGGCACCGCGATCGTGGGGATGAGCGTCGCCCGGAAGTTCTGCAGGAACAGATACATCACGAAAAACACGAGGATGATGGCCTCGAAGAGGGTTTTGACGACCTCGTGAATGGAGATCTTGATGAACGGTGCGGTATCCAGCGGATAGATGACCTCCAGTCCGGGCGGCATGGTGGGGCGCAGGCGTTCGATGGTGTCCTTGACGGCCTGAACCGTGTCCAGCGCATTGGCCCCGGAGGCGAGGCGGATGGCCATGCCCGAGGCGGGCATGTTGTTGTATTTCGCCGAAATGGAGTAGTTCTCGCCGCCGAGTTCCACGCGGGCGACGTCCCGCAGCCGGACCTGGCCGCCGTCGGGATTGACCTTGAGCAGGATGTTGCCGAATTCCTCCGGCGAAGTCAGGCGGGACGGGCCGATCACCGAGGCGTTGAGCTGCTGGCCCTCCACGGCCGGCCGGCCGCCGAGTTCGCCCGCGGCCACCTGCACGTTCTGCGCCGCGATGGCGGCGCGCACGTCGCCCGGGGTGAGGGCGTATTTGTTGAGCTTGGCCGGATCCAGCCAGATGCGCATGGCGTACTGGGAGCCGAACACTTGGAAGTCACCCACGCCCGGGGTGCGGCTCACGGGATCCTGCACCGTCGACACGATGTAGTCGGCGATGTCCTGGTCGGTCATGCTGCCGTCCTTCGACACAAAGCCGACCACCAGCAGGAAGTTGCGGGTCGACTTGGCCACCCGGATGCCCTGCTGCTGCACCTCCTGGGGCAGAAGCGGCGTGGCGAGGGCGAGCTTGTTCTGCACCTGCACCTGCGCGACGTCGGGATCCGTACCCTGCGCGAAGGTCAGCGTGATGGTCATGCTGCCGTCCTTCGTGCTTTCCGAGCTGAAGTAGAGCAGGTTGTCGATGCCGTTCATCTGCTGCTCGATCACCTGGACGACCGAACTCTGCACCGTGGCGGCCGAGGCGCCCGGATAGTTCACCGAGATGGAAATCGCCGGCGGCGCGATGTTCGGGTACTGTGCGACGGGCAGGCGCGTCAGCGCCAGCAGTCCCGCCAGCATGATGCCGATGGCAATGACCCAGGCGAAAACGGGCCGATCAATAAAAAAGCGGGCCATGGATTACTGAACCTCCGCGTTGTCCGACTTCTCCGGAGCAATCTCCGAGGGATGAACCTGGGTGCCCGGGCCGGTCTTTTGCAGACCCTCGACGATCACCCGGTCGCCGGCCTTGAGTCCCTCCGTGACCAGCCACTTGTCGCCGATGGCGCGGTCGGTTTTGAGAACCCGCAGCTCCACGCGATTGTCCGGTCCCACCACGAGGGCGGTGGGTTCTCCACGGGCATTGCGTGTCACCCCGCGTTGCGGCACAAGCAGGGCCTCCTCGTTGATCCCCTCCGCCACCAGGGCCCGGACAAACATGCCGGGCAGCAGGGCCTGTTCGGGATTGGGAAACACGGCGCGCAGGGTGACGGACCCCGTGCCCTGATCCACACTCACCTCGGAGAACTGCAGCTTGCCCACCTCGGGGTACACCGTGCCGTCCTCCAGGATGAGCCGCGCGGAAGCCTCCTGGACATCCTTGAGCTCGCCGTTGGCCAGCTTCCGGCGGAGTTTCAGGAGCTGCGCGCTGGACTGGGTGACGTCGACGTAAATGGGATCCAGTTGGTGCACGGTGGCCAGGGGTTCCGGCTGGCCGCTCGTCACCAGCGCGCCCTCGGTCACATTGGACCGTCCGATCCGGCCAGAGATCGGGGAGAGCACCTTGGTGTAAAGCAGGTTGATGCGGGCCGCCTCCAGGGCGGCCTTCGCGGCGGCCACGTCCGCCTCCGCCTGCTTGAGCGCCGCCTGGGTGTCGTCGTAGTCCTGCTTGCTGATCACACTCGTCGCCATCAGCTTTTGCCGGCGCTGGGAAAGAAGACGGGCCACCTCGGCCGCCGCCTCCGCCCGGGCCACCGCCGCCTGCGCACTGTCGTACTCGGCCTGATAGCGTGCGGGATCGATTTGATAAAGAGGCTCCCCTTCCTTGACCTCGCCCCCTTCCTCAAAATTGCGCTTCAAAATGATCCCGCTCACCTGCGGGCGCACCTCCGCCACCCGGTAGGCGGCGGTCCGGCCCGGCAGTTCGGTGACAATTTCCACCCTCTCCGGTGCCAGCGTCACCACACCGACGTCCTGTGGGGGACGGGCCGGAGGAGCCGGAGGCGCCTTCCGGCCGCAGCCCCCCAAAAGTACACCCAAAACGAAAAGTGAGGAAATTTGAAACAGTCTCATGAATGCAGGTTTTGAAATTTGGTGAGGAGTGAGGATCCGTGATTGCGTCACCCCAAGGGTCGAAAAGGGTTCAGGTCAGCGCCTTGGAAAGGAGCCGCAGCTGGGCGCGGACCCGTTCCTCGCTGCCGTCATGCACCACGGCATTGCGGATGTGCGGATGCAGCGCAATGCTCAGGCAATCCAGCAACGCGCCGGCCGTCTCCTTCGGATCGGTCGGATGAAATTCCCCGCGGTCGATGCCCTGGGCCACCAGCTTTTCCAGGGTTTCCCGCATGAATAGATCGAATTCCTCGATGCAGCTCCAGCCCTCCTCGATCGCGGAGGCGACGAGTTTGAAAATCTGCCGCTCGTTCTGCAGGAGTTCCTTGTGGAAGCGGTAAATGCTCAGGATGCAGGCCTCGATGCGGGCCATGGCCGGACGGTCCAACTCCACAATGCGGGACACCTCCCGCCTGATCGTCGCAAAATTGCGCTCCGCACAGGCCTCCACGATGGCGTTTCGCGACGGAAAAAACTTGTAGACGTTGGCCGTGGACATCCCCAACTCCCCCGCAATGTCCGCCACCGTCGTTTTGCCAAAGCCATACTGGCGAAACAACTCCCCCGCCTTCTGCAGGATGCGCTGACGGGTTTCTTCTCGAGTCGGGCGTCGGTTGGACATGGTAAAAGTGACGAATAACGTAATTCGTCACTTTTTGTTTGCAAGGGCTTTTCTGCGCGCCTTTTGAGGTCCGAAGGGGGCGTCGAGCCGGGGCTTTCAAGCGGCGGGAACCGCGGGGCGGTGGGTGGGGGTTTTCGGGAGTTTGCGGTCCGTGAGGTTTCGGATGACCACATAAAACACCGGGGTGAGCAGGAGGCCGGCGAAGGTGACTCCGAGCATGCCGGCAAACACGGCCACGCCCATGGCGCGGCGGAGTTCGTATCCGGCGCCGGTGGCCAGGACGAGCGGGACGACGCCGAGGATGAAGGCGAAGGCGGTCATGAGGATGGGGCGCAGCCGGATTCGGCTGGCCTCGATGGCGGCTTCGAGGGGGGGCTTGCCGTCGCGGTCCTCGATCAGCTTGGCGAATTCCACGATGAGGATGGAGTTTTTGGCGGCGAGGCCGATGAGCACCACAAAGCCGATCTGGGTGAAAATGTTGTTGTCCCCCCCGCTCACGAGGATGCCGACCAGGGCGGAGAGCACGCAGAGGGGCACGATGAGGATGATGGCCAGCGGCAGGGACCAGCTTTCGTAGAGGGCGGCGAGGACAAGGAAGACAAAAAACACGCAGATCGGAAAGACAAAGGCGGCGCTGTTGCCGGCGGTGATTTCCTGCAGGGCGGTTTCGGTCCATTCAAACCCATACGTCGACGGCAGATTTTCCTTCGCGAGGGCGGCGAGTTCCTCGATGACCTGGCCGCTGCTGTAGCCGGGGGCGGGATTGGCGTTGAGGTCGGCGGCCGGAAAAAGGTTGTAGCGGATCACGCGGGATGGCGCGGAGATTTCCTTCACGTCCATGAGCGCCCCCAACGGGACCATCTCGCCTGAGGCATTCCGGGTGCGCAGTTTCAGGATGTCCTCCGCCCGGGCGCGGAAGTTGCCGTCGGCCTGGGCGGTGACCTGAAACGGTTTTCCGTAGAGGGTGAGGTCGTTGACGTAGATGGAACCCAGGTAAAACTGCAGGGCCTGCGAGATGGCGCCGATGTCCACGCCCTGGCTCTTGGCCTGGATGCGGTTGATGTCGGCGTAGATCTGCGGGGTGTTGGCCCGGTAGAGGCTGTAGAGGCGGCTCCAGTCGGGGACGGACGCCCCGGCCTGGATGACCTTGGCGACGGCTTTTTCGAGTTCCGTCGGACTGCCCCCGGCGCGATCCTGCACCATCATCTTGACGCCGCCGGTGGTGCTCAGTCCGCGCACGGCGGGTGCGGGAAAGGCCAGCACGCGGGCCTCCTTGATTTTGGCGAATTCCGCCCCCACATGCCGGAGGATGCCGGTGAGGGATTTTTTCGGATCGTCCTTCCGTTCCTCGAAGGGTTCGAAGACGCAAATGACGGTGCCGGTGTTGGGCGCGGTGGCCTGGGTGACGCTGGAGCTGCCGATCCGGTTGATGGTGTTGGTGATGCCGGGGGTCTTTTGCAGGATTTCCTCGACCCGGTTCATCACCGCCGTGGTGCGTTCGATGGAGGCACCTTCGGGCAGTTCCACATTTACGAACATCACACCCTGGTCCACCTCGGGAATGAATCCGGTGGGCACCTTCCGGAAGAGGAAGACGGTCAGGGCCAGCAGGGCCACATAAACCGCCAGGGAAGCGACCTTCCAGCGGATGCAGCGGCGGAGCAGGGACAGGTAGCCGTTTTGCGCCGCCTCGAATGAGCGGTTGAAGATGCGGAAAAACCAACCGAATGCGCCCTCGAGAAAGCGCCCCAGGATGTCCTTTTTCTCCCGCGGCGACTGCAAAAACTGGGCGCAAAGCGCGGGGCTGAGGGTCAGCGAATTCACCATCGAGAGGATGGTGGAAAACGCGATGGTGAGCGCGAACTGCCGGTAAAACGACCCCGTGATGCCGGGGATGAACGCCGTGGGAATGAACACCGAGGACAGCACGAGCGAAATGGCCACGATCGGTCCCGACACCTCGTCCATCGCCCTGAGGGTGGCCTCGCGGCGTTCCAGTCCGTGGGCCATGTGATGTTCGACCGCCTCGACCACCACGATGGCGTCGTCGACGACGATGCCGATGGCCAGCACGAGGCCGAGCAGGGTCAGCAGGTTGAGCGAGAAGCCGAAGGCCAGGAGAACGGCCAGCGTGCCGATCAGGGACACCGGCACGGCGAGGATGGGGATCAGCGTGGAGCGCCAGGTCTGCAGGAAGACGAGGACCACGACCACCACCAGCAGGAAGGCCTCGAAGATGGTGTGCACCACGGAGGCGATGGCCTCCTTCACGAACATGGTCGTGTCGTAGATGATCCGGTAATCCACCCCCGGCGGGAACCGTTCCTTGAGACGCTCCATTTCCGCGCGCACGCTCCGGGACACCTCCAGGGCATTCGAGCCCGGCGCCTGGAAGATGCCGATGTTGATGGCCGGTTTTCCGTCGAGGCGCGAAATCACCGTGTAGTCCTTCGCCCCCAGCTCCACGCGCGCGACATCCTTCACCCGCACGACCTGGCCGTTTTCGCCGGTCTTGATGACAATCTCCTCAAACTGACCCACGTCCTCCAGGCGGCCCTGGGTGGTGACGGTCATTTGATAATCCAGTCCGGGAGGCGCGGGCTGGCCGCCCACATTGCCGGCGGGAATCTGCACGTTCTGCTCGCGCAGCGCGGTCACCACATCGCCCGGGGTCATTCCCAGCGCGGCGATCTTTTCCGGATTCAGCCAGATGCGCATCGCATACTCGCGCGCCCCGAAAAACTGGATGTCCCCGATGCCCGGCAGACGCGCCAGGTAGTCGCTGATCTGCAGGTAGGCGAAGTTGGAGAGGTAAAGGTCGTCGCGGCTGTTGTCCGGCGAGACGATGCTCACCGCCATGGTGAAATCGGGCGAGCGCTTGCGGACCACCACGCCGTTTTCCCGCACGGTTTCCGGCAGCTTGGGCAGCGCGGCCTGCACGCGGTTTTGCACGAGCATCTGCGCGGTGTCGGGATCGGTGCCCGGCTTGAAGGTCACCGTGATGGTGAGCTGTCCGTCCGAGGTCGACGTGGACGAAATGTAGAGCATGTTGTCCACCCCGTTGATCTGCTGCTCGAGCGGGGCGGCCACCGTGCTGGCGATGGTCTCGGCGTTGGCGCCGGGATAGGACGCCGTCACCGCAACCGTGGGCGGGGTGATGTTCGGATACTGCGCGACGGGGAGCGCCGTCATGGCAATCAGTCCGACAAAGACGGTCAGGATCGCCACCACCGCCGCGAAGATGGGACGGTCGATGAAAAAGCGCGGAATCTGATTCATTGGGCCGCAGCCACGTGGGTTTCGGGTTCCACCACCAGGCCCGGACGCAGGCCCAGCAGCCCTTCGGTGACCACCCGGTCGTCCGGATTCAGTCCCTCGAGGATGGAGAGCATCCCGTCATGGATCTGCCCCACGGTGACCTTCCGGTATTCAATCCTGTTTTCGGGATTCACCACGTAGACGAAGCGCTGACCCTGGTCCACGCCCACGGCGCGTTCCGGCACGAGGAGGGTCTTGCGCGGCTGGTCCACACTCACCCGCACGCGGGCGTAAAGCCCGATGCGCAGCCGGCGGTCGTCGTTGTTCAAAACACCCCGCAGACGCAGCGTGCCGGTGCCGGTGTTCAGTTCGTTGTCCGAAAAATCCACCTGGGCCTTGCGCGGGAATCCCTCCTCGTTCAGCAGCCCCACATGCGCCTGCAGGTGGCAGGCGAGGCCCTGACCCGAAAAATGCTTCACAATCCGGTCCCACCGGAGCACCGCACGCTCGGGGGCCTCGAAATACACGTAAACCGGGGATTGCCGCACGATGCTTGTGAGCGTGTCGCCCGCGGCCACCAGATTGCCCGCCGTGACGTTCGTGCGGCTGATCTTGCCGTCAATCGGCGCCCGGATCTGCGTATACTCCAGGTTCAACTGCGCCTTCGCCAGGGCCGCCTGCGCCGCCCGCACGCCCGCCGCCGCCTCGAGCACCTCGGTGCTCTGGTTTTCCAGCTCCTGACGGGCAATCACCGTGCTTTTGCTCAGTTGCTTGGCGCGCTCCAGATCGGACTGTTCCTGCAGATACTTGGCCTGAGCCTGCTGCAGGGCGGCGTTGGCCGCCTCCACCTCCGCCTGATACTCCCGCGGATCGATCGAAAACAGCAGGTCGCCTTTTTTCACCTCGGTGCCCTCCTTGAAGGCCACCTGATTCAGATATCCCGTCACCCGGGCCTTGATGACGACCTCCTCCATGGCCTCGATGCGGCCCGGCAGATCCTCGTATTCAAAAACCTCCCGTTCCACCGGAAGCGTCGTGACCACCCGCGGCGGGGGAGGCGGTCCCTTCGGGACGGTCGGCCGTCCGCAGCCACCCAGCATCACAACCCCCAACGTGATCAAAAGAATGTGTTTTCCCTCCGCCATGTGGTAGAATGTAAGTGAACGCTTACAGTAATGCGAAAACATCGCAAGGCAACAGGGGAACGCAACAAATTTCCTTCGACCCGGGACCGAATTTTGGCGGCCGCGCGGGAGTTGTTTGCGGCCCGCGGATTCAAGGCCACGACCACGGCGGCCATTGCGCGCCACGCCAAGGTGAACGAGGCGTTGATTTTCAGGCATTTCCCCGCAAAGAGCGACCTCTATGCCGCCATTTTGCAGGCCCGGCTCGAGGACGAGCAGGTCACGCGCATCCTGCGGGCGGCGGGCTGCGACCGGGTTCCCGCCCCGGAGGCCTTGCGTCAGGTGGCGCAGGCGTTTCTGCGCTGTGCCGACCCGGAATTCCTGCGTCTGTATTACCACAGCGCCCTGGAAGGCCATGAACTGGCGGTGGGATTTTACGACCAGTTTGTCCGCCGTCTGGTCCTGCAGGTGGAGGAGTTGATCCGCCGGGGGATTCGGGAGGGGACCTTCCGTGAGGTGGACCCGCGGACCGCGGCCCAGGCCTTCACGGGCATGCTGCGCAGCTATACCCTCACGCGGGAATTGTTTCCTGACCACGCCCTGCCAACGGAGGACACGGCCGTCGCGGACGCCTTTAGCGATCTTTTTCTTCGCGGTCTCGAAAAACGGTAGGGGGCGACGCGCGGATTACGCGGTCCACCGGGCCGTCATGAACACGAAGTCCACCTGGTGGGACCGGAGCACGGTTTCCGGGAAGGATGCGGACGGGACGAATGTCCGGGACGCGGGACGGGGAGGGGTCTCGCGTCGTGGGGGAGAAGGGACAGGGCGGTGTGGAAACCGCCCTGTCCGGAAGGAATCAGCTGTGGATCGGGTGGCCTTCGGCCGCGAGGGCGGCATCGTGGATGGCCTCGCTGAGGGTCGGGTGGGCGTGGATGGTCGCGTGGATTTCATCCAGCGTGAGCTCGTTGGTGATCGCGAGCTCGAGCTCGGCGAGCATTTCCGTCGCGTCGGGCCCGATGATGTGGGCGCCGAGGATTTCGCCGTGCTTCTTGCCGGTGATGAGCTTCACGAAACCGTCGGTTTCGCCGATGGCGCGGGCCTTGCCGCTGGCCATGAACGGGAACTTGCCGACATTGAATTCGAGGCCCTTTTCCTTGGCCGCGCGCTCGGTGAGGCCGACGCTGGCCACCTGCGGATGGCAGTAGGTGCATCCGGGGAAGACGGTGACTTTTTTCGGCTTGTGGCCCGGCACAAACATGCCTTCCACGGCCTGCACGGCTTCATAGCTGGCCACATGGGCGAGCCACGGGGGTCCGATGATGTCGCCGGCGGCGTAGACGCCCTTGACCGTCGTTTCGTAGTTGTCGTTGGTCTGGATGTACCCGCGGTCGGTGAGGCCGAGCTTGAGGGAGCCGCCGGGCAGGACCGGCGCCACGCCGATGGCCACGAGGACCTTTTCGGCTTCGAGGGTTTTTTCCGCGCCCTTGGCGTCGGCGACCGTCACCTTGACCCCCTTGTCATTGACCTCGGTCTTGGTGGTCTTGTGGTTGGTGAGGATGGTGATGCCCTGCTTGCCGAGGGATTTTTCCAGAGCGACCGAGACCTCGGTGTCCTCGACCGGGAGGATGTTCGGGAGCATCTCGACGAGGGTCACCTTCGTGCCGAAGGCGTTCAGGAAGTAGGCAAATTCCACGCCGATCGCACCGGCGCCGATGATGACGACGGACTTCGGCTGCTCGGGCAGCTGGAGGGCTTCCTTGGAGCTGATGACCGTCTTGCCATTGAAGGGCAGTCCGGGCATCTCGCGGGCCGTGCAGCCCGTGGCGATGAGGATCTTGCCGGCGGTGTGTTTTTCCTGCTTGCCGTCGGCGAGCTTCACGGTGACCTCCCCGGCCTTGTCCAGGCTGGCGGTGCCGCGGATGAAGTCGATCTTGTTCTTCTTGAAGAGGAAATCGAGACCGGCGGAGCCTTTTTCCGAGACGGTGCGCGAGCGTTTGATGATGGCGGACCAGTCGTAGGACAATCCCTCGACCTTCAGGCCGAACTCCGCGGCGCGGTGTTTGACTTCATGGTAAAGCTCCGCGTTCTTCAGGAGCGCCTTGGTGGGAATGCAGCCGTAGTTGTTGCAGGTGCCGCCCCCCCGTTCAAAGTCGACGACGGCGACCTTTTTTCCAAGCTGCGCGGCGCGGATCGCTCCGACATACCCTGCCGGTCCGGCACCGATGACGATCAGATCATAGTTGGCCATATTTCCGCCAGAATGTGCAGAAATCCCGGCGAAGGGCAATTGTTGCGTTCCACGAACCGCGTTCCCCGTGCGGCCCCGTCCTTCGGATTTCTCGCGGAAACGCGAAGAAAGGCGTGCCGGGAGGACGTCTCCTTACGGCGTATACTGGGCGATGATGGCCGTGGAGAGCTGATATTGCTCCAGCCGGGACTGGCCCTTGACGACCTGGGTGGACTTGCCCTTGATGCGGCGGAGGCTGATGACGGCGGGTGCGCCGGCCGGGAGGGAGCCCGAGCCGCTGTAGACCTTGTTCTGGAAGCTGCGCAGGCCGGCTTTCACCCCTTCGCTGATGTCAATGGTGACCGAAAGGGTGCCCCCGGTGTAGCTTCCCTGAACTTCGGCGCGTTCGTCCTTGATGCGTGTCGAGCTGCCGAACGTCGCTCCGGGGCTCACGGAAAGGCTCTGGGCAAAGAGCACATACCCGCCCTTGAGGTAGGGTTCGCGGGTCATGGTGCGGTTCGAATTGGTCATTTCGAACAGGTTCACCCGCGCCAGGGCGGCGTCGAGTTCCTCCGGGGTCTTTTCCTCGGGGAACTGGATCACGGCGATGTCCAAGCGTCCGGCGAAGACGGGGGAAAGGGAGGCCGAGACGGCGAGCAGACAGGCGAGCAGGGTGCGCATGGGGGGAAATTGCTTGCCTGCGGGCCGGAAAAGCAATCCGAATCTTCCGCAGATGCAATTCGCGTGGACAGCTCCGGACGGCGATGTGTTTCCCTGTGAGAAATGGGAACCGGCGGGGTCACCCCGGGCCGTGCTGGTTTGTGTGCACGGCATGGGCGGGGCGGCGGACGAATTCCTCCCGCTCGCGCAACGGGCGACCGCCGCGGGCCTTTGCTGCTACGGGCTCAATCTCCGCGGTCAGGGGCATGATCCCCGGACGGACCGTCGCGGACACTACCTGGATGTGCCCGCGATGTGTGCGGAGATCGCCGCCTTTGCGCGCGAGGTCACCGGCCGTCATGCGGGACTTCCCGTGTTTCTCTGCGGCGAAAGCATGGGCGCCTTGCTCGTGTGCCGGGCGGTGGCCTCCCGCCAGATCGCCGTGGATGGGGTGATTCTTTCAGCGCCCGTGGTGGCGCTGCGCCGTCCCACGCCGGCTCCCGTGCGCACCGTCCTGCGCTGGGCCGCCCGGCTGGTGCCGCGCATGCGGTTCCGGCATTCCTGGTTTGTCTCCGGCAAAAAGGAAACCCTGCCCGTCACCCGCGACCAGGACCATCTGCAGCGCATCCGGTCCGCGCCGCACGCCATCCCCGCGTTCACGGTTCATTTCCTCCATGCCATGGGCGATCTCATCACGTCCTGTGGGGAAGCCGCCCGGGGAATGACGGTGCCCTGTCTGGTCCTGGCTGCGGGCCGTGATGTCTTCCTGGATGCCGACCAGGTGGAGGCCTGGTTCCGCGAAATCGCCTCAACCGACAAGACCCTCCGGGTTTACCCGGACGCCTACCATTGCCTGTGGAATGACTTTGACCGCGATGCGGTCCTGCAGGACATCGCGGAATGGCTGGAGGCGCGCCTTCCCGCGAAGGCTCCGGCGGAGGAGTCCCGGTGGAGCGCCAAAGGGGCGCCAATTCCCTAGCCCGGCTCCCTTGGGGCCAAGAACCCATGGATTGCCACAATGTGGCAAAGCGGCGCGACCTTTTGAATACGCCTCAACGTGGCGCGGAATCGGGGCCTTCCGCGAATTTGGGAAGTGCCTCCGGCCCGACATACCAGGGTCCGCGCTCATCCCAGAAAATGCTCCGTTCGGGACGCACCCCGGGGTCGCCGTCGAGCGTGCCTGCGGGGACCAGCATGAACTGTCTGGTCCGATTGAACCGCGGCACCGCGGACCCGCAGGTCCGGCAGAACCACCGCATGTAGCCCGGATTTTCCTTTTCGTCGGTGAACCGCTCGATGAGTTCCCCGCCCGCCAGCCAGCGGAAGTTCTCCGGCGGGAAGAAAATCATCGCCCCGTGGGCCGACGAGGTGGCCTTGCGGCAGGAGAGGCAATGACAGTATTGGAACCGCACGGCGGGCGGTTTCACCTCATAACGCACGCCGCCGCAGAGGCAGCTTCCGGTGACAGATGCGCTCATGGTCTTTGTTCGAAGATGGCGCGGGCCAGTTTGACAATTTCCCCTCCGTCCACCAAGCCGTCAATGAAACGCCGGGGAATGCCGCCCAGCCCGACCTGCGCCCCCACCAGCGCGCCGGTGAGGCAGGCGCGGGACATGTTTTGCCCGCCTCCGTTGAGGGCATGCAGCACGGCGGATTCGAAGTCGTCCGGAAACCGCGCCGCCAGGTAATAGGCGGCGGGCAGAACGAAGGAAATCGCGCACGACATGCCGTACACCTGCGCGACCTTCCACGCCGGCTCGATGCGGATGTCCGGATCGTTCGCCGCCCCGGCGATCCAGGACGGCAAAAGCAGCGCATCCGGGGAGGCGAAACCGAAGGATTTTTTCCCGCCCGGGACGGCCGCGGCGGATGTTTCCGCGACAAAGGGCAGGGTGCCGTCCTCCACCAGATTCATCAGCCGGCCGGAAAGCCGGGTGTCCAGTTTTTCGCCCCGCACCAGGGCGGCGAGGACCGACGCAAAGGCCACGCTGTGCTGAACGACCAGCGGATCGTTCTGCGTGAGCAGCGTATTGGCATGGGCCGCCTCGGCCGCGCGGAAGGGATCGTCCGCATACCGGGCGGCCAGGATCACCACCCGTTCCGCGGCTTCTGAGGTGTCGGCGTGGCCCGCCGTTTCGCCCCAGGGCTTTTTCTCGCGAACCCGGGAATGCCAGACCTGGCGGATGGAATGATTGGTGTAGCCGCCGGGACCGCCGTGCGGCCGGCCGTCCAGTTTGGGCAGCAGCTCGTCCTCCATCCGCCGCGTGAAATCCCCCTCGTTATAGCCCCCGTTTTCCGCCACCGAACGAAGCAGCATCAGCAAAAGCAGGCCGGTTTGTGAAAGCTCGCCCGCCTTCATGCCGCGATGGTAGCGGGCGTCGGGCTTCGGCGCCGTGTAATCGGAGATCCATCCGCCGAAGTCCCGCCGCAGTTCCCCGAGATCGTAATACCAGTGCGGACCAAGGCCGAGGGCGTCTCCGATGAAGGCGCCCACAATCGCCCCGGCGGCCCGGTCGGCTTGCGGAGAGAGCGGGTTCATGATTTCCAGCATGCCGCCAAAACCCGCGGCCCGCCATGGGATTTCTTCGCGAAGGGAAATCCCGCCGGTCGCGTTCCCTTCCGCAATCCGAATTTTCTCAGGCCGCGTCGTACGCCTTCACAATCCAGCTCCACGGCAGCGCGCCGTGGGAAAGCATCCAGTCGTTGAATTTCTTCAGCGACCAGCTCCCGCGGATGACGAAGCGCTGATAAAGTTTTTCCACCTCGAGGCGTCCCAGCAGGTAGCTCATGGGAATGGTGGGCGAGCTGGTGTACCAGTTCACATCGCCGGCCGCGCGGGCGCGGGTGAATCCCACGCCGTCCATCAACACGCGGCAGGCGCCGTTGTAGTCGAGCGTCCCGTCGTGCAGGCCGCAGTCGATGATGATGCGATAGGCGCGCCAGAGTGCGTCGTGGATCTGCTGCAGGCGCACAAACCGTCCCTCCGCGAGGCCGCGCTCCACCGCCATGTGTTCACACCACATGGTCCAGCCCTCGTAATAGATCGAATGATTGGCCAGACGGCGCAGTTTGCTTGGGTGCCGGTTTTGCACGGCAAACTGCAGGTGATGTCCGGGATAACCCTCGTGCACGCTGGTGAGTTCGAGTCCGAAATGCTGACGGATCTCCGCGAGGCGTTTGGCCCCGTCGGCGATGCCGAGACTCAGGTCGTTCACCCAGAAGATGCCCTCCTGTTTTTTCGAGAAGGGCGGCGGCGCGTTGTAGGCGGCGGTGGGAAATTGGTGGCGCAGAAACGGGGGCGCCGGCAGCACCTGGAGCGATTCCCCCTTCGGCAGGGTGACTAGCCCCATCGCGCGCAGCCTCCTTTTCAGGACAAGCGTCACGTTGCGGTATTCGTCGAGGAGCGGACGTTCGGGGGTCCAGTTTTCGGCGGCCGATTCCAGAAGGGTCCGGGCGCTGCGCCCTCCCAGCCGGCGGGCCTCCTCCTCCAGTTGGACGGTGAGCTGCCGGACGAGGCGCTCCCCATTGGCCCTGGCTTCCGGAAGACTGATGTCAAAGCCGAGGCGTTCCCGCATGAGCAGTTCAAAGCGCTCCCGGCCGATGGCATAGCCGCGGACCGGACCGGGTTTCTTGCGGGAAATGGCGTCCGCATACCGCTCAAAGGCCCGGATGGCGCCGGCGATGGCCGAGCGCACACGCACGGGGTTTTTCGACGCGCCGGCGAGTTCCGGTTCGACGTCCCGCAGAAAACTCACCGCACCCTCGCAGGAACGCCGGGCCAGCTTGGTCCACAGCGGCACGGGGAAGCGGATGTTTTCCGCGCCGGCCTCCAGGTAGTCGGGAATTTTTTCCAGCCGGGCTTCGATGGCGGGAAGGATGCGGGGCAGGTTGTCGGTGTGACGCACCACGAGATCGAAGATGGCGTCGACCGCCGTGTCACAGGGACCCTGTGGATTGGTCCGCCAGCGCTGCAGGTCGCGGTCGTTCAACAGCTCGGTGCGCAGCAGGGCGAGAAACAGGCGGCGGTCGAGCCAGTCGTCCCCGCGGAAGGCGGCCTCGGGCTGCGACTCGACCTCGGCGAGGGTGGTTTCCGCCAGGCGGATCTGGGCGCGGTGCGCCCCGGTGTCATTGACCCCGAGACGGGCGTTGAATTTTTCGAGTCCGAGCCGGCTGGCGTGCTCGGGAAACCGTTCGTGGGTTTCGGCCAGATAGGCGTCGGCGAGCCGGCGAAACCGGCGGACATGGGAAGCGTCGGATGTCATGGCAGGGGAAATCGCGTCGGGAAAGGCCGGGGGATGGAGGCGCGCGCCCGCGAATTGGGGAGCTCGGGCGAAGGCATCAGGGCGCGGGCTTCTTGAGAATCCGGCCTTCCTCATCGACCGGGCCGATGGCGATGGCTTCCGCCTGGTCGGCCAGGATCGCCATCTTTTTGACATCGTTTTCGCTGAGGACGCCGGTTTCGGCGTTGGTGGCCAGAAGGCGCAGTTCCTTCAGCTTGGCGATGAGGGTGGTGACAAACTCGGTTTTTTTCAGCCGCGGATGCAGGGTGTCGAGGCGGTCCAGATAGTAATCCATGATTTCCGGACGTCCCAGGATCCGGGCCTTCTCCGGCGTGTAGCGCTGGACCGTGCTGTGCACGGCCAGTTGGAAACCGCGCAGCCATCCGCCGAGACTGATGATGTGGGCCATTTCCTCGTCCCGCAGCTCCAGCATGGATTTCTCCACGTCCCCCTGCGTGCGGATGAGTTCCTCGCGCATGCCCTGCCAGTCGCCCTTGTCGCTCAGTTCAAAGAGGCTTTTGCTGCGGCTGGTGAGGCGGTCCCCCACGCCGAGGGCGCGGGACTGCTTGATGAGCGCACGGCCGATGTTCTGGATGTCCTGCGGCCGCTCCGCAATGGTGAGCATGAAACCGTCGGCCACCAGGGACCCGAAAAAAAGCGCCGTCTGCAGACGGTTGTCGTAAACGGCGTCCAGCGGCGCCTGGGCAATCAGGTCGAGCGGGATCGGCTGAAAGGTGCCGAATTCCTTGAGGATGTTGGCGATGAGGGGGGTGGTGATGTCGTTTACCCCCAACTCCGCCCGCATGTGCTCCTCCGAGGATTCCTGCAGCTCCTTTTCAAGTTGCTTGTCCGTCATCGGCTCCTGGGCGGACAGAACCGCCGCGCCGGCGAGAACGCTGCAGACAAAGGGGATCGGGCGGAAGCTCATTCCGCCCGGCCTTTTAGCGAAAAACATCCGGCAATGCAAAGGACTTCGCGGAAGGACGGCTCCGCCGGAACAGGGACGGATTCGTCCGGCGGCACGTCCTCCCGGAGGACGCCCTTCCGGACGCCCTCCGTCGAACCCTTTGGCCGCGGGTCCTATTTCGACACCAATTCCTCCAGCAGGGAGTTGATCCGCCGGAGCATGGCCTGCGGATCCTCGAGGAGACCGGCGGTGATGAGCGCGTTGTCGTAAATCTGCTCGGCGATCCGCTTCGAGACGTCCGGATTGGTGTGGCGGAGCTTTTCCAGGCCGACGAGCAGCGGGTGGTTGGGATTGATCTCGAGGTTTTGTTTGAAGGGACTCTCCTGGTCGCGGTTCAGATTCTTGAGAATGCGCCGCATGCTGGAGGTCATGCCCTTCTCGCTTTCCACCACCACGGCGGGACTGTCCACCAGCCGCGTCGAAACGCGCACCTCGTCCACCTTGTCGCCGAGCGTTTCCTTGATGAAATTGCAAAGCAGCCGCGCCGCCGTGTCGTCGAGTTTGGTTTCCCCGGCCTCGACGCTGATCTCGGCCTTCTCGGCGGGAACGAGTTTCTTGCCCTCAAACTCCCGCAGGTGTTCCATGACAAATTCGTCCCACGGATCGAGCAGGAACAGCGCCTCATACCCCCTGGCCTTCAGCGCCTCGTAATACGGACTGGCCTGGCAGGCTTCGCGGGTCGGGGCGGAGACGTAATAAATCTCCTTCTGCTCCTCCGGCATGCGCGAGACATAGTCGGCGAGGGATGACGGTGTCTCGGAGGAGGACGTTTCGTAGCGCAGCAGCCTGGCCAGCGCCTCGCGGTGGGCGAAGTCGCTGACGATGCCCTCCTTGAGGAAGTGGCCGAATTCCTTGAAGAAGCCGGCGTATTTTTCCGGATCCGCCTTCGCCTCGTCCTCGAGGAACTTCAGGAAGCGGCCGGTCAGCACCTTGTTGAGCTTCGCCAGCAGCGCCGAGTCCTGCATGGTCTCGCGCGAAATGTTGAGGGGCAGGTCCTCGCTGTCGACGACGCCCTTGAGGAAACGCAGCCATTCCGGAAGCAGTCCCTTGGCCTTCGACTGGATGAGAATCTTGCGGCAGTAGAGATGCACCTCGGACTCGATCTTCGGCATGCCGAGCTTCTCCAGGCTGTGCTTCGGCACGAAGAGCAGCGAGTTGATGGCCAGCGGCGCGTCGGCGCTGAAATGGAACCGGTACAGCGGCGCATCGATGTCGTGTCCGATGAATTTGTAAAACTCCTCGTAGTCGGAATCGGTCAGCTCCGGCTTGCTGCGGGTCCAGATGGCGTTGATCGTGTTGACCGTCTCCCCGTTGAGCTCGATGGGAAAGCCGACGAAGTTGGAATACCGCCGGATGATCGACTCCACGCGGTGGGCGCGGGAGAATTCGCGGTCGGCCTCCTTCAGGTTGATGACGATCTTGGTGCCGCGCGGCAGGTCGCTGCCGGGCTCGATCTCGTAGGAATTCACACCGTCGGAACTCCAGATCCAGCCGCGGTCATCCGGCCGGTAGGATCGCGTGTAAACGGTCACCTTCGTCGCCACCATGAAGGCGGAATAAAATCCCACGCCAAACTGGCCGATGATGTTCGGGTTGCCCGCGTTTTCCTTGATCTGCCGGAGAAACGCCTTCGAACCCGAATGGGCGATTGTGCCGAGGTTTTCAATGAGCTCATCGCGCGTCATGCCCACCCCGGCGTCGGCGATGGAAATGGTGTGCGCCGTGTCGTCGGTGGTGACGGAAATCTTCAGCTCCCGGTCGGGTTCAAAAACGGCTTCACCGGAGGTCTGAAGAAAACGGAGCTTTTCCGACGCATCCGCCGCATTCGAAATCAGCTCGCGGATGAAAATCTCCTTATCCGTGTAGAGCGAGTGAATGACGATGTCGAGAAGCTGAGCAATCTCAGCTTGGAACGTGTGTTTTTCGGGACTGCTCATATTCAGAAAAGTGAGAAAGGGCGGAAAATGTGTCACCAATTGCCCGGGGGGAAAAGTTACTTTTTGGCCACCTCGGAGAGGAAATGGGACGGAAAGAAACAGTGCGGCAGAGAGATGGGTGTGTTCGTAACTCGCTTTATATGAATTATTTAAAATAATTTCCCGGCAGTGCCTTCATCTTGGCACGCCATCTGCTTTTATTGTCCTTGTTCTGGGGGGAACAGCAGGCCGTCGCAGCACTCGTTGCGGCGGCCTGCAATGTTTTTCGCCTTCCCCGCTTTCCGCCTTGTTCCTCCCTCCTCCATCGGCGTCCACGGGTTCCCCCGATGGCGGTGGGGGGAGCCGGGTGGGAAACCGGCGGCAAGGCATCGGAAAGGCGGATTTTCCCGTGGGCGGGACACGGCCCGCGGTGTGGGGCCCTTTTCGATCGATTTTGCCTGTGCCATTTTCTCCAATCCCGGCCTATCCTGTCCGTCTTCATGAAATCAGGAATCTGTTATCTCACCGGCGCCGGTCCGGGTGATCCGGGGCTTTTCACGCTCAAGGGGCGCGCCTGCCTGGAGCGCGCGGATGTGGTGGTCCATGACCATCTGTGCAATCCGGCCCTGTTGAACTTTGCGCCCGTGTCCGCCGAACGGATTTATGTGGGCAAGACCGCCGGCGCGCACACGCTTTCCCAGGAGGAGATCAACGCCCTGTTGGTGGAGAAAACCCGGGCGGGCAAAATTGTGGTCCGGCTCAAGGGCGGGGATCCGTTTGTCTTTGGACGCGGCGGGGAGGAAGCCGAGGCTCTGGCCCGCGCGGGTTGCCGGTTCGAAATCATTCCGGGGGTGTCGTCCGCCCTGGCCGGTCCGGCTTATGCCGGCATCCCGGTGACGCACCGGGCCCACAATGCGGTGCTGACCATTTTCACCGGTCACGAGGATCCCGGGAAGGAGGCGTCCGCCGTCGACTACGCCGCCCTGGCCGCCGTGCCGGGGACGAAGGTCATGCTGATGGGCATGGAACGGCTCGCCGGCATCACGGAGAACCTGCGCCGGGCGGGAATGACCGATTCCACCCCGGTGGCCCTCATCCGCCGGGCCACCACCGGACGCCAGGAAACGCTCACCGGCACGCTGGCCGACATTGCCGGCAAGGCCGAATCCGCCGGGTTCAAGGCGCCCGTCGTGGCGGTTTTCGGCAGCGCGGTGAACCTCCGCGATTCGCTGAACTGGTTCGAATCCCTGCCCCTCTTTGGACGGCGCATCGCCGTCACCCGCACCCGCAGCCAGGCGGGGGAACTGGTCGAGCGCCTGCGCGCGCTGGGCGCCGATGCATTTGAACTGCCCACCATCCGGATCGAACCCGCGCCCAACAAGCGCGAGTTTTATGAACTGGTGGCCGACGCCCACATGTATGACTGGCTCATTTTCATGAGCCCCAACGGGGTGGATGCCTTTTTCCAGGCCTTTTACGAGATCTACAAGGACGCGCGTGAGTTGGGCGGCGCCCGCATCGCCGCCATCGGACCCTCCACCGCCGAGCGTCTCCGCGGCTTTCACCTGCAGGTGGATGTTTTGCCGGAGAAATCCGTCGCCGAGGAACTCGTCGAAAAACTGCGGAAGGAAACGAGCGTCGAAAACCTCAAGTTTCTTGTCGTTCGCGCCGAGGGCGGACGCGAAGTGGTGGCGGCCGAACTCACCCGGCTCGGGGCCATCGTGGACGAGGCCATTGCCTACCGGACGGTTCCGGAGTCCGACGATGTCGCCGGCGGCATCCGGCGCTTCCGCGAGGAGGGGGCGGACATCATCACGTTCACCAGTTCGTCCACGGCGGAAAATTTCCATGCGCTCAACCTTCCGCTGCCGGAAGGACTCAAGACCGCCAGCATCGGTCCCGTCACTTCCCGCACGATGAAAACCCTCGGCTGGAAGGTCGACGCCGAAGCCGCCCGGCACGACATCCCCGGATTGGTGGAGGCGATTGTGAAGGCCTTCGGACGGCGGGAACCGTGACCGGACCCGGCCCCGCGGTGGACGGCATTCCGTCGCCCCCAAACGCCGGGATAACGGATTGAGCTTTCCCGAAAAACGTGGAGGATGGGCGCGATGAAACCAATCCCCCTCGCGCTCCTCGCCACGGTTGCCGGACTTTTTGCCCAGAATGCCACGCTCGCCCCGCTGCCGCCCGACGGTTTTGTCACCCTCGAGCAGGTGGTCAGCGACTTTTCCACGCAGCCGGAGGCGGCCCTCCGGAAATACAACGGTCAGCGCCTCCTCGTTTACGGCCGGGTCGGCCAGATCGCCCAGTCGCAGGACAGCGCCGGGAATCCGCTGCAGGTTTTTCTCCAGCTGGCCAACAATCCCACGCCGGACGTGAAGTGTGTCTTCCCGCTGGCCGAACTGCCGGGCTGGACGCAGGACGCCACCGTTCAGGTTTCCGAGGACGGCAGTCAGGCTTCCGTCTTCCGGCGCGGCCGGGACGGCAACGTGAAGGACGACACGGCCTTCGTCACGGTCGGCGAACGCATCGGGGTCCGCGGCACCTTCGACAACTTTGTGGCCGGCGACGTGGTCCTGAAGGACTGCAAGAAGGAACACCCGGAAAAGCTGATGGAGGTGCTCAGGCAGCACGGGATTCCGACGGAATAGCGGATTCCCTCACTCCACCGAAAACTTCGTTTCCGCGGTTTCGGTACCGGTCCGGGCCACCAGCGTCCAGTGTCCGCGGCGCAGCGGAACGACCGGTTGGTCGAGCTTGCGGCCGTTGAGGAACCATTCGCAGGGATCCCGGCTGCTTTGCAGGACGAGTTCCTGCTGACGGGCGGGCAGGTTTTCGTTGTAGAGAAACGTCGCGCCGTCGCGCGGGAAGAGAATTTTCAATCCCGCGGAGCGCACGTGCGCGCCGAGGTGGTTCTGCGGACTGGCGCACCACCGTGCGTATTCCGGGGGAAGTTCCAGCGTGCCGTCGGCGGAGTAGCGCGTTGCGGCTTCTTCCGTGGGCGCGGTGCCGGCCAGGAACCATTCCCTGACCACGGGCTCGCCCGCACGCGGCAGCAGACCGGTTTCGGCGGCCACGTCGAGGGACTGCAGTTTTTCCGAAGGCGCGGGGTCGGGCAGCGGTTCGTCCCCCCGTTCGTAAAGGTGGCGCATGATCGCGGACCACAACGGGGCGGCGGCGCGCACGGCGAGCATCTCGGCCATGGGCTGTCCGTCGAGGTTCCCCGCCCAGACGGCCACGGTGTGGTCCCGGTTGAACCCCACACACCAGCCGTCGCGAAATCCCGAACTGGTGCCGGTTTTCACCGCGGTCCGCCGTCCCACATCCAGCGGGGATTGCCACCCGAACGTCGTGCGCCGGGCCGCCGGGTCGCAGAGGATGTCGGTGATGATGGCGCAGGCTTCAGGGGAGGCGACCCGGGAAACGTCCGCGAGTTGCCGGGGAGTGACCCGGGGCGGGCAGGCCAGTCCGCCGCGGGCCAGCGCCGCGTAGGCCCCCGCCAGATCGAGCAGGGTCACCCGGGCGTTGCCGAGAATGAACCCCGCGCCGGATTCGTCGAACGAGTCGGCGAAATTCAGCCCCCAACCGCGCAGGGCGTCGTGAACGCGGCGCGCCCCGAGACGGCCGAGGGTGACCACGGCGGGCACGTTGAGCGAATTGCCCAGCGCTTCGCGCACCCGCACCGGTCCGCGGAATTTTCCCGAGTAATTCCGGGGATCGTAATCGGCGTATTCCGCGGTGATGGCGTCCGGGGTGTCGGGAAGCAGGGACGCGGCGGTGAGTTCCCGGCGTTCGAGGGCGGTGAGATATAAAAACGGCTTGAGCGTGGATCCGCAGCTTCGCGGCTGTAGGGCGGCATTGATCGCCGCGTGCCGGGCTTCGCCCGCGCAGGCCAGCGCGCGGACCTCCCCGGTGCGGTTGTCGATGAGGACGGCCGCCACCTCGCCGACATGGTGTCCGCGCAGGCCGGCCAGATGTTCCCGCAGCAGGCGGTCGGTCATTTTCTGAAGATCCAGGTCGAGACTGGTGGGGATTTCCGGCGCGGAGCGCACGGGCACCAGGGCGGCAAAATGCGGTGCTTCGGCGGGCGGTTCGTATCGTTCAACCTTCGGCGGTGCGGCCAGCAGAACGTCCGGGTTGGTGCCTTCGGGCAATAGCCCCAGCGCGGCGAGGCGGCGCACATTGCGCCGGTAGCGCGCGAGGGCGGCCGCCGGGTTTTTCCACGGATTCAACCGGGACGGAGCCTGCGGCAGTCCGGCGAGGTAAATGGCCTCGGCCAGGGTGAGGTCGCGTGCGGTTTTTCCAAAATAGGCCCGGGCGGCCGCCTCCGGGCCGATGCGGCGGTTTCCGTAATCCAGGTGGTTGAGATAAGCTTCGAGGAGGCGTTCCTTCGGCTCGTGGCGTTCCAGCCTCCAGGCCGTGAAGATTTCCCGAACCTTGGCGGACAGGGTGCGCGGTCCTTGGGGAGAGGTGTTTTTCAGCAATTGCTGCGTGATGGTTGACGCACCGGAAATGACCCGTCCGTTTCGGAGGTTGCGCACGAGCGACCCGCCCAGGGCGTGCCAGTCGATGCCACGATGGCGCCAGAAGCGATGGTCCTCGATGCCCACGGTGGCAAGCGGAAGCCAGGGACCGAAATCCCGCAGCCTCCCCGGATAGGCCTCACGCGTCCGGGCGGTCGGCATCACCGCAATCGGGCGGCCCCGTATGTCGCGCAGCACCGGGGTGGCATCCGGCGGCGGGATTTTTTTGATCGGTCCGATGGGGCGGATCAGGCTGATCAGACCGATCGGACCAACCAGACTGATCAGAGCGATCAGGCCGATTTTTATTCGGTGACCACGCATGTGCTCGAGGGGGAGCGGCCGAAGAACCGGCTGTCGTACATCGGCTGGATCTGGGCGGCGGGCCAGGTGAAGGTGCCGGCGGCGGTGGCGCGGGCCAGCACGGCATACGAGGTTGATCCGGCGGGCAGGCGGTCGAAATACAGGGTGGTTTGCTGGTCGCGCATTTCGCTGTACGACAGATCCGCTTCGGGCAGACCGGGGTCCGGCGGGGCGTAGTATTTGCCAAACATGGCCAGGTGGGGATTCACTACCTCGACCCCGGCCGGAAGCAGGTCCTCCACCGCCACGAAGGCCTGCGGTTTTTCCGAAGAGAACCGGTAGGAAATCAACAGCTGGTCGCCGAGTTTGATCGGGGCCTCCGGGGTTCCGTTGCGTGCGGGGTCGGTGAGGTTCTTCACCACACGCTCGATGCGCATTCCGCGGCTTTCGAGAGCGGTGGTTTTGTCATTTCCGCGATACCTTGCCGAAAGCACAAAACTGCCGGCGGGCCGGG
>CALCJD010000044.1 GCA_937960895.1 uncultured Spartobacteria bacterium | reverse complement strand
CCGGCGGACGGCTGCCGGTTTTTCATTTTGATTTCTACCGCATGGACAGCGAGGCGGAATTGCTTACGGCGGGTTTTGACGATTGTGTGCCCGCCGGAGTGACCATTGCGGAGTGGGGGGACAAATTTCCCGAGGCGCTTCCACCCGGAACCTGGCGGCTGCGATTCGTTCTGAGGCCGGATGGAGGACGGCAAATCGTGGGCACCCGATGATTCTGGCTTTGGACAGTTCGGCGGCGCGCGGGTCGGTCGCCCTGGTGGAGGGCGGCGAAACCGTGCGGGAAATTTTTGTCGACACGCCGCGCGGCCGCGGAGGGGCGCTTTTTGCCGCGCTCGAAAACATCCTGCGTGCGGATCCGGTGCTGGAGCGGGTGGTGACGGGAACCGGTCCGGGCAGCTACAACGGGGTGCGTGCCGCGCTGGCCGGTGGATGGGGGATTGCGCAGGCGCGGGGGATTCCCTTTGTGGGCGTTTGCTCCCTGCTCGGCCTGGCGGAAGGGGAATATTGCGCCGTGGGGGACGCCCGGCGGGGGCAGTATTATTATGCGCGGATCAGCGGGGGAACGATGGTGGCGGAACCCGTGCTGCTGACCCCGGAGGCGGTGTTGGAACGCATCGGCAACCGGCGTGTGCTCGTGCCGGCGCCCGTCGATTTTCTGCCGGACGCCGAATTGGCCCAGCCGTCCGCCGCACGGCTGGCCCGACTGGCTCCGGAGCACGCGGCGGGGTTGCCCGAACCGCTGTATCTCAAGGCGCCCTACATTACGGAACAGCGGAAAGCTCCCCCACGGGGGTGAATTCCTCCGCACAGGCGGCAGGCTGTCATGACCGCCGTTTTGACGCGAAAAATCCCGTCCTGCCCCGCTGGGGAACGGGAAGGCGACGGTGGGAACAGGATACGAACGGGTTGCCGCCGCCCCGCCAAATCCCCAACTGCAGGTCATCCGGCCCTTTTAAGGGCGTGAAGAAGAGGCCGTCACTCCGGTCCTCCCCCGGCGCAGCGCCTTTGGGGATGGTGAAAAACTCTCGTGACTTACTTCGACGAAGCGCCTGCCAGTTCCGCCGGAGGGGTCAGCGCCTTGGACAGGGAAGCAAGGCCACGGTATTTTTTGCCCGTTTTCTTGACCATGCCGCGGGATACGAGGTTTTGAAGCTTCTCGTAGGCGCGGAGACGAAGCATCTCCTCACCGCCACTGGCGGCATTGCGGGCACGCAGGCGTTCGTGAACGACGTCAAAGAGCTGTTTGAACTCGAAGCTGGACCCCTTTTTGGACAGGGCGGCCACCAACTCTTCGGTCACGAGGTCGGGAAGACGGCGAGAGAACGCACTTTTTCTTTGCATAAGCATGAGGGTTCAGCTTACCACACGGATGGGCGGGTGTCATGCGAAAATTTGCGCGCCCAAAGTTCGCGGTTTTGCAGGCGGCCCGATTTATCGCCGGGCGCGGATAGCGGATTTCGTAAGTCGTTGACTTGCTTGTATTAGGAACAGATTTTGCGTTCCTCGCGCCAGGGGCCGGGCGGATTCAGGATTTGGCCGCCATGTCGGCGGCGCGGATGAGGGCTTCGGCCACGACGTGCGCCTCCGCCGGGCTCATTTCGCGGGCATCGCAGACTTCCATGGAAACCCTTCCGGTGTCGGCGCGGGTGCGGACCACCACCCGGGGGGCGAGGGGGGCCTCGCCGAAGGGCAGGATGGTGACGGTTTCGTCCCCGTTTTCCGGGGAGATCTCCTTGCGCACCCAGGGAAGTTTATCCTCGTGCGCCCGCATGGCGGCGACATGTTCCTCCAGACCTTCACCGGCCCGCGCGACGGGCGTGCGGCAGAGAAGCCGCAGGTCCTGAAGGGGGTTGCCTCCTTTCCGCAGAAAAGTGGTCCGGATCTCCCCGTTTTTCAGAAACACCCGGGTTTCGTAGTCACCCTTTGGAGTCCGTCCGCGCACGGCGAACGAATTGGCCACGGTGATGTTGAGTGCGGGCAGTTCCTCCCGGAGGCGGGCCTCCAGCGGACGGAGGGTGGGGTGGGATTCGGATGGGCCAGTCATGGAGAACCTCGGCCGCCAAGGCCGGGCCCCCGAGCCTACCAGATCCCGGGGGCGGCGACAGGAAATTGTTCCGAAAATCCGTCCTTCCGGAACCGGGCGGAACCGTGGAGAATTTTCGGGCGTTTCGTCGTATTGCCATTACAGTGCACGGCTCGAATGAACCGGTTGTTGATTGTCATCCTTGCCGCGCTCTCGATGTTGGGGGCGCTGTCCATTGATGCCTATCTGCCCGCCCTGCCGACGATTGCGGGGCACTTCGGCACCACGCTGGGGGCGGCGCAGCAGTCGCTGACCGCCTACGTCTTTGCTTTTGCGGTCATGACGTTGTTTTACGGCACGCTCTCCGACTCCTTTGGTCGCCGCGTCATCGTGATCTGGTCGCTGGTGTTTTATCTGCTGGGGTCGATCGGGGCGGCCTGCGCGCCGTCGCTGGAGATGCTCATCGTGTTCCGTCTGCTGCAGGGCCTTTCCGCCGGGGGAGGCGCGGTGGTGGCCCGGGCCATGGTGGCGGACCTGTTCACCGGGGCGGAAGCCCATCGGGTGATGTCCTACATCAACGTGGTGTTTGGACTGGCCCCGGCCCTGGCGCCGATCATCGGGGGATGGTTGCTGGCCGGATTCGGATGGCGGTCCATCTTCTGGTTCATTGCGCTGTTCAGTCTCATTTTGCTGGCCGCGTGTCTTTCCGCGTTGCGGGAGAGCCTGCCGCGGGAAAAACGGCAGAAATTCCAACCCCGCGAGGTGCTCGTGAGCTACTGGCAGGTGGGAAGTCATCCCTTTTTTCTCCTGCGATCCTTCAGTCTGGCCATGGCCTATTCGGGCGTCATGATTTACGTCGGCGCCGCCCCCGTGTTTGTGATGGATGTGATGGGACTGACCATCACCGACTTCGGATGGCTCTTCATTCCGTTCATCGGGGGCATGACGGCCGGCTCGGTGGCGGCCGGTTGGTTGAGCAACCGGGTCAAGACCGGCCTGGTCCTCAGTTCGGGCTTTGGGATCATGGTCCTCGCCGGCGTGTGGAACGTGGTGTATGCGGCGGCGTTTTTTCAGAAGGGAACCTTTCCCCTCTGGCCCGTGCTGCCGCTGGTGGCGTTTTCCTTCGGGGCGGCCCTTTGCTCCCCGGCCATGAGCATGATCACGCTGGAGATGTTCCCGAAAAACCGGGGACTGGCGGCGTCGCTGCAGACGTTCATCTTCATGATGCTGTTTGCCCTGGTGTCGGGGCTGGTCGTTCCGCACCTGTCCGCGTCTCCGCTTCCCTTTGCGGTTGCGGTCCTGATTGGCGCCCTGCTGTGTGTGGCCCTCTGGGCCGTTGCCGCCGGAGCGCCCGTCCGGCCCGCCGAATCGTCATCCGGCGAATGATTTGTTTGCCTCCGGACGCGTTTCCGGGAAATTAACCTCATGATTCTTGTCATCGATAACTACGACTCCTTCACCTACAACCTCGTGCAGTATTTCGGGGAACTCGGGGCGGAGATCGTGGTGCGACGCAATGATGAGATCACGGTGGAGGAAATCGAATCGATGAATCCCGACCGCATCGTGGTCTCCCCGGGTCCCTGCACGCCCAACGAGGCGGGCATCAGTTGCGAGGCGATCCGGCATTTTGGCGGACGCAAACCCGTCCTGGGCGTCTGCCTCGGCCATCAGAGCATTGGACAGGTTTATGGCGGGGACGTTGTGCGGGCCGGACGTCTCATGCACGGCAAAACCTCGCCGATTCACCACACCGGGGAGAACGTCTTTGCCGGGCTGCCCAGCCCCTTTGAGGCGACGCGCTACCATTCGCTGCTGGTGAAGCGCGAAACCCTGCCCGATTGCCTCAAGATCACCGCCTGGACGGAGGAGGGGGAGATCATGGGCCTGGCCCACAGGGAACTGCCCGTCTACGGCGTGCAGTTCCATCCGGAGTCGATCCTCACCTCGGAGGGAAAAAATCTGCTGAAGAATTTTCTGACGCTCTGACCGGAGGGTGACCTAGACCCGATCCGCGCTCGGACAGACACCGCGAAGCTCACACCCGGGGCAGTCCGGTTTCCGCGCGGTGCAGCGGCGACGTCCATGCCAGATGAGCCAGTGGCTCAGATGGGTCCAGACCTCGCGCGGAAAAAGGGCCATGAGATCCCGCTCGATCTTTTCCGCGCAGGTCCGGGAGGTGAGCCCCAGCCGGTGGGACAGCCGGGTGACGTGGGTGTCCACGACAATGCCCTCGTCGATGCCGAAGGCGTTTCCCAGCACGACGTTGGCGGTTTTGCGTCCGACCCCGGGCAGGGCCGCCAGTTCTTCCAGCGAGCGCGGAATCCGGCCGCCGTGTTTTTCGATCAGGGTGGCGGCCATGGCGCGAATGTTTTTGGCCTTGTTGCGGAAGAAACCCGTGGAGCGGATGATCTCCTCCAGTTCCTCCTGCGGAATGGAGGCAAAATCCTCCACCGTCCGGCAGCGCCGGAACAACGTCTTCGTGACGATGTTGACCCGCTTGTCCGTGCATTGCGCGGAGAGGATGGTCGCCACCAGCAGCTCCAGCGGATTGGAGTAATCCAGCTCGCAATGCGCCTCCGGGTAGATGGCGCGGAGGCGCCTGGCCAGATCCGTCGCGTGGCGCCGGAGGGCGGCGGACGGACCGGGGCATTTCTTTTTGCTCAGGCCGGGGTTCGCCACGAATCAGCCGCCGAGCGCCTGCAGACGTTCCTTGGCCTTCGAAACGAATTCGCTTTCCGGATAGTCCTTGATGAGCTGCTGGTAGGCCTCCCTGGCCTTGTTGAGCTGCTGCTCCTTGAACTTTTGGTCGGTGGATGTTTTGACCTGTTCCTCAAGAAGCTGGGCGCCTTTCCAGAGCCCCTCGGCGGCGATGCGCGGCACACCGCCGTAGAACTGGGCGATCTTGATGTAGTAGTTGATGGCGGCGTCGAGGTATCCCTGTTGGTCCTTGGGATCGGAGGCGGCCTTCATTTTCTGCACCATGATGTCGCCGGCGAGCAGCATGCTCTTGGCCCGCAGTTCCGCGGAGGCCCGGTTGGACCGGATGATATTGACCAGCAGGGCCAGGGCGTCGTCGTATTTCTTTTCGTTGACCATGGCCTGGCTGATGCCGAAATCGGCCTCCAGCACTTTGGGTGACCAGGGATAGAGCGTCTTGAGCTGACTGAAGAGCTTGCCGGCCTCGGCGGTCTGGTCCTGGACCTGGGCAATGCGGGCCTTGCCGAAGAGGGCGCTGGCCTGGGCTTCCTGCACCAGCGGCGAGGCCGCATTGGCGGCGACTCCCGGCGGGATCGCGTAATCCTTGGCGAGTTTTTCGAAGACGGCGTCCGCCTCGGCGAATTTCTTCTGTTCGATGAGCGCCAGGCCGTAGGCGTCGAGATCCTGCGGCGAGTAGATGATTTCGGGGTTGTAGGCCTCGGTCATGATCTCCAGGGCGCGCGCCGGATCCTGTTCACCCACAAACGTGGCCAGGGCGAAAAGGATCTTGCTCTTGGCCACGGGCGAGGGGCTGTTTTCGGCCTGGGCCTTGAAGTAATCCTCGACGTCGGTCGCCTTTTTCAGATCCGCCCCGACGAGGAGGCGTTGCGTGGCGAGCAGCGTTTGCAACCCGAGGGCGAGGGACGGGCTGTCGGGATATTTTTTGATCATCTCCTCGTTGGTGGCGATGCTGCTGTCGATGAACGTCTGCCACTGCGAGCGTTCCTGATCATTGAGCGCGCTGTAGCGGCCCAGTCCCTCGGCAAACTGCCGCTGGAGATTGGCGATCTTGTACATCGCCTCGGCGGCCTGCGGGGTCTGGGGATATTTCTCGAGGTATTCGCGGTAGACCGTCAGGGCGTCGCCGGCCTTGCCGGTGTTGATCAGGGTCTGGGCCATGAATTCATAGGCCGGATAGACCTTGTCGTCCTGCGGATACTTTTCGATGAATTTCTTCATCAGGTTCAGCACCTCGTCCGTCTTGCCCTCCTGGCCGCGCATCTGCGCGATCATGAAGTAGGTGTAGGGCGCGGGCTGGCTGTCCGGATACACGGTGGCGAGGGTGGAAAGGGTGGCGATGCCTTCCTCCTTCTGACCCATGGCGATCTGGGCACTTCCCTTGGCGTAGAGGGCGAGCGGCGCCAGAGGTGAGCGGGGGTTGGCCTTGGCGAAGGCGTCGAGCAGCGGCACGGCCGCGGCATTGTCCCCCTTCTGCTGGGTGGCAATGGCGATCCAGTACTCGGAATCCCGGGCCTGGTCGGTGTTCGGGAACTTGGCGATGACCTCCTTGTAGGCGGCGATGGCGTCGTCCCACTTGCCGGTGTCCTTGTAGATGTCCGCCAGTCCCTTTTGGGCGATGACGGCAATGTCGGGCGAGGGATTGCGGGCGAGGAAGTCCTTGAAGGTCTTTTCCGCCTCGCCGTATTCCTTGATCAGGGTCTGTGCGGAGGCCTTCTGGACCACGGCGAGGCCGGTGAGGCGTCCGTTGGGATAGAGTTTGAGCGATTCGTCAAAATAGCGGATGGCCTCCTGGGGCTTCATCAGCGCCAGGAACATGTTGCCCATGGTCACGGGCAGATTGTCGGCGATGGGATCCTTGGCGTACTGTTTCTGAAAGGTTTCGTAGGCCGGCAGGGCGCGGTCCACCGCGTTCTGCAGTGCATAGGTCATCGCCAGGAAGTACAGCTGGTTCTTCTTGTCGGTTTCGTCCGACAGGAACCGCTCGGCGTGTTTCAGAAGGACGCGGGCTTCATTGAGTTTGCCCTGCTGGAAATAGATCTCGGCCATTTTCACGAGCGCCGACGGGGTCTGGTCGGTCTTGGCCTGGAGTTCGCCCATTTTGCGGACCTCGCGGTCGTAGTCGCTGGCCAGCTGCTTGACGAGGGCGTCATTTTTGGCCTGGAGGGCCTGCCGCCGGCGGGCGGGGAATTCCTTCAGTTTCTGCTCCTGCCACTGGAGGATCTGTTCCTTGGGGGCGACAGCTTGGAAGGCCTCAAGCGCCTGCTGGTAGAGCGGACCCTGTTCGGCCTTGGGGCTGAACCCGGCCTGGATCATGAGGATCTGGCCCAGCTGGAAGTTCGCCTCGTTGATGATGGCGATGTCCTCCTTCTTGTTGATGATCTCGCGAAGCAGGTCGGCGGCGCGCTTGTAGAGGGCAAACGCCTTGGCCTTGTCGGCACTGTCCCCGCGGCTCAGTTCCGCACCGGCCTGCAGGGCGAGGATGCCGGCCAGGAGGTTCTTGCTCGAGGCGATGGTTCCGCTGTTGGGGAATTTCTGGATGTTGGTCTCCAGATCCTTGATGGCGGCGTCGTAGTTCTTGAGCTGGTAGTAGCAGACGGCGCGGCTGTAGAGGGCGTTTTCGAGGTCGGCTGCCTGCGGGTATTTGTTGATGAAATCCGTGAATCCCTTCACCGCCTCCTCGAAGGTGGTCTTGCGCTTGGGATCACTTTCCGGGAGGTTCGAGGCCTTGGCGGCGAGAATCTGCGGCCGCAGACCGTCCACGAGCTGCCTCACGTCGGGCGGCAGGACCGGCAGGGCCGTCGCCTTGTTCAGCATGTCGAGCGCCTGGTCGTATTGTCCGAGGAAATAGTAGGTGAAGGCCAGCTGAACCTGCGCGGTCGGAATGATGGCATCCGTCGGATAATCCTTGAGGAGTTTTTCGTAGGCGGCGGCGGCCTCCTTGAAGTTTCCGGAGGAATAAAGTTCTCCCGCCTGGTTGTGCGCTTCCGCGGCCCCCCGGGACTGGGCGAAGACGGGCGAGACGGCGAGAAGAAGGACGGTGATGCCGAGGAGAATTTTCAGGGACGAACGCTTCATGGGGTATGAAAGTACGGTTATGCTCTAAAATCGGCGGATGTTCCAACGAAAAGTCCCGCCTTATTGTGAGGGGGTGGGGAGGGCGATCTCGACGATTACCGGGCGGTGGTCGCTCGGGGAGGGGTCGGGAACGTCCACCCGCGCCGAGACCACCCGGGCGCCCTTGACCAGGACATGGTCAAAACACGCGTCGGGGAAGGGCGGGTATTTCGGGTTGCGGGAAGGTTTGCTGGGGAGGGTGACCCGCTGGGGGAAGGGCACGTTTTCCCACGCGGAGCGGAACCCCGCCTGAATCAGAAGAGGCAGGGTTTTTTCCGCCGCAAACTTGGGGTCGTCCGGCGAGGTGTTGAAATCGCCCCCGATCACCACCGAAACCGTCCCCAGCGGGGCATAGGCTTTTTCCATGGCGGCGACGTGGTCAAGCAACTGCCGCGCGGATTCCTCGCGCATGGAAATGTTTTCCGCGAGGTCGCCGCGATTGCTTTTGAGATGCACGCAATACACCAGCAGCACCCGTCCCGGAGCCGGTTGGTAGGCGGCAAAGGCGAAACCCCGTTTCGGCGTGATGTTTTGCCCGGCCTTCCAGACCTCCCACCAGGCCCCGACGGAGGGAAGGCGGCTGGCAATGACAAGTTGCTGGGCGGTCCGGTTACCCGTTTCGTCGAGAAATTCGGTGGTGACCTGTACGTCCGTGCCGGGCACCCGGGCCAGCGCGACGGCGGCCGCATCCCAGTTCAGGACTTCCTCCATTCCGATGATGTCGGCGTCGAGCGCCGGGAAAACGGAGAGGGTGTTGGCCATCTGGGTCACCGCCTCCGGCACGGTGGCCTCGGGGCGCCCTCCGGGGAACCATTCCATGTTCCAGAAGACCACTTTCAGCGGTTTGGGGTGGGAAGGAGTCTCCTGGGCCGGCAGACCGCTGACGCAAAGAAGGAGGGAGGCGAGAAGAAAGCGTAAGGTCTTGTGGATCATGGATTGACAACCGTTGCGGCCCGTATGCGCGAGGTTGTGTGGTTTGCGGAGCCCAAGGTCAAACACAAAGCTTGGCCACGTCCTGCAACGAACGCCCGGGACGATCCACCAGAAACACCGCCAGTCCCGCCTGCCGGGCGCCGTTTCCGTCCCGCACTTCGTCGTCACCCACATGCAGGCAGGCGGAGGGATCGACGTCCATTGTCGCGAGGGCCTGACGGAAGATTTCCGGCGAGGGTTTTTCCGCTCCCACCTCGCTTGAGATGAAAAGATGCTCAAAAAAATCGGCGACGCCCAGATTCCGCAGGATGGTCCGTAGGCGTCCGTCAAAGTTCGAAATCACCGCCAGCCGGGCCTTCGGACGAACGGCCGCCAGGCAGGGAAGCACGTCGTCATGAAGTTCCCACATGCCGGGCCGGGCGAACCGTGCGTACACGTCGGCAAACCACGCTTCGTCGTCGAAGCCGGCCGGAAGTTCGGCCGCCCGGCGCAGGGTCTCACAGGCCACCGTGCGCCACCAGGGACGGTCGTCGTCCGGGCGCGGACCCCGGGACGGCGGGCGGGGCGGCATTTTTTGCCAGACCGCCCGAAACGCGTGTTCGAGCTGGGCTGGATCTGCATCAACTCCATGATCCCGTGCGGTTTGCGCATAGACATGACCGGCCGGCACCGTCAGACGGATGAGCGTCCCTGCGGCGTCGAAGAAAATCACCCGGGGTTGACCCTTGACCTCTCCCGTTTGGGCAAGCATATTTATCCATTCCCATCCATGTCGAAAGCGGGGCCCTGTCCCGCTTTTTTCATCTCGGGAGCCAATCCAATTATGAATTCCGAACTCATTGCGATGCTCGATTATCTCGAGCGGGAACGCGGGATCAACCGCGACGTTCTCGTCGAGGCGATTTCCGCTGCCCTTTTGGCGGCGTCGAAGAAGAACTTCACTTCGGGAACACGCGAACTGCGCATTGAGATCAATCCCAAGTCGGGCGCCATCCGCGCCATGGCAAAGCTCATTGCCGTTGAGCGCATCCAGAATCCCCACGACGAAATTCTCCTTTCCAAGGCGAAGGCCCTGAAGCCGGACATCCAGGTGGGCGAGGAAATCGAGGTGGAGGTCACTCCCCGCGATTTCGGCCGCATTGCCGCGCAGGCCGCCCGCCAGGCCATCAATCAGCGGATCCGCCAGATTGAGAAGGACATGATTTATGAGGAGTTCAAGGACCGTGCCGGCGAGATTGTCAGCGGCACCGTCCGGCGCTTCGAGAAGTCCGACGTCATCATCGATCTTGGCAAATTCGAAGGCACCATGCCCGCCCGCGAGCGGGTGGTGACCGAGGAATACAGCATCGGCGACCGTCTGCGCGCCTACGTGGTCGCCGTGGACAACGCCTCCCGCGGCCCCGAGATCATTCTCTCGCGGAGCCATCCGAATTTTGTACGCCGTCTCTTTGAAATCGAGGTCAGCGAAATCGCCGACCGCACGGTTGAACTCAAGGCCATTGCCCGCGAAGCCGGTTATCGGACGAAGGTCGCCGTGCACAGCTCGGACCCCAAGGTGGATCCGGTGGGGGCCTGTGTCGGCATGCGCGGAGCCCGCGTGAAGAACATCGTTCGCGAACTCAACAACGAAAAGGTGGACATCATTCGCTGGGACCCGGATCCCCAGAAGTTTGCCGCCGCCGCCCTCAAACCGGCCAACATCCGGAGCATCACGCTCGACGAGGCGACCCACACCGTGCGTGTGCTCGTCGCCAAGGAGGATCTTTCCCTGGCCATTGGCAAGCGCGGCCAGAATGCCCGCCTCACCTCCAAGCTGACAGGCTGGGAAGTGGACATCCAGGAGGACAAGACGGCCGAGCAGCAGCTCGAGTCCCAGAAGGCGCAGGCCGCCCATTCCATGGCGGACGTGCTGGGCGTGAGCGAGGAGGAGGCGCAGACGCTGACCTCCAGCGGCATGAACTCGATCGAGGCCGTGCTGACGGCGGAAGCTTCGGACATTGCCGAAGTGTTGGGATGCGATCTTGAACGCGGCCAGAAGATCCTGGATGCCGCCAAGGCCGCCGCAGAAAACACGGAAACGGCCGCTCCCTAGGCCATGAAAGCGACAACCACCCATTTGCATGGCCACCACAAGACTGAGCTCAAAATCCGACGACAAATCCGCCAAATCCAAGAAGGCGGTCGCGCCCGCGCGCAGTAAAAAGCCCGAGGAGTCCGCTCCCGAAACGCCCGCTCCCGCCGCCAAGCCGCCCGTGGAAACGGTCGACCTGCTGGAGCCCAAGAAAAAGGTCAAACGCAAGGCGCTCGAGCCCTCCCGGCTCATCCAGCGCATCCAGGCCCGGCCCGCCGGCGCGGCGCCTGCACCCGCCGCTCCGGCCTCCGCGCCCGAGGCGGCTCCGCAGCCGGAGGCCGCCCCGCCGGCCGAACCGGTGGCGGAGGTTCCTCCCGTGGCTGTGGAGGAGGACAGGAAAGTCGTCCATCTCAAGAGTTCGATCACGGTGAAGGAACTCGCCCCGCTGCTTGGGGTGAAGCCGTTCCAGTTGATCAAGGATCTGATGGAGATGCAGATCTTTGCCAACATCAACCAGACCATCGAACTCGATACGGTGGCGAAACTGTGCGAAAAGCACGGCTTCACCCTCGAGCGCGAGCGCAAGGACACCTCCAAGGGGCATCACAAGCCGGAGGTCAAGGTGGAGCTGCCTCCCGAGCCGGAGGAACCGGAGGAGGAGGCCCTCAAGCCGCGCGCCCCGATTGTCACGTTCATGGGTCACGTCGACCACGGCAAGACCTCGCTGCTGGACGCCATTCGCAAGACCCGGGTGGCCGCCGGCGAAGCCGGGGGCATCACCCAGCACATCGGCGCCTACAGCGTCGAACGGAACGGACAGTCCATCACCTTTCTCGACACCCCCGGCCACGCCGCCTTCACGGCCATGCGGGCCCGTGGCGCGACCGTCACGGACATCGTCGTCCTGGTCGTGGCCGCCGATGACGGCCTCATGCCGCAGACCATCGAGGCGATCAACCACGCCAAGGCCGCCAAGGTGCAGATCATGGTCGCCGTCAACAAAATCGATCTTCCCACGGCCAACATCGACCGGGTGAAAACCCAGCTGCAGGAAAAGGGCCTCACCCCGGAGGACTGGGGCGGGGAAACGATCTGTGTTCCGGTCAGCGCCACCAAGGGCACCGGCATCGACCAGCTTCTCGAGATGATTCTGCTCCAGGCCGAGGTTCTCGAACTGAAATCCGACCCCAAGGCCGCGCCGCGCTGCACGGTGATCGAAGCCCAGGTCGAGCAGGGCCGCGGTCCCACGGCGACGGTCATTGTCCGCATGGGCACGCTGCGGGTGGGGGATGCGTTCATCTGCGGAAACTACTGGGGCAAGGTCAAACAGCTCATCGCCGACACGGGCAAGCCCATCAAGGAGGCCGGTCCGGCCACACCGGTGAAGGTGCTCGGCCTGAGCGGACTGCCCAATGCCGGTGACGAACTCGTCGTCATGGACAACGAACGGGCGGCCCGCGCCCTCAGCGAGGAACGCCTGCTGGAAATCCGCAACAGCAAACTCGCCGCCCCGCAGCGCGCGACACTGGAAAACCTTTTCTCCAACATCGCCGAAGGGCAGAAACCCACGCTGCGCGTCGTTCTCAAGGCCGACGTGCAGGGGACCCTCGAGGCCCTCGTGAGCGCCCTCAAGGACATCCCGCAGACCAAGGTCACGCTCGACATCCTGCATTCGGCGGTCGGACCCGTCACGGAATCCGACGTGTTGCTGGCCAGCGCCTCCGATGCCATCATCATCGGCTTCAGCGTGAAGGTTGAAAGCAACGCCTCGTCCGTCGCCAAGCGCGAGGGCGTGCAGGTCAAGCTCTACAGCATCATCTACGAACTGATCGACCAGGTGAAGGAAGCCATGGCCGGCATGCTCGAGCCCGAGCTGCGCGAGACCGTCATCGGTCACGCCGAGGTCAAGCAGGTCTTCGATCTCAGCAAGGGCCGGGTGGCGGGATGTTACGTCACGGACGGCCGCATCAGTCGCAGCGCCCGCGCCCGGGTGCTCCGCAAGAAGCAGCCGGTCTACGACGGAGGCATCGCCACGCTGCGGCGCTTCCAAGACGAGGTCAAGGAGGTCCGCGCCGGTCTGGAATGCGGCATCAAGCTTGGCGACTATTCCGATTATCAGCCCGAAGACATCATCGAGTGTTACACCCTTGAGAAAGTGGCCCAGCAGCTCTAGGGGAATTGCGGAACGCAACGTGCCGGATTCGAGTCGCCGGCGCCCGTTGGGCGCCGGCGGATGCCTCGCCCTCTGCTGGCTTCTGTCCTCGGTGTGTCCGCCGGACGCGCTCCGCGCGCAGGGCGGTCCCATCCTCGACAACACCGGCTACGTCGAAAATCCCAAGCCGACTTGGGAAACCCAGAAACAGGCGCGCACCTTCGTGCTGGGCATTCCGGCGCCGCGCGGACAGATCACGGACCGCAACGGCAAGCCGCTCGCCCAGACGCGGCTGAGCTACAACCTGGCCATCAGTTTTCCCACACCGCTCGACTGGCCCGACAACAGGATCCTCGATTTCGCCAAGCAGCAGATCACGCTGGCCTCCGGCCTGCTGAAACGCCCGATCTCGCTTTCCGACGAGGCCATCCTCAATCACTATAAAAACCGCGGGGTGCTCCCGCTCGACATCGTCGAGGATCTCAGTCCGCAGGAACTCGGCATCGTCCAGCGCGGTCTCACGCCGAATCTCATCCTCCGCCAGACCTACGTGCGGTTTTATCCCAACGGCCCCCTGGCGGGGCACATTATCGGATACACCGGCCGCGAGGCGCCCCTTTCCACGCGGCCCATCGAGAACAAGGACCTGATTTTTCCCGACAGCGAAGGCCGCGAGGGGCTCGAGCAGGTGTTTGACGGCGAGCTGCGCGGTCAGGTGGGACTGCTCCACGCCACCTACAACGCCAACGGCGAAAAGATGTCCGAACGCATCGCGCGCCCTCCGGTGCCGGGCTACAATGTCATCACCACCCTGGATGAGGACATCCAGCGCATCCTTGAAGACGTGCTCCAGAAAAGCTGCAAGCGCGGCGCCATGGTGGTTCTGGATCCCAACACGGGCGAGATCCTGGGCATGGCCTCGCACCCGGGATTCAATCCGAACGAATTCGTTCCCGTGGTGAAAAAGGAGGTCTTCGACCGCTACAACAACGACGAAGCCGCCCCGCTGCTGCCGCGTGCCTATCGGTCGGCCTATCCGCCGGGGTCCACCTTCAAGACTTTCGTGGGACTGGCCGCGCTCAACTCCGGAGCGATCAAACCGGGCAGCCGGTTCAGCTGCCCGACCGGCATCACCATCGGCGACCACACCTTCAAGAACTGGAAGAAGGTTCCCGCCGGAAATCTCAATTTCGTCGAGGCGCTCACCCAGTCGTGCAACACGTGGTTTTATCAGGTCGGTCTGAAAACGGGCGCGCCCGCCATCATTGAATACGCGCACCGGCTCGGCCTCGGACGCCGCACCGGCATTCCCCTTCGGGCCGAGGCGGAGGGCAACATTCCCACCGACGAATACATGCTGCGTGTTCACAACCGGCGCATCAAGCAGGGCGACGTCGCCAACATGTCCATCGGCCAGGGCGACATTCTCATCACCCCGCTGCAGATGGCCCAGGCCATGGGCGCCATCGCCACGACCGGCCGCTTCCACCAGACCCGCCTGGTCAAGCAGATCCAGACGATGGACAACCGGGTGGTCGCCGCCTACCCGGACCGTCTGCGCGATGACATTCCCATCTCCGCCGCCGTGGATGCCGCCCTGCGCGAGGGCCTGCAGGATGTCGTTTACGACGGCAACGGCACCGCGCGCTCGGCCCAGGTGAAGGGGGTGCGGATGGCGGGAAAAACCGGCACCGCCCAGTGGGGCAAACGCACCGCCGCCTGGTTTGCGGGCTTTTGTCCGGCGGACAAACCCGAATACGCCTTCGCGGCCGTTTATGAAGGCGAGCCCAACGATGACAGCGTGCACGGCGGCTCCCACGCCGCGCCCATGGTCGGCAAGGCCTTTCGCGAAATCTACAAGCTGCGCAACAAGGAAACCTCGAAGGAACCCGAAAAGGACGAGGAGGTTCCCGTGCCGGTCGACGAGTCCAACTAGCCGTCGCTGTGCGACGGAGGGATTGGGAGCGTCAGAGGGGAGGAGGCTGTTTCCGTCGGGAACCGGTTGATGATCCCTCAACCGGCCCCCGTTTCCCCCTCACTTTCCCTCGTCACTCGCATGTTCAGCCCTCCGGCTGAACATACGTATCCTCATGCGAATACGGCGGGGCGCAGCAGCAGAGGAAGCGCAGCGGGGTGCGGGCGGTGATCTGGTGCCAGGCGCCGGGCGGGATGAGGATGGCGTCGCCGGGGCCGACCTCGCGGGTGGTGCCGTCGATTTCCATCGTTCCCGTGCCTTCGAGCAGGAAATAGAATTCCTCGCTCAGTTTGTGGTAATGGCGGTCGGTGGCGGCACCGGCGGGCAGGCTGGCTTCGGCCAGGCTCTGGTTTTTCACCGGGGCATTGGTGCGGTCGAGGATGCTCCGGATGGTGGAACCATCTTTTGTCGTGAATGGTTTTTGGCTGGATAGGTTTTGGACAATCATCGAAAGTTGTCGGAATGAAATTTTACGAAGGCTGCACTGCTCTGATTACCGGGGCTTCCGCGGGATTGGGAGCCGAATTTGCCCGGCAACTGGCTCCGCATGCGCACCGGCTCGTTTTGGTGGCCCGGCGCACGGATCGTCTGGAGGCATTGCGTGACGAATTGCAGTCCGCTTACCCGGGCCTGACCGTGGCCATCTATGGCGCCGATCTGGCCCAAGAGGACCGGCGGCGCGAGTTTGCCGCCTGGCTGGGGGAGCAGAGGATCAAGGTGGATTTTCTCATCAACAACGCGGGGCTGGGCGATCACGGAGCGTTTGAGACCAGCGACTGGAACCGCGTCCGCGCGATGCTCGACGTCAACATCGGCGCGCTCACCCATCTGACCCACCTCCTGCTGCCTTCCATGCGCCGCGGGGGCCGTGCCGCCATATTGAATGTGAGTTCGGTGGCCGGATTCTTTCCGCTTCCCAACATGGCGGTCTATTCCGCGACCAAGGCCTATGTGACCAGCCTTTCGGAGTCCCTCGCCATCGAGCTGCGTCCGTATGGCATCACGGTCACCGCCCTGTGCCCCGGCCCCGTGCCGACCGAGTTTTTTGCGCAGGCGCGTCGTTCGGAGGAGGAGGACGTGGTGGCGCATTACGACACGATGCCGGCCTTCGTGGCGACTCCGGCCGAGGTGGTGCGGGCCGGACTGTTGGCGGTGATGAAGGACCGTCCGCGGGTGATTCCGAATCCGCTTCTCGCCATCGCCGTGGGACTGGCTCTGCTGGTTCCCTTCTGCCTGACGCGCGAAATTCTTCGTAATTTTAGAAACAAACTGTGAATCCAGCAGACAAGGAACAGGCCGTGGATCAGTCGGCCGGGCAAGAGGAACTGGTCAAGAAAATCACCGATTCGCTCGGCGCGGAAAACTCGGCCTTCGCCCACGCGCTCGATCTCATCAATCCCCATCTGTATTCCGTCGAGGAGCGTATCCGCGCCCAGGCCCGGTCCTTCGATCCGGCCGTGGAGGGCTATGTGTCCTACGTTTGCGACAAGGGGGGGAAGCGGTTGCGTCCGGCCCTCGCCCTTCTCGCCGCCGGGGCCACGGGCAAGATTACCTCGAGTCATGTGGATCTGGCGGTCATCGTGGAATTGATCCATGTGGCCACTCTGGTGCATGACGACATCATGGACGGCGCCGAACTGCGCCGCGACCAGCCCACGGCCAATGCCAAGTGGGGCAACTCGATCAGCGTGCTCCTCGGCGACTGCCTCTTTGCCCATGCGCTGCGGCTGGCCACGGGGTTCAGCAACAGCGACGTCTGCCGCCGCATCGCGGACGCCGCCGCGGAGGTGTGTTCGGGGGAGATCATCCAGACCCAGCGCCGCTACGACCTCAAGCTGAGCACGGCCGACTATTACCGCATCATCGAGATGAAAACCGCCGCGCTGTTTTCCGTGGCGTGCGAGTTGTCGGCCTTTCTCAGCGAGGCGGGGCCGGCGGTCATCAGCGGCCTGAAGGTTTTCGGTTTGAAAATCGGAACGGCCTACCAGATTTACGACGACTGCCTCGATCTCGCCGGCACCGAGGAGGAGACCGGCAAGACCCTGGGGACCGACATCCAGAAGGGCAAGTTCACCCTGCCGGTGCTGCTCCTTTTGCAGAGCGACAGCGCGGACGCCGCCGCGCTGCGGAAGATGCTGCTCGAGGAGGAGAACATCGATGGACGGGAATTTTCCGCCCTCCTGGCGCGGTCCGGTTCGATTGCCGCCGCCGCCCAGGTGGCGCGCCGCATGCTGACCGAGGCGCGGGGCTCGCTCGAGGTGATTCCGGTGAACCGCTACGTCAGCGGACTGCAGTCGATCTCCGACCATCTCATCCAACTCGTGGGGCGTCTTTGCTAGTTTGACGCCGGCCGTTTTGCCCGGTAAACCGGCGTCGTGCGCATCCGCGAATTGCCATCCGACGACCGTCCCCGGGAAAAGCTTCTGGCGCGTGGCGCCGGCAGTCTCACGGACGCGGAGTTGATTGCGATTTTCCTGCGCACGGGGGTGCGCGGAAAAAGCGCCATCACGCTGGCCGCCGAGCTCCTGAAATCCAAGGGGTCGCTCGGCGCGCTGGCCCGCTGCAGTCCGGCGGAGATCGCCGGCAGCGGACTGGGCATCGGTCCCGCCAAGGCGGCGCACCTTGCGGCCGCCTGCGAACTGGGCCGGCGTCTGGCCCGGGGCGGGGAGCCCCGGCCCGTACTCGACAGCGCGGAGGCGATTTATTCCACCTTCGGGCCGGAATTTCAGGCCATGGACCGCGAGGTGGTGAAGGCGGTGTTGCTCGACACCAAGCTGCGCCTCATCCGCCTCGAGGCGATCGCCGTGGGTTCGCTCAACGAATGCGTGGCCCATCCGCGGGAGATCTTCCGTCCGGCCATCGTCCATTCCGCCTACGCGCTGATTCTGATCCACAACCATCCCTCGGGCGACCCGACACCGAGCCAGGCCGACCACCGGTTGACCCGCCAGTTGCGTGAGGCGGCCGCCCTGCTTCAGATCCGGTTCCTCGACCACATCATCATCGGCACTCCCGCCGGAGGCCGTCATCCGTATTTCAGCTTTCGCGACGCCGGTTGTTTATGAAAATTCATCCCACCGCCACCATTTCCCCGCGTGCCATCATTGGCGACGACGTCGAGATCGGTCCCCATTGCGTTGTGCAGGCCAATGCGGTGATCGAGGGACGCACCATTCTGGGCAGCCGCAATTTCGTCGGTTACGGCGCGGTCATCGGCGCCCCTCCGCAGGATTTTGCCTGGAAGGAGGACGTGCACAGCGAGACCCGCATCGGCGATGGAAACACCTTCCGGGAATATGTCACCATCCATCGCGGCACCAAGGAGGGCAGCGCCACGGTGGTGGGCAACAACTGCTTCCTCATGGTGGGGACCCATCTCGGACACAATGTGCGTCTGGGGGACCGGGTGATCATCGCCAACAACTGCCTTCTGGCGGGATACGTGGAGGTGGGGGATGGCGCCGTTCTGGGAGGCGGAACGGTCTTTCACCAGTTCATGCGCATCGGCAGCCTGGCCATGGTGCGCGGCGGGACCCGGTTCGGAAAGGACATCCCGCCGTATGTTTCCGCGGACGGGGAAAACATGCTGTCGGGGATCAATGTGATCGGTCTGCGCCGGTCGGGACTCGCCCCGGAGGTCCGGTCGGAAATCCGCCGCGCCTTCAAACTCATGTATCGCAGCGGACTCAATACGAAGCAGGCGCTGGCGAAGGCCCGGGAAACGACGTGGAGCCCCCCGGCCCAGGTGTTTTTTGATTTCATCGCCTCCTCCAAACGGGGGGTCTGCAGGGCCAATCGCGCCCCGTCGGCCGAAGAAGAGGGGGAATAATCCAAGCCCCCTCTCCCTAAGGACATTCACCTGCATTCAAACTTACTCTTGCTCCCGCGCTCCCAGCCTGGACGGCCCCGGGGACTGATCGGGGAGGGGAGTCCGTGTCGGAGCCGGAGTCAGTGTGGGGGCGGAATTACCCCTCCGGAGTGGGCGGACTGCCGAGCCAGGCGGCGAGATGGACGTCCTTCACGCTCACGCCGGCCTTCCGGGCCACTTCGCGGCAGGATTCGTATTCCGGGGCGGCCTGAACCAGTTCGTCGCCGAGGAAACCGAGCTTGAGGCGCACGGGGCCGTAGGGCGTTTCGACATCGCGAAATTCCCGGCGCAATTTCAGGCGCCGGGCGCGGTGCATGCGCACGCCGAACGCGCTGGTTTCGGTGAGCATGATGCGCGCCATTTCCGAGGCGGTTTCCTCGGTGGCGAGCACGGTCAGAAGAAAACCCGGACGGTTCTTTTTCATCTGCGCCGGCGTGAAAAAGACATCCAGCGCACCCGCGGCAAAGAGCCGTTCCATCGTGGCGCCCGCCAGTTCGGGGGTGAGGTCGTCGAGATTTGTTTCGATCTGGGTGACCTCATCCGTCTCGGCGTCGGGTGTTTCGGCGCAGATCCCGACCACCGCGCGAAGCACATTCGGCCGGGGGTGGGTGTTGCGTGTGCCCAGGCCGTAGCCGATTTTTTCGACGCGCATTTCCGGCAGGGGGCCGTAATACGAGGCGAATTCCGCCAGCAACGCCGCGCCGGTGGGGGTGATCAGCTCGTGGGTTTCCTCGATCTGGCGAAGCGGAACGCCGGAAAGGATTTCCAACGTGGCGGGGGCGGGCAGGGGAAAGCGCCCATGGGCGCAGTCCACGAAGCCGGTTCCCTCCACGAGCCGGGAGGCGATGATCCGTTCCACCCCCAGGGCCTCCAGGCCCGCGCAGGCGGCGATGATGTCCGCCAGCGAGTCGGCGGCGCCAACCTCGTGGAATCCGACCTCATCGGGCGGCATGCCGTGGATTTTTCCCTCGGCGACCGCAATGCGCCGGAAGACGGCGAGGCTGCGTTCCTTGACCCCGTCCGACAGGGCGCTGTTTGCAATCAGGGTGCGGATTTCCCGAAAATTGCGGCCGTGCACATGGCCGTGTTGCAGGAGATCCTGTGACGAGGGGGCATGGGCGTGAAAACGGGGGATTTCCTCGACGTCGAATTTCCATCCCGAGATGCCCTGGCGCATGCCCCGCTGGAAGCGAACCCGCACTTCCCTGTCCAGGCCCGCCGCGGCGAGAGCCTCCTGAAAAACCTTTTCTTCCACACCGACATCGCGCAGTGCGCCCACGGTCATGTCGCCGCTGATGCCGGAGAAACAGTCGAAGTAAAGAACTCGCATGGGAGGAATAAAACCGTAACCAAAGCGCCCTGCCGGCAAAGCGAAAACTTTTCCGCTCTGACCCTCATGGCATGGGGAAATTCGCATCCCGCCGCGCGGATCAGGCCGCCGCCGCCGTCCCGGGACTGCACGCGGCTGCGGCCGCGGCGGAACATCGGGAAAAAATCCTCTTGGACGAAGCTGCGGGGGGACTGATAGAAATTTCCGATGGAACCGATCAGTGAATTGCTTGCCGTCCGCCGGCAGAAACTCGAGGGTCTGCGCGCCCTGGGGGTGGATCCGTTTGGCGGACGTTTTGATGTCGACGGCCCGGTGGGCGAAGTGCGTGCGGCATTTGTCGAGGGCAAACCCGTCCGGGCGGCCGGACGGATCACCGCCCATCGCGACATGGGCAAAAGCCAGTTCCTCGACATTTCGGATTTCAGCGGACGCATGCAGATTTTCCTGCACGCGAAGGAGGTCGGCGAAGACGCCTTCAAGGTGCTCAAGCAGCTCGACATCGGCGACTGGATCGGAGTCGAAGGCGAGTATTTCGTCACCAAAACCGGCGAGCCGTCCATCCGGGTGAAAACCCTCACCGCGCTGTCCAAGGCGCTGCGCCCGCTGCCGGACAAGTGGCACGGCGTCCAGGATCCCGAGATCAAATACCGTCAGCGTTACCTCGATCTGATCGCCAACGCGGAATCGCGCGAGGTTTTCCGCAAGCGCATCGAGATCGTGCGCCGCATTCGCGCGTTCCTCGGCGAGCGGGGATTCCTCGAGGTCGAAACGCCCATGATGCAGGGCATCGCCGGTGGCGCCGCCGCCGAGCCGTTCAAGACGCACCACAATGCGCTGGACATGGACCTCTACCTGCGCATTGCGCCGGAGCTGTATCTCAAGCGCCTCCTCGTGGCCGGATTCACGAAGGTCTTCGAGCTGAATCGCAATTTTCGCAACGAGGGCATTTCCCGGCGTCACAACCCGGAGTTCACCATGCTCGAGGCCTACTGGGCGTTCGCCAACTTCGAGACCATGGCCGAGTTGGTCGAGGAAATGATCTGCCACCTGGCCCTGGAGGTCTGCGGCGGGCTGGTCATCGAGCACCGGGACGCCGAGGGCAATGTGACCAGGACCATCGATCTCACCCGGCCGTGGAAACGCGCCAAATATGCCGATCTCATCCGCGGGGTGATCCCGGACTGGTATGAACTGGATTCCGCCGCCCGGCGCGCCCGCTGCGCCGGGCTTGGCCTGGACATCTCGCATTGCGAGGCGGACTTCGAGGTCACGCAGCACGTCTTCGAAAAGCTGGTCGAGGAGAAGACCATCAATCCGCTTTTTGTCACCCATTGTCCGAAGGAACTCGTGCCGCTGGCACGCCAGAACGTCCAGGACGATTCGGTGGTCGACGTGTACGAGCTCGTCATCAACGGCCAGGAAATCTCGCCGGGATATTCCGAGTTGAACGATCCCGACGTGCAGCGCGCCCGCCTGGAGCAGCAGAGCGGCGGCGAAACCCAGAAGCTCGACGAGGACTTCCTCACCGCCCTGGAATACGGCATGCCGCCGGCCGGCGGCATCGGCATCGGCATCGACCGCCTCGTCATGATGCTCACCGGGGCGGAAAGCATTCGCGACGTCATTCTCTTTCCGCACATGCGGGCGCCCGGCAACGGGTGAGCCGGACCTCGCGTTCCGGCACGGAGGAACATCGGAATCCCGCAGGCCGGGCGATCCCTCGCGGGGGGGCGCCCGGCTTGGAGCTTTCAAGCGGACCGGCAAATCCGATCTTGCGCACCCCGCCCCGCCCTCGCGATGGTTAACGCGTGTTTCAAACGATCTTTACCGAAATCAGCGCGGCGGAAATGGCGGCGCTGCCGAAGGAACTGCAGCTCGAGTTGTTGATGGAGTTCCAGATTCTGCCGGAGGATCTGGAAAATCTCGACAGCAGCCGTTTCGGAAAGGTGCGCCGCGACGGACACACCATCTACCGGTGCCGGGTGGGTGATTATCGGATTTATTTCGAAAAACACCCTCAGGGTATCCTCGTCAACCGCGTGCTCCACAAGAACACCATCCGGGACTTCCTCTATCGGTCCAATCTGCCGATGGATGAGGAGGACGAGTATCTCGGACGCCAGAAGGGCTTCTGGAAACTGATCGACGAGGAGCGTGAAAAGAACGGGGGACAGACACCATGAGCCTTTTCACCGGTGAGGACGACAGGCGGCATCGCTTTCCGGTGGCCGCGGAGCAGATCTTTCTGGGCCATGCCGGCGTCACGCCGCTGCCGCGGTGCGCCGCCGAGGCGATGACCGCACACGTGGAGGCCAGCTGCCGCAATCATCAGGAGTTTGGCGACGTGCTGCGCGATGTCGCCGCCACCCGCGAACTCTGCGCCCGCTTCATCGGCGCGGACCGCTCAGAAATCGCCCTGCTGGGGCCGACTTCGCTCGGACTCAGCCTTTTTGCCAACGGACTCTCCTGGCAGCCCGGGGACGAACTGGTCTGCTACCGGGATGATTATCCGGCGAATGTCTATCCCTGGACGGCCCTCGCGTCACAGGGCGTCAGGATCCGGTTCGTGCAACCCGACCGTCCGGGACGCATCACCGTGGCGGACGTGGAGCGGGAACTGACCGGGCGCACCCGCCTGGTCGCGCTGGCTTCGTGTCATTACCTCACCGGTTGGCGGATCGACGTGGGGGCCATCGGGGCGATGTTGCAGGCGCGGGGCATCCTGTTTTCCGTGGATGCCATCCAGACGCTGGGGGCGTTCCCCATCGACGTGCGGCATGTGGACTTTCTCAGCGCGGACGCCCACAAATGGATGCTCGGCCCGCTGGCCATCGGGATCGTTTATGTGGCGCGGCGCAATTTTGAACGGTGCCGGCCGACCCTGCTGGGCGCTTGGAACATCCGTTCGCCCCAGTTCATTGCGCAGGATCAAATCGCCTTTTACGAAACCGCCCAGCGTTACGAGCCGGGCGTGCTCAACATCACGGGCATGTACGGCATGAAGGCCAGCCTGGAAATGCTGGAGGCCGCCGGGGCCTCTGCGGTGTCGGCGGCGATTCTCGACGTGGCCGATTATTTGCACGAACGTCTCGCCGAGCTGGACTTCATGTTTTTGTCGGCCGATCGCAACGAGCCGCTGCGCAGCGGCATCGTCACCGCCCGCCACGGACGCGTGGCCTCGTCCGTCCTGTTCGCTGCCTTCGAAAAGGCGCGGATCACCGTATCGCTGCGCGAGGATCGGGCGGGAACCGCCTGGCTGCGTTTCAGCCCGCATGCCTACAACACGCGGGAGGAAGTCGATCGCGTGATCGGGGTGGTCCGGGCGACGCTGGGATAGGGCGGGGTTCGCCCCCGGCCCCCAGGGTCACGAATAGCGCGCCAGGATCCGCTCCACCCGCCGTTCGTCGAGGTCGAAGTCGTATTCGATGTGCCGCCGCATTTCCTCGGAGATTTCCCCGCGGTCGCGCATCCGGGCGAGATGGCGCCGGGCGTGGTTCATGAGGTGGGGGAAGATTTTGCGTTCGTGGAGGGCGGCTTTGGCGATCCGTTCATGGCCGGCGCTGACTCGCTCCCGCATTTGTTCGAGCTGGTGCGTGTAGTGTGATCTCCAGAACCCCAGGGATTCCCGTTCCTCCGGGGTGGCGGCATGCCGTTCGAGGCGGGAAATTTCCTCCACCAGTTCCGCAAACAGCATGATGCGCGCCTGCGCCTCGGCCTGGAATTCCTCGCCGGGTTCCTCGACCTTGAGCTTGCGCGCCAGCCAGGGCAGGGAGAGGCCCTGCAGGATCAGGGTGACGAAAATCACCGCAAACGTCATCCAGAGGATGAGATGACGGTCGGGGAACTCGGCGCCGTCCATGGTGGTCAGGGGAATGGCCAGCGCGGCCGCCAGGGAAACCACGCCCCGCATCCCCGCCCAGGAGGCCACGACAAGCGCCCCTTTCGACAACGGTTTCCGGGAGTTTCCCGTCAGGCCGGCCAGCCATTGTTCGAGCGGGGCCAACGGCAGAATCCACAAAAACCGGACGGCGATCACCACGAAGGAAACGAGGGCCCCGGCCGTAAGCAGGCGCCACATCGGGATGTGATTGAGACCCTCCATGATGGAGGGAAACTGCAGCCCGATCAGGATGAAAACCGTGCCGTTGAGCAGGTATTCCAGAAACCGCCAGATGGACGCCCCCTGCAGGCGGCTTTCCGGCGAAAAAACCTCCCACGAGCGATGGCCGATGTAGAGTCCGGAGGCCACCACGGCAAGGACGCCGGAGAATCCGAGTTTTTCCGCCGGCAGATAGGACATGTACGGAGTCAGGATGGAAAGGGTGATTTCCACCGCCGGATCGCGCAGGTGGCGGTGCAGATGGGCGACGCCAAAGCCGACCGCGAGCCCCAAGGCAATGCCGCCGATCGACATGTACACGAATTGCGTGCCGGCCCGGGCCATCGAAAACGTACCCGTCATGACCGCCGCAATGGCAAATTGATACGCCACCAGGCCGCTCGAGTCGTTCACCAGGCTCTCCCCCTCCAGCACCGAGGTGAGACGCCGGGGCATGCGCAGGTTTTTCAGCACCGCGGTGGCGGCGACGGCGTCGGGCGGCGAGACCACCGCCCCCAGCACATACGCCGCGGCGAGGGTCATGCCGGGAATGAACCAATAGGCCGTGTAGGCCACGCAGACGATGGTGATGAACACCAGCCCCACCGCCAGGGCGAAGATCGGGATGAAATTGGCCCGGAATTCCTGCCAGGGAAAATTCCACGCCGCCGCATGCAACAGCGGCGGAAGAAAGATCATCAGCACCAGATCGGGGTTGAGATGGACATCGGGCAGGCCGGGAAAAAAGGCGATGCCCAGGCCGGCGAGGACCAGCAGGATGGGGAAGGGGAACCGGAAGCGTTCCGCAATGACGGCAAGAATGCCGATGGCTCCCAGCAGGAGCAGCAGGGTTTCCAGTTTTTCGACCATGCGTCCGTCCTCCTGTAGCGGCGGAAGCGGAAAAGGTCAAAGCGCTTGGATGGGGAATCGGCAAGGCGCCGGCGGAGGCCATGCGGCGCGAATGGAGTTTCCTTTCCGGCCCGACCGGCTTACCATGGACATATGGGAGTGCTCGCCCGACCTCTGATCTGCGCCAATCTGGCGGGCATTTGGTTTTACATTGTGGTCTGGCAGGGCGCGGAACGTTTTTTCTTCGAGTCCTTCGGGACGCTGATCATTTCCCCGGTGATCTACACGCGGATTTGCCCCGAAGCCTTCCGGCCTTCCTTGGTGCGGGTCCTGGCCCGTGAGCCCTATCTGCAGGACATGCTCTGCGCAATTCCCGTGGTGATGGTGGGCGTGGCCTGCGTCCTGGGAATCGTCGCCTTCCGCCAACGGTCCTTCCCGGTCGCGGTGATGGCGTGCGTTTTGATGAGCTCCGTGTTTGTGGTGTACCATTCCCTGAAACACATGGGGATCCGGCTCGAGTTTATTTGAACGGAAACCCCTCGCGGACCTTGCGTGGTTTTTCCGGGGAGGAGGCATCGCCGGGGTGGAAGCGGCCACCACCGCCGGAGCCCAAAGAAAAAGGGCGGCCGGTCGGCCGCCCTTTGGGCTGAAAGAGGGGGGAGTTCCCGACGTCTTTACATGCTCATGCCGCCGTCCACGGCAAGCACCTGACCGGTGATGTAGGCGGCTTCCGGGCTGGCGAGGAAGGCGACGGCGGCGGCGATGTCCTCGCCGGCTCCCATCCGTCCCTGCGGGATCTGGGCGAGGGCGCCCTTCCTGATGTCGTCGCTGAGCACGGCGGTCATGTCGGTCTCAATGAACCCCGGGGCGACGACATTGGCCGTGATGTTGCGGGAGGCGAGTTCGCGCGCGAGGGTCTTGGTGAACCCGATGAGACCGGCCTTGCTGGCGGCGTAGTTGGCCTGGCCGGCCAGGCCGAGAAGACCGCTCACCGAGCTGATGTTGATGATGCGTCCGCCGCGCTGCTTCACCATGGCCCGCAGGACGGCGCGGGTGAAATTGAAGGCGCCTTTCAGGTTGGTGTTGAGCACCACGTCCCAGTCCTCGGACGACATGCGCATGGCCAGGTTGTCCCGGGTGATGCCGGCATTGTTGACCAGCACGTCGGCCCGTCCGAAATCGGCGAGAATCTGCTCGCCCACCTTCTGCACGGCGTCGAAGTCGGCGACGTCGACGGCATAGGGTTTGGCGGTGTCCGGGGCGAGGGCGTTGAGCACCTCGGCGGTTTTCTGCGAGTTGGATTCCGTGCGGCTGACCACGGCGATCTTCGCGCCTTCGGCGGCGAGTCGTTTGGCGATGGCTTCTCCGATGCCGCGGCCGGCTCCGGTAACGATGGCGACTTGGTTTTCGAAACGTTTCATGAAATGCAAAGACCAAGAGTCAGGGACCGCGGCCCGAAGGTCAACTCGCAACCTCTCGGAGCCGGACGGAATACGTTCCGGCCCCGGGACGGGTCAAATGGCGAAATCCTTGTATTCCGGCGTGGCCACCTCGGTGGGCGGATGGAGCATGCCGGCCGCCACGGTGGCGTTCGTGCCCTGCTCGATGAGGATGAACGATCCGGTGAGCCGGTTGGTGCTGTAACCGTCGAAGATGAGCGGTTTGGAGGTGCGGAGGCGGATTTCGCCGATGTCGTTCATCACGAGTTCGGACACGCCCTCCTCGGCTTCGAGGTTGGAGATGTTGATGCGGTGCTCGATGGTCGTGACCACCGCCTGGACGGTCTGCGTGGTGTGCTTGAGGAGGTATTTCCGTCCAGGCTGCAGAGGCCGTCCGTGCATCCAGCAGATCTTGGCGTGCAGGTCGGTGCCGGCCCCCGGGAGGTTGTCGGTGGACACGAGGACATCGCCGCGGCTGACGTCGAGGTCGTCGTTCAGGACGAGCGTGACCGACTGCGGACAAAACGCCTCCTGCAGCGAGCCGTCGTAGGTCCAGATTTCCTTGATCGTGCTGGTGAAGCCGCTGGGCAGGGCCATGACCTTCTGGCCCACGCGGACGATGCCGCCGGCGATCTGTCCGCTGAGGCCCCGGAAGTCGTGCAGGGCGGGGTCGGAGGGATTGTTCGGACGGTTGACCCACTGCACGGGAAAGCGGAAGTCCTGGAGGTTCCAGTCGCTGCCGATGTGCACGCTTTCGAGGTGTCCCAGCAGGGTGGGGCCGTGGTACCACGGCATGTGGGGCGAGGGCTCAACCACGTTGTCGCCGTTGAGGGCGCTCACCGGGATGAACTGCACGTCCTTCATGTCGAGGCGCGGCAGGAATTCCTCAAACTGGTCGCGGATCTCCAGATAGCGCGACTCGCTCCAGTCGACGAGGTCCATCTTGTTGATGGCCACGACGAGGTGCGGAATCCGGAGCAGCGAGGCGATGCAGGAATGGCGGCGGCTTTGCTCGATGACCCCCTGGCGGGCGTCCACGAGAATGACGGACAGGTTGGCCGTGGAGGCGCCGGTCACCATGTTGCGGGTGTATTGCACGTGGCCCGGGGTGTCCGCGATGATGAACTTGCGGCGCGGCGTGGCGAAATACCGGTAGGCCACGTCGATGGTGATACCCTGTTCGCGCTCGGCGCGCAGGCCGTCGGTGAGATTGGCAAGGTTGATCTGTCCGCCGCCGGTGATGTCCGCCGACCGCTCGAGCGCCTCGAGCTGGTCGTCCATGAGCGATTTCGAATCGTAGAGGAGCCGGCCGATGAGGGTGGATTTGCCGTCATCCACGGATCCACAGGTGTTGAAACGGAGCAGGTCGACGGAATGATTTAGCGGAGCAACCATGGAGAAAATGGGACTTCGGATTGGGAATTCGGAGTTCGGCGTTGGGCGTTGGGCGTTGGGCGTTCGAAGTGCGGCGTTTTCTAGAAGTACTAGAAGTAGCCGGCTTTCTTGCGATCTTCCATGGCGGCCTCGGAAACCTTGTCGTCGGCGCGCGAACCGCGTTCGGTCACCCGGGCCACGGCGATTTCGGCGATGATGTCATCCACGCTGTCGGCCGGCGATTCCACGCAGCCGGTGCTGATGATGTCGCCGATGGTGCGGACGCGGACGACGAGCTCCTTCACCTCCTCGTTCGGCTTGGGCGGAACGAGGTCGTTGACGGGCAGCCACTGGCCGTTGCGGCGGACACACTGGCGCCGGTGGCTGAAATAGATCTTCGGCACCTCGAGCTTCTCCTTGCGGATGTATTCCCAGACGTCCATTTCGGTCCAGTTGGACAGCGGGAAGACGCGCATGTTTTCCCCGGGATTGAGGCGCGCATTGTAGAGGTTCCAGATTTCGGGACGCTGGTTCTTGGGGTCCCACTGGCCGAAGCTGTCGCGGAAGCTGAAGAAGCGCTCCTTGGCGCGGGCCTTTTCCTCGTCGCGCCGGGCGCCGCCGATGCAGCAGTCAAAGCGGAATTCCTCGATGGCGGCGAGGAGGGTGGGGATTTGCAGGTGATTGCGGCTGACCTGCCCCGGCGTCTCCGTGGCGATCCCCTTGGCGATGGCGTCCTCGACGGTGCGGACGATCAGCTTCGCGCCGAGCTCCTTCGCGCGGCGGTCGCGGAATTCGTTGAGCTCCGGGAAATGGTGCCCCGTGTCGACATTGAGAAGGGGCATCGGGATGTCCGAGGGACGGAAGGCCTTTTCCGCCAGGCGGAGCAGGCAGATCGAATCCTTGCCGCCGGAGAAAAGCAATGCCGGCCGCTCGAATTCCGCCGCCACTTCGCGCATGATGTGGATGGCCTCGGTTTCGAGATATTGCAGGTGGTCAAGGTGGTAGTTGCTCACGGAGAAACGAAATCGAAAGGAATTTCGGGATGGGGTGGTGTTAGATTCCTGCGCCCAGACCGGCATTCCGGGCGGCGTGGGCGCCCCAGTCGGCGTGAAGGCCGCATTCGCGCTTTTCGTCGGCCTTGGCGGGGTCGAAATAATCCCACTCGTTCGGCAGATCGTGTTGGGCGAGGTAGGCGTCCAGGTCGGCGTCGGTCTGGTAGAACAGCGGGCTCACCTTGATGGCGCCGAAATTTTTGTCCTCGGTGACAATGTCCAGCTCCGCGCGGTTCGGGTTCTGCGCCTTGCGCAGGGCGGTGATCCAGATTTTCGGGGCGAGTTCCCTCATGCCCCGCTGGAAGGGTTCGAGCTTCATCAGCGCGCTGAATTTTTTCAGTCCCTCCTCGTCGTTGGTGGACGGGACGGGACCGTAAATGGCGTCACGATGCGCCGCGGTGATGCGGGGCAGATAGGCGCGGATGTCGAGCCCGAGCCGTTGACGCAGATCCTCGGCGTGCCGGTAGGTGGCGGGACGGTTGTAGCCATGGTCGACCCAGAGCACCGGGATGTCGGGCTGCACCCGGGTGACGAGATGGAGAATGACCGCCTCGTAGGGGCGGAAATTCGTCGAAACGATGGCGCGCCCGTCCGATTGGGCGATGGCCCAACGGGTGATTTCGAGAGGGGATTTGTCGCGAAGTTCCGCGTTCCAGCGCGCGAGATCGTTCATACGGCGGCGATTTCGGCGGCGGGGGTTCCGATGCTGTGGATGGTGGCGTCGGCCGGCAGAACAACCCGGTTGCAGAAATCGCCAAACCCTTCGCCCTCCTGACGCTCGGCCGCATAACGCCTGATGATGGGGGTGAGCAGGGCCACGGCATCGTCGATGGTGACGCTGGGCGACACGAGGCGGTTGAGCCGGGTGCCGTTGTAGCTGGCGCCGAGGAAGAGGGCGTATTTGCCGGGGGCGCGTCCCGCCAGACCGATCTCGGCCAGGTAGGGACGGGCGCAGCCGTTCGGACAGCCCGTGATGCGCAGGCTGATCGCGTCGCGGCCGAGGCCGGCTTCCTCCAAGACGGGTTCGAGCTTCTCCAGCAGACCCGGCAGCGCGCGCTCGCTCTCGGCGAGAGCCAGGCCGCAGGTGGGCAGCGCCACGCAGGAAAGGGCGTTGAGACGCAGGCCGGAGCGTTCGTTTTCCCTGTTCAGGCCGTGTTTGGCGAGGATGGCGTCGATGACCGGTTTCTGGGCGGCGGTGACGCCGGAAATGGTGAGATTCTGCGACGGGGTGAGGCGGAAATCGCCGGTGTGGACCCTGGCAATTTCCCGCAGGGCCGTTTTCATCGGCCAGCCGGGAACATCCTTGATGCGGCCGCTCAGGATGTGCAGGCCGTAGAACCATGTGCCGTCCGCGCATTCGTGCCAGCCGAACGGATCCTGGACGGTGGTGAAGCTGAAGGGACGGGCGGGCGCAAAGGTCACTCCGGAGCGCCGTTCGACCTCGCCCTTGAACCACTCCAGACCGCGGTCCTCGATGGTGTATTTGAGACGGGCGTGCTTGCGGTTGGTGCGGTCGCCGTAATCGCGCTGGGTGGTGAGCACCGCCTCACCGACGGTGTTGACCTTGTCGGGCGGAATGAAGCCGAGCACATCGGCCAGGCGCGGGAAGGTTTCCACGTTGCCATGGCTCATGCCCTGGCCGCCGCCGACGGTCACGTTGTAGCCGACAAGTTTGCCATCCTCCACGATCGCGATGAACCCGAGATCCTGGGAGAAGATGTCGACGTCGTTGGACGGAGGCAGCGCAAACCCGGTCTTGAACTTGCGCGGCAGGTAGGTGTCGCCGTACATCGGTTCGGTTTCGGGTTCGCCGCCCGCGACGAGTTTTTCGTCGAGGTAGATTTCAAAATAGGCGCGGCTCTTCGGCAGCGCGTATTCGCTCCATCCCCGGGCATGATTGTAAACCTCCTGAAGGACCGGGCTGCGCTCGGGATTCGGCGGAGCCATCACGTTGCGGTTGACGTCGCCGCAGGCCGCGATGGAGTCGAGGAGCACCTCATGCATTCCCTTGACAAGCTTCTTCACGTTGCCTTTGAGCACCCCGTGGAACTGGAAGGTCTGGCGGGTGGTCAGGCGCAGGGACGGGAAGGCGTATTCCTCCGCCAGACGGTCGAGCGCGAGCCACTGCTGCGGGGTGGCCTGCCCGCCGGGCAGACGGACACGGATCATGAAGCTGTAGGCCTTTTCCTTGCCGGCCTTTTTCAGGGCGATCCGCTGGTCGCGGTCGTCCTGAAGGTACATTCCATGAAACTTGGTCAGCTGGCTGTTGCTTTCCGAGATGGCTCCCGTGGACGTGTCGGCGAGCTCCTCGGCAATGGTGCCGCGCAAATGGCGGGAGGCGGCTTTCAGGCCTTCGTTGGCGACAAGGGGTTTGGCTTCGGAACTCATGGAATGTCGAAAAGTGGGATTGTGAACGCTAGATGATGGGAAATGATTGGTCCAGAGGAAGAAATATCCGGCCTTCCCTGGGAGGCCGCCGCACAGGACGGGAAAAACTGGCGGAATCGGCGGCGCTTACCGCATGACCGGGAAGCGAAGAACCCGCTTCATTTTTGAAATACAAATATGCCCGACACGGGTGGTCATGATTTTAGACTAGTATCCTAGTCGTGGTTTGCAAGGGGAAATTCGGACGGCGGCCGGTTATGACACACATGGCCGGTCTTCGGGAAATATTCACGAGGTTTTCGTAAATTTGGGTCGTCGGGTCCGGGGAGTCGGATCCCGTTCCCCGCCGGGGAGGGCCCGGAGGGAGATTTCAGGCCGCGGGCTGGACCTGCAGGTCCTCGTGGTGGAACTGCATTTCGTAGAGCTTGCGGTACAGCGGCGAGCGCTCGAGCAGGACGGCGTGCGGGGCGACATCCACGATGCGGCCGTGGTCCATGACGACGATCTGGTCGCTTTTCAGAATGGTGGAAAGCCGGTGGGCGATGGCGATCACCGTGCGGCCGCGGGAAAGGCGCTCCAGGGCGGCCTGGATGATTTTTTCCGCTTCGGAGTCCAGCGCCGAGGTTGCCTCGTCGAGCAGGAGGATGGGGGCGTTTTTCAGCAGGGCCCGGGCGATGGCCAGACGCTGTTGCTGACCGCCGGAGAGCATGCAGCCCTTGTCCCCGACGACCGTCTGATATCCCTCCGGCTGGGCGATGATGAAGTCGTGCGCGTAGGCCTGCTTGGCGGCGGCCTCCACCTCGGCGGGCGTGGCGTCCAAACGGCCGTAGCGGATGTTTTCGTAGATGGTGTCGTGGAACAGGAAGGTGTCCTGGGTGACCACGCCGATGTGCTCCCGCAGCGACCGCTGGGTGAGGGTGCGAATGTCACGCCCGTCGAGCAGGATGGTGCCGACCTGCGGGTCGTAGAAACGCTGGATGAGGGAGAGCAGGGTGCTTTTTCCCGCGCCGCTCGATCCGACGAGGGCGTATTTTTTGCCGGCTTCGAAGTCGAGGTTGATGTCGTGGACGGCGTTCTTGTCCTTCCCGTAGGAAAAACTCACCCGGTCGAAGGTGATGCGTCCGGCGCAGTGGGTGAGGACCGCGGCATTGGGGGCGTCCTGCACGGCGGGGGTTTTTTCGAGCAGATTGAAAATGTTGGTGGCCGAAGCCATGCATTTCTGCATTTGCATGGGAATCCGGCTGAGCGATTTCACCGGATTGTAGAGCATAAAGATGCCGGCAAGGAGGCCGGCGAGCTGTCCGATGCTGACATTGAAGAAATACACATAGGCCAGTGCCAGCACGACGCCGAAGGCGGAGACCGATTCGATGATGGGCCCGACCATTTCCATGCTTTTGCGGACGCGCAGGCTGTTGCGGCACTGCTGGTCGCTGGATTTGGCGAACTGCTCGGCCTGATAATCCTCCCGGGCGAAGGATTTGATGATGCGCACCCCCGCGAAGGTTTCCTGCAGGATCACCGCCATCTGTCCGGCCTCGTTTTCCTCTGCGCGGCCGGCCTGGCGGATTTTCCGGCCGAAGACGGCGACCGGGACCATGCAGAGCGGGAAGAGGACCAGGCTGGTGAGGCTGAATTTCCAGTCGATCCAGACAATGACCACCGCGCCGGAAATGACGGCGATGGGCGCCTTGACGAGGTCGCCGGCGATGGACGTCAGGGCGTTTTGCGCCATGCGGGTGTCGTTGATCACCCGCGAGATCAGCTTGCCGGATTTGGCGGTGCTGAAAAACGCCATCGACTGATTCATGATGTGCTGGAAGAGCTGGCTGCGGATGTCGCGCAGCACGCGCAGGCTCACCCACGACAGGCAGTACGAATTCAGGTAGGTGAAGACCCCGCGCAGGATCATGGCCGCCGGAATGAGCAGGCTGATCCACACCACGCTTTCGAAGGAGGCCGGGACCGCATCGGTCGGGACGCTTGCCGTCTGGTTTCCCACCGCCCCGAACCCTCCGATGCCCGGTCCGCCCGGCAACACCTTGTCTCCGACGGTTTTCACCACCCAGGCAAACAGACCGTTCACTAGACCGGCGAGCACGCCGAAAAACAACCCCAGCACGAGGCGCTTCTTGTAGGGCTTCAGGTAGACGGTCAGCCGCAGATACGGCTTCCAGAATTCGCGGACGAGTTGCGGAAAGGGTAGTTTGGCGGCCTTGGGCATTGGGACGACTGAGAAGTAAACGACGGAATGGACCGTCCGTCAAAACCCGATCCCGCCCTCCCCGTAACGCAGGATCCCGAAGTACCAGTCCCAGAGGCGCTCTCCGCCGAAGATCCAGATGGCTCCGCCCAGAGCCAGGAAGGGACCGAACGGCACGCGGGAACCGGCCTTGTCGCGGGCGATGAAGAGGCCCGCCAGGGCGGCGACGCAGCCGATGATCGAGGCGGCGCAGATCGTGAAGAGGACGGCTTTCCAACCGAGGAAGGCCCCGATGCAGGCGATGAACTTCACGTCGCCGAACCCCATGGCCTCGCGCGGCACGGTGATGGCGCGCAGGGTTCCGGAGACGGAGTCGATCTGCTCGATGGGAATTTCCTCGGAGCCGATGACGGCGCGGTCGTGGTAAAATTTGACAATGGTGTCGGTCACCTCGCGCTCCCCCACTTTTCCCGCCGCGCAGTCGAGCACGAGGATGTCGGATTTCAGACGGTAGAAAATCTCCTCCCAAGGCAGCCTGTCCTCCCCGACACCGAGGATGATTTGTTCCCCTTCCTGGCGGATGAAAAACGGCTCGGGCTCGCCGAAGACATGGCGTTTTTTGCCGAAGGCCAGCTTGCCGCCCTCCACGATCAGCCAGAGGAGGCCGTATCCCAGCGCCGCCCCGGCCAGCGAAAGCCCGAAGGCCTCCAGCCGCGAGGCGGTCTGCATCATCGCCGGCACGACGGGGCTCAGCGCCAGCCCCGCCACCGTGCCGCCCCAGGTGATTTCATCCGGAATGATGAAATGCTCGATGTCGATGAAGGTGGCGGCGATCAGCAGCGCGGCAAAAATCCAGTAAACCGGGGCGAGGGGAAGGCCGTACCACCTCCAGATCGCGAGGAAAACCCCGGCGGTGAGCAGTTCCACGAGGAAATACCGCACGGAAATGCGCGCCCCGCAGCCGGAGCATTTTCCCCGGAGCGCCAGCCAGCTGAGAAGCGGCAGGTTTTCATACCACGGGATGAGACGCTGACAGGAGGGACAGAAGGAACGGCGCGGATTGTTGAGCGAGATGCCGCGCGGCATGCGGTGAATGCAGGCGTTGAGGAACGATCCGATGATCGCCCCCAATACTGCGGAAAAAACGGTGAGGACCGTTCCCGTCATGCGCCGGCACCCGGGGTCATTCCTTCGGCAGATCCTTTTCCACGATCTCGCAGAGGACGTGGAGGAGGAACTTGTGGGCCTCCTGGATGCGGGCGGTCACCGTTCCGGGAACCACCAGCTCGACTTCGGCTGCGCCGGAGGTGAACCCTCCGCCCTTGCCGAGGAAGGCAATGGTGTGCAGCTTGCGGCGCCGGGCCTCCTCGATCGCGGAGAGCACGTTGCGCGATTTGCCGCTGGTGGTGAGGGTGATGAGCACGTCGCCCGGCTGCCCGAAGGCCTGCACCTGTCGGGCAAAAATGTCCTGGAAGGCGTAGTCGTTCCCGATGGCGGTGAGGAGTCCGCCGTCCACGTTCAGGGCAATGGCCGGATACGGACGCCGGTCCTCCTTGAAGCGGCAGGTGAACTCCGTCGCCATGTGGGCGCTGTCGGCGGCGCTGCCGCCGTTGCCGCAAAAGAGGAGTTTTTTCCCGCTCGTCAGTGCGGTGAGAACGATCTTCGCCGCGCGGTTGAGGGGTTCCTCAAGCGGACGGATGTCCTGGAAGGTTTCGATGACCTCTTGAAGTGAGGCCTGGAATTGGCTCAGGCTGCCAGAGTCTGCGGAGTCGGACACAGTCGGGGATCCTCGGTGATGATTTGTTTCAGCGTGGGCCATTCGGTGATGTCCATCGCCGCGAAAAGATGAAGATAGGCAAACACGGCGTCGGCGGGATGTTTCTCAAAAAGCCCGTCGATGGCCGCGCGCAGTTTGTCCGCCGGTGGTTCCTCCGGCAGGGTGTCCAGGAGACCGCGACCGTCGTGCGGCACGGAAAGGTCGTCCAGAAATTGAATGACCATCGCCTGATGCGCCCCGAGCACCCAGGCCTGGAGAATCTCCGTGGCGGCGTCCTCGTTCAGCGGACGCGAAAGTTCATGACGCATCCAGGCGTGACGTTCGGTGCGGGGTTTGCGCTCGAGAAGCACCGGGCGCAGCTTGCGGCGATTGGCCAGAACCTGAATGGCCGCACGGTAGGCCCGCTTGTCGTTCTCGTAGAGATGATGGAAGATCCCGGACGCAGTCTCGTCCGAGAAACGTTGAAAAATTTCGGTAGCTTTCATTGCCATACAACGGGCGGCTTTAGAGGCTGAGGATTGCGGCGCGGGGAGTCAAGTAGGCAAATGGTGAGGGTCATTGGGCTGGAACGCCCGATGGAAATCCCCCAGGAGCGCGGCATTCCTTTTAAAGGGATTGGACGGGGGCATGCGCGGATCTTCAATTCCCGCCCAATTGGCGGTCCAGGAAAGTCCTAAACCCGCAGGCATCCCCGGAATCCCCGGGCGGCATAGTAGGACTGTGCTCCGTTGTGATAGACAAAGACACGTCCATACCGGCGGTCGCCGAAAAGCGCGCCTCCGAGCTTTCGCATCTCGGGCGGGGTCTTCAGCCAGCTGGAGGTTTTCAGGTCAAATTCCCCGAGCTTCTGCAGTTCCGCGTACTGCTCCTCGGTCAGCAACTCGACGCCCATTTCCGCCGCCATGTCGACGGCATTGTCCTTGGGACGGTGTTCCTTCCGGGATTCCCAGCCTTCGCGGTCGTAACACAAACTGACCCGCCCCTTCGGGGTTTCCGGGGAACAGTCGAAGAAAAGATATTCGCCGGTTTTCTTATCCTGTCCGACCACGTCCGGTTCGCCGTCGGTGGCCTCCATTTGCGCGAGAGACCAGAGGCGGGCGGGATGGGCTTCGAGACGGGCCTGAATCTTCGCCCAGTCGAGTCCGGGATGACGCCCGGGATTCTTTTCGAAGCGATCCTTCAGGGTTTTGAGAAGGGCGTCACGTTCGGCGGGGGAGAGTTTTTTTGGGGAACCTTTCATAAGAGGGGTCAGC